>JAGVIE010000005.1 GCA_020056225.1 Bacteroidota bacterium
TCTTCTTCTTCTGACTTGTTCTGCTTCCATTTCGGACTTCTCCTTTTCTCTAATATACTGGCTTTTCTCTCTGTCCGAAAATTAGGGGGAAGATCAATGCCTTCATAAAGCAATAAGAATTGCGAGATGTTGTTGTAACGCTGGATGCCCAATATCTTCCGTAAACCATTGATGGTGTTTTTCTTTCCACAGACAAAGGTGCAAATCGGGGCAAGATCAGTATCCTCATTGCATTGTCTATTCAGCATCATTTGTTGTTTGCAGTGAATACACTTTCTCAATCAAATCCTTTACTGCCTTAGCACCTTTCTTGTCGATCGTAACACAGATAAGTGTTTCACCTTCATACGCTGCCCAATGTCTTTGACCATACTTCTTGACGCTTATATCTTGTCTCCTTTATATGTTGTTTTTTATTATATTATTTTGTAACTCTGTTGTAACTTTAATAATTATCAGTTATCTAAATTATTGAACAGAAATAACATAGACGTCCGGGTGTTATTCAGGTGTAGTATGAAATTCATGCTGGTGTTGTTGTTTATTGTGTACGGATTCCAGCGTAGTTCCGCTCAATCAACAGTCATTCAGCCAGATTCACTCAAAACGTATCTCTCATTCGAAGAACCGACCGGGTTTGGTTTTCTATTGGAATATTTCCCGCCGTTTTTTATTCAGCATGGAATGGAATTGAAATCGTTTATTCGAAGCAGAACATTTGATGAGATACGCCGTAAGTATGGTGACCTCAAAGCTTTGGATGCGGTTTTCATCCATGCAATGAAATTGACGAACGATAATACTGCCGTCTCGCTTCTTCTTTCAACATTCGCCTGTTTTGATCATCGGATTGTCGGCTTGAAAATCCCCGTCTTCGCTCTTGCGTTTCCTTTATCTGATGAATCGTCGGAGGAATTCAATAGCCGTGTGAAAAATCTTCCAAGGAAACTCTATCCCGATACACCGCGCATTCCAAGCGGAGACCGCGACAAGCTACAGCATTTCTATGGTGCGGCATTCATTGCTTTTACATTTGAATCCGATCAGCCGGCGGAAAGATTTTCTGAATTCATCGAACAGGGTGAAGATGCGATCATCGTTGATGGCGTACTCGATGAGCGCGATAAACGGGCGAGCAGGAACGGTGAAAAATTCGGTCTCGCATTGTTGAAAAATAACCACCTGGTACCGTCGGAGTTTCTTGATCCGCATTTTGCCGCAGTGAACGATTTGAAAAATGATTCTAAACGTGGTATTCCGATGCAAGCGGATACCGCCAAAACAATAGGAGATAAAAAATGAAAAACGTTCTCGTCGTTGACGATGAAAAAAGTGTCCGCGATTCTATCAAGATGATACTCGATTACGAAAAGTATTCTGTCCTGTTTGCAGAGAATGGAGCGAAAGCCATCGCTTCATTCAAGGAAAACAATCCCGATGCGGTTTTTCTCGATATCAAGATGCCCGGTGGAATTGATGGCATCGATGTTCTTCGGGAGATGAAGCAGATGAACGCGGAAGTTCCGGTAATAATGATTTCCGGTCACGGTACATTCGAGACTGCTGTTGAGGCGACAAAGTTAGGCGCATACGATTATCTTCCCAAACCGCTCGACCGTGATAAATTATTAATCACTCTTCGCAACGCGCTGGAACACAAAAAACTCTCCGATGAGATTGTAAAGATACGAGGGAAGGAAAAAATTCTCGGCGAGAGCCAGAAGATAAAAGAAATTTATGCAGTCATACACCGTGTTGGACCTACGGATGCGCGCGTGCTGATTTGCGGTGAGAGCGGCAGCGGTAAAGAATTGGTCGCGCGGGCAATCCACCGTACAAGTAAACGCGCAGCCATGCCGCTTGTAGAGGTGAACTGTGCGGCGATTCCTGCCGAGCTGATAGAGTCGGAGTTGTTCGGACATGAGAAAGGCTCATTCACAGGCGCCGCCAACCAGCGCATCGGTAAGCTTGAGCAGGCGGACGAAGGGACGATTTTCCTCGACGAAGTCGGTGACATGAGCTTGCAAGCACAGGCAAAAGTTTTACGCGCACTTGAAGAAGGCAAGATTGAAAGAGTGGGCGGAAACAAAGTAATTCCTGTCGATGTGAGGGTTATTGCCGCCACAAATAAAAATCTTCCGGAAGAAATTAAGAAAGGAAATTTCAGGGAGGATTTGTACCACCGACTTAATGTTATTCCAATAACGGTTCCTCCTCTTAGAGAGCGGCGGGATGATATTCCAATTTTGGTCAATGCCTTTATCGAGGAAACGTGTGCGCGAAATGGAATCACAGGGAAAAAAATAACAGAGCGGGCTATCGATATTCTGAAGAACATGGAGTGGCGCGGGAATGTACGGGAGCTTCGGAACGTTATTGAGCGGTTAGTGATTATGTCCGTTAGCAGTGAAATAGATGCTTTTGATTTTGAGATGCTATCTTTCGCACCGAGGGACACAGTTGACCAGATTGTACAGTCGAGCCAATCGTTCCAGGAATTTAAAGACAGGGCAGAGGCGGCATTCATCAAGCACCAATTGGTTCAGCACAACTGGAACGTTTCGAAGACCGCAGAAGCTCTTGAGATGGAACGCAGCCACCTTTATACGAAAATCAAAAAGTACAGATTAGAACGTGAAGGCAAAGGTGAAGATGATGAGGGCAACTCGTCACATTGAACGCAGTCGAGATATGAATAGAGCCGTTAGGATTTCGGATTTAGATATTAGAATCTGGTGTTGCACAGAATAAGGATTTATCACAATAGCCCCACGATTTATCGTGGGGATTAATGAAACCCAATTGATATTTGGACTTCAGTCCAAAGTATGGGGTTGAAACCCTCGTGGTTTTGTTCATAATTTACCCCGAACTGAAGTTCGGGGCTATTGAAGTTCAGAGATATTGAGATCCCCAAAACAATGATATGTGTAATATGAGTTAGAGTTTATTTATGAAGGGTCTCTCCAACAGACAAAAACCGATTGTGAAGCCGCGGGAAAGCTGGCAAAAGTTCGCGCTGAAGAAAAACAAACCAACGCGAAAAGTTCAGCGCGCTTCAAATGCCAAACCTATACAGTAAACTTATAATTTCCAACCAAGCGCGTTTCCCGCGTCTCATCAATAGTCACAGTTTTGAATCTTCTTCTAAAAATGTCATTTGAGGTAAATTAGCATTTGGATTTTCTTTCAGAGCTTGTGTGTGAACCTTATCTATAAATATTTTTGCATGGCTCAGATCCTTAGTTCGGAAAAGAAACAATACCTCTTCCGAATCATCCGCATTTTGCCAGAGATGCTCCAAATATAATCCCTGCTCGGCATGTTTGGAAGCATCAGCTCTAAGTATTTTTCCGATATCCTCTATCCTCACACCTCTGAGTTTTGCTAATAAATGAGGCATATTCTTTTGCTCCTTTCATACAGCGATAATTGTTTTTTGTTCACATAGTCATATTCAAATTGATGGATAATATAACCGCTTTTTTATTCAATTGCACTTTTGCGGCGATGTATTTATTTTTTCTCCGGCGACTGAACAACATCGGAAGCGTGCTCTTTGGGCGATTCATCGTCTTTAAGCTTGCCTTCGAGGAATGCATCGTATGCGCCCATATCGAAATGACCGTGACCGCTCAGGTTGAAAAGAATCGTTTTCGATATTCCTTCCTGTTTCGCTTTTTCCGCCTCGGCAATCGCACTGCAAATAGCGTGAGCTGATTCGGGAGCCGGGATTATTCCCTCAGTCTGAGCGAATAATCGCGCCGTTGTGAACACATCCGATTGCTTGACCGCGACCGCTTCGATATATTTTTCTTTTGTTAGATGACTGACAAGCGGCGCCATGCCGTGGTAACGCAATCCGCCGGCGTGAATCGGAGGAGGCACGAAATTATGACCGAGCGAATACATCGGCATCAGAGGCGTCATCTTGGCGCTGTCGCCGAAGTCATAGCCGAACGTGCCGCGCGTAAGAGACGGGCACGAATCCGGCTCAACTGCAAGCGCCTTAAAATTCTTTCCTGTGAATTTATCCTGCAAGAATGGAAACGCCAAACCGGCAAAATTACTTCCGCCGCCTACACAACCGATGATCACATCCGGATAGTAACCGGCAAGCTCCATTTGTTTTTTTGCCTCAAGCCCAACGACAGTTTGGTGCAGAAGAACGTGGTTCAAAACGCTGCCGAGTGCATAGCGTGTATCGTCGCGGGAGAGCGCCTCTTCAATTGCTTCGCTGATGGCGATGCCGAGACTTCCCGGTGAATCCGGATCTGCCAGCAGCACTTTGCGTCCGAATGCTGTTTGCGTGCTCGGACTTGCAGTTACGCTTGCGCCCCAGGTCATCATCATCGCGCGGCGGTATGGCTTCTGCTGGTAACTGATTTTCACCATGTACACTTTGCACTCGATGCCGAACTGTTTACATGCAAAGCTCAATGCGCTTCCCCACTGTCCGGCTCCGGTTTCCGTGGTGAGGCGCTTTACGCCCGCTTTCATATTGTAATATGCCTGCGGGACTGCCGTGTTCGTTTTGTGGCTGCCTGCAGGACTGACGCCTTCATATTTATAAAAGATTTTTGCCGGTGTTTGTAGAGCTTTCTCTAATCTATGGGCACGGAAGAGGGGGGAGGGTCTCCACAATTTGTAAATATCGAGAACCTCATCGGGGATATCGATCCACCGCTCTGTGCTTGCTTCCTGCTTGATCAGTTCCATCGGGAAGAGCCGTTCAAGGTCTGCTGGACCCACCGGTTGTTTCGTGCCGGGATGTAGCGGAGGCAGCGGGGGCGACGGTAGATCCGCCATGATGTTGTACCACTGACGCGGTAAATCTTGTTCTGGTAGAATTATTTTTGTTGTGTCCATAAAACATTCCTTATATTGATTGTTGAAAGTACTGTATTTGATTTCTGAATTATTTTTTCTTGTCAGTTGGGGGTTGTCCAAAAAAAATCTGGTAGCCGCAGACTTTATGTCTGCGTTCGTGGCATCTTCGCACGCAAGCTGAAGACTTGCGGCTACCACACCAAACCTACTTTTAGGACAGCTCCAAACATCTCATTATCAACCGTTTTAGATCCTTCACTCATATCCAAGCAGACTACCGTAAAATAAAAAACCCACTATGAGTGCCATAATGGGTTGGATAAAAAAATAGATATTAAGAGTTACTTAGTCATCGTCGCAAAGCAAATCCAGCCCACGTAAAATAATACGCCACCACCAGCCCAAAGTGCCTTGGCTGATGATAATTGAAGTGGTCATGGATTTGTTGTTTTTCATTTTATGATGTTAGATACTATAATCAATATATAAGAAAATAAATAGACTGTCAAGGGGTTGGGTAAAATAATTTTGACGGTCAAGATTCTGTTGATTTCTGATTCTGAACACATTCTACAATTCTTTGGTGCTCATAAAAATTCTCTGTGAGCAAAAGCATTGAGAGGACTCAATAATCATTTTCGATTTTGTGAGCACCGTTGCTACTGATGTTGTGTGCCGTACAAGATTTCCTTTAACCCTGGTATAGTGATGCGCGCTTCATTGTTGTCATAACGAAATTCCCGGGACACTGGTGGAATTGTTGGACCGTTACTGTGATGTCCCAGAGCCTCGATCACCTCTCGCTGGATAGCGGGATTGGTTAGGATCACGAAACTATAAGACGAACTATCATCGGGATAATCATCGTAAAACTTGATCTCCTGATGACCACCGACAGGAATTGTTTCCGCCTTCTGGTTGCAGCAGAGTCCACCGAATGTATTGGTTTGATACGGGTGTGGGTTGAGATTCCTGAAAACGAGGACATACGGTTTAGTAAAGTCAGCATTCCCCGCATTTCTAACCGTGATATAAAATCTTACTTCGGGTGGGTACATAGTTCGATCTAGTGGTTCCCGTGGCGGCGGCGGGATGTACTCATACTCGATGTTTGAGATTGTCAAATCCGGGGCGACAGTGAGTGAATCGATTATGGACCACTCCGCCTGCCATGCTTCCTGATCAAAGTCACGGAGGATGGTATACCCGCATCCCGTTAAACAACACGTGATGACAGCAATAGATGTGAATGTAAATAAATCAGTACGCTTCATTCTTTCACCAAATAGTTTACGCCTAACTTGTATGGCGCACAATTTAGACGTTTTCAAATATCTGCTTCTTACTTTATGCGTCTATATTTCTCGCTCAAGAATATAGAATTTGCTTAGACGAAAGTCAAGATAACCTCCCGAAGGTTTCAATGTATAAACCGGTGAACCTTCGGGAGATTTACCCGGAGTTATTATACCAGCTTATCTAAGCCGTTAATACATATCTTCGACCAGTTTTCATAGTCGTCGATATTCTTTCTTAACTCTTCATGGTTAGAGAAGCCGGTTTCGTTAATCGATTTTTCACGCGGCTTAATTAGCGGCTGATCGAGCGCAAATGTGTGGATGATACCGAAATGAACTTTGCCAACCTCGTTCGAGTCATCGTTAATCAATCCTCCAACCTTTTCCTTGTAGGTTGTTTCGATAATTATTTCTTCATTTACTTCCCGTTGAAGTCCTTCTTGGTATGTAGTACCAAAAAGTGTCGGGTCGTTCACCGAGATGTGTCCGCCAATTCCAATTGAACAATTTCCCATCAATCGTTTCTCTGCTAAAAGTTTTCCCCTGCGATAGGTGAATATTTTATCTTTGTGGTGGAGAATAACATAAGGTATAAGCTGCTTATGCAGGAAGTCTGTCTCGGCTTCTTTCCGTTTCATGTATCTGTGATTCTTCGGGTCGAGTATCACATCGAGATATTTTTGAACATCGAACGAGAGTCCCTGAAAATCGCCGAGGCGTTTCAGCAGGTCGGTCGGGAAAACGAGAACATATTCTTCCATCTCTTTCATATCTTTTGCCACTTGTTGTCCCTATCAGTGTGTGAATGACGGTTGTTTTTATTATTACCTTGCTATGGATGTCCGACGAAGCACGTAAATACTCGCCTGTCCGAGAGGCAGCCATTTATCGTAAATGTACTCACGGTAAAACTCGAAGCCCCTCACGGGACCCATCGTAATCATATATCGGGTATTATTTCCGCCCCAGATACTTTTCTGTGCTGTAATCGATTCGTTGGAATTGCACAGATACCATCCATTGAACTCAAATCCGCCATCGATCTCGTTTGGTGAAATCGATTCCTTCTCCATCAAATTTTGTAATGCTTGCCAGCGAACTCTATTCCAACTTAAATAATCCCGCGTGCCTGTGATGCTGAAGATTGCCATGACGATCAAAATTAGTGAAACTAAAGCCACCGCTATAAATCGTTTCTTCGTCAGGTTAGCTGTCCTTGGAACTATGATCGCAGCACAGAGAAGCGGAATAAGCGGAATCAGCCAGCGATCAAAAGGACGAGTAATGGTGATCGGCAGAAAATAAATAATACAGGCAGAGAGTATGAAAATATTAATTATCGAATCGGTGCTGTTCTTCATTTCACGACGATTGACGTACAAATGTATTACGCGTATAACGATGTGAAAGAATAACAAACTCCCGCCAAGTATAGCAAGGACAGTAATGAGAATCCAAAAAAAAGCCGGCAGCGCTTCTACGTTTGGTAATTTGAAGAGATATATGTCGTGCAATGTAATTGGTCCGATACCGTTTTTTGTTATGATATTATCCATCTGTGGGAAAACCTTATGCAGGATTAAAAACAAGATCGCAGAACCGGCGGCGAAAACGCCTAAAAGAATTCCACTCAATACACGCAACTTTGATTTGAGTTCAATAAACGGGGATGGCAGTAGCAGCATGAATGGTAATAAGAAGAGTCCGAGGTACTGAATAAAAATTAACATATTCCATGTCGAAATGGAAACAATAAGCTTAGGATTCCCCAGAACTTGGAACAGTGACTCAGACTGAACATTGTATAATGCCGGAAGACCTGCGTTGGATTGGAGCCAGCTATCAAACAAAAACTTTGATCCAAATCCCATGATGAGAATGAATCCTGCCCGTACCAATGAACGACGCGAGATGCCATGTTTAGCGATTACAGCGATTGTAAATGCAACCGGGAGAAATAATCCAAGCTGCCTGCATAAAACTGCAGTGACTGTAAAACAACCTCCGATAATCAGATAAATGTTTGATTCTTTTTGTAGATAAAAGACGAAGAAGAGCAGTGCCAATACTAAAAATGCCGTGAATGGAACATCGGTCATAAAAGTGTGCGACAGTGAGAAGTAAATCGGATTAGCCGCCAGAATACATGCTCCAGTTATAGCCAGCGAACGGTTTGAACCGATCTGCCGTAACAATAGATAAGTTGCGGCAATGCCAATGAGTCCGAGTGACAATGTTGAGAATCTAAGAACTGTAAATGAGAAACCAAACGGGATGCAGAATATTGCGCCCCATAATGTTTGACTAATCAGGGGCATTGAAGTCCATGGAGTAGGATAAAATCCGCCCCTCTCAATCAGATTTTTTACTGCGATGCCATAAGACCAATCATCATTTAGAGGAAAGTCTCCACGAGGATCGACAAGTATGATGGATAAAATCCAAAAAATAGAAAGAATGGAGATGTCTATTGCAACTCCGGAGCTATTAAGCAAATCCCGGATCGGCTGAGATGTTTTAGTCGTTGATATTTCTCGCATCATTCGCTAAATTTAGTAATCGTTACAGCAAAATCGAACGAAAGGAATATAAATCTTCGAGGAGAGAAAGTCAATAAAAAAGCGCGAGTCTTCTTTCAGCGAAAGATGATTCGCACTTCTGAATCTGCAAATCGGGTTACTCAGTCTTCTTCCGTTGAAGTATCCTCGTCGTCGGGGGCTTCTTTTATCTTTACGGCTGGAGCTTGTATCAGCTTCCCGTCTGAGAATTTACGTTTCTTTGCGATCTCGTACATAATAATAGCACCAGAGACGGAAGCATTTAGCGACTCAATTTTGCCGAACAATGGAATCTTCACAACGAAGTCGCACTTTTCTTTAACGAGCTGGCGAATTCCTTTTCCTTCATTTCCGATGACAAGCGCTATTGGCGATGAGTAATCGATTTCCGTGTAAAGTTTATCTGCTTCGGAATCTGTGCCTACAACCCAGATACCTTTTTGTTTCATCTCGTCGAGAGTTGCCACTATGTTAGTTACTTTGGCAACAGGGACGTGTTCGCTTGCACCGGCTGAAGTTTTCGAAACGGTTTGGTTAACTGAAGCCGCATGGTGCTTGGGGATAACCACACCATGAACGCCTGCACACTCCGCTGTGCGAATCAGCGCACCTAAATTATGCGGGTCTTCAATTTCATCGAGGAGAAGAACAAAGGGTGCTTCACTCCGTTCTTCAGCGATTGCCAGTATATCGGTGACTTCTACATATCTTTTTGTTCCGACGATTGCAACGACACCCTGTGTAGTTGTGTCGCTGACGAGTTCGCGGAATTTTGATTTGCCGACCTCAACGCAAGGGATGCGGTTTCTTTTCGCGAGCAGTTTGATGCGTTCGATAGCAGAACCTCTTACGCCTCCGAGAATTACTACTTTCTCGATGATAGTTCCGCCCCTGAGGGCTTCCAATACAGGATTTCTTCCGGCAATAATATTTGCAGTCGGTTTTCTATCGTGGACTACACGTAATGGAGCCTGCTTCTGGTTTGACTTTTCATTCCTCGAATAAACCGGAGAATCGCTCCTGTTGTAGTTATATATTTGTTTTCGTTTGTTGTTGTTTGGGTTTTGATAGAACATTTAATCCGCCAATTCCAATAATTATTAAGATGATTGATATTAATTGTGCTTCTGAAAATCCGAAAAGCAATCGTGGATTCAACCGGATAGCCTCGACGGCGAAACGCGCGATCCCGTAGAACAATAGATAGATCATAAACAGTTTCCCGTCGATGTAATCGTTCTTCCGGAGTCTCCACAATATTGAGAACAAAATAATTGCTAAAATAAATTCATAGATCGGTGTCGGGTGTACAGAAATCGTATCAGGGACAATGCCGTTTACACCATATTTTTGCACAATATCCGGAAAATCCCTGAAAGCGAGCGATGGGGGGTAAGTTCCGTTGGAATAAACGGCGCCCCATGGCAGGCTTGTCGGCAATCCGTAATCTCCATCTCCCGATAAATGGCACCCAATCCGTGCCACACCGTACCCGATCATCAGGCTTGGAGCCGCGGCATCGCAGATACGAAGAAATGGAATTTTTTTCTTCCGGGCATATATCCATATTGCAAATGTGGCAAAGAAAAAACCTCCATACCAGGTTAAGCCGCCCGGCGAAAAAGCTTCTTTCAACGGATTCTGGGTGAAGTGGCTCCAATCTTCTATCAGAAAAAGAATTTTTGAACCAGCAATTCCAAAAATAAGCGCAAAGAGCGTGATGGTACTGCCCAGATTGGGATTATATCCTTTGCGGTTTAGCTCATTTGTGAGTAACCAACTTCCGACAATAAAGCCGATTGCCATCATTAAGCCGAAGCTGTGTACGGTGAACGGTCCTATTTTAAAAAGGTCAGGATACATTTATTATTAGATTAGGGATGGGAGTTATAAGTTTATTTTTCATACCACTCGACTTCTTTTGTTACTATTTCTACAAATTTCTTTTCAGGGATTTTTTTCAATCGTATTTCATTATTTGAAATGTGGACCGAAAATAAGTTCTCATCTTTTCCATGTTTCGATACGATAACATTGTATGTACCGTGAAGACCGTCGTATTCGGTTTTGAACACCGCC
Source organism: Bacteroidota bacterium (assembly GCA_020056225.1). GTDB lineage: Bacteria > Bacteroidota > Ignavibacteria > UBA10030 > SZUA-254 > JAGVIE01. The sequence continues at coordinate 10,766 of JAGVIE010000005.1, forward strand.
GGACCTGTTCCGGGCAGTGACACCTGAGGCGCACGGAGTCCGCGTATAGTAAATTTGAGCGTCCGGTCGGTACATTCAGGTTCGACTACAATATCGTAACGAAAGTTTGTAAACTCAACCATTGTCCGTAGCGCAACGAGCGTTACAATTTTCCTTTCGCGCTCTTTCAGCTTCGGTGTAATAAGTAAGCGATATTCAATCGGAACAACCGGTTTAATCCTTTTTCCCCGGTTCATCCTTGCCTTCCTGATACTGAAAATGATTTACAAGATCTTTTATCATTACAATTGTTTGATTGCCTGTCTTCATATTTTTAACGGACACGTGACCGTTTCGTAGTTCGTTTTCTCCGATGATAATTACGAATTCTGCCTTTTGTCTGTCGGCTTCTCTCATCTGAGATTTGAGGCTTCGTTCTAGAAAATCGATCTCACACGATATGCCGCTTTGCCGGAATGTCATCGCTTGTGTTATTGCCCAGTCTTTGCCGGCGCTATCTGCGGCGGCGATGAATATTTTCGGACTGAACTGCTCACCTGAAAAAAGATTCTGTTTTTCCATTGCCATCAAAGCTCGTTCGATACCAGCGGCGAAACCAACGGATGGTGTTTGTTTGCCATCGAGTTCCTTTACCAGCAAATCGTATCTTCCGCCGCCAGTGAGAGCATCTTGCGATCCTAAATCGTTACTGACAATCTCGTATGCGGTCTTCGTGTAATAATCGAGTCCGCGAACTATTCTACCGTCGATCTGATATTCAATATTCAACGATGTCAATATTGATCGTAGCTGACTAAAATGTGAAGAACATTCTTCGCAAAGATGATCCTTCATAAGCGGAGCGTCGTTGGTGAGGGCGCGATCGTTTTCATCTTTTGAATCGAGAATCCGAAGAGGATTCTGTCCGAAACGTTTTCGGCTTTCTTCAGAAAGTTTGTCATAAACGCTCTGCAAATGTTTTGTCAGTTTGTCTTTATACGAGGGCCTGCATTGTTCACATCCGACAGAGTTAATTTTTATTTCGAAATTCTTAATACCTAACGCCTTATAGATTTCGGCAGAGAGCACGATAATTTCCGCATCGATATAAGGATGTGAAGCCCCGATAGCTTCAGCGCCAAACTGATGAAACTGTCTGAGTCTTCCTGCCTGTGGTCGTTCCTGCCTGAACATCGGCGCGATGTAGTACACTTTTACCAACGGCTGCTGTTCGCCAAGATTGTTTTGGATGAATGAGCGCATGACTGCGGCAGTCATTTCCGGTTTGAGCGTCAAGCTTGAACCGCTTCGATCCAGAAAAGTATACATTTCCTTTCCGACAATATCGGTGAGTTCACCGATACCGCGCGCGAAAAGAGCCGTCTCTTCAAAAACGGGCGTGCGGATTTCACGATAATTGAATGCATGCATTACCGACCGGATTGTCTGCTCGACAAACTGCCATCGGTAACTTTCATCCGGTAGAATATCTTTTGTACCTTTAATGGATTTGAATTTCAATGTTGCTCCAGAAAACGTTTCATTTTGGGTGTAAACGTCGGAATGGAAAATTTATTTGATTCCGAAATCTTACATTTCGGAATAATTTGCTTCTTCTTGTTTGAATGTTGAAATAATTTCTTGCGGTGTTTTTGCATCTAACAATTTATTCCGGAATTCTTCTTTATTCATCAGTCTCGATATACGACTGAGCAATTTGATATGAGGACCGACGAGGTTTTCTTTCCCGACCAAAAGAAACACAAGGCGAACCGGTTTTTCATCGAGCGATTGATAGGGGATTGGTTGAGCAGTCACTCCGAACGCAGCAACGATATCCGATACCGCGTCTGTTTTTCCATGCGGGACTGCAAAACCGTTGCCAACGCCGGTCGACATGATTTTTTCCCGCTCGAAAATGGCGGTACGTACTTTATCTTTATCGAGTACCTTTGGAGATTGAGCAACGAGGTTTATCAAACCATCGATGATTTCTTCTTTTTCGTTCCCCGGAAGATTCGTTATTACTAATTTTTCGTCAAGAATATCGCTGATCTTCATTCTATCAATACACTCCTGAAAATGCGGAGCCAAAATAACACTGTTATTATAACCGCTTGTATGATAATTGCAAGATAAGATGCTTTTTAAGTTGTTTTAAATTTAACGAAAAAAAGTTTCCTATGCAACCAAATAATATTTTAGTGACTATAGTTATACAATTATCTATCATACTTCCTCAGTCGTCAAGATGCCATCTGTTAAGCCTTAACGGTCGGCGTCATCTTCTTATTCATCAAACTAGCGGCAAACCCAGCCCCGAATCCGTTATCTATATTTACCACTGTTATCCCGCTCGCGCACGAGTTCAACATGGCAAGAAGCGCGGCGATTCCTTTGAAACTAGCGCCATATCCGATCGATGTCGGGACGGCAATTACGGGCACGTCTACCATTCCACCCACAACACTCGGAAGCGCTCCTTCCATTCCTGCAACTACAATGATGACATTGGCTTTCATCAATTTTTCAGAATGCGATAGTAATCTATGAATACCCGCAACGCCGACATCGTACAATTTCTCTATATTATTTCCGAACATTGCGGCAGTAATTGCGGCTTCTTCTGCCACGGATATGTCGGATGTTCCCGCAGTCAACACAAGGATTGTTCCGTCGTATAAGATTTTTTTCGGCTCGTTTGCAGTGATCACACGTGCGAACTCATGATAGTGAGCATAACGAATTTTTTGCTTAACTGCTTTGAAATGTTCAGATGTTGCTCGTGTTGCAAGCAGAGGCTCCGAACGTTTAAAGATTCTCGAAGCAATCTCAGCAACTTGTTGCGGCGTTTTTCCCTCACATAAAATCACTTCCGGGAATCCCTGTCGTAATTGCCTGTGATGATCTACGTTGGCAAAGCCGAGAGATTCAAAACGTAAGGATGTAAACTTATCGATGATCTGCTGTTCACTCAGTTTTCCGCGTTTGTACTGTTGTAAGAATTGTTTCAATTCTTCCTTGGTCATCTATGACCTCATTCGAAATTTAAGAAGGATGTAATGTGAAGGAAAATATAACCGTTTTTCAATGGAGATGCAAACAGTTCCCTTGTTTGTTTAGGTGTTTTTTTGTATTTTGGATGAGTAAAATACAAAATAATGATTGGGTCCGAGTTGTTAAACTACACCATTAGCCTCTTACTCGGGTATCTCCTTGGTTCTTTCCCGACTGCATATATTCTGGTAACACAGAAAGATCAGATCGACATTCGTCAGGCGGGAAGCGGCAATATCGGGGCAAGGAACGCCATGGAAGTTTCAGGTTCAAAACTTGTCGGTTTGATTGTACTGATTGTCGATGTAATTAAGGGCAGTGGCGCTGTGATTCTAAGTTCACAATTACTCGATTATAATTTTTGGATGATGGCATCCGGAGGAATCGGCGCCGTGATCGGACATAATTATTCGATCTGGATGAGATTCAAAGGCGGGCGCGGTCTTGCAACAACGGCAGGAGTTATGATTTTATTGGGGTGGATATATATTTTAATCTGGTTAATTCTATATTTTATCGCTCAACAATTTTCCAAACATATCCATCTCTCAAGTGTTGTAGCATCAATACTGGGTCCATTTGTATTATTCTTAATCCCGGAACCGATCTTGAAGTCAATGTTATTTTTTTCACATAGAGCATCGGATGTTATAATTATAGGTACGATTTTCAGTTTTATGATTTTACTGCGTCATATCGAGTCGATGAAAAAATTACTTTTTGAGACAAAAAAATATCCTAATGAAATCGACACCGTTTGATATAATTGAATTGAAAGAAATGGCGAGGCAAATTCGCCGCGATGTAATCAAGATGCTGATGATTTCTAAGTCGGGTCATTCAGGCGGTCCGCTTGGGTTAGCCGATGTTTTTACGAGTCTTTATTTTCATCTTCTCAAAATCGATCCGCAAAATCCGAAATGGGAAGGTCGGGATTATTTTTTCCTTTCTGCCGGACACCTTTGCCCAGCCTGGTACGCTACGCTTGCACGCAGTGGATATCTGCCATTAAGCGAGCTGACAACTCTAAGAAAAATAAACGGACGATTGCAAGGTCATCCGGCGCCAGCCCATACGCACGGTGTTCCCGGGGTCGAGATCGCTTCCGGTGCATTAGGACAGGGTTTATCCACCGCTGTTGGTTGTGCTCTCGGACTTCGGCTTGATAAAAAATCTAATCGTGTTTACGTTATCTTAGGTGACGGTGAATTGGATGAAGGGCAGAATTGGGAAGCTATGATGACTGCGGGTCATCATAAAGTCGATAATCTAATTGCCATCGTAGATAGAAATCATTGCCAGATAGACGGACGCACGGATAATGTGATGGAGCTTGAGCCGCTGGCGGAAAAATGGAAAGCTTTCAACTGGCATGTGCTGGATTGCGACGGAAATGACATCGAACAGTTTATTTCGACTATAAAACAAGCACAGAGTTTAAAAGGTAAACCGATAGTTCTGATTACTCATACGTTCATGGGTAAAGGCGTTTCATTTATGGAGGATGATTATAAGTGGCACGGCATGCCGCCAAACGAAGAGCAGGGAAAGCGGGCACTAAGAGAACTGACTCCAACGAAGTATGGAGATTTTATCGAGTTTGAGTGGGAAAAATGAAACCCTCACCCTATAATCCCTATCCCAAATTGGGAGAGGGTTATGAACAAATATAAAAGAAAATAATTATGACCAGATATCAGATCAAAGAACATAAAGCAACACGTCTCGGATTTGGAGAAGCATTAGTTGAACTCGGACATGAAAATCCGAATGTTGTTGTTTTGGGTGGTGATGTCACCGGATCGGTTCGAACCGATTTGTTCATGAAAGAATTCCCTGACCGCTTTTTCAGTGTAGGAATTGCGGAGCAAGACATGATGGGAACCGCCGCCGGACTTGCTGTCGCCGGAAAGATTCCGTTTGCTTCGGCTTACGGAGAATTTGCCGCCGGTCGTCCGTTCGATCAGATACGCCAATCGATAGCGTACAGTGATCTCCCGGTAAAAATCTGTGCCTCGCATTGCGGTATAACTGTTGGTCCCGATGGCGCAACGCATCAGTCTCTGGAAGATATTGCAATCATGCGGGTGTTACCGCATATGATCGTTGCGTCGCCATGCGACTATCATCAAGCGAAAAAAATGGTGAAAGCTACAATCGATCTGAAGCATCCGATTTATATTCGCTTCTTCCGCGATAATTCACCGGTCTATACCGATCCATCGGCAGAATTTCAATTCGGGAAAGCCGATACACTTATCGATGGCAAGGATGTTACCATCGTTGCTTGCGGGTTGCAAGTGTGGGAAGCTATTCTTGCAGAAGAAATTCTTCAGACTGAAGGAATCAGTGTTCGTGTAATCAATATGCATACGATCAAACCGCTTGATGCTGATATTCTTATCAAAGCGGCGAGGGAAACCGGTGCTATAGTGACAGCCGAAGATCATCAGCGACACGGCGGACTCGGGAGCGCGGTTGCTGAATTTTTTGCTGAAAATCTTCCTACATTACAGGAGTTTGTAGCCGTGAACGATACATTCGGAGAATCCGGTACGGGTGAAGAGTTGATGAAGAAATACGGGATTGATAAAGATGCTATAGTGAAAGCTGTTCACAGAGTTTTATTGCGAAAGAAAAATCGATAAATTAGAGATAAAGGAAACGGATATGAAAAAAAGTTTATTCATACTTATCATTCTTATTCTCCCTTTACTGCTCGGCTTCGGATTGGGGTATGGAGTCGGTCATCGGAATCTTTCATTGCCTTCGGAGAAGGATGGAGGATTTGACGAGCTTTTTTCATCTGCCGGGTATCAGACATCCGGAAAAGATGATAGTCTGAGCGATCAAATTTCCAACCACAGGCAGAATGCAATTACACGGGCAGTCGCAACGGCAAGTCCCGCAGTAGTCGGAATTAATGTTACAGAAGTTCGGGAATATACATATCGCAATCCTTGGTCGCAGATGTTTGGCGACGATCCGTTCTTCCGGCAATTTTTCGGAGATAAAACATACAAACAGGAAATCAAAGGGTTAGGATCGGGTTTTCTTATTTCACACGACGGCTACATCCTTACGAACGATCATGTCGCTGGGAACGCAAAAGAAATTACCATCACGCTCACAAACAAAGCAAAGTATAAAGCAAAATTGGTCGGGACGGATCTTGTTTCAGATATTGCTCTTCTCAAAATCGATGGAAAAGATTTACCGTACCTCCGGCTTGGTAATTCAGACGACGTTCTCATAGCAGAATGGGTGATCGCTATGGGAAATCCTTTCGGACTTTTCGACATTAGCGATAAGCCGACAGTCACCGTTGGCGTTGTAAGTGCGACGGGAATGAATCTGAACGCTGAGCAAGGACGAATTTATCGCGGAATGATTCAGACTGACGCGGCAATAAATCAAGGCAATAGCGGGGGTCCACTGCTAAACTCGGATGGTGAAGTTATTGGAGTGAATGCCGTAATTTTTACGCCGAACCAGGGAAATATCGGATTGGGATTTGCCATTCCAATCAACCGTGTGAAAAGTATCGTGGCTGAACTGAAGAAAAGCGGAAAAGTTGAACGCAATTTCTGGACGGGATTGGAAGTTCAAACTGTTGACGCGCGGGTTGCACATTATTTCGATCTCGCGAAAGCTGAAGGCGTTATCGTGACTGATGTGAAGAGACGAAGCCCCGCAGACGACAGTGGATTTAAACCGGGAGACATCATCATAGAAGTAAACAGCGAGAAGGTATCGAACGACGACGATATAATGGGAATCGTCCAGAATTCAAAAGCAGGAGACGTACTGAAGATGAAAATTATTCGTGATAAAAAATTTATTAACCTAAGTCTTAAACTGGAAAAGAATCCATCATGATAGCTCGCTATACACGTCCGGCAATGGGAAATATCTGGACGGAAGAAAATAAATTCCAAACATGGCTCGATATTGAAATCCTTGCGTGCGAAGCACAGGCTGAACTTGGTATTATCCCGAAGGAAGCTGTGAAGGTGATTCGGGAGAAAGCGAAGTTCGATTCAAAGAGAATTGATGAAATTGAAATTCAGGTGAAGCACGATGTTATCGCTTTCCTGACGAACGTCGGTGAATATGTCGGACCGGAATCCCGATTCATCCATCTCGGCATGACATCATCCGATATTCTTGATACGGGACTGGCAATCCAGATGAAACAATCCGCCGAGCTTCTTTTGAACGATCTAAATCTTTTACAGGAAATTCTTGCCCGCCGTGCAAAGGAACATAAATATACGATCATGATTGGCAGAACGCACGGTATTCACGCAGAGCCGACCACATTCGGGCTGAAGCTCGCGCTATGGTTCGATGAGACTAAAAGAAATATCCGCAGACTTGAGCAGGCAAAGGAAACCATAGCGTACGGACAGATATCCGGTGCGGTAGGGACTTACGAGCATCTCGATCCGTTTATCGAAAAATATGTTTGCGAAAAATTAGGTTTGCAACCCGCGCCGATTTCCACACAGATTCTTCAGCGCGATCTTCATGCTGAGTTCATGACGACGCTTGCTATAATCGGAAGCTCGCTCGAAAAATTTGCCACAGAGATTCGTCATCTCCAAAAAACAGAAGTATTGGAAGCAGAGGAATATTTTTCTAAAGGACAAAAAGGTTCATCCGCAATGCCGCACAAGCGTAACCCGATTACCTGCGAACGGGTCGCAGGATTAGCAAGAGTTCTTAGAGGGAATGCACAGGCGGCGATGGAAAATATTTCACTCTGGCACGAGCGGGATATCACACACTCATCCGTCGAACGTATCATTATTCCCGATAGCTGTATCCTGCTCGATTATATGTTAGGATTATTTTCCGATATTATAGATAAGCTAATTATCTATCCTGACAATATGCGGAAAAACATCGATCTGACTCACGGGCTGATATTTTCACAGGAAGTTCTTCTTGCGTTGACCAAAAAAGGGATGAAGCGGGAAGATGCCTATGCCGCAGTTCAAAAATCTGCGATGGATGTATGGTCCAACGAAGCCGGAAAAAAGAATTTTAAAGAAGTTATTAAATCAGATAAAAACATTACGACTTACTTGAGTGATAAAGAGTTGGACGAACTTTTTGATTTAAAGAAGAGTATTCGTAATGTGGATTATATTTTTAATCGTGTTGGTTTATAATAAATTGGAGAAATAATCATGAAAAAATACCAGAATTTTATTAACGGAAAATGGTGCGATGCCAAATCGGGGAAAACTTTCGAGAATCGCAACCCAGCGAACTGGAGCGAAATAGTCGGCATTTTCCCGAAATCGAGCAAAGAAGAAGTAGATGAGGCTGTGAACGCGGCGCGGATCGCGTTCGAGAAGTGGCGACTTGTGCCAGCGCCGAAACGCGGCGACATCTTGAAGACTGTCGGCGATATTATGACTGCCCGCAAAGAAGAAATCGCCAAGCTCATGACACGGGAAATGGGAAAAGTTCTAACCGAAACTAAAGGCGATGTCCAGGAAGGAATCGACACCGCTTACTATGCCGCTTCTGAGGGGAGAAGATTATTCGGACATACGGTACCTTCGGAATTACCGAACAAGTTCAACATGGCGATGCGCGTTCCGATCGGTGTTGCTGGTATTGTAACTCCGTGGAATTTCCCGATGGCGATACCTACATGGAAAATATTTCCGGCGCTTCTCTGCGGCAATACAGTTGTCTTCAAGCCGGCATCCGATACACCTGCAACAGCGACCGTGCTTGTGGAAATTCTTCTTGAAGCCGGCGTCCCTGAAGGTGTTATCAATATTATTCATGGCGGTGGCAGTGAAGTCGGAATGGCGATAGTCGATCATCCCGATGTAGATCTGGTTAGCTTTACCGGTTCCACCGCAGTAGGAAAGAAAATATCAGAGATTGCCTCTAAAACATTAAAGCGTGTCTCGCTCGAGTTGGGCGGGAAGAACGCGCAACTCATTATGGACGACGCCGATTTGAACCTCGCGCTCGATGGTGTTCTTTGGGGTGCGTTCGGAACAACAGGTCAGCGCTGTACAGCAACGAGCCGGCTTATTCTGCATGAAAAGATTCACGATAGATTTCTCTCGATGCTTGTAGATCGAACTAAGAAACTGCGGTTGGGCGACGGACTTTTACCGACAACGGAAGTTGGTCCGTGTATCAACGAAGCACAACGCAACACCGACCATAGTTATGTTGAGATCGGTTTGAAGGAAGGCGCTAAGCTGATGTGCGGCGGCGATATCGGACGCGGCGGCGATCTTGACAAGGGTTGGTTCTATCAGCCGACTATTTTATCCGATGTAAAACCGGAAATGCGAGTTGCGAAAGAAGAAATCTTCGGTCCGGTTCTATCGGTGATCAAGATTAAATCGTTAGAAGAGGGGATAGCAGTACTTAACAATACAATCTACGGACTTTCATCATCGGTATATACAAAGAATGTCAATGATGCCTTTACAGCAATCCGCGACATCAAGGCAGGCATCACTTATATCAATGCCCCGACCATTGGAGCTGAAGCGCATATGCCGTTCGGCGGAGTGAAGCAAACGGGCAACGGTCACCGCGAAGGCGGCTGGACGGTGTACGAATTCTTCAGCGAATGGAAGACCGTGTACTTCGATTACAGCGGCGGCTTGCAGAGAGCGCAGATTGATACTTAGCAGTTAATGTCTTAAATTTAGTTTGTAACTTAAAGCTTAGAAGGTTAAATCAATTGAATATCGGACACCTCAACGTACAGAACGATAAACTACAAGAGATCTGTGAGAGATACGGCATCACAAAGCTCTCAGTATTTGGATCTTCAATACATGATACGGCAGGTCCTGAAAGCGACCTTGATGTTCTTGTAGAATTTTTACCGGATAGAACTCCAGGTTTTTCATTTATCGATTTAGAAGATGAGCTTTCAGCTTTATTTCATATAAAGATTGATCTTCATACGCCATCGAGTCTGAGCCGCTATTTCAGGGAGAGGGTTCTTCAAGAAGCACAAGCGCTTTATGCCCACAGTTAAGAGTGACATAATTCGAATGCGCCATATGTTTGATGCGGCTCTAAAAGCAATTCGCTTTACTTCCGGTAAATCACGAAATGACTTGAACGTCGATGAACAACTTGCGCTTGCATTGGTTCGGTTAATTGAGATTCTTGGAGAAGCTGCGGTAAAAGTTTCACTGAGTGCCCAGCAACGCTATCCGGCAATTCAATGGAGACAGATTATCGGCACTCGCAACAGGTTAATTCACGGTTATGAAGATGTGAACTTAGATATCCTGTGGCAAATTATCACCCACGATCTGCCACCTCTTCTGAAAATACTGGAATCTGCAATTGAAAAGGAAGGACAAAACGAACAGCAAAAATTGTTTTAAGTCGCTAATGTGAACAAGCTATTATCCGGTGGAAAACTGATTTGGCATAAAAAAACATATCTTATTAGGTTCACGTGCTTTTAGGGTTAGATGTTTAAATCACTTATTAAAATAATATCTGATGGAGGATTTTATATATGAGTAAATTTCTCAATTCTATAAATAAATTGCGCGTCAATTTATTAATCCTTTTGATTACAGTGTTTGCCGGATACACTGTAAATGCGGGTACTCCTGAAATAATTTATACTTATTCGGAATTTATTTCATCTGGAGTGGTTACACTTCACGCGGCAATAAAAACAAACGGGGAGGATGCTACTTTTTGGTATAGTTGTTATATTACTGATTATAAAATCTGGGATACATCTCCACAGTATATTACTGGCGATACGGTGATTTCATTTGTAGAGACCATCATTACCGAATTCGCGAAAGATTCAATTTTAGATTATTGGTTGTACGCAATGAATGGAAGTGGAACCGTCTGGTCTGGAAAACAGACAACAAGTGGGCGAGACCCAATTACTTCCGCTGCTGTCTATAATCTCACCGTTGACAATATCACTACATCGTCTTTTCGGCTTCAAGCCAGTGTAAAGACAAATGGATATCCTTGTATTGTCAACTTTAGTTGGGGAATTGAGTCAGGTACTCAATACGTAATTAAACAAATCAGCATCCCACCATTAACGAATGATACGGTGGTTTCGTATACATTCGCAGACCTTAATCCTTATGTTACTTATTACACCAAGGCATTTGTAACCGATGCACTTCTCGGATATATTGGAGGAGAGACAAGGGAAAAAACTCTGCAAACACTTTATGATTCGAATACAGTTGGATTAACTACCGCCATGATTGTTTCATCAGAACCTAAAATAGCAGGTGCGCATATCAATTTCGGTGTTAATACATATGGACATTATGGTTATGATTATGCACTAGGTGAACATAATCTTCCACCCACAGCACCCGGCATTGATGTTAGATTTATAGGTACCCGTCTTACGGAAGGATCATATATAGATATAAAGCCATTCTATTCAACGACCCAGATTGATACTTACAAAGTACGGCTAATCGCGGATCCAGATTATTATCCCATTAAGTTTATATGGCAAGATTTGTCGTCAAAGTATACCGGAAGTGTGATTTTAAAAACGAGTGATGAAAGTATAGATATGCGTTCTGTTACTTCCTACTCAATCACAAATCCAGATATTGTAATCGTAAGGATCATCGCGGAGGGACCAAAGCCCACGCCATTTTTTCCAAGTATAATGGCAAAAAATCCAACGGTTCTGCCTTCGACTGGAGCGATACTTGCAAGCTTAGTCAATCCAAACGGCTCTAACGGCAGCTCGTGGTTTGAATGGGGAACATCAGACCAATATGGTACTGCTACTGCCGTTCAGGAGATACCGACATCTTTCCAGGCGCTCGATGTCACTGATAAATTGGAAGGTTTGTCACCGAGTACGGAATATCATTTTCGCACTGTCGTCCAAACGGAGTTAGGTACATTCTATGGCATTGATCAGAAATTCCAGACAGGTGACCAGACGAACATTTCCGATGTTGAAATACCAAACGATCAATTTAAGTTGTTCCAGAATTATCCCAATCCATTTAATCCAACCACAACGATTACGTACCAGATACCTAAAGCAGATAACGTCACAATCAAAGTCTATACTCTTCTCGGCAGGGAAATCGCGACTCTCGTAGATGAGAAGAAGTCTCTGGGAAAATATCAGGTCACGTGGGATGCCGGCATGTTTCCCAGCGGTGTTTATTATTACCGTATAGTTACAGGTTTGGGGACTAAAACCGGTAAACTTCTTTTGTTGAAATAAATATTGTTAGATAGGCAAGCCAAACCACCGACATCTTTCTCAACACAAAAACAAAAAGGCGCAACGATTGATAATATCTTTGCGCCTTTTTTATTCAAATTGTATTTGCCCGTATTCATTATATTTTGCATGATGCGTTATAATTAGCTATATTTAATCGGTTTGTTCTTTGATTTTCTCCGAGTCTGTTTGCCTAAATCGAATGATACGGTGGCAGACCAGTAAGCCGGAATCGGCTTCCCGATTCGAATAGTAATCGGGACGGGTGCACCGGGAAATCGGTGTGCCTCCCACATTTGGAAAGGAGTCTATTGGTTGTAATTTTATCCGAAGAGCGATAATACATTGATAATGATTATCGTCCTTCCGTGATGATTCTACCCATCCTCTCCAAAGCGATGGGTTTTTTATTTTATTGAGATCCCGAAATGTCTCATCACAAATCAATGATTAATGTTTAACATACGATGACAGAAAAATACAAACATCTGCATCCCGTTTGGGTAAGGGCGGCACTCCTCGGAAGTTTGTGGGGCTCGGTTGAGATTATCATCGGGAGCTTTCTGCATAATCTTCGTGTACCATTTACAGGAACGATTCTTTCGGCAATCGGGATATCGATACTCATCGGTGGACAGAAACTCTGGAATGAAAAAGGTTTAGTATGGCGGGCTGGTGTGGTATGCGCCTTGATGAAATCGATTTCTCCGAGCGCTGTTATTATCGGTCCGATGGTTGGAATACTAACTGAAGCGTTCGCACTTGAACTGTTCGTTCGCATATCCGGGGGGGCGCGCATCGGTTTGTTGATCGGCGGAATGATTACGGCATGTTTACCTTTTATCCAGAGTATCGTCAGTCTGATAATAACATATGGATTCAATATCGCGGTTTTGTATTTAGAAGCATACCGGATTGCCGCGAAGAACGTGGGTATACACAGTTTAGATGCGTACGATGTCATCGGAATATTTTTAACTGTGAATGCGCTATTCGGGTTAGGCGCGGTTTTCCTCGGTATTGCAGTCGGTAAGAATGCCGTTAAGGGTACGCTTGACCCGGTGCCCGAATCGAATGAAAAATATTCGGCTTGGACATCGGAAGAATCACAGCTATTTTCTGTCACTGTGCTAATTCTTACCGTCATCATTATCCCGTTGATCCTTTATGCAATCGGCGCTTTGTCGCTTGTATGGTCGTTTGCTCTTGTCGCCTTATATATAATATCTATGATGGTGTTTTATCCTAAAGCGTGGAAAAGATTTTCCAAACCGAAATTATGGATTGAGATGATTGTAATAACCGTTTTTGCAGGATTACTTCTCGGTGAGATGTCGGGCGGTTCATCGGGCGGAATGTGGGGCGGCATCGTCATAGGTTTGCAAATGAGTGTCAGAGCCGCATTCATGGTCGTTGCTTTCACGATCATCGGGATTGAACTTAGGAATCCGAGAATAATTAATTGGATAATGAACAAAGGTTTCGGGCAAATCGGTATTGCGATGGAGATGGCATTCGATGCACTGCCGCTTATGGTAGCATCGCTCGGAAACCAGCGCAAACTGCTGCGCCATCCGGTTCTTTCGCTTTCCCGTATGCTCTCTGTAGCGAATAATCGGCTAAAAGAATTAAACCATGATGGAATAAGTACCGTGCAAATTTATTTCCTCACCGGTAACCGTGGAAGTGGAAAAACCAAATTGCTCTTGAGATTGGTGGAAGAATTTAAGAATAGAAATCTACCGGTTAGTGGAATTATATCGCCGGCTGTTTTCATCGATTCAGTCAGGATTGGGTACGATGTAGCGGATATTCAAACTGGGGAAAAAGTTCCGCTATGCAGGACTGATGTTGAAAAAGAAGGAAACCGGATCGGCAATTTTACTTTTTTACATGAAGGGTTGGAATTTGGAAACCGGGTTTTAGAAAAATCCAACATGATGGATGCCAGTTTCGTGATTGTAGATGAAGTGGGTCCGTTGGAACTTAGAGAGGAGGGATGGACGATCTCATTAAATCGGCTTATGGCAGAAAGAATATCTCACCTCTTAATCGTTGTTCGTGAGAGTTTAATCGAGCGGGTAAAAGAACGGTGGAAGATTCAACCTGAAGCTGTTTGGAATCTTAACTCGGTAAATTCTGAAGAACTATTTTTAGAAATCATAAATAAAATCGGCAAGAATACTAATTAGGATAAATACAAGACTAATATGAAAACTATATCAAGGTATTGTTTTGTTACATTGTTCGTCATCGCGGCGTCTGCTGGTAACTGTTTCTCTTCTCTGGAAGGAGAAAATGACAGCACAAGGATATTTTATTTAGGAGAGATAGTCATCGTGGGAATTCAGGACGGTCTCAATGTTCCTTTCCGTCAGAGCTATGTTCAGAGGGTGGATATAGATGATTACAATTTATTGGATGCCTCGCGGGCGCTGAGTACGCTTCCGGGTTTATCGCTAGCAAAAGTAGGATCGAGAAACGAATCCATGGTTTACGTGCGCGGTTATGATTTGCGTCAGGTGCCTGTTTTTCTTGATGGCATTCCTGAATACGTGCCTTATGACGGTTACGTTGACCTTGCGCGATTTACAACATTCGATCTATCGGAGATTACTGTCACCAAAGGTTTCTCGTCTGTTCTTTATGGCGCGAACGCATTAGGAGGCGCTATAAATTTAGTTACAAGAAAGCCGGAAACACCTCTCGATTACAATGCTATTGGCGGAATTGCGAGCGGCAACGAATACAACTATGCGTTAAGTTTAGGCACGAACCAGAGTTTATATTATGTGGAAGGAAGCGCATCGAAGTTAAGGCAAAATTCGTTTCCACTTTCGAAAGCTTTCACAGCGACACCGACAGAGAACGGAGGCGAACGGAATAATTCGTACCGCAAGGATAGTAAATACAGTATCAAAGCCGGCTTAACACCGAATGAAACCGATGAATATTCATTCAGCTTTGTTAACCAGCAGGGAGAAAAGGGAAATCCGGTGTACACGGGTCTCAATCAAAACGCGAGCATACGATACTGGCGCTGGCCCGATTGGGATAAGATGAGCGAATACCTGATCACACAAACGGTTTTCGGCGACAAAGGATCCGACGATAATTTTCTGGTTAAGACGCGGTTCTTCCATGATAAATTTATGAATACAGTTTTCGGGTATGACGATGCCAATTATTCTACCCAGATAAAAAAGAGTTCGTTTCAAAGTTACTACGATGATGATACGTGGGGATCTGTAGTAGAAGCGTCAACAAGATTTATTGAAATGCACAAACTCACAGCCGCGTTTCATTGGAAGCATGATATTCATAGAGAGCACAATCTTGGCGAAGCCGCACGAATGGTACGTGATGCCACAATCTCTGTTGGAATAGAAGACGTTTATCGTCTGCATGATCAAGTCTCGGTAATCGGCGGCGTGAGTTTCGATATTCGTAAGAGTTTGCAAGCGCAAGATTATGACAGCAAGACGAAAATTGTATCAGATTTCCAGATCGGCAACAGTGATGCATGGAATCTTCAGATCGGAAGTATCTTCACGCTTTCTGCGGGCAGTGAAATTTCAATCAGCATCGCGAAGAAAACCCGCTTTGCCACAATGAAAGATCGTTATTCTTACAAGCTCGGAACCGCATTACCAAACCCCGGATTAAAACCGGAGATGGCAATTAATTATGACTTATCTTATCGTGAAATAATCGGGAAGAACACTGCATACAAAGTGAATTTATTCTACAACGATGTTCGCGATGTTATCCAACAGGTAAGTAATGTACGGGGGAATTTAAACCAGATGCAGAATCTTGGTAAGGCGCGGTACTACGGTGTTGAAACCGAAGTTACAGTACGTCCCATCTCGGCGCTCGATCTCGGTGCAAATTATACATTGTTGAAGAGAGAAAATATTTCAAATCCGTCTGTACGTTTCCTGGATACACCCGTTCACAAAGCCGCTGTTTATATCGGGATTATACAGATAGCTCCGGTTGATATTCGTGGAAGTATGGAGTACGATTCAAAACGATTCAGTACAAGCGATGGTATTTACGGAGCAAGTGCGTTTATTGTTTTCAATTTAAACGCTTCAATCTCTGTGCATAGGAATGTGATTGTCTATGCGGGCATAGAGAATTTACTCGACCGGAATTATTCTATCGTTGATGGATATCAGGAAGCGGGAAGGACAGGCTATCTAACGCTTCGATTTCATAATTAACAAACATAATGCGAATATTTTTATGATGTAAATGTTTGGCGGTCAGCGGAATTTTTATTATATTTCACCATGTTAAACTTCCGGCAAATACAAAAAGTAAGGTTTAAACTTCAGATTCCGCAAATTCCCGGAAGACCCTACATTCTTTCCCTCTACGAGCACCAGGAGTTTTTCTAAGTCGCGTTTCGGTTTTCCCTTTTACTCATGAAGCATATTCTTAGAATCACTTCGTGAAAAATTCAAAACTCATAACTCATAACTTATAACTCTCAAGGTGCTTTATGAAATTAAATATTCTACCTAAGGACGTTGAGTCCACCATTGGCAAGCACATGCTTGTTGACGTCCTCGATTTTATTGTCGATTTAAAAAAGAGCGAAGGTGTGTACATCTGGGATTCAAAATCGAACCGCCGCCTGCTCGATTTTTTCACTTTCGTCGCTTCGATGCCGGTCGGTTTGAATCATCCAAAGATGATAACGCCGGAATTCAAAGAGAAGATGGCGTATGTTTCAATCAACAAGCCGACCAACTCCGACGTGTACTGCGTAGAGATGGCGGAATTTGTTGAAACATTTTCACGCGTTGCAATGCCAGATTATCTGCCTTACGTTTTCTTCGTGGAAGGCGGTGCGCTTGGTGTAGAGAACGCACTCAAAGCGGCATTCGATTGGAAGATGCGTAAGAATCTTGCAAATGGAATTTACAAAGGTTTGCAGGATGAATCGAAGATGAAGGTGATTCATTTCCGGCAAGCATTCCATGGACGAACCGGTTATACAATGTCGCTAACCAACACCGATCCTACGAAGATCGATTACTATCCGAAATTCCAGTGGCCCCGAATTGATAATCCTGTCGTAAAATTTCCTTTGAATGATGAAAATCTAAAAGCCGCTCAACAGGCAGAACAGAATTCTATCAAACAAATTAAAGACGCGATTAATCTCTACAAGAACGACA
The DNA here is from genome assembly GCA_020056225.1 of Bacteroidota bacterium. Taxonomy (GTDB): domain Bacteria; phylum Bacteroidota; class Ignavibacteria; order UBA10030; family SZUA-254; genus JAGVIE01. The sequence continues at coordinate 28,247 of JAGVIE010000005.1, forward strand.
TTGCTTCAATCATCATCGAACCGATACAGGGCGAGGGTGGAGATAATCATTTCAGAAAAGAATTCTTCGAAGCTCTCCGTCAGATTGCCGATGAAAATGAAATTATGCTCATACTTGATGAAGTGCAGACAGGTATCGGTCTGACCGGCAAGATGTGGGCGCACCAGCATTTCATCAAACCGGATATTATTGCATTTGGCAAAAAAACACAGGTATGTGGTTTCATGTCGAGTAAACGTATCGATGAAGTGAAGGATAATGTCTTCAAAGTTCCAAGCCGCTTGAATTCGACGTGGGGGGGTAGTTTAGTGGATATGGTTCGTTCACAGCAGTATTTAGAAATTATAGAAGAAGACAAGTTAGTTGATAACGCGCGTGTAGTTGGTGAATATCTGCAGTCGAAATTGAACGAGATGCAGATTGAATTCCCTATGCTCGTTGGCAACGTGCGGGGGAAAGGACTCTTCAGCGCATTCGATCTGCCGACCACCGCCCAGCGAAATGAACTCCGCAAGAAAGCATCGGAAAAAGGACTCGTGATTCTTGGAAGTGGTGAGCGAACGATGCGATTCCGCCCGCCGCTTACTATACAGAAGCACGAGATCGATGAGGGAGTGAATATACTGCGTACTTCTTTAAAAGAAATGAAAGCGTAATTATATGTAACCTTCCGAGGGTTTGCGTGGATTAGGTAAAATTAACCTTCGGAGGGTTTGCCAAGTAAACCTCCGGTATCTATCTCAGTATTTTCAGAGTAAGATGCCGGAGGTTTTTTGCTCTCATTCCGGCACTTCTGTGTCAGGATGCTGGTCATCGTTACGGCGTTGGAAGGCAACACTCCGCTCCGACGCTTCAGCGTCGGAGCGAGAAAACAGACGTGACTCCATCTTGCATTCTATTGTTTGTGTAAAACAGAATGAACTGTTTCCAAAAGCTTCTCTGCGTTGTAAGGTTTTACGATGAAGGCGTTAACCCCTAACTCTTTATCTGTCGCAACATGTCCATTGCCTGTAAGACCGCTTGAAGCAATAATCTTGAGAGCGGGTTTCATTTTGCGGAGGACTTTGATTGTTTGTGGTCCATCCATAATCGGCATCATCATATCGGTTAATACCAAAGCAATTTCCTCTTTTTTCGATGCGAAATTTGCAACGGCTTCTGTTCCATCCGATGCCGTAATTACCTGATAACCATACGTTTCAAGAGTCTGTCTGGTGATTTGTAGAATTGAGCTTTCATCATCGACCACCATGATCAGTTCCCCTTGCCCCAGGAACATTTCTTTAGGTTCTTCTAACTTCGGTTTGATATCACCAGTCTCCTTCGCGGCGGGTAAGTAGATACTGAATGTTGTTCCTTTACCAACTTCGCTATACACATTGACGAAACCACCATGGCTTTTAATGATGGAGTAAACGGTGGAAAGTCCAAGCCCTGTCCCTTTACCAACTTCCTTTGTAGTAAAAAATGGCTCAAAGATATGTTCCAAAACAGCAGGCGATATGCCGCATCCGGTATCCTCAACGCTCAGCAGAACGAACCGGCCAGGTTTTGCATTGAGGTTCATACGGGAATATTGTTCATCAATGATTTTATTTTCCGCCTTGATATGGATGGATCCGCCATTTGGCATTGCGTCGCGTGCATTTACACACAGGTTCAACAACACCTGGTGCAGATTTGTCGGGTCACCTACAATCGTCCAGATATTTTTGGGGATATCCTCTTTAATTGTTATAGATTTCGGGAATGTTTCCTTGATGATGTTGGTTATTTCGTTGATGATATGTCGAAACTGGATAAGCACGTTTTCACCCTGGACTCCTCTTGCAAAGCCGAGTATTTGCTTTACGATAGCGCTGCCCCGCTGTGCACTGGTTTCTAATGTCTCAAGCATTCTTTGACTTCTTTCGTCCGGCATTGATTTCTTAAGAATCTCGATGGAAAGCATGATGGGAGCCAGCACATTATTTAGATCGTGCGCTACACCGCCGGCAAGCGTGCCGATGCTTTCAATTCGCTGTGAACGTAAAAGTTGTGCGTGGAGTGATTTTTTTTCTGTAATATCTTCTTTTACAGCGAGATAATTAGTTGTTTTGCCTGATGCATCCTTGATTGGAGAAATTGTGGCAGATTCCCAATAAAGCTCTCCGTTTTTCTTTTTGTTATGGAATTCTCCCTGCCATTCTTTACCAGATGTGATAGTTTGCCATAACTGTTTGTATTCTTCAGATGGGATATCCCCCGACTTCAGTATGCGTGGGTTTTGACCGAGCGCTTCAGCGGAAGTGTAACCTGTAAGCTGTGTAAATTTGGGATTAATATACTCTATTTTACCCTCCAAATTGGTTATGACAATAGAGGCAGGGCTTTGTTCTACTGCTCGAGATAATTTAAACAGTTCAGCTTCTGCGCGTTTACGATTCGTTATATCTTGGTTCACACCATATGTCTTAACGGTCCGGCCCTGTGAATCTTTCTTAATACGAATATGGACAGTGATGTAGCCCTTCTCGCCATCTGCGTAGATAATGCGATGGTCCAACCGAGAATAATAGTTTGGGTCGGCTGTTTCAATGGCTTTCCGAGTTTCCACACCGACTAAATGCATATCATCCGGATCAACATATTTTTGGGCGTACTGTGCGGAGGACATGATGTACCCGCCTTCTCGTTCCGCTGATGTGTGTAAGAGTGCATAGAATTGATCGTTGAATGTAAACTGATCGCGGGCGACATCGTACTCCCAGGTGCCGAGGTTGGCAATTTGCATAGCTTCTAATAGCTTGGCTTTATTTTCGTACAACGATTCCTCCGCACGTTTGTGCTGGATGGATTTTGCTACCTGCGATGAGACATATTCAAACATCAGTAATTCACGCTTACTATACACTTTCGAATCAGTATAATGTTGAACAGCCATAACGCCGATCGTTTTGTCTTCAACGATTAATGGGACTCCGAGCCAGATCGCAGAAGGTGCTCCAACAATTTCAACTTCTCCTCGCCGACGTAATTCCATATCGGTTGCTTCATCACAGAGCAGTGGTTTGCCCGTGTGGAGAACATAATCTGTCAGACCTTTTCCGGGCTTAACTGATGGGGGAGGACTTTCGACCTCATCAACAAAGTAAGAAAAATTGATTAAATCTTTCTCTTTATCATATAACGAAATGAAAAAATTCTTCGCCGGCATTACAGTACCGATAATTTCATGGACTGACTTATACAATTCGTTAAGATTTGCAGCTTTATCTGTTTCTTGGGAAATTTGGTAAATTGCATTTTGTAAAATCTCTAATCGCTTGCGATCGGTGATGTCATTAAAGACAGTGAGCATTGCCGGTTTACCGGCGTGAAGGAACGGAATGGCTGATACTTCAACGTCAATCGACGTTCCGTCAAGTCGCACAAATTTTTCTTCCGCTAAGGGGGTGGGAACACCTTCGTTTAGTAACTGTTGGATGCGTTTCAAAGCCAGTTCCCGGTAATCAGGATGTACAAACTCTAGAACCGGCTTTCCGGTTAGATCAGCCGGGCTTGCCGCGCCGATGATTGTGGCGCTGGCAGTATTGGCAAAAACAATACGCCCCTCGCTGTGGACAATCACGCCATCAGGCAAGGTTTCTACAAGCAGGCGGTAATGTTCTTCGCTTTCGCGCAGTGCCACTTCTGCCCGCCTGCGCTCGGTGATGTCACGGACAATTGCCAGAATGTAATCTTTGCCAACGGTGCTGACGGCATTCAGGCTGACCTCCGCATCAAACAGGGTCCTATCGTAACGACTGTGTTGCCATTCAAAGAACTGGGGCTGACCTGTGAGTGCCGCGTTGATCTTCTCCAGCGCTTTCTCCTTGGAGTTTCTCCCATCAGGCTGCACATCCGGGGAGAACCGATAAGGAGGCTGCCCAATGATCTGTTCCTTGGTACAACCAAACATCTCCAGGGTCTTCGCGTTACTGTCGATAAAAATATTCTGATCCATCAAGAAAATAGCATCGTTGGCCGTCTCGAAAAGTGTTCGATACTTGGATTCGCTTTCCCGCAGTGCCTCCTCCGCATGCTTGCGCTCGGTGATTTCGTGCTGCAGGTTCTCCAAGGTATGCTTTAATTCCTCGGTCCTGCTGGTTACCTCGGACTCCAGCTCTTTCCGGTAATGACTCATCAAGTCGTTGTATGCCTTCACCTTTAGCAGGGACCGGACCCTGGTCAAAAGCTCCATCTTATCAATGGGCATCGAAATAAAATCATCACAACCGGCTTCAATTCCCTTTACCCGATCTTCCGTTTCCCGCAATACGGTAACCAAGATTATCGGAAGCAGTCGATGTGTATTATCTTGCCTGACCCTGCGGGTAACTTCAAAACCATCCATGCCGGGCATGATTACGTCCAGCAGAATCAGATCGATTTGATTATCAGAAAGTTTCCCCAGTGCTTCTTCACCGTTTGCCGCCTTAACAATTTCATAACCCTGCGGCTCAAGATATGCTTCAAGAAGTTCAATGTTTTGAGGCTGGTCATCGACAACTAAAATTACTGGCTTATCTTTCATTCTCTATCCTTTAATAAATTGACTAATTTCTGTCACAAATGTGCGCGTATTTATCGGCTTGCCTATGAACCCACTGTTAGCTATAGGTTTTATCTCTTCTCTGCCTTCTGCCATTACAGAAGCAGTTACAAAAACAATGGGAATACCGCTTGTCTCTTTGTCTTGACGCAGTATCTTGGCGGCTTCGCTACCGCGCATATCTGGAAGCCGAACATCCATAATTATAATATCCGGTCTTTCTTTCCTAGCAATGGCGATCCCAACGGCGGCATTTTCAGCTTCGAATACTTCAAAACCAGCAATCTCCAAAAGATCTTTTTCCAGCAAAAGATTATTGGCATTATCGTCGACAACTAAGGCTTTTTTTCTCATCTCACACCACCTTCCTGGATATAATAGGCAGAGTAAACCTAACCAAAGTGCCTTTATTTAGCCCCTCTGATTCTACAAAAAACTTCCCGCCATGTAGCTCAACCAGCTTTTTAGAAAGCGGCAAACCGAGCCCGGTCCCCTCAGTTACCCGGGAATATGGAGTATCGACACGAAAAAACCCTTCGAATATTTTACCCATGTTTTCAGGCGCAATACCGACCCCCGTATCCCATACCACTATTTCTATTTCGGAATCAGCCTTTCTCGTAGAGGCCCGCATGCCGATTTTACCACCCCCAGGTGTAAATTTAACCGCGTTTGAAAGCAAGTTGTAAAGTATCTCTTTTACCTTGAGCTCATCCCCCTCAATATTCGGCACATCTTCAGCTATTTCAAGCAACATTTGAAGCTTCTTTTTACTGACCATATCCGCTATCAGTAGTGAGATCTCATTTAACAGGCTTTTCATAGGTAAGCTGGATAATGCCAACTTCATCTTTCCGGCTTCAACTTTTGCCATATCAAGTATCTGATTTATCAGTAAAAGAAGATGCTTTCCGCTGGTCAAAACATAATCAACGTATTTTTTCTGCTTCTCATTAAGCGACCCGAAAGTCTCGTCATATAATATCTCAGAGAAACCATTGATAGAGTTGAGCGGTGTCCTGAGCTCATGCGACATGTTGGCCAGAAACTCGGATTTTGCCCGGGTGGTGCGTTTTAACTCGGCCGCCAACTCCTGTAACTCTTCATGAGCTTTTTCCAGGCCGGCTTCTACCTCCTTGCGGGTAGTGATATCCTCGATAGCCAGAAGGATGATACGTTCCTTGCCCAGCCCTCTTTCAATTTGCCGGGCATTCAAAAGCATTATGCGCCTGCCAATGGTAGCAAAATCATGTTCAACCTCATAGTTATCAAAGGTTGTCTTTTGGGGAA
>JAGVIE010000033.1 GCA_020056225.1 Bacteroidota bacterium
TACGGTTTGCGGACCTGTATCAAATGTGTTTCCGGGATATCCTTTATAGATCGTTTGAATTTGTGGCGGCACGTTCGTGGTTACTGTCATTGAGTACCAAATACTTAGAGCGGCAGAGGAAAGAGTATCATCAGTAAATGGTCCGCGTGCTACCCATCCGCGCTTTATTTGTTCCTTTGGTGTGCCGGCACAATTACCTGGTCCCGAATCGTGCTCATAAAATTTCCAGTTTCGCGCGGGCCAGTCTTCATCAGCAGTAGTTAAAGGATCGGAACTCCATAAACCTAATCCGGTATAATTTGTTTCATTTTCACTAATTACATGATCAGGACCGGAATTCATTTTAAACGAAATAAAAAACTTTTCTCCAACTGATAAACTGCAAGGCAAATCGTTAATGCCCAACCAGACTTTATTCACACCGCGGCGATGTGTAACTGCCGCTCCTACACCTTGTCCCCATTTCTCTAACTCAAACGGGGGACGGGATTTGGGAACTACACGACCATTCTGAAGCTCGTTAATAGTTGAATACCATGTTGTATCCGATGCGTCTTCACGAAATGCTGCAATCCCCTGATCGAGATCGTCGGTGTCTAACCAATAGCCCCAACTCTGGCATGGCGCCGGATATGGTGGAATACCGGGACCGAAATCGGGACCAATATTAGATTGGAAAATACGTAAATACACTAATGATTCAAGTGTGCCGGTAGTGCCATTATTATACCAGAATACAGTATCAATTGTACCGGCTGCTTTTGCAACGTACCATTGACCGGCAACATCTTTGTGATAATAGCTGTTTATCCAGTTCGGTACATATAATTCTCTGGTATAACCGAAAATATATTTATCTGAGCAGTCACCGGAGGTACTCGACACCGTTCTCATGTTTTTCTTAAGAACATAAGATTCAACACTTTCATTTTTTTGTAGTGGAATAACGTCGTTATTAGGAGTGATTAGAAGACGTTGTTGGGCAAGCCCGGTTGAAGCAAAAAGCAAGAAAAAAACAAAATACAATTTTTTCATCTATGAGTCCTTTCATATCGTTTGCCTCCCACGTACTAATTATCGTATTTTTTTAATTGAATGTCAAATTATATCGGGATGTAAGAGTTTTTCTCATATAATTTGATGAATAGATCGGATGTCGTCGAAAAAAACAATTATCCGAGATTTCTGATAATCTCTTGTGCCATCACAGTTGTTGTTACAGGATTCTCAGGATTAAGGTCTCGCGTAAGGAAACGAGCATCTTTTATCGTACGGATGACCGCATTCTCAATTTTATTAGCGGCGTTTAGCTCACCTATGTGCCGTAGCATCATTGCTGAAGCCAAAATTATTGCGCTTGGATTAGCCATGTTTTTTCCGGCTATATCGGGGGCGCTGCCGTGAACCGCTTCGAACATGGAGATTTCTTTTCCTATGTTAGCGCCGGGAGCCATCCCTAACCCGCCTACCAAACCTGAACATAAATCCGATAAGATATCCCCAAAGAGATTAGTTGTTACAATGACATCAAATTGATGAGGATTCATAACTAATTGCATTGACATGTTGTCTACGATTCTATCGTTTGTTTCAAATTCAGGATATTCTTTTGACATTGTTTTTCCAACGTCAAGGAATAATCCGCCGGTGTACTTAAGGATATTCGCCTTATGAACGATTGTAACTTTTTTGCGCTTATGCGCTTTCGCGTAGTCGAATGCGAATCTCAAAATTCTTTCAGAACCAAATCGGGTTACGATCCCGATGGTTTCGGCGGCGCTTTTTGCAGAATCGATGTAATGTTCAATTCCGGAATAAAATTCTTCGGTGTTCTCACGGAAAATAATTAGGTCGATATTATGCCATATAGATTGAATTCCTTCAAAGGAACGTACGGGCCGTAGATTTACATACAGATCGAATTCTTTCCGCAATGCGACGTTAACACTGCGAAACCCTGAACCGACAGGTGTAGTAAGTGGTCCCTTGAGCAGGACTTTATTACGTGTAATTGATTCCAGTACATGTTCGGGCAATGGGTCTTTATATTTTTCGATTGCGGATAGCCCGGCTTCCTGATACTCCCACTCGATTTGAACACCGGTTGCTTTTATGACTTCAAGAGTTACCGAAACTATTTCGGGTCCAATTCCATCACCAGGGATTAATGTTATTGTACGCATGATATTGCTCTCCTATCAATTTCTATATTCATAGTTATTTTCATCTATCTCAAGTTTTAATTTCTTAAAAGAACCGATTATTTTGCAGATATTTTCTTTGCATACCGCTTATAACGGTAAATATCTACAAAAAGTTCAATGTTGCCGTTGTTACTGGAACAATAACCTGCTCAAGTTTTATGAAATTTTCTGTTCTCGGCAATCCTTCTTTCAACCTGTAAGGATTTAATCCTCTTCCAGTAAACTGTGTTACGAAAAGTGTGGATGCCATCAGTTTGTCATGTTCCGTTGGCGACATAACTATGATGTTCAATCCATATGGTGAAAGAAGATTTGATATTTTATCCAACTTTGATTCCGAGATTCTGACAGGGCAGATTATTATGTTTTTACGTTTGAGATTATTTCTTGCGCTGTCGGGACCAAAAAGCGGATGCGTTCCAAGAATTGATTCATGCTTTGGCAATATCTGTTCATCCACTGGATGGGCTCTTCTTTTACAGCGCAAACAGCTACCACGAATGAGTTGGGGTTGAGATAGATTGCGGTTTCTTTGTTCATACTTCTCGCTGGACTTTACGCGCATTCTTAATAATAATCTTGTATACGTCTTTAATGAAATCAGGATCAAGCTTGGTTTCTTTAACCAGCGCAAGTCGGCGTGAGTAAATTTCTTTCTCACGTCCGGCATCAAAAACAGGTACGCCCGCTTTTTTCTTCCAGATGCCAACGTCTTCAGCAAGTTCTTTTCGCTTGGTTAATAGTAATATCAGCATATCATCAATCAAATTAATTTGATTCCGTATTTTCATGTTTGTATTGCTTCTTCGTAAAAGCTTTTGCTTCATGAGATGATCTGCAAGCACGAGTGCGATCATTGATTCCACAACCGGTACAACTCTTGGACAGATGCACGGATCGTGTCGTCCTTCAACTTTGATTGTTTTTCTTCTACCGTTAACATCCACAGTATTTTGTTCGATGCCGATAGAGGATGTAGGTTTGACTGCAACGCGAAGAACGATATCTCCACCAGTAGAAATGCCTCCTAATATCCCTCCGGCAAAATTCGTTGTAGTACGGATCTTTCCTGTCTTTTTATCTTTATAGAATTCATCGTTGTGTTCGCTCCCTTTCATTTTTGCCGCTGCAAATCCAGAACCAACCTCAAAGCCCTTTACGGCTGGAATTGATAAAAGAGCTTTTGCTAAATCAGCTTCAAGCTTATCGAATACCGGCTCGCCAAGTCCGGCAGGACAGTTTTTTACAACTGCTTCGATCACACCGCCAAGCGAATCACCATGCTTTTTGATTTGCAGAATTTTCTTTTCCATTTTAATAGCGGCATCTCGGTCGGGGCAACGCACGGAGTTATTTTCAATTTCTTTCAGATCAATTATCTTCGCCGCGATGCCGCCAATCTCTTTTGTGTAAGCGAAGATTTTAATTCCTTGTTTTGCGAGAATGTGTTTCGCAACCGCTCCCGCCGCAACTCGTCCCGCAGTTTCTCTGCCCGATGCTCTGCCGCCGCCACGGTAATCCTGAATTCCATACTTCGCAAGATAAGTGAATCCTGCATGTCCGGGTCTGAGTAAATCTTTTATTTCATCGTAAGCTTTTGAAATTTGATCTTTATTCCATATCAACAAACAAATCGGCGTACCTAAAGTTCGTCCTTCAAAAACTCCACTTAATATTTCAACTTGATCTGATTCATTGCGTGGTGTTGTAACCTTACTCTGTCCGGGGCGTCGACGATTTAGTTCTTGCTGAATTTCTCTTTCGAAGATTTTAATATTCGGCTTAACACCGTCGATTAAAACTCCAATGGCTTTTCCGTGACTTTCACCGAACGTTGTAATTTTAAAAAGCGTACCAAATGTATTTCCTGCCATACTTATCCTTCTAATTTCTGAAACTCATCCCAAAAATTTGGGAATGATTTTGTAACACACATCGGATTTATGATTTGTATTCCTTCAACTTGAAGTCCGGCAACTGCAAAGCTCATAGCTATTCGATGATCATTATATGTTTCGATAACGGCGCCGTGAAGCGGCTGTGGATGAATGACAAGTTCATCTTTGTTTAATTCAACTCTTGCTCCAATCTTAGTTAATTCTTTGGAAAGAGCATCGAGTCGGTCGGTTTCTTTGTGTCTGACATGTGCAATATTTTTAATCGTGGTCGCACCTTTTGCGAATGCGGCTACTACAGCGAGTGTCGGTACACAATCTGGCATCTCGTTCATATCGACTTCAATACCGTGCAGCTTGCCTCCATGAATCTCAATACTATCAGGATGTTTGATAACTGTGCAACCCATGTCCGATAAGATTGAAAGAAATTGGATGTCACCCTGGAGCGATTCCGACGTGAGATTAGTTATAATAACACGACCTTTAGATATTGCTGCCGCACCGAGGAAATAAGTTGCTGACGATGCATCCGGCTCGATTTTAAAATCGTGCCCGATATATCTTTGTCGGTTATCAACATTGAATGTTTTCATTTCGATTGTATCTATTATCGCACCAAAAGATCGCATTACGTGAAGTGTCATGTCAACGTACGGCATTGAACTAAGCTTTCCGTTAACGTGAAGTGTAACTGTTCGCTTAGCATAGGGAGATGAGAGAAGTATAGATGAAACAAACTGACTGCTGATTGACGCGTCAACATTAATTCTACCGCCGATAAAATTACCCCCTTGGATTTTAACAGGAGGAAAACCATTTTGGCAAGAGCATTTGATACCGTTTGATTTGAGTGCATCGACTAAATCATTGATCGGACGTTTGTTCATCTGCTCATCACCGGTTAAAATCGTTTCACCTTCAGCTAAGCAAGCGAATGATGAAAGGAAACGCAATGTTGTACCGGCATTTCCAACGAAGATTTCATCTTTTGGTGCTGCCAATATCCCATTCGAGCCGGTGATTTCAAGTTTATCTCCATGATCGTTAATAGTGATTCCGAAATTTCTTAGAGCTTCGATTAAGAATATTGAATCATCGCTTCTTGATGGATGATGGATGATGGATGTTCCATCTGCAAGTGCTGCGGCGATCAATGCACGATTAGTGTAACTTTTAGAAGGAGGGACTTGAATTTCAGCATTCACAGAGTTTGTAACTCGAATTTTTCTAATCTCTTCTGTCATTTTATGCTTTCACTAAAAAGTTTCGACTGAAGTTGTGCTTGCTTTTGGAATAATTCCAAGCCGGTGATGATTTTGCATCCAGCTTCGACTGCATCTTGAAGAAGCGGAGTCATGGTTGGATTATAGACCGCATCAAAGATTATCATACCTTTTTTTAATAAACTTTTTGGAACAATCGTTTTTTGTCGATTGCCTTTCATTCCCACCGATGTTCCGTTCATCAATATATCCGGAGAGGGTGATTGAAGATTATCAAGTGTCGTCCATTCACAACCAAGTTCTTTGGCAAGTATTTCGGCTTTCTTTGGATTCCTTCCAATGATTGTTGTTTTACAATTATTTGATAAAGCAGCAAATGCCATTGTTTCTGATGTCGCACCGGTTCCAAGCACAACAACTTCTTTGCCTCTCAGGTTGGTTCGTTTCTTAAGTAGCGAAACAATGGCAGGAAGATCGGTGTTGAAACCAATCAATTTATCATTTCTTTTAATCACGGTGTTGTAAATCCCTAATCGTACAGAATTGAGCTCGAACCTATCAAGTAAGTTTACAATTTCTTCTTTGAAAGGCATTGTTACACTAATTCCATTAAAAACATTTCGGAATTTTGAAATAAATTCCTGAAGATCGCTCACCAGGAAATTCACATAAACTGCATTGAGTTGTTTACTTGAAAATATTTTATTGTGGAAGAAAATACCTTTGCTATGCTTCACGGGGTTTCCAACCAGTCCAAAAATATTTGTTCGATAATTTATTTGATCAACACGGTAAAGATTTTTTAATTCATCATATGTCAATTGACCATCGGCTGTTTGTTCTTTATCAGATAAAGATGCGTAAGTAAGATAATTGCCGAACTTTCCGCCGAGTATTCTGCTGATTACACCGGCTTCTTCCATGCAAAGAGCGATCAATTTTTGTCGATCTTTGCACGATTGTTTTAGGAGATCAAAGATCATCTTATTGTCAGCGATATCGTTTGCAGTTGTGGCTATCTTGATGATGTGTGCACCTGTCTTACGCATCTTTCGGTACAACGCTTCTATATTTATTGGGGTTTCTTTGAAGTTATGATATGAGCAGATTACTTTAGTTTTGTTTGATTGAGAGAGAAGATTCTTTATGAATTTTTCTTCCCAGCTAAACTCAACATCAACATAATCAGCACCAAGCCGAATCGCTTCCGATAATATTTCAAATTGCTGGTTTGCTGTGCCGGAGAATTTTCCATCCTCATCTTTTCTTCGATTAGTGATTATTAATTTCGGTCGGGGTTGCTGGAGAAGTTGATCAAGTTTTAAATCCTTTATTCCATCGATGCGAACTTCAATCATGGCAGAAGTATCACGAAATTCTTGAAGTATCTTCAAGGCGTCTCGCATTAATTTGGGGGCGATGGATAAACAGATTTTCATTCCGATAGAACCCGCTTGACAATATTTATGGGAACAGCAACACTCACAATAGCTTTTCCGATATTTTCTAAAAGTGTATATCGAACGATGCCTTGCTCAGCTTTTTTATCCTGGCAAGTCAACCGAACTATTTTATTCCTATCCATTCTCGAAGGAATATCTGTCGGGAGATTGTACATTTGGATGAGATTATTTAATCGTTCGACTTCGGATTGTTTTAACATTCCAAGTGCGGCTGATATCTTCGCTTCTGCAACCATTCCTATCGCAACAGCTTCGCCGTGTGCAAGTTTGTAGTTCGACAAAGATTCAACAGCATGACCAATCGTATGCCCGAAGTTTAGAATTCGACGCAAGCCGGTTTCTCTTTCATCTTTTTCAACAATCATCTTTTTTAATTCGCAGCAGCGATTAATTAGATGGATGAAATATGAAGGATGAAGGATGCCATTGGCGGAATTGCTTATTATCTTTGGATGGTTTTTCTCCAAATACGAAAACAATTTACTATCAAGGATCGTCGCATCCTTAATAACCTCAGCCATACCATTCCGGAACTCTCGCTCGGAAAGAGTTTTTAAAGTGTTAATATCGACGTAGACTTTTTTTGGTTGATAGAAGGCGCCGATGAGATTTTTCCCGAGTGGATGATCAACTGCAACCTTACCACCAATACTGCTGTCGACCTGAGAAAGGAGGGTGGTTGGAATTTGGATGAAGGGAATTCCACGCAAGAGCGTTGTCGCAACAAAGCCGGCAAGATCGCCTATCACTCCACCGCCAAGTGCGATGATTAAAGAGCTTCTATCTGCTTTGAGTTTGAGAAGTTTATCTTCAAGTTGTTCTTTGGTTTTTCGGGTTTTGCTTTTTTCGCCTGCTGGGACAGAAAGTAGATGCACTTCAATTTTATATGAGCGGAGTGTTTTGAGAAATCCATCACCATAGAGTCGCTTTATGTTCGAATCTGTTATGATGAAATATTTTGATACATCATTCCAGCTTGCAATCTCGCCCGCTACGGACGAGAGCTTTGTACCGATAATTATATCGTATGAATTATCTGTTATATTTTTTAGATTAATATGTAGTTTCATTTGTTCTACCTGCAAAAAATATTTCACCGTCCCGCCTTCGGCGGGATAAACTTCGACGCTGAGAACACGGAGTTTATAGAAGATACAAACTTTTAGGGATTTTCCTGTATCTCATGCCATCCACAAATTTCTATCCAAACTGCGATATTGGATTGCTTCGCTAATATGTTCCGGCTTGATGTTAGGAGATGATGTTAGATCGGCAATAGTACGCCCGACTTTTAGAATACGATCGTAAGCGCGGGCGGATAATCCTAATTTTGTAATTGCCATTTTCAAGAGCTCTTCTCCAGCGGAATCGAGCTTGCAATAATTTTGTATATCCTTCGATTGCATATCGGCGTTACTGTACATCCCTTTCCGTCCGGCGAAACGTTTCATCTGAACTTCTCGCGCCTGAACAACTCGCTCCCGGATATTCTTGGATGATTCGCTCGAATCTTTACTTGCTAATTCTTTGTACTTCACGGCTGGGACATCAATATGAAGATCAATTCTATCGAGAAGCGGTCCCGATATCTTTGCCATGTATTTCTGGATTTGAAGTGAATTACAAGTGCATTCTTTTGTCGGATCGGTGAAGTAACCGCAGGGGCACGGATTCATAGCACAAACCATCATGAAGTTGGCGGGATAATCAATCGACATTTTCGAGCGGCTAATGGTTACATGTCCATCCTCCAACGGCTGCCTCAAAACTTCGAGAACATTGCGGGCGAATTCCGGCAGTTCATCTAAAAATAAAACGCCGTGATGTGAAAGCGATATTTCACCCGGTCGTGGAATTGTTCCCCCTCCAACTAACGCGCTATCAGATATTGTATGATGAGGTGAGCGAAATGGACGAGTAGATATCAAAGCAGTATCGGGTGAAAGTAATCCTGCCACAGAATGAATCTTAGTTGTCTCAATCGCTTCATCGAATGTAAGAGGAGGGAGGATCGTCGGAAGACGTTTTGCCAACATTGTTTTGCCTGATCCGGGTGGACCAATCATTATGATGTTATGACCACCTGCCGCCGCAACTTCGAGGGCTCGCTTAACGTTCTCTTGTCCTTTTACATCGGCAAAATCGGTTGGATATCTTTGTTCAGTCGTAAAGATTTCTTTGATATCCACATGAAAAGGTTTCAGTAATTTGTATTCACCGTTTAAAAACGATACTGTTTCTACAAGTGTATCCATCGGATAGACTTCAAGTCCTTCAACCATCGCGGCTTCTTTTGCATTTTCTCTCGGAACAATCATACCTCTCACACCTGCCTTCTTCACTTCAATTGCAATCGGAAGTGTTCCGTGAATCGGGCGCAGTACACCGTCAAGAGCTAACTCACCAAGAATAACAAAATTGTTTAAGACTTCCGGTACAACTTGATCAGTTGCGGCGAGTAAACCAATCGCAATAGGCAAATCGAAGTGAGAGCCTTCTTTCTTTATATCGGCAGGAGCGAGATTGACGGTGATCCGGGCGCGAGGATAACGGAAGCCTGTCGTTTTCAACGCTGCAAAGACACGGTCCTTGCTTTCTTTCACAGCATTATCAGGTAAGCCGACAATATTAAATGAAGGAATTGCCGGCTGAACATGGCACTCTACTTCTACAATTCGAGCTTTAATGCCATATGTGGTGCCGCTTAGTATATGCGAAAACATTACTATACTCCCTTAATTTTCTAAATAATACGGAATGGTTTTAAGAATCGCAAATCGAAAACAGATTGCTTTTACAGGAATTTTTGTGTATCATTCTTATGTTCATATGATGTGTTATTGGTTAGATTATTAAGGATACCCCGCTTGCCCAACCAGAAATCGATCTTCTGTTTTTCTGTGATTTATATATTCCTAACGTTTTTCAATGTCGGGTGTTCGATGTACGAAAACGTGACCGGATATTTTAATACTTACTATAATACAAAAAAATTATTCGATAATGCTGTTGCAGAAATCGAGAAAACTCCACAGAAGGATAGAGATACAAATTACTTCGCAATGTATTCCGTTCCCAAAAGCGCACAGGATAAATTTGAGAAAGTAATTGAAAAGAGTAACAAGGTCATCCAGCTATATCCGCGAAGCGCATGGGTTGAAAATTCTATCCTGATGATGGGGAAAGCTTATATCTACAGAGGTGAGACTGAGGCAGGGCTGAGGAAATTTAAAGAATTATTGGACAACTTTCCGGACAGCGATCAGAGATTTGAAACTATGCTTTGGCAGGTAAGAGCGTTGTACCAATCCAAAAAGGAAGATGAAGCGCTTATCAGCATTAAGGATATCATGACGGAAGCTTCAAATGCCGGAGAGAAAGATATTGAGTTGGAATTAATACTGATCGAGGCGCAAATTTATTATCAGCGCGAGAATTATGATACTGCTGCTGAAAGATATCACAAAGCCGTTTCTTTTTCGGGAAGTAATGAGTTGATGCAATATGCGTATAGCCAGCTTGGCAAATGTCATGGACATCAAGGTGAATATTTGAAAGCCGCTGACGCTTATAATAAGGTCGGAAATTTCAAGCCCGAATTTTCGATAGAATTTCAATCGCGTCTAAAACAAGGTATGATGCTTTCGCAGGCAGGCGAGCATGATGCAGCTCTTGACGTTTATGATGCATTGTGGGAAGAAAAACTCAAACCTGAAGAGCGCGGAATGGTAGAGTTAGAGACAGCCAATAATTACCTCGCTATGGATGATTCCTCAAAAGCCTTCCCGATTTATAGACTTATCGATACCACGTACAAACGGACGGATGCATCAGCTAAGGGATACTACCAGCGCGGTCTATGGTATGAAAAAAAGATGTTAAACTTGAAGACTGCTAAACCTTATTACGAAAAAGCAAAAACTGAATTTCCATCATCCGAGATTACGCTGATTGCGCAACGTAAGTCGGCTTATCTAACGAACTATTCCAAGGAATATGACAACCTTGCAAAATATGATAGCTTGCTTAACGATGCCCGGCAAGCCGATACGCTGAAAAGTGATTCCGACTCTCTTGCAAAAGAAATCAGTAAATCCGGGATTAAGAAAGATTCCTCATCCGGTTCCAATGATTCAACTGGAACATTGATAGTACAAGGAAATATAACAAAAGATACAAGCATATCGGCTTCAGATACAACCGCCGGAAAAATTACACAGTTTAAAAACGAAAATAAATTGGGAAATAGTTTGCCGGGTGATGGGACACATAAAATCCTTGAGAGCAATGAAAAATCGTATACTGTCGGTACATGGGCTAAGGATCGGGAATGTCTGTGGAATATCGCAAAGAAGGATGAGGTATATGGAAATGGATGGATGTGGCCCAAAATCTACCAACGAAATCGCGATAAGATTAAGAATCCAGATCTCATCAAACCGAAATGGATTTTGAAAATTCCGGGATCTGTTCAAACATCGATTGGTGAAAACGCGCCATCGATAATTGATAATTCTGATGACGCTTCCATACCTCAATTGATGGTGCAGACAAAAGAAGATTCAATGAGATTGAACGCGGAAAGGAAATCGATACAAGCATCTGATGTAATTACACCGGTGGAGGTAAGCAAAGATTCTCTTCAGAAATCGGATATTGCTGTACGTGTTGAGAATGACACGACTAACTCTGAATCCGGCAGTATGAAAGATACGACGATAGTGAAAGCCGATTCGCTTCCAGCACCACAGTTAAAGTCTTTGAGCGATACGTCGCATCAGGTGGCTGTAAATCGCACATTCATTGATTCCGTTAAGGCAGTTCAACAACATCGGATAGACACGAAAGCATTGGACGCAAAAGAAAAGAATGTTATTGGAAAAGCTGTCGCAGATACATCAAAGAATTTGGTGAAAAAGATTTCTCTAACCGGAAAGGTTCAGCTAAAACCTGATTCTGTTCGAGCAATGATCGCGCGAACGAAATTCGAATTAGCCGGATTATTATATCTCGAGATGGACCTGCCGGATTCAGCCCTTTTCTGGTATCAATCGTTAATAGATAGTTTTCCTTCATCACCGCTTCTGCCGAGAGCATATTATGCGATGGCTGAAATCCATCGGTCGAGAAACGATTCGTCAGTAGTCGATTCATTGTATAATATCATTATGAAGAGGTATGATAAATCTGAATATGCGCATCAGGTAAAGAAAATATTGCAGATGGAAGTGATGCAGACAGATTTGGATTCAGCAGAATCTATATACAAAGAGGGTGAAGAACTCCTGCAGAAGGGTACGATAGACAAAGCAGTAGAACGCTTTACAGAGATAGCAAAAATTCATCGTGCATCCATATATGCGCCAAAAGCATTATACACTATCGGATGGATCATGGAAACTATTCTGATAAATAACGATAGTGCGGCGGCAGTGTATAAGAAATTGATCAAAGAATATCCGTCATCGCTATATGCTCAGGATGCAAAACCGCGAGTATCAGTCAAAGATGACCCGAAGAGTATTGATCAATATATAAAAATCAATGAAATTCCGGCTTTGGTTAAAGTAGACACCGGCAAACAAGATAAAAAGGATGTGAGCAAGCCGGTTGATAAAATACAACCTGGCGATGATCAGCCGATAAACTTAGATGAGGAGATAGATCCCGGAAGTGATGAAGAAAATCAAGATGAAGAAGAAGAAGAACCACCACCGGATGAGGATGATGACGGTGGGGGCAGGAACTAATCGGGATTAAATTGAAGAAAGTATGATCCAAATTCTTTCCCGCGTTAGCAACGTTCGTTCGATAAGCGATAATATTTGGGCGATAAATTTAGTATCACCTGAAATCGCCTCAATCGTGAAGCCCGGCCAATTCATAAATGTAAAAGTTAGTGAATCCTACATGCCTCTTTTGAGGCGTCCTTTTAGTGTCCAGCAAGTCAACGCAGATGAAATAACAATAATCTTCAGCGTTTACGGACTTGGTACAGCATTGCTGTCTAAAAAGAGACCGGGTGAAATCTTAGATATTATCGGTCCGCTTGGGAATTCATTTAACACAGAGGATAAATTTGATACTGCATTGTTGGTAGGAGGCGGAATAGGAGTTGCGCCGTTTCCGTTTTTGACTTCCATTTTGAAGAGGTCGACAAAGAATATTATTACATACCTTGGTGCAAGATCATCGACACATGTAATAACTCAACAACTCGAAAATGTGAAAGTAGCTACCGACGATGGTTCAATGGGATACCATGGAACTGTTGTCGATCTTCTTCGGAAGGATTTTTCCGGGTCTCAATACGGAAATCCAAAAATATTTGCCTGCGGACCAACCCCCATGCTTAGAAGCATATCGAAGCTCATTCAAGAAATTCAGGTTCCTTGCGAGGCTTCTTTTGAAAGCGCGATGGCTTGTGGATTTGGTATTTGCCAAGGGTGTCCGGTTGAACTTGTGAATGATGAAAAAAAGTATGCACTCGTCTGCAAAGACGGACCGGTATTTGATATTCGTTCAATAAGGATTCCCTATGGTAGTTAACACAGAAGTAAATATCGGTGTATTGAAATTAAATAACCCTGTGCTTGTCGCCTCGGGAACATTTGGCTATGGTGATGAATGTAAAGAGATGGTTGAGCTTCATAAGTTAGGCGGAATAGTGACGAAATCTCTTTCTCTGAATCCGCGTATCGGAAATCCGCCGCCTCGTATTGTAGAAACAACTGGCGGCATGCTCAATTCAATAGGGTTGGCTAATATCGGAGTGAAAAAATTTATACAAGATAAGCTCCCGTTCCTCAAATCGATCGGAACATCAGTTATCGTAAATATTGCCGCAAGTTCTGTCGATGAATATTGCATGGTGCTTTCACTTCTCGAGGAACAAGAGGGAATAGATGGATATGAGATCAACATATCTTGCCCGAATGTTAAGGATGGTGGTCTGAGTTTCGGCACGAATCTCAGTATAACTGTCGAGATAACGAAACGATTGCGCAGTTTGACAACAAAGCCCTTGATTATTAAACTCACACCGAATGTTACGAAGATTTCAGACTTTGCCCGTGCTGCATCCGATGAGGGCGCCGATGCGGTGGCAGTCATCAATACGCTAGTTGGCTTAGCGGTAGATATCAGAACAAGAAAACCGAAACTCTCAACAATAACCGGAGGTCTTTCGGGTCCAGCAATCAAGCCGGTTGCGCTGGCTAAAGTCTACGAAATAGCCAGGTCGGTAAAGATTTCTATTATCGGCATAGGTGGAATTATGACTGCCGAGGATGCAATAGAATTTATGCTGGTGGGCGCATCGGCTGTTCAGGTTGGCACCGCGAATTTCATCGATCCTTCAACCGCAGTAAAAGTAGCAGATGGTATTGTACTTTACTGCACGCAAAATAAAATTGATTCTGTTCAGAAGTTAACGGGAGCAATGCAATATTAATCTATCCGGAATGATGTTACGTGTCTGATTATGAAAAGATATTAAAGTATCTTTACGATCTTCAACTGTTCGGCATAAAGTTAGGGCTTCAGAATATTGAGGCATTACTGCGATACTTGGGTAATCCGGAGGATCATTTTCCATCGATACACATAGCCGGTACGAATGGCAAAGGTTCAACGGCATCGATGATAGCATCTATCTTAACGGCGTCGGGATATCGTACCGGGTTGTATACTTCCCCGCATCTTGTAGATTTCTCCGAAAGGATTAGGATTGATGGGAAGAAAATTCCAACAGATAACATCGTTCAATATACAAAACAACTTAAGCCGGTAATCGATAAAAACCGGGCAACTTATTTCGAGGCGACGACTGCGATGGCATTTCAATATTTTGCCGATCAGAATGTCGATATCGCCATCATTGAAACCGGATTGGGCGGACGATGGGATGCAACGAATGTTATTGCTCCTATTCTCAGCATTATTACTAATATCGGTTTTGATCATATGGAGTATCTCGGGAATTCAATTTCGAGTATCGCACTAGAAAAAGGCGGAATCATCAAACCTTTTATTCCATGCCTAACAGGTACAAGAGAACCTGACGCGATGAAGTGTTTAGCGCAGAGCGCAAAAACTAATCAATCGAAATTAATTATGATGAATCGAATTGTCCCGGTCAAAATTAAAAAAAGAACATTCGATGGCTTGACCCTGGATTTGAAGACTGCTAATTCGCGATATAACGATTTATTCGTATCACTCGCCGGCGATCATCAGGCTGAAAATGCTTGGCTCTCAATTTCGGCAGTGGAGTACATAAGGCATGTTGAAGGATTTTCAAAAATAACATTAGAACGAATAAGAGCAGGATTAAGGGAGGTTCAGATATATTCGGGTCTGAGAGGACGCCTTGATATCTTGAGTCGTTCACCGTTAATCATTGCTGATGTAGCCCACAATCCGGCAGGAATTGAAAAGTTTGTTATTGCTGTGAAAAAGCTTTTGGTGGGAAGATGCACATTATTATTTGGTGTGATGAAAGATAAAGCGTGCGGTGAAATGATAAACATATTAAAACCGCTGGCACGAATTGCGGTAGCAGTTACACCAAAAACTGATCGTGCATTGGACAGCAGAATACTTGTAGATGTACTTCAAAAGCGTGCTATTTTGTCGTTCAACGGGGTAAACGTCCAGGGGGGTACAGAAATCGCAATACGTGAAAAACGTACGAATGAGCCAATTATTGTGATTGGGTCTCATTACTTAGTTGGTGAAGTCTTAAAATTACTTAAAATCCCAATTTAAAACTTGACTTTTTTTAATAAAGCTTATATATTTAATTGAATTAAAGAGGACGCGCGAAAACTAATCGTGCGAACGGAATATGTAAACCACCATAATTCACATCAATTAAGATTAATCCTCAATCCATACAAGACAGTAACATTAAAAGTCGTCCTTTTGAAGTTCTATCAAAAGATTATTCCACAAAATATTTGTAAACCATTCAAGGAAGTGTGAAAGCCATGCCAATGGACATTGCAGAACTGAAATCCAAAAAGATCGCGGAGTTGACTAAAATAGCCAAGGATATGAATATTACCGGCTTCACCGATCTACGCAAGCAAGAGTTAATATTTAAAATCCTGGAAGCACAAACCGAGAAAGATGGATTAACATTCAGCAAAGGTGTTCTTGAAACCTTGCCCGATGGGTATGGATTTCTACGGTCGGTAGATTACAACTATCTGCCTTCACCGGATGATATTTATGTATCGCCATCCCAGATTAAAAAATTTAATTTACGTACCGGTGATACTGTAAGCGGACAGGTACGTCCGCCAAAAGAAGGTGAAAGATTTTTTGCCTTACTCCGCGTTGAAGCGGTTAATGACGAAAACCCTGATGCTGTCAGAGATCGAGTTTTGTTCGATAATCTCACCCCGCTTTATCCGAACAACCGGTTAAAACTTGAGACGGCGCCCGGTGAATATTCGATGCGCATTATGGATTTGCTCTCTCCTTTAGGCAAAGGACAGCGCGGCATGATCGTCTCTCCGCCAAAAGCAGGTAAAACTATTCTTCTGCAAAAAATAGCAAACAGTATTTTACGAAATCATCCCGAAGTTGTTCTAATTGTTCTATTGATTGATGAACGACCCGAGGAAGTGACCGACATGGAACGATCGGTCAATGCCGAGGTTATTAGCTCCACATTTGATGAACCGCCAGAACGCCATGTGCAGGTCGCAGATATGGTCCACGAGAAAGCGAAGCGTTTGGTCGAAACGAAAAAAGATGTTGTCATTCTTCTCGATAGTATCACACGTCTGGCACGTGCGCACAATACGGTTGTTCCACATAGCGGTAAAATTTTATCCGGTGGTGTTGACGCGAACGCACTTCATCGCCCCAAACGGTTTTTCGGCGCAGCCCGTAATGTCGAAGAAGGCGGTAGTCTCACGATCATTGCTACTGCCCTGATAGAAACCGGAAGCCGTATGGACGAAGTTATCTTTGAAGAATTCAAAGGCACCGGTAATATGGAAATAATTCTTGATCGTAAACTAAGCGATAAGAGAATATTTCCTGCTATGGATGTTAACCGGTCTGGTACGCGCAAGGAGGAAATCCTCTTCGATTCAGACGAGCTTAACCGGGTCTGGATATTACGCAAACTGATCAGCGATTTCTCGACAGTAGAGGCTATGGAGTTTTTGATCGAAAAAATGCGCGGTACTAAATCGAACAAAGAATTTTTACGCTCGATGAACAGCTGAGATGTTTAATTCATCGAAATGTTGCTGGTCTACATGTTTATTCAATAAATTGCTTGACTTTATCTCCATCAAACCTTAAATTGGGCTGTAATTGAAAAGTGTGCGAACTTATGTTAAAGTTGAAAAATATTCCACATATATTGATCCTGATTATACTGGTTGCATCGATAGGCATTGCACAAGATACAACAGTAACGTACGGTGTCGGAGTATCGTTTGGCGTCGTTTATCCGCGAACCGATCTTGTCCGGAATTCAAAGGAGTCGCCTTTCGCCCGCGCTTTCTTTCGTTATTATCCGTCGCCTAATTTTGGATTTGAAACCGGTGTGGGTGTTGGTTCGCTAGAAGCTAATATCCAAACAAATTCACAGGCATCGGCTGAAGAAGGAATAGAAGATACTCTCTTTGTTTCAAATATTTATCCGATTGATCTGCGTTTAGTGTTCCAGCCGATAAAAAAGGGAAAAATCATTCCATATATTTTTGCCGGTGCAGGTATAGTTGTTTTCAATCCGAAGAATAGAGACGATCAGGAACTCACGCATAACGCTCGTGGAGATTACAAAAAAATATCTTCATATTTTCCGGTTGGTGCCGGTGGGCAATTTTCCATAACTGATCGAACGTCGGTAGGTGTAAGCGGTACTTATTTTTTGACTTCGACAAAGTATCTTGACGATATTAAAACCGATTCCCGGGATGCATTTTGGAATGTCACTTTTAATATATTCGCCTATCTTACACCTGATAATCCCGATCTTGACGGTGATGGATTATTAAATGATGAGGAAAAACAAATCGGCACTGATCCTCTTAATCCCGATACCGATGGTGACAAACTTCGAGACGGCGCTGAAGTTCACACTTACAAAACTAATCCACTTAATAAGGATACCGATGGTGATGGTTTGACGGATGGTGAAGAGGTGCTCACCTACCTGACGAATCCTTTGAATAAGGATACAGATGGAGACGGTTTGGAGGATGGTGAAGAGGTTCTCACCTACCTGACGAATCCTTTGAATAAGGATACAGATGGAGACGGCCTTACCGATGGTGATGAAGTTCTCAAGTATAGGACAGATCCTCTGAAAATTGATACAGATGGAGACGGTTTAGGTGATGGTGATGAAGTTTTGAAATACCACACTGACCCGTTGAAAGTCGATACTGATGGAGACGGTTTAAATGATGGGGATGAAGTGGTAAAATATAAAACTGATCCCCTGAATTCTGACACAGATAACGGTGGGATGCCAGACGGTAAGGAAATACAGTTGGGATTGAATCCTCTCGATCCATCCGATGACGTCCCGATAATAAAAATAGGTGAACGGATTATTTTGGAAGGTGTCAACTTTGAAACCGCCAAAACCGCATTACTTCCTACTGCGAAAGATATTTTAGATCAGGTAGCGGCAAGTTTGATTTCAGCTCCCACAGCTCAGGTTGCTATACATGGACATACCGATAACGTGGGCGGCGCAAAATATAACATGACGCTTTCAATCGGTCGTGCAGAAGCGGTAAAAGCTTATTTGGTTTCAAAAGGTATTTCGCCCGAAAGAATAACTACTAAAGGATTCGGATTCACGAAGCCGATATCAGATAACACATCAGCCGAAGGAAAAGCTAAGAACAGAAGAATAGAGTTTATTCGTGTTAAATAAAATTACCAAAGATATCTCCGAATACTAATCACATTCCTATACAATTCAAATGATTAATGAAGTCGTTATCACAAGTGCATGCCGTACACCGATCGGATCATTCGGTGGAAGTTTGGCTTCAGTTCCAGCGCCAAGACTTGGGGCTATTGCAATTTCAGAGGCAGTAAAAAGATCCGGTATTAAAAATGAAGATGTCAATGAAGTAATCATGGGCTGCGTTTTACCCGCGGGAATAGGACAAGCTCCCGCAAGGCAGGCATCGATTTATGCAGGTCTCCCGATTTCTGTTGAGTGCATGACAGTTAATAAAGTCTGCGGCTCGGGTTTAAAATCCGTCATGCTTGCGGCTCAGGCTATCGCTTTGGGTGATGCGGATGTAATTGTTGCGGGCGGAATGGAAAGTATGTCGAATGTTCCATACATCCTGGAAAAAGCCAGAACAGGTTACCGGATGGGGCATGGGCAGCTCGTTGATGATATGATAAAGGATGGTTTATGGGATGTGTATAATGATTTTCATATGGGGAACGCTGGCGAGATTTGCGCGAAGGAATGCGCAATCACGCGCGAAGCTCAAGATGAGTATGCTATACTGAGTTATAAGCGCGCGATTGAAGCGCAAAAAAATGGTTTGTTCAAAGACGAAATTGTAAAAGTCGAGATTCCACAACGCGGAGCCGATCCGATAATCGTCAGTGAGGATGAAGAACCTAAGAAGGTTAAGTTCGACAAGATTACTTCACTAAAGCCGGCATTCAAAAGTGATGGAACTATTACTGCAGCGAACGCTTCTAAAATAAACGATGGCGCCGCCGCAGTGGTTGTAATGTCGGGGGAGAAAGCAAAGCAGTTAGGTATAAAACCTTTAGCCCGCATCGTATCATACGCGTCTTTTGCAAAAAAGCCAGAGTGGTTCACAACAGCTCCCGCAGATGTCATTTTAAAAGTTCTAAATAAAGCTAAGCTATCTAAAGAACAAATCGATTTATTCGAAATCAACGAAGCTTTCGCAGTCGTTACTCTTGTCGTTAATCAAATAATTGGATTGGATATAAGCAAGGTTAATGTTAACGGTGGCGCGGTTGCTTTAGGCCATCCGATTGGGGCAAGTGGTACGAGGATATTAGTAACACTATTGCACGCTATGAAACAGCGCAATGTGAAGCGAGGAATGGCGGCACTGTGCATCGGCGGCGGCGAAGCAAGCGGAATGATTCTTGAACAAATATAGAAGGGATAAAAATGGATATTCATGATGTAACCGTTGTAGGTAGTGGTACTATGGGAAATGGTATCGCACATGTTTTTGCGCAATACGGATTTACTGTAACACTTGCCGATATCAAACAGGAATTCATTGGTCGTGCGATTAAAACTATTACAGCAAATCTCGATCGTCAGGTTAAAAAAGGAACGATCTCCGATGAATTAAAACAGCAAACGCTGTCCCGGATCAAAACTTCTGTGTCGCTCGAACAAGCTGTAAAGAATTCATCAATAGTTATAGAAGCCGCAACTGAAGATAAGAATATCAAAAGTCAGATTTTTAAAACGCTTGATTCAAGCGCGCCTCAACATGCGATCTTAGCTTCCAACACGTCGTCTATTTCAATAACAGAAATAGCCGCGGTAACAAAACGTCCCGAGAAAGTTATCGGGATGCACTTCATGAATCCTGTTCCGCTGATGAAATTGGTCGAGATCATACGAGGATTAGCAACATCACAGGAAACATTGCAAACCGTAATTGCTCTCACTCAAAAACTCGAAAAGACTCCTGTGGAGGTGAACGATTATCCCGGATTTATTTCAAATCGGGTTTTGATGCCGATGATAAACGAAGCAGTTTATTGTGTAATGGAGGGAGTTGCAACGCCCGAAGCGATCGATACCGTGATGAAACTCGGCATGAATCATCCGATGGGTCCGCTAACACTTGCAGACTTTATAGGGCTGGATGTATGTCTTTCTATTATGAACGTTTTGTTTGAAGGATTTGGAGATCCCAAGTATCGTCCGTGTCCGTTATTGAAAAAAATGGTAGCGGCGGGACAATTAGGTCGAAAGACCGGCAAAGGATTCTTCGAGTATAATCAAGCATAGTATTCCGTAATATTTATCAATCAATTACCGGTACCGGATATGAATTTCGATTTTACAGAAACTCAATTAATGATTCAGGAAACTGCAAGGAAGTTTGCTGAGGACGAACTCGCACCAACAGCGGCTGAACGGGATGAAAAAGAAGAATTTCCATACGAAGGTGTGAAGAAACTCGGTGAGCTTGGGTTTATGGGGATGATGGTCCCTGAACAGTATGGAGGCGCCGGGCTTGACACTATTAGCTACGTCCTTGCGATGGAAGAGATATCGAAGGTCGATGCTTCATGCGGTGTCATCATGTCTGTCAATAATTCATTAGTTTGCTACGGCTTGAATGAGTGGGGAACTGAGGAACAAAAACAAAAATTCCTCGTGCCTCTTGCGGCTGGAAAAATGCTCGGAGCCTTCGCGCTATCGGAACCTGAAGCCGGCAGCGACGCATCGAATCAAAAAACAATTGCAGAGCGTTCAGGTAATGAGTATATCATCAACGGAACAAAGAATTTCATCACGAACGGCGCAAACGCCGATGTGATTTTAGTAATAGCGACAACCGATAAAACAAAAGGTTCTCATGGCATAAGTACATTTATAGTCGAGAAAGGATCATCAGGTTTCTCGATAGCCAAAAAGGAGAAGAAACTTGGAATACGGAGTTCCGATACTGTTTCTCTTTCTTTTCAGGATTGCCGCGTACCGGCGAGTAACAGGATCGGCGAAGAAGGATTCGGATTCAAATTTGCTATGAAGACACTCGACGGCGGCAGGATTGGAATTGCATCACAGGCACTCGGCATTGCTCAGGCGTCGCTATCGGCATCTATCCAATACGCAAAGCAACGAAAAGCTTTTGGTAAACCGATTTCAGACTTTCAAGCGATTCAATTTATGATTGCAGATATGGCTACGAAAATTGATGCCGCACGGTTAATGACTCTAAAAGCTGCAGCATTGAAGGATACCAATAAACCTTTCGGACAGATGTCGGCAATGGCAAAACTGTATGCCTCTAAAGTAGCAGTCGATGCAGCGTTAGATGCAATTCAGATCCATGGCGGTTATGGTTATATCAAAGAATATAATGTTGAGCGTTATC
Organism: Bacteroidota bacterium; assembly: GCA_020056225.1. Taxonomy (GTDB): domain Bacteria; phylum Bacteroidota; class Ignavibacteria; order UBA10030; family SZUA-254; genus JAGVIE01. Next base: position 21,902 of record JAGVIE010000033.1, read on the forward strand.
TTCGGGATGCAAAGATCACTGAAATTTATGAGGGTACATCTGAAGTTCAGCGGATTGTAATTTCACGAGGATTATTAAAAGACTAAATAATTCATAAAAGAAATCATACAAAATATTCAATTAACATTTTATTGGAGAAAGCTATATGAAAAATATCTTATTCGCATTGATCGTGTTGATACTCGTGAGTAATTTTGCCTATGCGCAATTTGAAAAAGGAAATAGTTACCTCGGTCCGAGTGTTGGTTTTTATTTTCATGGATCCACACCCATTCTTGGCGCAAATTATGAGTATGCCTTGAAAACAAACGTTGGGGATGGAATTCTTGGCATCGGTGGTGTTATGAGGTATTGGAGCTGGAGTGAAGATATCGGCAACGATTGGGGATGGAGTTATAACGATATCATGTTAGGTTTTCAAGCAAATTATCACTTTGTAGTCGGTGATAAGAAGTTTGATCCTTGGGCTGGAATGATATTGGCTTATGATATTGGATCGGTAAAATATAAAGGACCTTCAGGTGACCATTGGGCAGAGCCGAGCTGGGGTGGCTTCTTCTTGGGTGTTAATGGAGGTGCACGCTATTGGTTCTCAAATTCAGTTGCTGGGGTTGTAAGGTTAAACTTAGGTTCGTTGAGCTATTCTGCAATAGATTTTGGAGTTGATTTTACGCTATAGGAAATTGATTTACTTAGATTTTAATTTGAAACCCTCAGATTTTATATAAATTTGAGGGTTTTCTTTTTTCTTAGGTATACTCACGATGAATACATACATATAAAAACACTTACATCCTAGCGACCTTGATTTATCGTGTTTTTCGCTAAAAATCAAGACTTAGGATGTCGACTTCAAGATGAATACTAAAAAGTACTTGACAAATTGTTTTTTTTTTGGTATAATTTACCCGATTAAAGTAATAGATAAATATTCTATAATTCACAAAATATCAAAACAATTTCAAGAGGTCTTATGAAAAGACAATTAATATTTTGCGTTATCGTTGCATTAACATTGTTTGTATCCCAAGTGACACTTGCGCAAGACAATCCAATTAATCTTGGCGCACGACTCGGGTTGAACTTTGGAGATGCTTCATTTGACCCAGATTTACCTTCTGGCGTTACAACAAGTATGAGAACAGGTTTTGCTTTTGGCGCATATGGTGAAATTGGAGTTGCCGAAAACTTTTTTATAGCAGGTGAATTTCTATACTTGCAAAGTGGATTGGTAAGTAAAGAGGATGCTGAAGAAGCAACATGGAAAGTGGATTATTTCGCAATTCCCATTTCCGCAAAATACAAATTTGCAATTGAAAATAGCACTATAAAACCGTATGTTTTCGCGGGCCCTACACTCGGCTTCAATCTTAGTGCTAAAGTATCAGATGGGACCGAAGTTGATATTAAGGATAATATCGAATCGATAAATTTTGCTCTACATTTTGGTGCAGGTGCTGAGTTTGAAGTAACTCCTGGTACTAATCTATTTTTCGATGCTAGTTATGGACTAGGATTGAGCGACATTTATAAAGAATCCGAAGGAGTGACCGATAATCAGAAAATAAATTCTCGGGATATTGGTATTAAAGCTGGTGTGAGCTTTAAGATTAACTAAGTAGCAATAATAATATTGGTTAAAAAGGAAGCCCGTTGGGCTTCCTTTTTTATTTTAAGGAATGATTGTTTATTTTTCCAATCATCTTAACGAAAATCAAAATAAAGTACTTGACAAATTACTTTTTTTTTGGTATTATTTACCCGATTAAAGTCATAGAATAATATTCTATAATTCACAAAATATCAAAACAATTTCGAGAGGTCTTATGAAAAAACAATTAATATTTTGCGTTATCGTTGCATTAACATTGTTTGTATCTCAAGTGACACTTGCGCAAGACAATCCAATTAATCTCGGCGCACGACTCGGATTGAATTTGGGAGATGTATCGTTTGATCCGGATTTACCATCTGAGGTTACAAGCAGTATGCGAACCGGTTTTGCTTTTGGCGCATATGGGGAGATCGGGGTCGCCGAAAACCTTTTTATTACTGGTGAATTTTTATATTTACAATCGGGAACTGTACTTAAAGAGGGGAGTGAGGAAATAACATTTAAAGCTGATTATTTGTCAATTCCCATTTCTGCAAAGTACAAATTTGCAATCGAAAATAGCACAGTAAAACCATTTGTTTTTGGCGGACCTACCATTGGCTTTAATGCTAAAGCTGAATATGAAAGTGGTTCAAGCACAGAGGATGTTGGCAAAAATACAGAATCGATAAATTTTGGTATACATTTTGGAGCAGGCGTTGAGTTTGAAGTATCTCCTGGAACTAATTTATTTTTCGATGCTGGTTATGGACTAGGATTGAGTAATGGTTATAAACATACTGATGATTCGATATTTGGTTCGAATCAGAAAATATACTCCCGAGATATTGGTATTAAAGCTGGTGTAATCTTTAAGATTAACTAAACATCAATAATACTATTGGTTCAAAAGGAAGCCCGCTGGGCTTCCTTTTTTTGTTGATAGCAAGCTGAAATATTTGTACATTTCAATGGAATTTTCAATCAACCAGTTTTTTTTATCGGAATGCCACTACATCATTACTCAACAGGTTTACCAAAACTCGATCATTTTATAGGAGAATTGCAACCCGGCGATTCTCTTCTGTTGTTTGTTCCCCGATTGCATCATAGCACGGCGGTTATTGAGCAGGCAATTAATCATGCCATCATATCTAAAACTCCTATAGTCTATCTTTCGGTTGATGATTCGCATCTGGAATCGCTAAGTAATGCTCAAAAATTAAAGTATAGAAAATTCACAGAAAAAGATGGAAATCCTATTTCACTGCTTCGAAGCGTTAAACGCTATGCTTCCGCGAATGTAAAGAACTCATACGTCATAATCGATGATCTTACGAAATGGATAGGAATTCTTGGAAATCAGGCAAGGGTTGCCGAATTATTCTCGTTTTTAGTCGCTTCAGTTCAGAAAGGGAAATGTTTTCTAATTGCTTCCGCCTTACGTTCTGTTTTTGGGAAATCAACACTCATAATGCTTAAAGACGAAGCAACGATCTGCCTGGATTTAATCATTCATCAAAATCAGACCTACTGCATACCGCTGACATCAAAAGGTAAATTTATTCTTCAGGGTATTCTGCCATTCCGGTTCGAATTAGATCAACTTGCCAAACCACTTTCAAAGGTTTCAGAATCTTCAGTATCATCTTTACCGGAATTATCCGAAAAAGAATCTAAACAGATTGAGTCCCTCTTAGCATCTTTCGATGATAAGTACGAAAAGATGTTCCAAGGTGCCGGTGAAGCCATGATGATATTTGATATCGCAGGAGATTATCGTGAACTAAATAATGCGGCTGCGGTTTTGCTTGGTTATTCTGCCGATGAACTTAAGATGATAAGTCCCGTGACAATTATTTCGCCGAATCAACGCTTTAAGTTCTTCCGATTCATCAGTGAATTGAAGAGGCGAAAAAGAGGTTCGATTGTTCTCGATATCAAGACGAAAGATCGTAAATCTATCGCAATTGAATTTCGTGCATCGAATATTGGGGGCGGATTTTATTTCGGAACCATGAAAGATGTGTCAGAAACAAAAAGATCAGAGAAGATACAACGACAGAAGGAAGCCGAATACAAGTTGCTTCTTGAGACTATACCGCAAAATATTGCAGTAATTCACGAGAACAACATATTGTTTGTAAATCCAGCATTCATTAGGTCGTTCGGTTATGAAGCGGGTTACGATTTAAGCAAGATAAAGCCCAAACAGTTATTCACACAGGAGTCGTATCGGCGGTATCAGAAATTTATTAAGGAGAAATCAACCGGCGCTGAATTAACTATCATCGAGCTTCGATGTGTGCGCAAAGATGGAACTGAATTTGAAACTCAGGTTACGATTTCGGCAATACCATATCGCGGCAAAACTTGTCTGCAGGTTACGATCATGGATATTACAGCAACAAAAATCATGATCGACAGATTGACATCTTCTGAGAAGCAATTTAAAATGCTGATAGATAATGCTGTCAGTCCGGTTTCGCTGATTCGGGATGGAGTATTCGTTTATGTGAATCGAGCTTTAAGTGAGATGTTCGGTTATGAGTCGAATGAAAAAATTCTTAATAAAGAAATTACCGCGACTGTTGCAGAGGAAGATCGTGAACGCATCTCAGAATCGCTGAAGAAACATGTATCGAAAGGGTCCAAACAAACTGTAATCAATTACGACGGTATTAGATCTGACGGAAAAGATCTCTTCTGTGAATTAGTTATACTAACGGCAGATGGAAATAAGAGCGGGGAATTATTGGGTTTCTTCCGGGACAAAACAGAGGATCGCAGGCTAACCGGAGAATTGCAACAGCGGTATGATGAAATGAAACTACTCGAGATAGTCATGCCGGTATTCTCAGGAACATTCGATGTCCATAAACTACTCAGCACGGTTCTTAATAAATTAACCGATACATTATCGTGGGGAATCGGAGGAATATATCTCGCGGATGAAAAGACAAAAGAGTTGCAACTTAAGAATCAGAAAAATTATCCCGATGTATTGAATAAAAAATTATCTTCATTAAGTCACGAAGAAGGTATCGGAGGTTTCATCTCGAAAACTCTGTCTCCTCAACATTTTAGAATAGAAAAATTTCCAAGTTACCTTCCGTTCAGATCGCTCTTCAAAGAAGCGGGTATTACGCAAGTCGGTTTCATTCCTTTAGTCTCGCACGAAAAATTGGTTGGCATCATACTTCTCGCTACCAAACATAGCGATGCGAAAGTAAAATATTCGCACGAATTATTTGCGATCATCGGTGAGAATTTAGGTAATGCCGTAACAAATGCTAAAGCGTTCCGCCAGATTGCCGAATCTGAAAATAATAAGCGTGCATTAATCGAAACAAGTCCGGTTATATTGTATCAGTCAACGCCGGCAGGCGCATTCATATCTGTTAATTCATCTATCGAGAAAATAGTCGGTTACTCGTCGAAAGATTTTTTAAAAAACGGCAGTCTGTGGCTGAAACTCATCCACCCGGATGACAAAAAAATATTTTTAGAGAGAATAGCCAATCTTCAACAGCATTCCCTTCAAACTACTGATGAATACCGTTGCCTGCCAAAGGGAAAAGCATCGTACCGATGGGTGCGTGATTCCTTAACTTCGTTGAAAGATCAGGAGGGCACGGTTCAGTCCGTCCTGGGTACAATAATCGATATAACGGATGAGAAATTACTGCTTGATTCTCTTCAATCGGAAAATGTGTTTAAAACCAATCTTCTCTCCAGTATAAATGAAGGTATCGTCGTATTCGATCGTAATATGAGATGTTTGAAATGGAATTCTACGATGGAAACGATTACGGGAATGTCGGTGGAGAATGCTGTAGGGAAAACTGCATCCGAAGTTTTGCCGTTTTATGCGGAACACAACATGGATAATCTGTTGAGGCACGCCTTAGATGGCAAGATGGTAAACTCCGATGATATTCCATACACTATTAGTGATACCAAACTGCAAGGTTACATCAGCGGAAGATATTATCCTCTTCGAATGGAAGATGGTCAGATTGATGGAGTGGTAGGAATATTCTCGGACATCAGTCAGCGAAAGAATGCCGAAAATGAAATTCGTGAGTTCGAGCATATTCTTAGCAACGTGATTGATACGATGGGAGATATTCTAATCCTCACCGACCTTCGCGGGAAAGTACTGCAAGTGAACAAAGCGTTTTTGCAGATTCTCGGCTATCCGAGAAAAAATGTCACCGGGTGCGAATTTCCATATCCATGGCAATTAGATGAGGAGATGGGAAGATTCGTTTTGTGGATTTCCACACTCCGTGAGCATAACTGGCTGCACGATTTCGATATGACGATGCGCGCACAGGATGGACATTTAATACCCGTAAGTTTGAGTACGACACTTTTGCGGAACCAGCTTGGTGAACCGATAGCAATGCTTAATATCGCCCGTGATATCACTGAGCGCAAACGACTCATGAAAACGCTCGAGAGCCGGAACAAACAGATCGAAATGATTAACCGCATTGTAACGATTGCAAACCAGACGCTCGATTTCCGTGAGGTGTTTGAAGTCCTTGTGAAAGAGATAAATAAAATTGTTCCGAGTCAGGATATTAATGTTGGTTTATTGACTACAGATGGTACGGGATTGTTGGTTTATGCCAATAAAGGCAGTCGCTCATTATATGAAGGTAAGATTGTCGATCTTGCGCAAACAATTTCGAAACATTCTATCAAATCGGGGAAACCTGTCATCGTTTCCGATTATCTTACTGAAAGTAATTACGCAGAACTGCTCACGAATAAGGAAGGGATACGATCACAAATATCTCTGCCCATAACATTGAAAGGGAAAATATTCGGAACGCTGAATATCGGTTGTAAAGAACCGCATATGTTTTCGGACGAGCATACTGCAATTCTACTACCTATTGCACAGCAAATCGGAGCTGTAATAGATAGAGTCCGGTTGTTCAATCAAGTCTCCGAAGATTCGGTTTACATACATAATTTGTTAGATTCAATCGACAGTGTTGTTTATACAATGGACAGGGATAATCGAATTCGTGAGGTGAACAAAGCATGGTATGTCTTCATGCAAGAATTTGGTGTAAAGAACTATGAAGATTATCACGGTAGATATCTTTATGATGTTTTACCCAGTGAACCACTCAAAGTAACATTTCAAAAAGTTATCGATCCTCTACTCGGTGGCTCGATCCGTATCTTCTCTCAGCAGTTTGTTCATGAAACAGGAGCAAAGAAAAAAATATACCAATTGACGATCAATCCGATGGTGATTGACCGGAAGATTACGGGGCTTGTATTTACGCATACCGACATCACTGCACTGAAAAGGACCGAGGCAGATCTTAAAAAGAGCAACGAGCAATTACTTGCACTCAATGAAATTTCCGCGCTTATCAGTTCCTCGCGCGACATAAGCAAAATGCTGCAATCGGCTGTGTCACTACTAAAAAAGATAATCGAACCTACTGCGGTTATTGTTTATCTGCAGGAGATAGGCAGTACAGATCTCGTACTTGCTTATCAGCTCGGTTTTGATCCTGTGGAGTTTTCTTCTATCCTCAGACTGAAGCAAACAGGCTCGATGACCGGTGAAGTTGTAGAACTAAAGAGATCTATGTTTATCCAGGAGAAGGCTTATCTGGATGAACGGATCATGCAGGAAAATAGGGCTGTTCTTCGACATGCGAAGATTGAGGCAATGGCGGTCATTCCGCTCGTTTCAAATGACAAAGTATTCGGTGCATTAGATATATTTTACAATTATGCTCATGAATTTACCGATCAGGAACAACAATTACTTGCTTTGGTTGGGAACCAGCTCGGCGCCGCAATTGAGAATGCCCAGCTTTATAACGAATTGAGTTCACAAATTGAACGACTGACCGTATTATATAGCCTGAGCGAGCAATTGACTTCAACATTGAATATCGATCAGATATTTGAGGCGGTTTACGAGCATGTAAAACGTGTACTGCCGTTCCAGAGTTTTATTATCGATTTGTATAACGAAAAACTGAAGACCAAAACTCCTGTATTTCATGTCGAAGCATTCAAAGGTGAGGAAGTATTTGTATCGAAAATGTCTCAACCTATTTTAATAAGTCCTGGAAGTCCGCAAGAAAATGTTATTCTAACAAAACATACATTTCAGGCTAATGATAGGAAATCAATTTTTATCCCGATGCTATCAAAAGAGTCGTTGATAGGTATCATGTCGGTTGAAGCCAGTGAACAGGAGGTTTATACAGATACACAATTGAAGTTACTGGAGAGTGTCGCGAATCTTAGTGCAATTGCGCTTGAGAAAGGGAATTTGTATGAAGAGACGCTGCAAAAGTCGATTGAGATTCAGCGTCGCAATAAAGAGCTTGACGATTTCACATATGTTGTATCGCACGACCTGAAAGAACCTCTTATTAGTGTTGAGGGATTTAGTCGTATATTGCAGATGGATTATAAGGAAATCATTCAAGCTGAAGGCAGGGAGTATCTTGATTCGATTGTCGGCGCAACCACACGCATGAAGGGACTGATAGACGACTTGTTATTGCTCTCCCGTATCAGCAGACCATCGGAGTCGTTTAAAAATGTTTCAGTTAAAGATATCATACAAGAGATTCAGACAGACATGGAGTTCACCATTCGCCAGAAAGGTGTAAATTTCAAAGTCCCGGAAGATTTGCCTATATTATTCGGCAACGAAACACAAATTAAAATAGTTTTCCGCAATCTCATCGGAAATGCCGTGAAATTTAACAATAAACCCGACCCCTTGGTTGAAGTCACATTTCAGAATGCCGAAAATAATTATTATCTTTTCACAATTAAAGATAACGGCATCGGCATCGATAAAGATTTTCATGATAAGATATTTGTGATATTCCAGAGATTACATCGGCGGGAAGAGTATGAAGGTACCGGCGCCGGACTGGCAATAGTCAAGAAGATTATCGAGTTGCATAAAGGAAAGATATGGGTTGAATCCGAGCTTGGTAAAGGCTCGAGTTTCTGCTTTACGCTTCCTAAACCTTATTCACAGGATTCATAAGGAGAAATATGGACGACAATAAAGTTCGCATTCTGCTCGTTGAAGATAATAAAGATTTTGCTAAACTTGTTCAAGTGTACCTACAGCGATATGAGAAATATAAATTTGAAATCGTGTGGAAGGAAAACTATACCGATACGATAAATGAGTTGGAATCAAACCGTAACTTCGACGTAATCCTAATGGATTATTTCCTTCCGGGGAAAAATGGTTTGGAGATCACAAAGGAATTAAAGGCGAAAAAAATTAACAATCCGATCATATTTCTAACCGTCAACAAAGATTTTGAACTTGCGCTTGATGTAATGAAATTGGGAGTCGATGATTATCTTGTGAAAGAAGAAATCTCTTCGCCTGTTCTGCCGAGAACCGTGTTGAGCGTGATCGAGAAGCATCGTCTTCTTGATCAATTAATGCAGGTAGAAATTACACAGCAGAGGCTTCAAGCCATCCGTGAAACCTTGATGGGGGTGGTTGGTGAACTCGAAAAACCATTGAATGAAATGAAAGCCCTTACCCAGAATTTCAAAGTACAATTTCCTGCAGATAATCAAAAGAATTATGTCAAGATCGTCTGTGAAAATATTGATCGAATAATCGATAAGCTCACTAAACTTAAAACCCTCAAAGTTTACCGATCCGTAAAGTATATTAAAGATATTAAGATGATCGACCTATCGGACTAATTTTGTTAATTACGATACTGTTATGTCGTTAATCGCAATGAAGTTCCTTCCCGCCCGCAATTTCAAAGAATGATTAAAACGTTGTAGATATCCGTTTTCTTTTGTATATTTTCCAACACTTAATCTTTATTCCCAAGAGAAATTATGGCACTGATATACATCGATGATTTGAAAAATCACATTGCAGAAGAGATAAAAATAAGCGGATGGTTATATAATAAACGTTCGAGCGGTAAAGTACGATTCCTCGTTATCCGCGATGGAACGGGAATACTTCAATGTGTTATGGTGAAAGGGATCATTCAGGATGATGTCTTCAATCTCTTTGATACTATTACACAGGAAACGTCTTTGCATGTTTTCGGAAAAATCAAAAAAGACGATCGCGCACCGGGTGGTTTCGAGATGGAGTTGACGAATATTCAAATCATCGCTATCGCGAAAGAATATCCGATAACACCTAAGGAACATGGCGTCGAATTTCTCATGGATCTTCGCCATCTCTGGCTCCGTTCATCGCGTCAACATGCTATCCTTCGGATACGGCATCAAATCATAAAAGCGATCAGGGAATTTTTTGATAACCGTGGTTTTATTTTGATGGATGCGCCGATAATCACACCGGCGGCTTGCGAAGGAACAAGCACGCTTTTCGAAACCGATTATTTCGACCTGGGAAAAGCATATCTCACGCAATCAGGTCAGCTATACGGTGAAGCTGGCGCGATGGCGCATGGTAAAATCTATGTCTTCGGTCCGACGTTTCGTGCCGAGAAATCGAAGACACGCCGCCATCTAACCGAATTCTGGATGGTTGAACCGGAGGTTGCCTTTGCCGATCTTAACGATAACATGGAATTAGCGGAAGAATTTCTTGAACATATTGTAACTTCCGTTCTGAAGTATCGCTCGGCTGAATTAAAAACACTTGAACGCAACATATCCATTCTGGAGAAAGTTAAAAAACCGTTTCCCAGAGTTTCGTACTCCGAAGCGGTTGAGATTTTGAAGAAGGAAGGAATCGACTTTGAGTGGGGAAACGATTTTGGCGGCACCGATGAAACCATCATCTCCGAAGGATTCGACAGACCTGTGATAGTCCATCGTTATCCAGCCAAAGTCAAAGCGTTTTATATGAAACGCGATCCGCAAAATCCCGATCTTGCCCTCGCGATGGATGTGCTTGCGCCAGAAGGATACGGCGAGATAATCGGCGGCAGCCAGCGCGAAGACGATTTTGATCTGCTTGTCCAGAGAATCAAAGAACATAATTTGCCTCAATCGGCATTTGATTGGTATTTAGATTTAAGAAGATATGGTTCAGTGCCGCACGCAGGCTTCGGACTCGGTGTTGAAAGAACGGTTGGTTGGATTTGCGGTCTCGAACATGTACGCGAGACGATTCCATTCCCGCGGATGATTTACCGTCTGACACCTTAATATTATTTTATGCTTAAAGCTGATAATCTTAGAAAAGAATTCGCAACCGTCGTAGCAGTTGATGGTATTTCGTTGGAAGCGCGACGAGGTGAGATACTCGGACTAATAGGTCCGAACGGCGCCGGCAAAACTACGACCATCAGGATGATTTTAAATATCATTCAACCTGATTCTGGCACAATCACATTCGACGGGAAGCCATTTAATGAGGGCATCCGTAATCTGCTTGGATATCTACCGGAGGAGAGGGGATTATACCGGAAGAACAAATTACTTAATGCTATTCTTTACTTTGCGAGTTTGAAGGGAATAGATACTGCGGAAGCAAAACGCCGCGCATATAAGTGGCTTGAAAGATTTGATTTGCTGAATAATTATCAGAGCAAAGTCGAAGAACTTTCGAAAGGGAATCAACAAAAAGTACAATTTATCATTTCGATTCTTCACGATCCGCAGTTGGTAATTCTTGACGAACCTTTCTCCGGGCTTGATCCAGTAAATCAAATAGTTCTAAAAGATATTCTGTTGGAATTGAAGCAACAAGGGAAAGCGGTTATTTTTTCTACCCACCAGATGGATCAGGCTGAGAAGCTCTCGGATGGAATTTGTTTAATCAACAAGGGCAAAATGGTATTGGAGGGATCGGTCAAGGGAGTCAAACAACGGTTCGGAAAAAATTCTGTTCATCTTGAATACGATGGCAACGGTTCATTCCTGAAAGCTCTTCCATTCGTTCGCCAATCTACAGTTTATGAAAATTATGCCGAGCTGGTTTTAACCGATAGTATCCGCTCGCATGAAATACTTGAAGCATTATCTTCTAAACTGGAAATAAGAAAATTCGAATACGTAGAACCGTCGTTGAATTCAATATTTATTGAAGTAGTCGGCATCCCAGATACAAATAGCCAGCCGGAACCTGTTCAGAAACAGGCAAAGCTGAAGCCGGGGAATGTTTTCAGTGATAAGCGTATCAAGAGAGAAATGGCATCGTTAATTATCTTCGCTTCGGTAACGGTTGCTGTACTCATTGCGAAATTGTTTGTGCAAACTCTTTCGTGGGGCGTAGCGGGTATATTTGCTTTTGGAACCATTGCCACTTACTTCAAGTTTCTGAAAGCTAAGAAAGATGTTTCTTCTGAGATTCAGCGGAAGATGAAGGAGGGCAATTCCGATGAAAAATAAAATGTTCCAAGTCGCACGCTGGGAATACGTCGAGAAAATAAAATCTAAAGCGTTCTTAATTTCTCTTATCATTATGCCGATTATCATGATCGGAATGGGAATTGTTCCTTCATTACTGATGAGCAGACCCGATTCAGAGAGCATTAGTATCGGTATCATTGACCGGTCAGGAGAGATACAAGAGCAACTGGATAAAGAGCTGTTAGAAAAATATAAACTTACGAATGGTCAGCCTAATTACATTCTTCGTTCTATCCCGTTTGAATCTGCAGATGATATAGCATCGGCGAAAATAAATGCAGATGCTTTAGTCATATCTGAAGAAATCGAAGGGTATATAATTATTAATAAATCCTATATGTCTGATACTACTGTTGAGTATCGTTCGCTAAATGCTGGAAATATAAAAATAACATCTCGCATCGAACGAATAATCAGAGACATAGTTGTATCCAAAAAACTTCAGGCAAAGGGGCTTGATCCTGTTTTAGTTAAAGAATTGACTGTTCCAATCGACATGAAGACCATCAAAATATCCAAGTCCGGGAAGGAAGAGGAAGCCGGCTTCGAGAAAGTCTTTTTCACTTCTTATATATTCATGATGATGATGTTTTTTCTCATCATGACATCAGGACAGTTGCTTGTTAGAAGTATGCTGGAAGAAAAATCCAACAGAGTTGTAGAAGTATTGATGTCGTCCAGTTCCGCAAACGATTTGATGGGTGGAAAGATTATCGGCTTGAGCGGGCTTGGCTTAACCCAGATTGCGTTCTGGGCGGTCATCGGGATAGCAGTTAGTTTGAAATTTTCTGTTACCATGATTCCCGGTCTAAGCGCGTTGCTTCTCTTCGTATATTTTATTCTCGGATATGTGTTATACGCGGCAATCTTTGTGGCGGCAGGAGCGCCGGTATCCACTGAGCAAGAGGCACAGCAGATTTCAAGTTACTTAGTATTAATTCTTATTATCCCGATAGTGTTTGCAATCACGGTCGTACAAAATCCAAACTCTACGCTCGTTCAGGCGCTAACGTACATACCTTTACTGACACCTTCGATGATGGCGATGCGGATTCCGATACAGATGCCGTCGATGCTGGAGATAATAGTAACAATTATTCTTCTGGCGTTATCATCAATCGGTGCGATCTGGATCGCGGGTAAAATCTTTAGAACGACTATCCTCTCTTACGGAAAGAGACCGGGCATTAAAGAATTATGGAATCTTCTCAAGGCAAAATAATAAGGAGCATAAGATGAAATCTTTCGTGATCATTTTTCTTATCGTCAGCATATTATCGTCTGCCACAGCGCAGATCGCTGAACCAAAACAAGAAATGGAGACAATAGATAAATCGGTTTTCGGACTTGGATTTTCCGCTGGTGCGGCGAGCGGCTTCGGTTTAAGTTTTCGGCAGCATTTACCCGGAGATTTTTCCTATCAAATCGTTGCCGGTGTGATAAAAGCAGACAACAAAACATTATATAACGTCGGAGGGGAATTGCAATATGACTTTGTACGTGGGGGTACTGCAAGATTTTTTGGCAGCAGTGCCCTGGGATATTTTTATAAAGGTTCGTCAAGTAATGAATTGAAAGGTCCATTTCGCATCGGTTTTGGAATAGGTGGAGAATTACAAAAGCTCGATCCGTTTTATATAGCCGGTGAGTTATTATTCACCTATTTTACCGATGGAACAATTTTGCCGCTTCCGCAAATCAGCGCGCATTATTATTTCAATTGAAAATTAGCAGAAATATTGTTATCTTCTTAAGAAATTTTTATCGTTTAATCACACTGAATGAATTTTGAAGTAATTTTTTTCCTTATAGTTGCCGCATCGGCGATTGCATCGGCGATCCTGATGATCACACAACAGAATCCGATCAAGGGCGTGTTGTTCCTGATAGTGAATTTCTTTTGTTTGGCTCTGATCTATCTTATCCTTCACGCTCAATTCATCGCTATCATACAAATACTCGTATATGCCGGCGCGATTATGGTGTTGTTTCTATTTGTCATCATGTTATTGAATCTTGGAGATGAGACAAAACTTGAGGATAAACTGAGCTACAAGAAAACGATTGCCTATCTTTTATCGGGCGTAGTTCTTTTGGAAATTCTCATCGGGTTGGGTCTGCCGTTTGGTGTTAATACAATGCCGACCAATCCCAAAGCTTTAGAGATCGGCACAGTAGAATTCATAGGAAAATCTTTATACACGGAATACCTTTTACCTTTTGAAATTACATCGATATTACTTTTAGCGGCGATAGTTGGCGTTATTGTTTTAGCAAAAAAGAAATTCCAATGAATTTCAATCTCATCGAAATACCGTTGAATTATTATTTGTCTCTGAGCGCGATAATGTTCACGATCGGCGTGGTGGGCGTTCTAACCCGCCGCAATGCCATCATAGTTTTCATGTGCATAGAGCTTATGCTGAATTCGGTGAATCTGACTTTAGTCGCTTTTTCGGCTTTCCACGGAAACCCGACAGGACAAATACTGGTATTTTTCGTAATGGCAGTCGCTGCGGCAGAAGCGGCGGTTGGTTTGGCAATAATTATCGCATTGTTCCGTAATAAAATGACTGTGAACATCGATGAAATCAATATTATGAAATGGTGAAATGGGATTGAATCATTGATGATTGGTTCATTGAAGAATTGAATTATGACACAAGCAGAACAATTAAAGGATAGAACAAAGCAATTGCAAAACGCAACAGAAATAATCGGAGTAAAACAACGAATCAATGAAAAAATGATAAAATGAACAAATGATTCAATTCGCTCCCTACATAGTTCTTCTTCCTTTCATCGGCTTCCTGATTAACGGATTGCTCGGTAAGAAGATCAATTCTGAAAAGCTCTCTGGAATTATCGGAAGCGGTTCAGTGGGAATATCGTTTATCATTGCCGCGATGATCTTTGTTGAGATGTTAAGATCTCCGGTTGAAGAACGATCGCATATCGTTACAATCTTTAATTGGATTACTGCAGGTTCGTTTTCCATAAACGCAGAATATCAGGTTGACCAACTTTCAATTCTGATGACACTTATCGTTACGGGCGTTGGCTTTCTTATTCATGTTTATTCAATCGGTTATATGCATGGAGATAATGGATTCTGGAGATTCTTTGCCTACCTGAATCTTTTCATCTTCATGATGTTGAATCTTGTACTTGCGAACAATTTTCTTCTGATGTTTTTGGGTTGGGAAGGGGTTGGATTATGCTCCTACCTCTTAATCGGTTTCTGGCATGATCGGAAGTTTGATACGGGCGGTTACAAACTGGGTGAAGCTACAACGAGCGATGCCGCAAAGAAAGCGTTTATTGTAAATCGGATTGGTGATTTCGGTTTTCTGATTGCAATGTTCTTGATCTTCAAATTGTTTGGTAGTTTGAAATTTGAAGATGTTTTTAGTCAGGCATCTGCAATAATAACAACAGGCGATAAAACAATGTTTTGGATTACATTGTTATTATTTCTTGGAGCGACCGGTAAATCCGCACAGATACCGCTGTTCGTTTGGCTGCCCGATGCGATGGCTGGTCCCACTCCTGTTAGTGCGCTTATTCACGCCGCAACAATGGTAACAGCCGGCGTATATATGGTTGCTCGGTGTTCGGTCTTATTTGCTCTTGCACCCGCCACGATGGAAATTGTTGCTATTGTTGGAATAGCGACTGCCCTCTTTGCCGCCACGATGGGATTGGTTCAGAATGATATCAAGAAAGTGCTTGCATATTCGACTATCAGCCAGCTTGGATATATGTTCCTTGGACTCGGGGTTGGCGCATTTGCGTCCGGTATATTTCACGTGATGACACATGCGTTTTTTAAGGCGCTGCTTTTCTTAGGCGCAGGCGCAGTTATTCACGCGATGCACAATGAGCAGGATATACAAAACATGGGCGGACTCAAATCGAAGATGCCCACAACGTATAAAACATTTTTTATTGCTGCATTAGCGATTGCCGGAATTCCTCCACTGTCAGGTTTCTTCAGCAAAGATGAAATATTGTGGAAGGCATTCTCACAAGGTTCTTACATATATTGGATTCTCGGATGGATAACTGCCGGCTTAACAGCATTCTACATGTTCCGGCTCGTCTCACTAACTTTTGAGGGGAAAGAACGCTGGTCGCACGATAAACATCCGCATGAAGTGCCTAAGGCGATGACCATTCCGCTAATAATTCTTGCAATCCTTTCGGTTGTTGGTGGATTTGTTGGAATACCGCATAGCCTTGGCGGTGGGAATTACATTGAACAATTTCTTGAACCGGTATTCGAGAAGGCGAATTTACATTTAGCGAACGGACAGCATGAAAGTTTATCTCTTGAATATTTGTTGATGATACTATCCGTACTTGTCGCTTTCGGCGGAATATATTTCGCGCGTCAATTTTATCTCCGGAAACCTGAGCTTGTTTCAAAGCTATCAGCATCCTTCAGAGGCATGTATAAGCTCTTGTGGAATAAATATTACGTTGATGAAGTATATGAATACACAATCGTGAAGCCAATCAAGATTGGCTCAGATAAACTTCTATGGAAAGGCTTCGACGTTGGAATAATTGATGGAATCGTAAACGGTTCCGCAAAGTTAATTGAGTTTACAAGCAGTTGGTTAAGACGTATCCAGGTCGGCGTTGTGCAAAGTTATGCGTTGGTGTTTGTAGTCGGAATCATCGTGATTCTTGGAATATTGATTTTAAGATAGAACCCTCACCCTATAATCCCTCTCCCAAATTGGGAGAGGGATGTCACGTAGTGACAGAAGAGGGTAACCAGAAATTTAATAAATAGTTTAATGTCTAATCTTCTCACATATATAATATTTCTCCCGCTCGTCGGCAGTATTTTATTATTACTGCTTAATCGTGAACGGGTGACAGCGATTAAGACAATTGGGATTGCTCTGAGTGTTCTAACGTTTATTGTTTCACTCTTGTTGTATTTCGGATTTGATTCTGAGAATCCGGGAATTCAGTTTGTCCATAAAGTTTCATGGATTTCTTCCCTTAATGTTTCCTATAGTGTCGGTGTCGATGGCCTCTCGATTCTCCTGGTTATGCTTACGACTTTCCTTACGCCTATCGCATTACTTTCATCCTGGAAATCAATCGAGAAGCGGGTAAAAGAATATACCATCATGATCTTGTTACTCGAAACAGGAATGTTAGGTGTGTTCTGCGCACTTGATATGTTTCTCTTTTATGTCTTTTGGGAAGCGATGCTTATACCGATGTATTTCATCATCGGTATCTGGGGTGGAGGGAACCGGATTTATGCCGCGATCAAATTCTTCATCTATACGATGTTCGGTAGTTTGCTGATGCTGATTGCGATCATCTGGCTTGGCTACTACGCATCCACACAACCTAACGGACAATTCACTACAGATTTGATGCAGCTTTACAGCATTGGTCCAACAATTCCACTAACGATCCAATCGTGGATGTTTCTTGCATTCACACTTAGTTTTGCAATCAAAGTCCCGTTGTTTCCGTTCCACACATGGCTGCCTGATGCGCACGTCGAAGCGCCGACTGCCGGCAGTGTTATTCTTGCAGGTGTTCTCTTGAAAATGGGAACATACGGATTGCTTCGTTTCTCGATGCCGCTTTTCCCGGATGCAACAATGAAGTTCATGCCGTATATCGCCGCGCTTGCTGTTATCGGAATTATATATGGCGCGCTCGTATCGATGGTTCAGACAGATATTAAAAAGCTTGTGGCATATTCATCCGTAAGTCACTTAGGATTTGTAGTTCTTGGAATGTTTTCACTAACTGAAGAAGGTATCCAGGGTGCGATTATTCAGATGATCAATCACGGACTTTCCACTGGCGCGCTCTTCTTAATTGTCGGGATGATTTATGAGAGAAGGCATACGCGTGAGATTTCTGAATTCGGCGGCTTGGCGAAAGTCATGCCGATCTTTTCAACTTTCTTTATGATTGTCTCTCTTTCTTCTATAGGTTTGCCGGGGCTTAACGGATTTGTCGGCGAATTTCTTATTCTACTGGGTTCATTCAATTCACCATTCCTCAATCAATGGTTCACGATTTTATCGGCAACAGGTGTTATCTTTGCCGCCGTATATTTACTGTGGATGTATCAGCGTGTGATATTCGGAAAAGTAACTAACCCGCTTAACCAGAATCTTCTAGATCTCTCGAAACGTGAAATTGCCGTGCTCGTGCCCGTGTTGGTATTCATCGTTTGGATTGGAATCTATCCGAACACATTTCTAAAACAATCCGCATCCACTACAAAAAAAATCGTTTCAATAGTTACACAAAAACCGCTCCCCCGATTAGCTGCAACTGAGCAATCAGTTAAGCTTGGAAACACGCAAGGGAAATGACCTCTCGCATTCTGAAACGTTTTCTTTTTCTTCTGATCCTTTTTCCTTCAGGAACATTATCCGTCATTGCAAACGAGGGATATGAAGTTATTCCGGTAAATCCCTGGGTGATCCTGCCGTTTGTTCTGTTATTACTTTCAATAGCGATTATACCGTTTATTAACCGCCATTGGTGGGAAAGGTACTATCCGCATGTTTCTATCGGTTTAGGGGCATTATCGGTCGTTTATTACCTGTTTTTCCTGCAGAATTCGACCCGGATGCTGTACACGGGGATAGAATATCTCAGCTTCATCATCCTCATCGGGTCTCTGTTTGTTGTGGCAGGGGGGATACATATCCGCATCAAAGGAAAATCGACGCCGGTTGCCAATGTAATTCTGCTTGGCATCGGAGCTATTGTTTCGAATCTGCTCGGCACTACCGGCGCATCGATGATTTTAATTCGACCCTATCTGCGTGTCAATAAATATCGGCTCAAGCCGTTTCATGTTGTGTTTTTCATTTTCATAGTCAGCAACATGGGTGGCGCTCTTACGCCTATAGGTGATCCGCCGCTGTTCCTCGGTTATCTGAAAGGTGTTCCGTTCTTCTGGGTTTTATTTTCGCTCTGGCATGTATGGGTATTAGCCATCGGAATTATCCTTCTCATCTTTTTTGTGTTTGATTACTTGAGTTTCAAAAAATACGAAAAGCATTTCAAGCATCTCGATGAATCAAAGTTCGATGAGGAAGCGGAAGTCAGCGGATTGCACAACATTATCTTTTTGTTGATTATTCTCGTTGCGGTGTTCATTCAGAAACCGCCCTTCCTGCGGGAGTTGCTGATGGTGGTTGCCGCTGTCGGCTCGTACAAAATGACGAAGAAAGAAATTCACAAGAAGAACGATTTCAATTTCATCCCCATCAAAGAAGTGGCGATTTTATTTTTAGGAATATTTGCCACGATGGTCCCTGCGCTCGATTGGTTGGAATTAAACGCGGCAAAAATCGGTATCACTTCGGCAGGACAGTTTTATTGGGGCACCGGAATACTCTCGAGCTTTTTAGATAACGCTCCAACGTATCTGAATTACCTAAGTGCGGCAATTGGTTTGTTTGTCGACCAAAACATTGTTAGTCAGGTGCAACATCTAATCTCGACACACGGTTCTGATATCACGACGATTGCAGGTGAGCATGCAGAAGAGATTCGAAACACATTCGCTGTATTGATGAAGTATCACGCTGATCTGGTTGCGACAGGAAATGTACCGCTTTCCGACATACAGGTCAGCTATCTCATCGGCAACCACGATATTTATCTTAAAGCGATCTCGATAGCGGCTGTCTTCTTCGGTGCTGTTACATATATCGGCAACGGACCGAACTTCATGGTAAAATCTATTGCAGAGCAATCGGGTGCCAAGTGCCCGAGCTTCGGAGGTTACATTGCACGCTATTCACTCCCGATTTTAATACCGGTCTTTATTCTCGTTTGGTTGTTGTTTTTTAGAGGATGAGCAAAGCATAAGATTATCTAATCATTGTTGAGTTAAGAAAATGAAAAAGCGAAAGCCAATCCTCACATGCGAGGGTTGGCTTTCATGTTTATATGTAGCTGATGCCGCTTCCCATCTCTATGGTTATGTGCGACTCACGTTCAGGTTAGATTCAAGGTTGGACGTGAGTCGCACTTGTTATTTACGGTGCATACTTCGTAGCCGGATCGCTCCATGCGCCCTGTCCTGCTGCGCCTACGCCCGCAACACGAAACCAATACTTCGTGCCGCTCGTCAAGCCGGGTATTGAAACGCTCGACTTGGTAGGTATTGCCGCATGTTTCCAACCTGTAGGCGTTATAGGGTCAAGGCATTGCTCAACGATATAACTGCGTGCGCCACGAACGCGATCCCAGGTTAAATCTATTTCGCCTTCCATGTCGCCTGCAGTTGCGGCTAAACTTGTCGGCATAGGGAGGGCGCCAATCGGAACCGGTTTCGCACGGACGCTCATGCCTGCACTTTGTATTTTCGCTTCATCGCCGTCGCTTGCACTCTCAACATAGTTGGCAAGCTTCTGAAGATTCGAATCTAAAGAAATTTCTTTATCGTCCTGGATACTTAGCTTCGTACTTGCATCCTGCTTAGCAACGTTGGCATTGTTGTAAGCGTTTTCCAGATCGCCCGCAGATGTAGCAACTGTTGCAAGCGGCGGGTCGGGTGTTGGAAATGTAGGATTACCAGTCATTGCCGTTTCTATCTGGCGCGCGAACTGTATTTTTTCGGTTACATTCATATTGCGCAGGTTCAATTTAATTTTACCCATAATATTATTCCTTCCTTTCAGATTTTTGTTAAGTCCCATTCCTCACCGGTTTGCCTCCGATGGAAGAAGGTTTGTTTATTATTAATGTTGATTAGTTATTAGAAAATGTTCACCTGTATTTTATAGGAGGCGACTTGTTACGAGCAAATACAGACTTGTTTTGTGATATAGTTGATATATTTTTCGTTGAAGCTGACTTGATCTTCCAAAGTGTTGACTTGTTTGCAGGAAAACCAGGTTTCTTTTTTAGAAATGTTGACTTGCTTTTAGGAAAAGCAGATATGTTTTTGTGTGATCTTTTAAAGATTTGAGAAGAGCATACATGTATCCGGTGAATCTTTAAAACATTTGATAAACACAGATCTGTTTTTTGGAATTCTTTTACAGCTTTTAGAAATGCAGACATGTTTTTAAGAAAACAGTAAAACCAATTCTCCAAAACGGCGTAAATTCCCATGGTCTTTACAGCGATCCCTTAAAATGGATGAAAAACGATGGGTGTTAAAAAATGCGGGATATTAGGGGGAGGAGAAAAATAACGCTTAAAACCGATGTTTCTTAGTATCCGGTGACTTTGATGCAATTCCATAAATAAAACCGCCTTCCAGATTTAAATTTAAGAACAAACGGTAGAAATTAACTACCGCAAACCTGGGAGGCGATTATTTAATTGTGTTATTGTAAGATTTTAAATATAAAAAATCAAGTTGGAAATAACTTTTTTATAATGTATTTTTTGATAGCTTAGACAGCAAGAAAAAAACCTATCTCCGGGATCCCACGTGATTTGCTGGCCCTCCCACGGCGATCATAACCCGGGGATGGGTTTTTTGTTGATTATTATTACTTGATTGCTTCGATATAGATTTGTAAATTAAACGGCATAATTTTTTGGGTGAACTGAATGGAAAAATCTATAGAGCTTGTCCGTCAGCTTGTGAATGATTTTCGTGGACACGAGAAAGCGTATCTTGCGCCTTCATATCAGGAGTCGCAAGTGCGGCAAGACTTCATAGATAAGTTCTTCACTGCGCTGGGGTGGGATGTAAGTCACCAGCGACAGAAGAATCCGTATGAGCAGGAGGTAAAGATCGAGAACCGGATGAGGACGGAAGGAACACAGCGACGTGCCGATTATGCGTTCTTCATTGCCCCTAACTTCCGCGATGTGAAGTTCTTCGTCGAAGCGAAGAAACCTGCACACGACCTCGCCAATGCAAATTACTACTATCAAACCGTCCGCTACGGATGGAACAAAACAACGCCAATTGCCATACTCACCGACTTCGAAGAGTTACATATACTCGATTGCCGCTATAAGCCGAACATCAAAACTGCCCTTGAATACAAGATCGAAACGTTCCACTACTCGCAATACACCGATGAGGAAATATTCAAAAAGATTTTCTACCTTTTCGGTCGGGATGCGGTTGCAGGTGGATCGCTGGAAAAGTTTGCCGAATCGCTTTCAAAGCCGCGCGGCAAAGCAGGGAAGAAAGGAATCGTTCGGGGAAGATACCAGCAAGTCGATGAAGCTTTCTTAGAGCTGCTGGATGGTTACCGTGATACGCTTGCACATGCCTTCAAAAATAAAAATCCGCATCTCGATGGCGACTCCTTGACTGAAGCAGTGCAGCGCACGCTCGACCGGCTTGTCTTCATCCGCTTTCTTGAAGATAAAGGGATTGAAGAGCCGATGATTGCTAATTTTGGACCCCTTTCCCGCATAGAATCGTTGCGGGACAAGCCTAACCTTCCCCTTAGTAAGGGGAGGGAAGTGTCGGCGTGGGAGAAGTTTCTTTCGTTATGCAGAACAATGGAGCCGAAGTATAACGGACTTGTATTCAAACAGCATCCGGTAATAGACAGCCAAACTTTTGTTGCACCCGATGATAAGACTTTTGGAGAGATATGCAGAGAGATTTCCGACCCGACATCGCCGTACGACTTTAATACGATTCCCATCTCCATTCTTGGCAGTATCTACGAGCGGTTCCTCGGTAAGATTGTAACTACAACCGACAAGCGTGCGAAAGTTATTGAGAAACCTGAGGTTCGCAAAGCGGGCGGTGTGTATTACACGCCTGAGTATATTGTGCGGTATATTGTAAGCGAGACGGTGGGGAAGTTGCTGTATGAAAATCAGGGTGTAGGGTTTAGTAATGAGGGTATAGGGTTTAATAATAAAAATGTAGAAGGAGGAAAAAATGGCGTTACAATCGTACAAGGAATTGGAAGTATGGAAGCGGGCGATGTCGTTGGTGGAAGAAATTTACAAACTGACGACACTGCTTCCCAAAGAGGAACAGTACGGATTGAAGAGCCAGATGCAACGAGCGGCGGTCTCAATTCCGGCGAACATAGCGGAGGGATACGGACGGGCGAATCGGAAGGAATACCTTCTGTTCCTGTCGTACTCACGGGCATCTCTGATGGAATTGGAAACACATCTGGAAATAG
Source organism: Bacteroidota bacterium (assembly GCA_020056225.1). GTDB lineage: Bacteria > Bacteroidota > Ignavibacteria > UBA10030 > SZUA-254 > JAGVIE01. Next base: position 45,014 of record JAGVIE010000033.1, read on the forward strand.
CAATGCGAGTTATTCCGCTGAAGCAGGAACAAACATCGCTGGCAATATCGCTGATGGAAGAAGTGGGGAAGATGCTCACGCGCCTAATACAATCTCTCAAAGCACACTAAACCCTAATGCCTATACCCTATACCCTAAACTTTCTCCAAAACAAGTAGAAGATTTAAAGATAATAGATATCGCCTGCGGCTCCGGCTCGTTCCTGCTCGAAGTGTACAGCCAGTTGCTCGATTACCACACGCGGTATTACAACGAGTTTCCTGAGAAAGCGAAGAAGGGCGACACGGAGACGCGCGAGGGGAAAATAGTTCTTTCGCATAAGAAGCGGCAGGAAATTTTGGTGAACAACATCTATGGTGTTGATATTGATTTTCAGGCAACTGAGGTAACACAGCTTTCGCTTTACCTGAAGCTGATGGAAGACGTAACGATGAACGATGCTTACCAGTTCAGTTTGCTGAAGGAGCGGATGCTTCCAGATTTGCGGCGCAACATTGTGTGCGGCAACTCGCTTATTGGAAGAGATATTTTAGACGGCAAACTGTTCGACGATGAAACCGAGCACACACTAAAGCCGATGAATTTTGAAGACGTGTTTCCTGAGATTATGCGTCCTTCGACAAGCTCAGGAGGTGTACCTGTCCGCCGAAGTCCCGAAAGCATTCGGGACGAAGGCGGATTTGATGTTGTTGTAGGGAATCCACCGTATGGATATATGATTCCTGATATTCAGCAAAAATATTTTGTAAAATATTATCAACACCAAGATTTTCAAAAGGATTTGTATTTGTTGTTCCTTGAACGATTTGAACAAGTTATCAAAGAGGGTGGATTACTTGGTGTGATTGTATCAAATACTTGGTTGCAATCATTGACATTGAAAAAAATACGACAGTATTTGACAAACCACTTTTTATGGCAACGTATTTTATTTTTACCAGAAAAAGTATTTAAGGCAGTGGTAGATACTCATGTGATAGTTTTTAGGAAAACAAAAAGTATTGAAAACCAGATGCATAAAGTATTTATTGATGTACGCCAGAACGAAACAATAAATTTATTAAATACAATAGATTGGAAAGATATACCGAAGGATGGACAACCAATCAACATTACAGCATCAAAAGACACACAAAGCTTAATCAGCAAAATTGAAAATATTTCTGTTCAGCTTCATGATATTTGTAATGTATTTAATGGAGTAAAACCTTTTGAAAGGGGGAAAGGCGTACCACCGCAGACGGAAAGGATAATGAAAGAAAAACCTTTCGTGAAAGTTGGCAAAAAACCTGGTAAAGAGTGGAGTCCACTACTTCGCGGTAGTTTGATAAACCGATATATTAGTTTTTGGAATAACGATTCTTGGATTTTGTATGGGAAATGGTTAGCAGCACCCCGCGACCCAGAAATATTTAGTGCAAAAGAAAAACTGATGGTTCGTCAAACAGGTGATTCGATAATAGCCACTCGCATTGAAAGCGGTTTTATTGGAAGGGACAATCTTCACATCATTTTGCCAGATAAGTTACAATATGATCTTCGTTTCATTTTAGGGATAATCAATTCTAAACTTATTGACTACTACTATGCTTTTATTAATCCAGAAAAAGGTGAAGCTTTAGCTCAAGTAAAAAAACAGCATGTTGAACAGCTTCCCATCCGCACAATCAACTTCGACGATGCGGCAGACAAAGCCCGTCATGATCACATTGTTACGCTCGTCGAGCAGATGCTCGCCGCAAAAGCCAAGCACGCCACCGCCACAACCGAGTCGGAGAAAAACCGTCTCGATATCCAGATCGAAGCCCTTGACAGGCAGATTGATAATGCGGTGTATGAGTTGTATGAACTGAATGAAGAAGAGATAAAGATTGTGGAGGGAAAATGAATGACTTGTTCTACCAAAACTATGGTTCTTGTGCGTGGTCATTACTGCACAATAAAGCAAGTGATATTGTTACCAAGCTTGAAAGGACATGGAAAAAACTTTTAAGAGAAAACACAAAAGAGGAAGTTTATCATCGCTTTCTTTCGGAGCACGCAGGCTTCTTTTTGGCCCGGATGTTTGATGATGAAATCATTGTTATATCAAAGTTGAGACTTGGTGCAAATTTCGTAGTCGATTTTGTCAAGACAAAGGATTGCCTCAGTGCAGGTATTCAATATGAATTCATTGAGATTGAGACACCAGGAGCGCCACCCTATACGAAAAAAGGAAATCCTTCCGCAAGACTTATGGCAGCTGTTCAGCAGATTGACAATTGGAAGATGTGGATCAAAGAGAATAGATATGAATTTCAAAAAATCTTTCCATTTTACAATCGTGGCATTACACCATCTGAGAGACTAAAATTCACAGTTGTTATTGGAACTCGAGAAAACAGCCAGCAATGGTTGGAGAGAAGAAATCATTTTTCGGACGAGCACTCTATTAGGATACGCTCATTTGAGTCCTTTACAGAGAATCTTAAGCGACGCGGATTTCCAGATTTTGTAAGACCGCATTTATTAGAAAACTGTTCATGGATGCAGGCAGAAGAGTTGGCAAATCCATTTTGCAAGGCTTATTCTGATAAGGCATGGAGATCGCTGATTGATTCATATAGACATTGCTATAGAAATGCTGATCTTACAAAATTTTTGCTGGACAGCAGAGAATACAATGAACTTTTTCATAAATTTAAGAAAAAGTGGCTTGATACTAAAAAAGGGGATGTTTCTCCTATCGAACCAGCAAAGCATTTTTGAGTGTCTCGAAAACCAGAAGCTGTTTATAAGCTTTACGGGTTGACGCCCGTCTAAAGATATAGCATGGCGGGTAAAGGAAGAAGAGAAAAAAATTGTGGAAAGAAAAGAATGAAAATATTCAATTTAGAGAAGGAAACGACAATGATTAAGAATGCATCGGAGCCAAGGGGTTGGTCTCCTGATAAGTCATCTGCAATCTCGCAAGGTATAATGGCACTTGCTTCAGTACTAACTTTAATTCTCTTACTGTTTAACAGTATGAACAAACTTCCTGACTGGCTTATATTCACCACCGTTATCATTGCAATCACAGGGATATTCCTATTAAGCATCAAAGTAGGGCGAAAGATTCTTTCTTCGCTATCTCAAAGAAGAATTGCCAACTCGAACTTTCCCACTCTTATCTCTCTATGCAAACAGTTTCAGGATCTTATTAGCTTGAGGATGACCGATACAATTGTTTACACTTTTGGCAATATGCAGCAGGCAGGAGTAAATTTCCAGATGAGAGAGTTTGCTGACTTATCAGAATGGATAACAAATAACCTAATAGCACGACTTGAAAGTAGTAAACGAGGATTTATCGAGTTGAGACAGGGTATCAGAGACCTTCATGCGTTAACGCATTCCTTTCATCGCACATACTTTATTGAAGGGATCAAAAAGGTAAGATCTCTCGGCGGAACATCTAATATTCTGGATGAAGACAAGAGAGTGATTGAAGTTGCAAGAGAAAGCTTCGCCAGATATCTGGAAAGGTTTCAAACTTTCAGCAGTGAGATCAACGAAAAGATCGGCAGAAAAGAGTTTGATTACTATTTTGAGAAAGCTAAACCATTATGATAATGGTCTTTTTTGCAGATCGCGGACTCAATGATTTGACAGAGAAGGAGAGAAGGATTGTCGAAGATTCGACTCGTCGAGTGGAGGGGAAATTATTATGAGAGGATTTACAAAGGATAGAGTTCTATATGGTACTTTAAGAGATCCTAATATTGAGATTGTTAATCTACGCTGCGAATTACATTTTAATTGTCTTGACACATCCAATATGACAGCTGAATTATTCGATACCGAAGGTGTACATGATGAGCAAATGGATGCGTTGATGTTAAATGAAGTTGAATTCATTAGTAAAAATGATTACGAAGAAATATTGATGAATGGACAAGTCATTGAGGTAAGCAGCGGTTCTAATTCCGATAGAATTGGCCGAATGAGTGTTCGTCGATATCAAGAAATATACCATGTGCACAAGAATTCAATAAGCTCAATCTCGTTTCTTTTTCACATTACTCCATCTGATATTTTTGAACGCAAGAGAATAAAAATGTCACACGATATGAAAGGATTACTATTTGGTTACAATAATTGGACGAATGTGGAAAAGGATAATTGGAAAGAAGATGACATTTGGTACGATACTAAAATGGGAAGGCTCTGCATATATCCTGGGCTTATTTTCGAAGAACAATCGGATGGCACAAATATTGTAAAAGAACAATTGAAAGCCTTTATAAAAGTTACTGGAGATTCCTTAGAATATACAAAGGTTAAACAAGATGTAGAAGATGTGCTAAAAACATATCTTCACATGCTTTCAGTTCTTGAGGGAAAATTCACAAACTGGTTTTATTGTGAAGTTGATGCAAGAGGTGAGAAAAAAAAGGGATTCATTGCTGATATATATAAAAGTGTTGCTCTTAATAAATATAATAACAGCGATCATCTTAAATTTAACGCTAATAAATATAAAGATATATTGCCAATAATTGTAGAAGCTTATACCAACCTTTCAGAGGATAAAAAGGGGGAACTCGATAAAGCTATAAGACAATCTCTTATTGCATCGGCGCCTAGGTCAACTATGGAGGCGCGTTTAATTTATTGGCATTCATGTTTAGATATCCTTATACATCTAGCAGGACCGAGTATTACCGATAGAAGAAGAATAGGTTTTAGCAGAAGTCTCGTGATCACTTGTGAGAACTTGCATATTAATTGGAATGATTTGTACTCATATATCACGAAGGACGAAATATTCTCTGATCGGAAGGCTGACTTTAGAATTACAACATTTAGGAATAATATGATTCATCTTGGTATATATCCTGAAAGCAAAGAATATGATGAAATCTTTGCTGAGAATTTACGTGCAGCATACTTATTTGAAAGAATATTCATGCGAATTATAGGGGTTGAGTATGATAACACGCCAATTGGGGAATATAGGGAGTTCCGGTAAGAGAGAAGGATTGTGGAAACCAAGTAGCGTCCGATTCTCAAATCGGACTTCTCAAGGATGCTCTGAAGTCCATTTTGAGAAATGGACTCTACACTTGTTGCCATGCTATAAAGGAATTGTACTCCTGAAATTTGAGCCGGTAATATTTAGGTCAGGAGAGTAGCCATAACATCCTTTCCTTTAGAAAAGAGTTATAGTGAGGTCTCTTATTTTTGTTTCTTTCCTAAAAATTCCCTAATTTATCTCAACATTTAAACGATATTCATAAAAGCAATGAACTATCTAAGCTCTGAACTCTTTGCAATAGCACCAATAATTTCTATAACAATCATAGCACTTCTTGTTTTGCTTGTCGAAGCATTAGTGAAGCGAAGCGAGCGGCTGAGTTATTGGATCAGCGTGGTTGGTTTAATGATTACTGCTTATGTTGCGATAGCAACTATGCCGCTGATTGGTACCGCATACAATAGGATGGTGACGGTCGGTGGTTTCGGAAGTATGTTTGCCACACTATTCAGTATCGCGGCGCTCTTAACGGTTGTCCTGTCGAGGGATTATCTCACAAAAGAGAACGCGCACTTTGGAGAATTTTATCTTCTTATACTCTTCTCAACCCTCGGCATGATGCTTATGGCATCAGCCGCCGATCTTATCGTCCTCTTCCTGGGGTTGGAGTTAATGTCGATTTGCCTTTATGTGCTGGCAGGTTTCTTCCGTAAACGTTTATTGTCCAATGAATCATCACTAAAATATTTTCTACTTGGTGCATTTGCAACGGGCTTTCTGCTCTACGGTATCGCTCTTCTTTATGGTGCATCGGGGACAACTAATATCGCACTTATCGTTCAGAATTTCTCTGTAATTTCCAATTCACCGTTCTTCTGGGTTGGTATTGGGTTACTGATGGTTGGGTTATCGTTTAAAGTTGGTGCAGTACCGTTCCATATGTGGATACCGGATGTGTATCAAGGTTCTCCAACAACAGTCTCCGGCTTTATGGCAACCGGTGCTAAGGCGGCGGCATTTGCGGCATTCATTCTTTTATTCCTTCATCCACAATCCGAAAACCCGGAGCAAGTAAAAACCGTGCTTGCAGTTATTTCTGCCGCGTCGATGGTCATTGGTAATATCATAGCCATCTCACAATCGAATATCAAACGGATGCTGGCGTATTCGAGCATCGCTCATGCGGGATATATGCTGGCAGGATTAGCGGCGGGGAATGATCTCGGACGGACAGGAATTCTATTTTATCTTGTTACATACACATTTATGAATATCGGTGCCTTCGGTGTTCTATCGCTCCTCGAAAGGGAGGAAGAGAAAAATCTCACATTCGACGATTATGCCGGACTTGGAAGCAAGCAGCCATTTCTTGCCGCCCTTATGGCAATCTTTATGTTCTCTCTTGCAGGGATACCACCGTTCGCAGGGTTCTTCGGGAAATATTATGTCTTCGTCGCTGCCATTAATTCTAATCTCACATGGCTTGCCATTCTCGGCGTGCTAATGAGTGTTGTTTCGGTTTATTACTATCTCCGGCTTGTGGTCGTGATGTACTTCCGTGAAGGTGAGATGATTATCACCGGAGGTATATCCAGGACAAGTGTTGCAGTACTTGCCATTGCAGCTTTAGTCATAATTGAACTTGGTGTTTATCCAAGTTCTATCTTATCCATAATTAACAATCTCTATTAATTTCATGGAAGTAGTCGTCACATCGGCTGAAATGCAAGCTTGTGATCGGTACGCTATCGACACACTTAAAATACCCGGCTTAATTCTTATGGAAAATGCCGGTCGTGGAGTTGTCGAGGTGATGGAGAAGCATTTCGGTTTGATGACCGGGAAAACGGTTGTAATCCTTTGTGGCAAAGGAAACAACGGCGGAGATGGTTACGTTGTTGCCCGCCATCTCTTCAACCGCGGCGCGAAGGTAGTTGTTGGTGTTTTAGGAAAAGGATCCGAGATAAAAGGCGATGCTAAAACTAACTATGAGAGCCTTCAGAAAATTGCGGCAAAGTTCAAAAAGGGGAGGATGCTCCAAATACAAGATTTAAAATCGAATAAGATTTTGCGATTGCTCCCGGAAGCTGACGTTGTTGTAGATGCGATTTTCGGAACAGGCTTTTCCGGTGAGGTCCATGAGTCATATAAATCAGTTATTGAGTGGATCAATAAAGTAGGCGGCAAGAAAGTTAGCGTCGATGTTCCCTCAGGTGTTAATGCAAACAATGGTGAGATCAGTAATGTTGCCGTGAAAGCCGATTTAACTGTAACAATGGCATTGAATAAAATCGGCTTAATAGCTGGCGGTGGAATGTGTTGTGCCGGACAGGTTGAAGTTGTTGATATATCGATGCCGAAAGAAATTGTCGCGCTTCAAAAACCAACGACATTCATCGTACACGATGAGGATGTTCGGAAAGTATTGCCCGTTAGACCACTCAATGCGCACAAACATAGTGTAGGAAAAATATTTGTTCTTGCCGGCTCGCGCGGCTATACAGGAGCAGCGGCAATGACGGCAAGTTCGGCTATGCGTGCCGGTGCCGGAGCAGTGATATTAGGAACACCTAATTCTGTTTATCCGATTCTTGCAAAGAAAGTAACTGAGATAATGGTTGAGCCACTTCCGGAAACGGAAGAAGGTTCTTTAAGTCTTTCTGCCTTCGAGAAAATCCAACAACACATAAAGTGGGCAGACATTCTCATATGCGGTCCGGGAATATCACGTAACCGGGAAACTTGTCAGTTGATATGGAGGATTATCTCCGAATGTGATAAGAAGATACTTATGGACGCCGATGGGTTGAATAATCTTTCGGAAAAGATTTCATTATTGAAAAACCATCTTAGCAACGAAATAATAATTACACCACACACGGGAGAACTCTCACGCCTTACCGGATTTTCTGTAGTGGATATCGAGAAAGATCGCATAAGTATAGCAAGGCAAACAGCTAAGCAGTTCCGACTAACTCATGTACTAAAAGGCGCACCGACTGTAACTGCAGACGAAAGCGGAATAGTATATATTAATTCAACCGGCAATCCCGGTATGGCAACTGCAGGTATGGGTGATGTACTATCAGGGCTAATTGGTGGATTGTGGGCACAAGGAATGAATAAAACTGAAGCAGCTTATTCAGGTGTTTTCCTTCACGGTTATGCAGGTGATCTTGCTATGAAAAAGTACGGGGCAAGAAGTTTACTTGCAATGGACGTCCATGATTTTCTTCCCCAATCTATCCTTGAGGTAGAAGGCGGCATCGCATTGTGAGTAATCATCTTAAGCATTTTTTAAGGTACCAATTTCCGGCAATTGGTTGGGCGCTAATGATCTTTATCGTTTCATCTGTACCGGCGAAATACATTCCGTCATATAAAATTTTTCATTACGATAAACTGTTCCACATCAGTCTCTTCTTGATCTTCGGGGTGCTAGTGTATAATGCGCTGGAGCCTTATTCACATAAAAATTCGTTCAGTTGGGCAAGGATATTATTTTCCATCTCCGTAGTAATCTTATATGGTGTTCTCGATGAAATCCATCAAGGGTATGTCCCTGGAAGGACAATAGACATGTGGGATGCTATCGCAGATACGATAGGTGGAGTTCTTGCAGGATTAATAGTGTACTTGAGGTACATTCCTCGGCGTACTGCTTCAAAAATTCAATGATTGTATTTTGGAAATCCTTACGAAAATCCGTACCTTTACATAGTGCAATTTGTTCTTGAAAATACAAGCGGTACAGCCCGTAGCGGAAGAATAATAACCGACCATGGAGTATTCCAGACTCCGGCATTCATGCCGATAGGTACACAAGGTTCTGTGAAGGCGATGACACCACAAAGCCTTGAGGAGATTGGTGCGGAGATTATACTTAGTAATACGTATCATCTGTATTTACGACCCGGAGTTGAAATTCTCCATAATGCCGGCGGGTTGCATAAGTTTATGAACTGGAGCCACCCTATACTCACTGATAGCGGCGGGTATCAAGTGTTTAGTTTGGCAGATCTCAGGAAGATTGAGGAAGAAGGTGTGCAATTCCGATCTCATCTTGACGGCTCGTTACATAAATTTACCCCAGAAAGTGTTGTTGATATTCAACGATACATCGGTTCAGATATCATGATGGTATTAGATGAATGTACACCATTCCCATGTGAAAAGGAATATGCCGCTAAATCGAATGAGATGACACTCAGATGGGCAGAAAGATGCCAGAATAGATTTCGTTCTTCCAAAGCTTTGTATAATCATTCACAAACATTATTTGGTATTGTTCAGGGAAGCATTTATCCGGAGATACGGGAGCATTCAGCAAGAGTTTTAGCGGAAATGGATTTTGAAGGATACGCCATCGGCGGTTTAGCTGTCGGTGAACCTATTGATGAGATGTATGAAATGGTTGAGGTTTGTAACAACATCCTCCCGCAAACCAAACCGAGATATCTCATGGGTGTAGGAACTCCGCAGAATCTACTCGAAGCAATAGATCGGGGAGTAGATATGTTTGATTGCGTTCTGCCTACAAGGAATGGCCGTAACGCGCAGTTCTTTTCAAAAAATGGCACTTTAAACATAACAAATGCGCGGTACAAAGACGATTTTTCACCTGTTGATAATGATTGCGGTTGTTATACATGTAAAAATTTTACAAGGGCTTACATCCGGCATCTCTTTATGGTCAGAGAGATACTTGCTTTGCAACTTGCAACCATCCATAATCTTTATTATTATCAATGGTTGATGAGATTCTCCCGTCAGGCTATACGTGAGGGCAGATTCGACGTTTGGAAGCAATATCAGTTAAGAACATTACAACAAGAAGTACAAATTACAGTATAAATATTTTTAATTATTTAATCAGGAGTTACACTTGAATCTATATCATATAATCGCAATGTCACCGCAAGGTCAGGGAGAGGGTGGTGGAATGTTCAGTACCCTTATCATGTTTGCATTGATCATATTAATTTTCTATTTCATGATTTTGCGCCCCCAACAGAAACGAGGGAAAGAGCGCGAGAAAATGCTGAATGATGTTCAGAAGGGTGATAAGATTATCTCTGTAGGAGGTATTCATGGTACTGTTATTGGACTGGAAGATAAATCACTGCTCGTACAAATCGCAGATAACGTAAAAGTAAAGTTAGAAAAATCTGCGGTTTCATCAGTCATTCGCAGTAGCGCGGGTGATGTAGGAAAAACAAGTTAATAAACTTTCTATTGATAATCGTGAGTCGAGAACATTTTAAATTCAGCGCCGTCGAAGATGCGATAAAGGATTTCCAGAAAGGAAAAATTGTTATCGTTGTCGATGATGAAGATCGTGAGAATGAAGGCGATTTCGTTTTTGCGGCGGAGAAATGCACTGCTGAGGGAATAAACTTCATGGCAAAGCATGGCCGCGGAATTATTTGTGTCGCTTTGACTGAACAACGAGCCCGGGAACTCTCACTTGATCCTATGGTAGAAAGTAATACTTCTCTTCACGAAACATCTTTCACTGTTTCGGTAGATTACATCCAAGGAACGACAACCGGTGTTTCTGCGCATGATCGTAATGCAACAGTTCACGCTCTGACGAATCCCAAAACCAAACCGAGTGAACTTGCGCGTCCCGGGCATATCTTCCCTCTTAAAGCGATGGAAGGCGGCGTTCTAAGACGCGCAGGACATACTGAAGCAGTTATAGATCTTTGTAACTTTGCCGGTATATATCCTGCCGGTGTTCTTTGCGAAATTTTAAACGAAGACGGTTCTATGGCACGCGTTTCGGACCTGATGAATCTTGCTCAACATTTTCATCTCCACATAATCACCGTTCAGGATATAATTCAATACCGAACGCAACGTGAGAAATTAGTTAAAAAGGTTGTATCAACACATCTTCCCACTAAGTACGGCAAATTCGATATCCATGTATACAAGAGCGAGAATGATAATAAAGAACATATCGCTCTCGTGAAGGGAGATGTTCATCCGGACAAACCAATATTAGTCAGGGTTCACTCTGAATGTTTAACGGGAGATGTCTTCGGATCGATGCGTTGTGATTGCAACGACCAGTTAGTCGCGGCTCTCAAGATGGTTGAGAAAGAAGGCGCCGGCATCATTTTGTATATGAGGCAGGAAGGCAGAGGTATTGGTCTCTCTAACAAAATCCGTGCGTACAAATTACAGGATGAAGGATTAGATACTGTTGAAGCGAATGAGAAATTAGGATTTAGGCCCGATCTCCGTGATTATGGGATAGGTGCACAAATACTCCGCGACTTAGGTGTGAGGCAAATGCGTCTTATGACTAATAATCCCAAGAAAGTAGTAGGATTACACGGTTATGGATTGGATATCGTTGAGAGAATCCCATTGGAAGCTCTGCCTCATGAGCATAATGAGAAATATCTCAGAACGAAGCGCGATAAGCTGGGGCACCTGATTTTACTTGACCAGAAGTTGTAAGATTTTTCTTGCTTTTGTGATTTCCATGTCGTAGATTCATAATAGGTTTAAATCATCAGCCATCACCAAATAGTGTGATGGCTTTTATTTTTTGAATTAACTATCGAGATATATACAACGATTTATCAACGGTGTTTGTATGGGTGATAATAATAAAAGCAACGGAGCTGTCTATCTAACTCGTGAGAGACTTGTAGAGCTTGAGCACCAACTCCACGAACTCAAGCTTAAAGGTAGAGCGGAGATGGCTCAGAAAATTCACGAAGCGAGAAGCCACGGCGATCTTTCCGAGAACGCCGAGTATGATGCCGCAAAAGAAGAACAACAGCATCTTGAATTACGTATTGCAAAATTGGAATTAACATTGGCAAGAGCGCAAATCATCGAAAGCAAAGATCTTCCGAACGATAAAGTGTATATACTTTCCAGCGTTAAATTAAAAGATTTGGAGTCAAAAGAATCAGTCACATACTTACTTGTTTCACCCGAAGAAGCAGATTTCGAGAAAAATAAAATTTCCGTCACTTCTCCTATCGGAAAAGGATTGATGGGAAAAACTCAGGGTGAGAAAATTAAAATTCCTGTGCCTGCCGGAACATTGGAATACGAAATACTCGAAATCACACGCTGATCTGGATGAGTCTATCTACAGATGCCTACTAATCTCGAGATAAAAGCCAGGATACAGAGCGTTCAATATGCAATAAATATTGCTGAAACATTACCCGCCAATTTCGTAAATGAATTAAATCAAACAGATACTTACTTTATTGCACCCAAAGGCAGATTGAAACTGAGGGAAATTAATGGTGCATGCTACGAGCTGATATATTATAATCGAACAGAGACATCAAACGAACGATTAAGCGATTTTGAAATTTCCACCGTTGCCGATCCTATCAATCTTAAATCGATTCTGAAAATGGCTTATGGAATTTCAGCAGTCGTACAGAAAAAAAGGTTATTGTATTTATACGGCACGACGCGAATTCACATAGATTATATTGATAATCTTGGAGCATTCATCGAGTTTGAAGTTCCGGTCGGAACAGATCATCAAAAAACACATAATATCATGCAATTCTTGATCTCTAAATTTCAAATTCAGGATAACAGCTTTATTAAGGAATCGTATATGGATTTACTACTCGATAAAGGTACCTAAGCTGGAAATGATTTTGCCTTAAACTCTGCCAAAATTCATTGAAAAGATAGCTAATAATTCAGATAAATCAGAAGTATATATTTGCGTAGAGATAGAAATTTCAGTATATTTAATCCCATAATTGCGGGAATAGCTCAGTTGGTAGAGCGTCACCTTGCCAAGGTGAATGTCGCGGGTTCGAATCCCGTTTCCCGCTCAAGACAATGTCCAGATATCAAAATGTTTGATTGTTACCCCGTCGCTTCCATCATCAAAGGTGGCGGGGTTTGTTTTTGATTCAGGATAGAAGCTGGCGCCGTACCCAAGTGGTAAGGGAGAGGTCTGCAAAACCTTAATGCAGCGGTTCGAATCCGCTCGGCGCCTCAAGATCAAGTAAAAAGTAAAAATGCAGAATTAAAAATAGGAATGGCCTGATTTATTTTTTACTTTTGCTTTTTTCATTTTGGATTGATTTCGCCGGGGTGGCGAAACTGGTAGACGCACAGGACTTAAAATCCTGTTTTCCGCAAGGAGAGTGTCGGTTCGATTCCGATCCCCGGCACAACGGATTAACGTGGGGCTCTTAGCTCAGTTGGTTAGAGCGCTACCTTGACATGGTAGAGGTCATAGGTTCGAGTCCTATAGAGCCCACAAGAAAGGATGAATTTGTTTTCAGAATAAATCTCGAAAATATATATCGCATTATTTATTTCTGAAATCGGATTTGCTCCGATTTTTTTTATTGAATTTAATATGGAATCAAAAATTAAAATATCTTTTCCCGACGGCAATACCAGAGAATTTGATAAGGGTATCTCCGGTGCCGAAATCGCTAAGAGCATAAGCTCCGGTCTATTGCGTGAAGCATTAGCTATCGGAGTGAATGCAGAAGTGTGGGATCTTTCAAGAAAGATTGAAACTGATGCGTCGATTAAGATTTTAAAATGGCAGGATGCTGACGGAAAGAAATCATACTGGCATAGTTCTTCTCATCTGATGGCAGAAGCGGTTGAGTCTTTATTCCCGGGAACAAAGTTTGGCATTGGACCATCCATAGATCATGGATTTTATTATGATCTCGATATGGGCAGTCATACTCTCACGCCGGATGATCTTGTAAAGATAGAACAAAAGATGTTTGAATTCGTGAAAAGAGACGCTCCATTTATCCGTACAGAAAAATCATGGGAAGATGCCGTCGCATATTTTAAACAGAAGGATGATCCGTATAAACTTGAATTGTTGGATGAACTGAAGGGTCAGCAAATAAGTTTTTACACTCATGGGAATTTTACCGATCTGTGCTCGGGACCGCATATTCCTTCGACCGGCAGAATTAAAGCGATTAAACTTCTCAGTGTTGCCGGCGCATATTGGCGCGGGAGCGAGAAAAATAAAATGCTTCAGCGCATTTACGGAATTAGTTTCCCGTCCCAGAAAGACCTTGATGAATACCTCTTCAGAATTGAGGAGGCAAAACGCCGCGATCACAGGAAGCTTGGCAAAGAACTAGAATTATTTGTCTTCCATGATATAGCTCCGGGTGCGCCGTTCTGGCTGCCGAAGGGAATGATCATGTTCCGCGAGCTTGAAAAATTCCTGCGGGAAGAACTCGATCAAAATGGTTATCAGGAAATTAGCACCCCGATTCTTGTAAAAAAAGATTTATGGGAACAATCGGGTCACTGGGCACATTACCGCGATAATATGTTTTTAGTCGAATGCGATGAAACAACTTACGCTCTTAAACCGATGAATTGTCCTGAAAGTACATATATATATCGGAACAAAATACGCAGCTACAAGGACCTCCCTCTGCGATATTCAGAGATTGGACGTCTGCATCGGAACGAAATATCCGGCGCTCTCGGTGGTATGTTCCGAGTTCGCCAAATTACTATGGACGACGCACACATATATTGCCGTCCCGACCAGATTCTTGATGAAGTAAATTCGCTCATCGATCTAGTAGCAAGATTTTACGCGATCTTCGGATTAAAACCGATGTACAATTTATCGACAAGGCCCGATGAAGCTATGGGCGATCCTAAATTGTGGGATCGCGCAGAAGAAAGTTTGAAACAAGCTCTTGACGGCAAGAGTTTAAAATATAATCTGAAACAAAAAGATGGCGCTTTTTACGGACCTAAGATAGACGTTCAGATCGAAGATGCTCTCGGTCGCGAATGGCAGATTGCTACCATTCAAGTTGATTTTGTAATGCTGCCTGAGCGATTTGAACTTGAGTATATTGCTGAGGACGGTTCAAGACAGAGACCCGTTGCAATTCACCGTGCGATATTCGGATCTTTTGAACGTTTCATAGGAATCATTACCGAACATTTTGCAGGCGCATTCCCGATCTGGTTATCACCAGTTCAGGCTGTAGTACTGCCTATTACTGATGCACATATGCCTTATGCTAATAAAGTCGCTGATGCTCTTCGTTCGGCAAATGTTAGAGTTGAACTCGATGACCGAAATGAAAAGGTGAACTACAAAATTCGTGAATGGGAAACAAAGAAAGCTCCCTATATGTTGATTGTTGGCGAGAAAGAGAAATCGAATAATTCTGTCGCTGTTCGTCAACATACTAAGGGAGATTTAGGACCGATGATACTTGAAGATTTTATTCGGAAAATTGCAAAAGAAATTTCAGAAAAATCATTAACTTAATAGGAGTACAGCCATAAAAGAATCTAACCGTATCCGCCTTAATGAAGAAATCCGGACAGCACAGGTCAGAGTCATTGATGAAAAAGGTCAAGTCGGGGTGATGCATCCAGCAGAGGCAGTTAAGATTGCCAGACAAAGAGGGCTTGATTTAATTGAGATAGTTCCCAATGCAACTCCACCGGTCTGTAAGATAATGGATTTCGGAAAATTTAAATACGAGCAAACTAAAAAAGACAAGCTCCAAAAAAAACATCAGCATGTTACGCAGTTAAAAGAACTCCGGTTCCATCCGAATACTGATGTCCATGATTTTGAATTTAAAACACGCCACGCTCGGAATTTTTTGGAGGAAGGTCATAAAGTAAAAGCGACTGTAGTTTTCAAAGGCAGAGAAATAACTTATAAGGAACAGGGCGAAGAACTTTTACAACGTTTAGCTGAAAAATTAACAGACGTTGGAAAAGTTGATCAAGTCGCAAAACTCGAAGGTCGCAGTATGGCAATGATATTTGCGCCTGAAAAAGGTCCTAAGAAGAAGGCTGAAAAAAAATCTAAACCAACAGAAGATAAATGAAAGAAAAATCACTATGCCAAAGATGAAATCAACATCAGGAGCAAAAAAACGCTTCAAGAAAACAGCGTCGGGAAACT
Organism: Bacteroidota bacterium; assembly: GCA_020056225.1. GTDB lineage: Bacteria > Bacteroidota > Ignavibacteria > UBA10030 > SZUA-254 > JAGVIE01. The sequence goes on from JAGVIE010000033.1 coordinate 60,955, forward strand.
ATAAACGACATAAAGCGTTCAGGAGTCATATTCTATCGTCAAAATCGACTAAAAGAAAACGTCACCTGAGAAAATCGACATTGATCTCAGAGCAAGAACGGAAAAAAATGGATATGATGATCCAGAGTTAACGGATATCTTATCCAAAATAATTTTCTAGTTAACATAATCAACAACACTTAAACATGAGGAAAGGAGCAAAGAGCAACTATGCCGCGTTCGCAGAATAAAGTTGCCTCCCACCGCCGCCGCAAGCGCATTTTAGCGCGTGCAAAAGGCTACTGGGGTGCGAGAAGTAAAGTCCTCACGGTAGCGAAACACCACATTGATAAAGCTGGTCAACACGCATACCGTGGAAGGAAATTAAAGAAAAGAGAATTCAGAACTCTCTGGATTGCAAGGATTAATGCCGCAGCCCGCTTAAACGGGACGACATACTCCAGATTGATTTCTGCCTTGGATAAAAAGGGTGTAGGAATTAATCGGAAGGTATTGTCGGATTTGGCATCTCGGAGTCCAGAGACATTTGCCGAAGTTGTAAAATTCGCAATGGCATAATAATCTTCACATCATAAATTGCAAATGACGGCGGGTAAATCCCGCCCTCGTTTGTCAATTACAATTATGGTGGAAGATTTTTTTATTTCATACATTGGTAATACCATGTTAAATAAAATTGGAAAAATCAAACAATCTGCTATAAATGATATCCAGACAATCCGGTCGCTCTCGGATCTTGATAATTATCGTATCAAGTACCTTGCACGTAAGGGATTAGTTGCCGACCTGTTCGACGAATTACGAAATGTTTCTGCCGAAGAGAGACCGCATATTGGAAAAATAGCTAATGAACTTCGTAATCAGGTTCAATCGCTTTTTGATGAGAAAAAGCAAAACCTGGAATCCAATGTCAAACATGAACAAAAAAGATTAGACCTTACATTGCCAGGGCGGTTGAGTTGGGTAGGCACTCAACATCCGTTAACGCAAACATTAGATGAGATTAAACGGATATTTTTTAGGATGGGTTTTGGCATAGCAACAGGACCGGAAATCGAAGACGATTATCATAATTTTGAAGCATTGAATTTCCCGCCAGACCATCCGGCACGCGATATGCAGGATACTTTTTTTATTTCAGATAAAGTTCTACTTAGAACTCATACATCTCCGGTACAGATAAGGATAATGGAAAATCAGCCGCCGCCAGTGCGAGTAATCATTCCCGGCAGGGTTTATCGGAACGAAGCTGTAAGTGCCAGGAGTTATTGCCTTTTCCATCAAGTAGAAGGATTGTATATCGACGAGGGCGTAACGTTTAGTGAATTAAAAGGAACTCTGGTTGCCTTTGCGAAAGAGTTTTACGGTAGTGATATTAAATATAGATTTCGCCCGAGTTATTTTCCATTCACCGAGCCGAGTGCCGAAATGGATATAACATGTTTTCTCTGTAAAGGAAAAGGTTGCCGGATGTGCAAGCAGACAGGGTGGTTGGAAATTCTTGGGTGTGGTATGGTTGACCCTAATGTTTATAAGTTTGTTGGATATGACCCGGAAAAATATTCCGGCTATGCCTTTGGTATGGGGATTGAACGAATCACTCTTTTACGATACAGTATCGACGACATCCGGATTTTATTTGAGAACGATGTGAGATTTCTCAAACAATTTTAATCGTATATTATCTTATGCGTATTTCTTTAAATTGGCTCAAACAATATATTGACTTAACAATTTCACCATCGGAACTTGCGCACCATCTAACGATGGTAGGGCTTGAGGTCGAAAATATAGAAGATTTGGGTGGAAAGTACAATAACTTCTTCGTTGGTAAAGTTTTAAAAGTCGAAAAACATCCCAAAGCGGATAAGCTGGTTATTTGTGAAGTTGGTATCGGAAAACAACAATATCAGATAGTCTGTGGTGCTCCTAATGTAACACCAGGTCAAAAGGTTGCAGTAGGATTAATTGGCGCAACAGTTCCACGCAACCAGCACGATTCAGATGGTAAACCGTTCACACTATCACAGGTTAAATTACGTGGTGTGGATTCTTACGGTATGATTTGTTCTGAATATGAACTTGAACTAGGAGAAGATAAAGAAGGTATCATGGTGTTACCCCCGGATTCGGTAGGTGGAATACCATTGGCAGAATATCTACATATCGATGATATCATATTCGAAGTTGGCATTACTCCTAATCGGCCCGATGCGATGAGTCATCTTGGAATTGCCAGGGAAGTGGGAGCATTACTAAATCGTGAGGTGATGATACCAAAAATAGAATTGAAGGAGAATAATGAACCGATCTCGAATTTCGCAACGGTTGATGTACTAGACTCTGTGAATTGTCCACGATACACCGCACGAGTTATCATGGATGTGGAGATTGGACAATCTCCTGAATGGATGCAGAATAGATTGAAGGCAGTTGGTATTAGACCCGTTAATAATGTCGTTGATATAACTAATTATGTTCTAATGGAATGCGGCCATCCACTTCATGCCTTTGATTATGATAAAATTTCCGATCATAAAATCATTGTTAAGTGCGCGACTAAGAAAGAATCGTTTACTACGCTGGACCATAAAGTTCGAATACTACAATCAGATACTTTAATGATATGCGACGCTAAACTGCCTATCGCAATTGCAGGAGTCATGGGTGGAGAGAGCACAGAAATATCTGATGCAACGACTAAAATTATCATTGAAAGCGCATATTTTAATCCTCGGAGCATTCGGCGAACATCTAAGTATTATGGAGTTAATACGGATGCTTCTCAACGGTTTGAGCGCGGAACTGATCCTAATATCACGGCTTGGGCTGTAGATCGGGCTGCTCAACTCATCAATGAGATTTGCGGCGGTGAAACATTACAAGGCAGGGTTGATGTATATCCGGAGAGAATTTCAGAAAAAGAAATTAATTTGAGAATTAAGACAACGAATGATCTGTTAGGGCTATCGCTTTCAGCTACAACGATTTCAGAGTTGCTTAGTAAGTTTGGGGTTCAACTGATTGATGATGGAAGCAAAGATTCGGCAAAGGAATTATTGCGATTCAAAGTGCCAACTTTTCGACCAGATATTGAGCGTGAAATCGATTTAATAGAAGAAATAGCACGAGCTTATGGTTATGACAATATAAAATTAAAGATGTCATCATCTGTTCACTTCTTGTACGACCATCATTCATTTGAATATATTGATGAGCTTCGTCAGCAGATTATTGGTCGCGGAATGATGGAAGTTGTCACTAATAGCATGCAAGACGTATCGGTTGCGTCTTTAACGACAGATAAAATTGTAAAAATTGCTAATCCTATAAGCAAAGACATGGAAGCATTGCGACCCAGTCTGATACCGAGTATGCTCGATATTATACACCACAACATCGATCACGGCATAGCGAATCTACGCTTATTTGAAATCGGTAAGGTATACTTTAACGATCATATTACGAATGAATTTCAAGTAATTAAAGGATATTCAGAAGAAGACCGAGTTGTTTTAGCTTTTTCAGGTAATGCATATCCATCTGCATGGGATCAAAAACCACGTTCTCTTGATGTTTTTGATATCAAGGGTGAAATATTAACCTTGTTTGAAAAAATTTCGCTTGACAATATTAAATTTATTCCTTATTCTAATACCGATGCTTTAACTGAGTACGGACTAACTATTGAAATTAATGGAGAGTATGCTGGTTTAATTGGTGTGATTCGTTCTACTATACTTTCCAAATTTAATATCGAACAAGATGTTTTTATCTCAGAATTGATCGTCAGCGTACTTGAAAGAAATCGTTCCAAGAAAAAGCAGTTTAAATCATTGCCCAAGTTTCCGATTGTAGCAAGAGATATCGCGATAGTTGTTGATGATGGACTTGAGATTGAAAAAATTGAAAGTGAAATAATCTCAGCTGCTGGAAAGATATTAAACAAATTTCAGTTATTCGATGTTTACATAGGTGATCAGATTAGTCCCGGGAAAAAAAGCTGTGCTTATGGTTTAGAGTTAAGGGCAGAAGATCATACTATGACACAAGATGAAATCGATAAGGTCATGCAAAAAATAATAGATCGAATTCAATATAATCTTAACGGAACGATTCGTAAATAGGAGATTCCACATTGAATTATCAACAGAATGAAATGGATATAGATGTGGCAAAAGATATAAATAGCATCGAAAGCGCGCTAAAAAGTTTTTGGGAAAAGGCACATGCGGCTACAGATATAATAGCGAAATATCGACATGAAAACGATGTACTTAAAGAAAATCATTCTGCACTAGACAAAGAAGTTAAGATGCTTCGCATCGAACTTCTTGAAAAAGAGCAAGAACTAAAAAAATTACATGCGGAGCACAATCGAGTAATGAATGCCGCTCCACATGATGGTTTTGTCCCTGAAGAAAAAGAATTTCTAAAGAACAAAATTCGTGAATTATTGGTTAAAATTAATTCACATTTGTAAGAGTTTTGTAAATTAATGAAATATTAATATGTTTAATAAAGGCTGAGTATCCAATACCTCAAAGGTCATTATGACAGCAGAAAGTAAAAGTATTAAGGTAAAAATATTTGGCTCAGAATACCCGCTTCGAGGTGAGAGTGAAGAATTGACAAAAAAGGTAGCGGGTTACGTTGATCAAATGATCAACACGATACATGAGAAAATTCCAGAACAGCCACCATTAACTGTGGCAGTTCTTTCAGCATTAAATATTACGGAAGATCTATTTAAAGAAAGAGAAAAAAATCGTTCACTTCTTGCCCTGATCGAAAATGAGATGGGTAAGATTAATGAACACCTTGATCAATGCTTGAAATCGGAATTATAATCATTTACTTTCTGTTCATTTCCATAATGATCGGTGAGGGATTTTTTTAAAACCGCACTGTCAGCCACAGCTTAGGCATAAATGCCAATGCTGTCGAGTCAAACATATTAAAGAATCTGACAAGTAACTTTAATAGGGAACTCGACTTTTGGACGTATTATTACAGGCCTCAACCCGTTTAAACGGGATCTGCGAGATGCTGATTTTAGTATCATATAACGCAGACAGTGGAAGTAAGAAACGTTCAGGGGAGTACCCACCGTGTATATACAGAGATTCTTCAATACACAAGACTTAAAGGCTGCGTGCGGTTTATTATTTTACTAAAATATTCTCGAACCTATGAATCAGATATGGAGAAACTATGCTCCTTGAAATTTATATTTTAATACCTGCAGCTTTACTTATTATCGGGTTATCATTCGCGATAGGGTGGTATGTTAGCATTCAGATTGGAAAAACTAAAATAGGCAATGCCGAGGAACGTGCGAAAGCCATCCTGGCTGATGCTGAAAAAGAATCTACTAGTATCAAAAAAGAAAAACTGCTCGAAGTTAAAGATGAATGGTATCGTAAAAAGCAGGAATTTGAACAGGAAGCTAATTCGAAGCGTAATAAATTACAGGTTTTTGAAAAACAACTTGCCGGAAGAGAAGACAACCTGGAACGGAAAGTTGAGCTTGTTAACAAAAAAGAAAAAGAGGTCACTAACCAAAGACGCAACCTCGATGACAAGGTGAAGCAGTACGACGACAAACATACCCAACTTAATAAACTTATTCAGGAAGAGAATCAAAGGTTAGAACGTGTCTCGAGCATGTCAAGGGAAGAAGCAAAAAAGCTGTTAATTGAAAACATGGTCAATGAAGCAAAAACCGAATCGGCACAACTGCTTAAGGAGATACGCGATAATTCTAAATTAGAAGCGAAAAAGGAAGCCCAAAAAATTGTTATACAATCGATCCAGCGCACCGCTGCCGATCATTGTGTTGAGACTACGGTAAGCGTACTCCAGATTCAGAATGATGAAATGAAGGGACGTATCATCGGAAAAGAAGGACGAAATATCCGGGCATTTGAAGCTGCAACAGGCGTTGATGTTGTCGTTGACGATACGCCTGAGGCGGTGATTCTTTCCGGTTTTGATCCTCTCCGCAGAGAAATTGCACGAATATCTTTAGAACGGTTGATCGCCGATGGAAGAATCCATCCCGCCAGGATAGAAGAAGTTGTTGAAAAAGTTCGTAAAGAACTCGATGAAGAATTATTGCATACCGGAGAAAGCGCATTAATTGACACGGGTATTCATGGTGTTAACCAGGAACTTCTTAAACATATCGGACGGATGAAATATAGATCAAGTTACGGACAAAATCTGCTATCTCATAGTTTGGAAGTCGCTCATTTAACCGGCTTGATGGCGGCAGAGCTTGGAATAGATCCCGTCCTTGCCAGACGTGCCGGTTTATTGCATGACATAGGGAAGACAGTCGAGCGAAATATTGAAGGTCCTCATGCATTAATCGGTTATGATCTGGTGAAGAAATTCGGAGAGCATCCTATTGTCATCAATGCAGTCGGTTCCCATCATGAAGATATTCCTATGGAACATCCGATTTCAGCATTAGTCCAAGCCGCTGACTCAATCAGCGGATCGCGACCCGGAGCGAGACGTGAATCTGTTGAGGCATATGCCAAACGGTTGGAACAACTGGAAGTTCTTGCAAAATCATTCGATGGTGTAGCACAAACTTATGCGATTCAGGCAGGAAGAGAAATACGTGTAATCGTTGAGCATGATAAGATCGATGATCTGATGGCGGATGTTCTGGCGCATGATATCGCAAAAAAGATTCAGCTCGAAATGGGGTATCCCGGACAAATTAAAGTTATTGTCATTAGGGAAACGCGTGCTGTCGCGTATGCAAAATAATATCGGTACATTCAACATCCTACTAACGTGAATTTGCTTAAAGAGGTTTTCTTCTTTTTATTCAATGAGTACAAAGGTACAGAATAAAATATTTACTTTTGGATTGACAGGCGGTATAGGAAGCGGCAAAACCGAAGTCGGGAAAATATTCGAATCTTTCGGCGCTAAATTGATTTGCGCCGATCTTGTCGCCAGGGAGATAATCGACACTGATCCTGCTATTAAACAAAAAATCATCAAGAGTTTCGGCAATGCTATTTATAGTCCTGACGGAAAACTCAATCGCCGTGAGATGGCAGAATTAATATTCCGCAGCAGCGACAACCAGAAGATGTTGAACAAAATTGTCCATCCTTATGTTATAAATTATATAGACGCTGAGAGTGATCGCTATAAACAAACGGGGGAGTATCCTCTAATTGTTGTAGAGGCGGCGCTAATTTATGAAGCGCATGCAGAGTCGTCATTCGATTACATCATTGTGGTTGAAGCAGACGATAAAAGTAGAATCAAATGGCTTATGGCGAGAGATCACCTTCAGCGTAATGAGATACTAAAACGTTTTGCTTCACAAATACCGCAGAGTGAAAAAACCAAACAAGCAGATTTTATAATTCAGAATTCAGGAGATTTAAAAGCTCTGCATGATAAATGTTCATTTATTTTCCGGTTGCTTTGCCAGATGTCAAATATGAACTCGATACAGAAAGAGATGTAACAGAATGGAAATTCGGTCAGATTTTCTTGTGATCGGCAGTGGAATAGCGGGATTATTTTTTGCCGTAAAGGCTTCGGAAATCGGGTCGGTTGCTATCATCACTAAAAAAGAAAAGGCAGAATCGAACACTAATTACGCGCAGGGTGGCATCGCGGCTGTAATCTCCACTCAGGATTCATTTGATCTGCATATCCAGGATACATTCAATACAGGAGTCGGGCTTTGCCATCGTGATGCAGTTGAATTGTTGGTTCGCGAAGGACCTTCACGATTAAAAGAATTGATGAATATCGGCGTTGAGTTTACTAGCAAAGAAGGGGTACTCGACCTCGGACGCGAAGGGGGGCATTCGCGCAATCGAATCGTTCATGCGCAAGACCGCAGCGGTTCCGAGATTGAACGAGCGCTTCTGAATGCCATTGCGACTAGACCGAACATTACGATGTATGAAAATCATCTAGCGATCGATCTCATCACCGAACATCATCTCGGGAAATCTGTAACGAAAGAGTCATCTGTAAATTGCTGGGGTGCTTACGTTCTGGATATACATGATAACCTGGTGAAAAAATTTTTATCTCCGGTAACGGTATTGTGCTCGGGCGGACTCGGACAAGTATATCTTCATACTACGAATCCTCAAATCGCAACGGGTGACGGTGTCGCGATGGCGTATCGCGCGGGAGCGAAGATCGGCGATATGGAATTCATCCAATTCCATCCAACCTCATTATACGATTCCGGCTCGCCTGCATTTTTAATTTCCGAAGCAATTCGCGGTTTCGGCGGTATCTTGAAGACTAAACGAGGGGATGAATTCATGCAGCGTTACGATGAGCGCGGTTCACTTGCACCTCGTGATATAGTTGCACAGGCGATAGACAGTGAATTGAAAAAATTCGGTGATGATTATGTGCTGCTTGACGTCAGACATTTACCTTCGGACAAAATCAAAGAAAAATTTCCCCACATCTATCAGACATGCCTTTCAAAATACAAACTCGATATTACACAAGAGCAGATTCCCGTCGTTCCTGCGGCACATTACGCCTGCGGAGGAGTAGTAACCGATCTTCATGCGAGAACGGCGATCGGCAACCTTTATGCCTGCGGTGAGGTAACTATGTCGGGAGTTCACGGCGCCAATCGTCTTGCAAGTAACTCTCTACTTGAAGCGGTTGTGTTTTCGCATATTGCGTATGAGGATGTAAGAAACAATCGCTCGATGTTAGAAATAAAAATTCCCGAGATTCCAGAATGGGACGACAGCGGAACATTCGATACCGAGGAATGGGTTCTCATTGAGCACGATAAAAAAGAAATCCAGCAAGTCATGTGGGATTATGTCGGCATAGTACGTTCTGATCTTCGGTTGGAACGAGCTCACCGAAGAATAACATTGGTTCAGAATGAAATTGAAAATTTTTATAAGCGTACGAAAGTCGTAGAAGGATTGATTGAGCTTCGCAACTTTGCGACCGTTGCTGATCTCATCGTCAGGTGTGCGTTAAAGCGGAAAGAAAGCAGAGGATTGCATTACACAACAGATTACCCAGAGCGTAACGATAACCAATGGCTCCACGACACGATCGTTTCATGTTGGGATGCTTGAGTTCCATTTGTAATTTACGTAACTTCAACTATGAAATCGTTTGAAATATCGGATAACATTTTTCTTGAAGAAGATAAACCGCACGATCGTTGCGCAGTTTTTGGGATATATGGTCACGCAAAAGCGGCACAGATGGCATATTACGGACTTTTGGCGCAACAGCATCGAGGACAGGAAGCATCTGGAATTGTAACTTCATTTCATGACGAAACAACTGGCAAACATCATTTCCGGATTCATAAAGACTTTGGTCTAGTGAACGATGTTTTTCGTGATGATACAATTCTTAACGATGAACTTAAAGGAGATTTAGCCATAGGGCACAATCGTTATTCAACTGCCGGTGCGGCTGATAATCTCTTGAACATCCAACCTCTCACTGTTAATTATCGTGATGGCAATATCGCAATATCGCACAACGGCAATCTTACAAATTTTCGAGAACTCAGAAAATCTCTACAGGATGAAGGAACAATATTTCAAACAACGTCGGATACTGAAATTATTCTACACCTGATGGCAAAGAGCAAGGAAAGAGATCAGATCCGGCAGATAATTGAAGCGCTGAACAGAGTTGAAGGCGCTTACTCGATAGCGATAATGACAGATGATAAACTCATTGCCGCACGAGATCCACACGGATGGAGACCTCTCGCAGTTGGTAAACTCGATGGTGCATATGTTATAGCCTCAGAAACTTGCGCCTTCGATATCATCAATGCAAAATATGTCTGTGATGTTGAGCCAGGCGAAATATTGGTAATAGACAAAAACACGCTTCAAACCGGTGAGGCGAAATCGTTCAAGTTAAAAAAGGAAAATACACGATCTCACCATTGCATCTTCGAGTATATCTATTTCTCTAGACCCGACAGCTATATATTTGGTGAAAGTGTAGACCGTGTTCGGCGGAAGCTGGGTAAATCGTTAGCCCATGAGCATCCTGTCAAGCCATCGTTTGAGGGTGAAACGGTTGTCGTAATTAATGTACCCGATTCAAGCAACACAGGGACCCTTGGTTATGTAAGTGCCAGCAACAAACTCGGTAATAAAAGTAAATATGAAATCGGGTTGATACGCAGTCATTATGTAGGACGCACATTTATCCAGCCGATGCAAGATGTAAGAGAAGTACGGGTTAAAACAAAATTTAATACTGTGAAAGGTGTCCTTCAAGGGAAAAAGGTTGTCATCATCGATGACTCGATTGTAAGAGGAACCACATCCAAACAATTAGTAAAGTTAATTAGAGATTCGGGGGCAAGAGAGATTCATTTTCGTGTTACATCTCCTCCTATCCGTTATCCATGTTATTACGGTATGGATTTCCCGAATCCCTATGAACTTATTGCAAATCGGTGCGATGGCGACATAGATAAAATTAAAAATGAACTAGGGGTGGATAGTATCGGCTATCTTTCTCTGGAAAATCTTCTTGAATCTGTTCCGCATGACCGTGGTGAATCTTATTGTACCGCTTGTTTTAGCGGGCAATTCCCAACCCAGATCGGTATTGATGTCACAAAAGACGAACACGAAGTTTAGGTAAGGATGAACGGGCGAATCTGGACTATCTCGAATCTTCTAAGTATTCTTCGGATTATTTTAGCCATACCTATAGTAGCGATTCTGCAAACCAATAATCCAGCAGACAGATTGCTGATACTTATTTTGTTGATAATTGCCGCGCTAACCGATTTGTTTGATGGCATGCTCGCACGGAGATTAAATCAAGTAACGGAATTTGGGAAAATAATCGATCCGGTTGCGGATAAAATTGCGATAGGTGCTATTGCTATCGTGATAGCTCTCCAGGGTAAATTACCGTTTTGGTTTATAGTTCTGGTTATTCTCAGAGATATTGTTATTATGGCAGGAGGAGTGTACGTCAAAAATAAAAAAAATATTACTTTGCAATCGAATATAATGGGGAAATGGGCGGTATTTGTCATCAGCTTACTGATTATATTCTCAATATTCGATTTTTATGGTATACTCTGGCTGAAAACATTGTTGCTCGCCGTCGGTGCAATAGTGCTCGTTCTCTCATTCGTATTTTATCTGACTCGTTTCATCAGGGTAATACGGGAAGACAAACTAGAAATTCATCAAACATAATATTGACAATGGGCTTTTTCGACAAATTTAAATTAAGCAGACTCAAAGAGGGACTAACAAAAACCCGTGAGAATATTTTTGGCAAGATTCAAAAGATTCTTGCAGGCAAAACTAAAATTGATGACGAGCTTTTGAATAATCTCGAAGAGATATTAATCTCCGGTGATGTAGGCGTCAGTACGACTATGAAAATCATCGAACACATTCGCCTTCGGGTGAAAAAAGATGGCTACGAAAATCCTGCCGATCTGGATAATCTTCTGCGTGAAGAAATTGAAAAACTTCTCGTTAATGATCTTATCTCAGAAAATGATCCGTTCTATCTACCCACAGAGCACAAGCCTCATGTAATAATGATTGTCGGTGTGAACGGAGTCGGGAAGACAACTACTATAGGCAAATTGGCTTATAATTATAAAAATGCCGGCAGGAAAGTATTAATAGCGGCGGCAGACACGTTCCGCGCCGCTGCTAATGAACAGCTTGAGATATGGACAAAGCGCGCAGGAGTAGATATAATACAACAAGAATCGGGAGCTGACCCTGCGGCAGTATCTTATGATGCATTGAAATCGGCGATGGTTCACGGGGTGGATGTTTTAATCATCGATACAGCCGGACGTCTGCACACAAAAATAAATCTGATGGAGGAACTAAAAAAAATAAAGCGCGTTCTTCAGAAACTCATTCCCGATGCGCCTCATGATATACTGCTTGTACTCGATGCGTCGACCGGACAGAATGCCATTCAGCAGGCGAAACAATTTACCGCCGCGGTTGGTATCACCGGACTTGTGCTGACGAAGCTGGATGGAACGGCGAAAGGCGGTGTGGTGCTTGCAATAAATCAGGAACTCAGCATACCGGTTAAATATATCGGTGTGGGCGAAAAGATAGACGATCTTCAGCCATTCGACCGTAAGGCATTTGTTGAAGCATTATTCGAAAGAGAACAATGAAATTGCGGTTCCGATATTATGAATTACATCTTCAGCATACATTTACAATATCGAGAAGTTCCAGCAACATTAGACCGTCTGTCATCGTCGAGATCGAGCATGACGGGATTATTGGTTATGGCGAATCGGCGCCATCCGAGCGCTATGGTGAGGATAAAAGTACTGTTACAGAGTTCCTGAAAAGGATCGATCTGTCACAGTTCTCTGATCCTTTCGAGCTTGAAGATATTTTATGTTATATCGGAAATCTTTCGGATGGAAATAACTCCGCAAAAGCTGGGATAGATATCGCTCTCCATGATTGGATCGGAAAGAAGTTGAATTTGCCGGTTTGGAAATTTTTAGGATTCAACAAAAGCAAGATGCCATCTACGTCTTATACTATCGGAATCGATTCGATAGCGATGATTGAACAGAAAGTAAAGGAAGCGGAAAGCTTTCCGATTCTGAAAGTGAAGGTTGGAGTTCACGACGATATCGAGATCATCAAATCCATACGTAATCTAACCGATAAAATAATTCGAGTTGACGCAAACGAAGGATGGAAATCGAAAGAAGAAGCTCTGGAGAAAATTCTGCGGCTCGAAGAACAGGGGATTGAATTGATCGAACAACCAATGCCCGCGGATGACCTTGAGGGTACGGCATGGTTGAGGGAGAGGGTACATATTCCGTTAATTGCCGATGAGAGTTTTAGATATTCGAAGAACCTCCGCAATCTTCACGGTGTATTTGACGGAATCAACATCAAACTTATGAAGTGTTCTGGAATGAGAGAAGCGGTGAGGGCTATTCACGCCGCCGGAACATTGAACATGAAGATTATGATCGGCTGTATGATTGAGAGTTCGGTTGGGATTTCGGCAGCCGCACAACTATCAGCTTTGGCTGATTATGTTGACTTAGATGGTAATTTACTAATAGCAAACGATCCTTTCAGCGGGATAAATGTCTTAAATGGTAAATTGATCTTAAGCGATCTTCCCGGGTTAGGTGTACACAGCAAGTAAATCAATTATTAAATTTCGAATTGTTCAATGACGTCAAGAATAAAGATATTACCGGAAAGTTTAGCAAGTAAAATTGCGGCTGGAGAGGTTGTCCAGCGACCAGCGTCAGCGGTGAAAGAGTTGGTTGAGAATTCGGTCGACGCTCATGCGAAATCGATTTCTGTAATAATAAAAGATGCCGGCAAAACTCTTATTCATGTAATCGACGACGGAGATGGTATGACACCTGAAGATGCGCGCGTTGCATTTCATCGTCATGCGACCAGCAAAATATCTACGTATGAAGACCTGGAAAATATTCTTACTTTAGGTTTCCGTGGTGAAGCTCTGGCTTCGATAGCGGCAGTCTCGCACGTTGAGCTGCGAACGAGACCTCATGCGTCTTCTATCGGTACAAAGGTACGGATCGAGGGGGGTGCTATTGTTGATTGCGAAGAAGACTCGACTGCGCCCGGTACTTCTATTCAGATAAAAAATCTTTTTTTCAATACTCCTGGAAGAAGAAATTTTCTGAAGAGCACTAACACAGAGTACAAGCATATTTTCGATAGTATTCAGAATATAGCGCTTTCCTATCCTGAGATAGCCATAAAATTCATAAGTAATGACGAGACGGTTCTAAACCTGAAAGCATCTTCATTCAACGAGCGCTTTGCCGAAATATTTGGTGAGAAGCTGGCTAACTCTCTGATAAAATTCGAAGACGTCAACGAGTTGATTACGGTAAATGGATATTTAGGAAAACCAGACTATGCACGGAAAGGACGATCAGAACAATTTCTCTTTCTCAATCGCAGGATCATTGTCAGCAGGAATCTGAATCATGCCGTGTTCCATGCGTACGAACACCTGATTGAGAAAGGCAGCTTTCCGGTTTTTGTTCTATTCATTACGATCGATCCACACAAAGTCGACGTAAATGTTCATCCTTCGAAAATGGAAGTTAAATTTGAGAACGAATCTTCAGTTTATCGAATGATTTTTACTGCTGTGCGAAAGGCATTATCGTCCCACGATTTGATTCCTAAGGTGGGAATGAGAGAAGATGGTTCAATTGATGCGTTTAGTAAAATGCAATTTCAAACTTCACATCAGACCCCGGTACCTCGTCCGGAATGGAATTCACCAACCGGTTTGGATAAGTCATCGTTTGTTCAGACACAACAATCATTTAAATCCGATTCGGCATTCTTAAATAAGATTGAAAAATCATTTAACGAATATCATGGTACCGATTCACAGCCTGTTCAGACTGAACATCAAAATCCATCAACGACAATTTCTCCGATCTGGCAAATCCATAACAAGTACATCATGGTCCCTATTGAATCGGGGATTATGATAGTCGATCAACATGCCGCGCATGAAAGAGTATTATATGAGCGTGCAGTCGAGCGTTTTAATCAGACAAATATTCATTCTCAGCAGTTGTTATTTCCGCATACTATTCAGATGAATGTTGGTGATGTTGCACTAATTAAGGATTTACTGCCGCATCTGGAGAAACTCGGTTTTTGTATTAAACTTTTCGGAAATACCACCGTCATTCTTGAAGGAGTTCCCGTAGATATCAAACCCGGTAACGAGGGGATAATTCTCCAGGATATACTTGATCTCTACAAAGAAGATGAACAAAATATTAAGATTGAACCGAAAGAACGCCTTATAAAATCATACTCATGCAAAGCGGCAGTGAAATCGGGCGACCCTCTTAATCTGCCTGAGATGCATTCCCTGATGGATCAATTATTCGCCACTAACCTGCCTTATGTGTGCCCGCACGGAAGACCCGTTCTTATCAAAATGATGTTGAATGAATTGGATAAGCGGTTCGGACGCACCTCATAACTGCAACATAATTATTTTAAACTTAAGGTATAATACTTGATTTGAGAAATCTTGATATTGCCTTAATGGATACTTATCTTTTATAAGATCAATACATCCTCACAAGACACTATAGCGCCCGATAATGATTAGTTCAGGTATTAAAATATTTCTATCGATGTTTTTCTACGCAACGATTTCACTCATCGGACAGGAAATCTATCCATCCCGGCAAGCAAGCTTACCTCATCAGAATAAATCAGGCATTGAGAAAGCTCTGCCATTTCGATTACGATCACTTAACATCGGTTCACATCACCTAAATGATACAGCTTTTGCAAGAGATCAATTGTTAAATACTACCCAATTGTTATCTGCCGGGGAAGGTATCCCCGCATCTATTAAAACAGATGTACACGAAATTGTCGGGGATGTAACGGTTGATTGGGTCAATCGATACTCATCTAATCTGCTGCCATCGGATGATTATGCAAACGATATTGTAACAGGCAATCAACTGAATGTTCATGTTACCGGAGTTGGCAATACAAGCTTTACCGGCGCCGATTACTTCACCATAAAATACAATAAAAGGGGAGACAGTCTCTGGACGCGCAGGTTCAACGGCAGGGGTAATGGTTTTGATGAAGCGACCTCGCTTGTTGTAGATAATGGTGGGAATGTTTTTGTTACCGGATACAGTTATAATGGCGCTACAGGTTTCGATATTGTTACCGTTAAATACACAAGCGACGGTATAATCGAGTGGATCAAAGAATACAACGGTCAGGATGATAGTACGGATGTTTCCATTGAAATAGCGCTCGACAAAGATGGAAATATTTATCTTACAGGTTATGAATACTCAGCAAGTAACGGCATAGATATCATCACCATAAAATATAATTCATCGGGTACAGAACAATGGACACGAAAGTTCAACGGACCGGCAGGAGGCGATGATAGACCGACTGCAATAAATATTGATCCGGCAGGCAATTGTTTTGTAACAGGATTCAGTAATGGATTGGGAACGGGCGCTGATTTTCTAATTATTAAGTATGATCCGAATGGAACCGAACTATGGAGTGATCGATATAGCTCTGCCGGATCTACGGAGGATATCTCAACCTCTGCGGCGACCGATTCTTTTGGGAATAGTTACTTGACTGGTTATAGTTATCAGGCGACTACTTCTAATGATTATATGACGATCAAATATACTCAGGATGGGATACGCCAATGGGTATCGATATACAACGATTCATTAAATGGAAGTGATTACGCGACTGCGATAGGCATTGATGATGCTGGTAATGTTTTTGTGACCGGATCGAGCTGGGGAGGATTGAATTCGGATGATTATCTAACCATACAATATGATTCGAGCGGTCTGATGAAATGGAGCAGAAGGTATGATGGAACGGACAAACTATCGGATGTTCCAACTGAGTTAGTTGTAGATGATCAGAACGGCAAGGTTTACGTAACAGGATCAATCAATTATCAGATCGGAGGACCGAGGGATATTGTTACCATCCAGTACTCTAAGAATGGAGATAAATTATGGATCGATCAATATAACGGACCTGCAAGTTCCGATGATTACCCCGCAAGTATAGTGTTGGATATAAAGGGAAATGTTTTCATCGTCGGCAGCAGTAAGGGCGAGATGACGTCATATGATTTAGTGACACTGAAGTATTTAGGCAAAGAGTATGATCAATGGCCCTCAAGGTTCAATAATGGATCTGGAAACAATTGGACAAATGCGATGACAATCGACCAGATTGGAAATGTTTATGTTATCGGCACAGATTCATCTCATTACCTGATAGTTAAATACGATTCGATAGGTGTTAAGCAATGGTCTGAAGAATTCGGACAATCTGGAAGTAATGCTACCGGAATCGCTGTCGATGGATCGGGGAATGTTTATGTTACAGGTTACTCTCTCGGTCTCAACAATAATCTTGATTATGCTACTTTAAAGTACGATGCCTCCGGTAATCAAAAATGGGTCGCATGGTATAATGGAACAGCCGATGATGTTGATCGGGCTTTCGCCATAACTTTGGATTCCAGCGGTTCAGTTTATGTTACCGGAACAAGCGCTGGCGCAGGAACCCGCAAAGATTATCTTACCATAAAATATGATTCATTGGGTATACAAAAATGGATAGCAAGATATAACGGCAGTTCGAATTTAGACGAATCTGCCGTGTCGCTCGCACTCGATAAAATTGGGAATGTTTATGTTACCGGAACAGGTGTAAGAATCGGAAGCTCGAATGACTTTCTGACAATAAAATATAATTCGAAAGGTGCAAAAGTATGGGACATATATTATGATGGAACAGGAAACGGTACCGACGTAGCTAAAGCCATTGCAGTTGATGATGTCGGCAGTGTTTATATAACCGGCAGGAGTTTCAGTTCTCTAACGTTATCAGATTATGTGACGATCAAATATAATACCTATGGAATTCAGGAGTGGATTGCGCGGTATGATGGTCCGGAAAATAATAATGATGATCCTGTAGCTTTAACGGTAGATGCTAACAATAATGTTTACGTCACTGGTTCCAGCTACTCTGACCGTTCGAGTTTGGATTTTCTTACAGTTAAATATAACACTAGTGGGAATATACAATGGGTTAGAGCTTTCAACGGCACAGGGAATGGACCGGATCAGGCAATCGCTATATCTACAGATGAATTTGGCGATGCTTACATTACCGGAACGAGTCTTGGTAACGGAACTATGAATGATATTGCCACAATCAAATATACTTCAACCGGTGAACTCGCTTGGGCAGTGGGTTACAACGATCAACTGAATGCTGATGATGCAGCACGAGCGATAGCAATTGACAGGTACGGTTATTTTTACGTGGGCGGCAATAGTGTAGGAGCAGATTCCAAGCAGGATATTCTTATTTTGAAATACCGTGTTACCGGTACTCCCGATCAGGCATGGCCCGCTCGTGCCGATGGTCGTGGTGTTGGGAAAGATATTGCCAAAACATTTCTTGTCGATTCACTCGGTCAGGTTTATATCGCTGCCAGAAGTAAGAGTCCGATTTCATCCGACGATTATAGTGTAATCAAGTACGATCAAGCAGGAACACAGCAATGGGTTTCAATGTACAACGGTCCATTTAATGATGATGATTATGTATCTTCGATTGCTAAAGATAAATCCGGAAATGTTTATCTCACGGGTACATTATACAGTCAATTTAACGGATGTGACTACGGTACAGTGAAATTCAGCCAGGATGGTACCAGACTTTGGGATGTTGCATATAATGGTCCAATGAATAGTTTCGATTTTGCATCCGGTGTTGCAGTGGATGACAGTCAATATGTATATGTCACCGGTTACAGCGAAAGTAATACTTCCTACGATTGCGCCACAGTGAAATATGATGTGAATGGCAAAGAGATATGGGCATCCCGCTATGATGGTCCGGTGAGTGATGCAGATTTTGCGTATGCGATTGCAATCGATCCTTATGGTTTTGTGTATATTACAGGTTTTAGTTTCGGTTATGGAACGGGTTCCGACTATGTAACAATCAAATACAACCCCGATGGCTCTGAGCAATGGGTCGCGCGGTATAATGGTCCGGGAGCCGGTGATGACAAAGCTGTTGCGATAGCAGTTGATGATCAGTCACATGTGTGCGTAACCGGTGTGAGTGCGGGATTGGATAAAACATACGATATCATAACCATAATGTATGATTCACTTGGAAATGAGATGTGGGCGGCAGTTTATTCTGGTGGCATCAAATCGAACGATCAACCGAAGGCAATCACATACGATAAAGACGGGAACGTTTATGTAGCAGGAAATACTTATCAGACTGATAACAGCAGTTACGATTATGTTACGATCAAGTATAATAAACTTGGTGAAGAACAATGGCATGTGAAATACGATGGTCCTGCAGGGAATGCAGATATAGCAAGTTCTATAACGGTCGATTATGATGGCGGAGTTTATGTCACCGGTAAAAGTATTGGGCTGGATATGTTCTATCATTACGCAACAATCAAATACAACAGCTCAGGAGGAGTTGAATGGACTGCCCGATACAGTTCATTCGATGGAATTGAAGACAATGCAGTCTCGGTCGGACTTGATGACAAGAAGAATGTATATGTAACCGGAACGAACAAAAGTTCAGAGTGGAGCGCGATATCGACAATAAAATACTTTCAATTAGGGACATCGGTTCAGGATGATGCATTGCAAACGCCAAAAATATTTCAGCTTTCTCAAAATTATCCGAATCCATTCAATCCAACGACTATAATCCGGTATCAGTTGCCTGTGAAATGTTGGGTGACAATAAAAATATTCAATCTGCTCGGTCAGGAAGTGATGAAATTGGTTGATGAGAATCAAGATCCCGGAGTCAGAGAAATTAAATTGAATGCCTCTGCCTTGCCAAGCGGAATGTATTTCTATCATTTAAAAACTTCTCTCGGTTTTTCCGAAACTAAAAAAATGTTATTAGTAAAATAACTTTATGTGAGTTGTTGTCCGATAAGTCTGAAAGCCTGTCACATTGAGCTTGTCGAAATGTGGAAGTGAGCCTTCGACAAGCTCAGGCAGACGAGAATATTTACTTTATGGACAGCACCGCACATTTGTTATGCGGGAAAGAGTAAAGTAGGAGAAAAGGAGGAAATTCTTATCGGCGAGATAAAATTAAATTAAGAAGCAGAATAACTGAGGGTTTGTAATTAGTTCAATTCTTTTGTCATCTTACATAAATATTATCCCCATTTTAATATTCTCAATATCAACTTCCTGCCTTCCATGTGTGACCACATTTTAAGCAAGTTATCATTACCTTGTTTTTACCAACTGCCCCGGCAATCACTCCACCAACTCCTCCCGTGACAATTCCAACACCGATTGCACGCCCAAGTTTGAATCCTCTTTTATTAGCAGTGATTTGAGATGAATTACATTTGGGACATTTAACTTGCTCTGACTCAGTTGGTTCATTTGGTTTTGGTGTGGAGTTCATATTTTCATTTGTTTTATATTTAGGAGAATTATTAAATGTTATGTTAGCATATGGGTTAATACCCTTAAACATTTCATCATTCTTTTTCTTAAAATTATCCGCAGTTTTATCTCCGTCCATAAAGAGTATTTTCCCCACTCTGTTCATATCGAACGTGTTCGTTTCTCTGTCCTTATCGAGTATTATCTCTTGCTTTCGTTTTCTCTTAATTATCCATGATTTCAAATTGATGAAGGTGTATAAAATAACTATAATCAAGAGAAGAAGGATAACTAAAATAAATATTTCATATGTTTTCATATTTATTTCACCTATTTATTTGATGCCCGAATACAATCTGAAATCTTAGCACAATAAGGATACTTTTTCATTGGTCTATCCTTCCGTTGGATAATTTGATCTTCCCCCTAATTTTCGGACAGAGAGAAAAGCCAGTATATTAGAGAAAAGGAGAAGTCCGAAATGGAAGCAGAACAAGTCAGAAGAAGAAGA
>JAGVIE010000004.1 GCA_020056225.1 Bacteroidota bacterium
CTTCTTCTTCTGACTTGTTCTGCTTCCATTTCGGACTTCTCCTTTTCTCTAATATACTGGCTTTTCTCTCTGTCCGAAAATTAGGGGGAAGATCAAACCAACCATGCAACAGGAATGAACAAGACGACATACGGCACACCGAATTTCATCCAGTCTATAAAAGTAATTTGGTTGTATGCTGGATCGCTTCCGAAAGTATTATTGAGAATACCGAGTGCAATACCATTTGGTGGTGTTCCAATAATCGTCCCAACACCTCCGATAGATGCCGACCAGGCGATGCCTAACATCAAGCCGGTTCCATATTTTGTTTTCCCCGGCTCAGTACCCATTAATGTGAGTACTCCTAAACCAAGTGGAAGCATCATAGCAGCGGTCGCTGTATTTGAAATCCACATAGAGATGAAAGCAGTCGTTATCATCATCCCTAACAAAATACTCCGAGTATCTTCAGCAAGTTTACCTCGCGTGAGCAGCCAAATAGTAAATCTCTTATCGAGTTTCCATTTCTGCATCGCACCTGCAAGTAGAAAACCACCGAGAAATAAATAAATCACAGGATTAGAATAACTGAGCAGGGTATTCTTAATCGTAAACTCGTATTGGCTTACACCATTCACACCTGTTATTTTTAAGATAGGAAACAGAATAGCAGGAAGTAATGCAGTAGCAGGCAGCGGTACAGCTTCGGTTAGCCACCAGATTACCATCAATACAAAAACCGCAAGCAGTGATTGCATCGAGCTTGCAATCGTTGAATAATCAATTTCTAAATTATTCTGAGTTACAAATTGATGTGCTGAATCTTGAAATGTTTGGAATGCAGGTAGAGCAAGTATTACGATGAACAGAATCAAACCGAGAAAGAAACCGATCAGTTTCGAGTTCATACAGGTTTATTTCTCTGATAAATATTGTCCATCGAACAAGTTACAAGGTATAAATTAAACCTACTTCACTTCCACCTGCTGCGTGAAGCGTGAATCTTTAACAGTTGTTGGTTCTTAGTTCTTTGTTGTTAGTTCCTTATACAACACTCCAAACTCTATGCTCAACGCTATCTGCTCAAGTACCAGCGCTATAATCATCCATATATTTTTTCTGTTCGGTAGTCAGCTTATCGATCTTCAAACCCATAGTCGCTAATTTAACACCGGCAATTTCCTGATCCTGCTCGACAGGTATATCGTACACTTTATTCTCAAGTCGCTTGCCGTGTTTATGAATCTCCGCTAACCGAAGCTGCGACATAAACTGGTTCGCAAACGACATATCCATAACTTCCGATGGATGTCCTTCTGCCGCGGCAAGATTAACTAATCTTCCTTTTGCAAGTACGTAAATACGTCTGCCGTTTTTCATCAAGTATTGTTCATTGTTAGCCCGTACTTCTTTTATTCCTTTGGCTAATTTGCCGACGTCGTTAAGATTTACTTCACAATCGTAATGACCCGTGTTGCAAACGATAGCACCCTCTTTCATCACTCTAAAATGACGATCAATGATTATATCTTTAACGCCCGTTGCAGTAATGAACACATCGCCGATCTTCGCCGCTTCATCCATCTTCATGACGCGCATTCCTTCCAGTGTTGCTTTCAGCGCGGCGGTCGGTTTAACTTCTGTTACAATTACGTTAGCACCAAGTCCCTTCGCTCTCATCGCTACGCCCTTGCCGCAATGTCCATAGCCAGCAATTACAACATTCTTCCCTGCAATCAGGATGCTCGTTGCACGGAGTATACCGTCCAGCGTAGATTGACCGGTACCGTATACGTTATCGAAATCCCATTTTGTTTCAGCATCATTCACCGCAACGACCGGATATTTCAATGCGCCGTCTCTTGCCATTGCACGCAGACGGTGTACACCGGTGGTTGTCTCTTCTGTCCCGCCGATAACGTACTTCTTTGCAAATTCAGGATGTTTATTGTGAATTGTGAAGATTAAATCAGCCCCGTCATCAAGAGTGAGGTTAGGATGAATCTTCAACGTCTCTTCGATGCACCAGTAGAATTCTTTTACCGACATACCGTGCCATGCGAAAATAGAAACTCCATCAGCCGCGAGAGCCGCCGCCGCCGCATCATTCGTTGAAAGAGGGTTGCACCCGCTCCAGCTTACCTGAGCGCCTGCTTCGACAAAAGTTTTCACAAGAACGGCAGTTTCTTTAGTAACGTGTAAACATCCCGCAATACGATAACCTTTCAGTGGCTTTGTTTTCCTGTATTTTTCCCTAAGCGCCATAAGCACCGGCATCCGCGATTCAGCCCACGCAATCAATTGCTTGCCTTCGTTTGCTAATTTTAAATCTTTGACTTTGTATTTACCTTTTTTGTAATCCATAGTATTCTTTTCTTATGATGATGTATTTAAATTTTGTTTAACATCTTAACTAAATCAAGTTTCTCCCACGAAAATTCTTTTTCACTTCTCCCAAAATGACCGTATGCGGCTGATTTCCTATAGATGGGTCTTCGCAAATCTAGACGCTTAATAATTCCGCGCGGAGTTAAATCGATTGGACCGCCTTCATGAGTATTCTTCTGAATAAATTGTTCAAGCTCGACGTCGGGCATTATTCCTGTTCCAAATGTTTGTGTATGAATTGAAACCGGTTCTTTTACACCGATAGCATACGCAACCTGAATCAAACATTCACTCGCTAATCCGGAGGCAACAATATTCTTTGCAAGATGACGGGCTGCGTAGGCGGCGCTCCTGTCTACTTTTGTAGGATCTTTTCCCGAAAACGCTCCACCGCCATGTGGCGCTCGTCCACCGTATGTATCGACGACAATCTTCCTGCCGGTTAAACCGCTGTCGCCGTGTGGTCCGCCGATCTCGAACATACCTGTCGGGTTTACGAAATACCTGGTTTTACTATCTAACATTTTCGCTGGTATAACGTGCTTTACTACCTTTTCAATGACGTCTTCTTTAATTTTTCTCTGTTTAACTTCCGGCGAATGTTGAGTTGAAACAACGATAGTGTGAACGCGAATCGGTTTTTTCCCCTCGTATTCAATCGTAACCTGAGATTTTGCATCGGGACGTATGTAAGGCATCAACCCGTTTTCGCGCTTCCGGATGTCGGCTAAACGCTTTACAAGCTTGTGGGCATACATAATCGGCATCGGCATTAACTCCGGAGTTTCATTACATGCATAGCCGAACATCATCCCCTGATCACCGGCACCACCGGTATCAACACCCTGTGCGATGTCGGGAGATTGTGAGTGTAATGTTGAAAGCACCGCGCATGAATCGGCGTCAAAACCGACTCCCGCTTCAGTGTACCCGATATCTTTCACAACATCGCGAACAATTTTCTGCACATCAACATAACCTTTAGTTGTTACCTCGCCGCCTACCAGTACAAGTCCGGTAGTTACAAAACATTCACATGCAACACGGGACATTGAATCTTGTTCAATAAGAGAATCCAATACTCCATCGGAAATTTGATCGCAGACTTTATCTGGATGTCCTTCGGAAACGGACTCGGAAGTAAATAGATATGACATGAGTTATCCTATCGTTAATTGATTTCTATTTCAGATGAATCGCCAATATTAATACGCTTAAAATTACCTGTCACTACAGCATTGCTACCCACGAGAGAGTTATCAATAAGTACCTGGCGTACCTGAGCATCTTCACTCACGATGGAATTCTTAATGATGGAATCAACAATTTCAGCGCCGTCACTAATTGTAGCATAAGGACCGATGATCGAGTTTGTCACTTTGGCTTGATCGGAGATGAATACCGGTGGAATAATGACTACCCCGTCCAATTTCTTTTTGTCGGGAATCTTGCTTAACAGATGACGGTTTGTAGCGAGAAGTGTTTCCGGCTTTCCGCAATCGTACCATCCTTCGACATCGAACGTTTTAATTTTCTCTCCTTGCTGAATCATCAATTGCAGAGCGTCAGTCAATTGGTATTCACCTTTTGTTTTTTTATCCTTAAGAAAAAGTTCATTGATGCATTGTTCAAGAAGTTTCGGATTTCTGATCCAATAAAGTCCCACAATAGCGAGGTTGCTTTTTGGTTCCTCCGGTTTCTCGATTAAGTTCTGAGCAAAACCGTCAATCAGTTCAACTACCCCAAAGCGGCGAGGATCGGCAACCTGTTTAACGCCGATTGCGGAATGCTGACCTTTTATAACAGGTTTCAGATCTACGTCGAAGATCGTATCTCCAAGAATAATAAGAACAGGCTCGGAAGTGAACGATTCATGGGCAAGATAGATTGCGTGCGCCAGGCCTTTTGCTTCGGCTTGTTCTACGAAATCGACATTGATTTTGTATTGCGATAGAACATAATCACGAATTTTCTCTCCCATATTTCCAACGATGATCGTAGCCGCATCAAAACCATCCTCTACAATTTTATCGAGGATATGCCCGATGATCGGCTTCCCGGCGACGTTAATTAAAACCTTCGGTAAAGTATAAGTGTGCGGTCTAAGTCGGCTGCCAAATCCCGCGACTGGAATAATTGCACGCATATGGTTAATAAACTATACTTTTTAGTGAATTATGTTTCATAGTGCCCCCAACGAGATTCGAACTCGTGTTACAAGCTTGAAAAGCTCGTGTCCTAGGCCTCTAGACGATGGGGGCAAATTTATTTTTCGGATTCAGGATATTAAGATTGCGGACTGAAAGAGAATAATCCGAAATCAATAATTCGAAATCCGCAATTTTCTGAGGGTGTCCAGTGGGACTTGAACCCACGACCTCCAGGGCCACAACCTGGCGTTCTAACCAAACTGAACTATGGACACCATGTGAGATGATTGACAAACCTATATTGAATAAAGAACATTTTATTTCATCGTGGCGTTTCATTCCTATTTGGGAGGGCATCCGCTCCCGGACCTGATCCGAAATGAGCCATCAGACGATAAGGAATAAACAAGACACCTGGAAAATTGAGTATAAAGATACTCAAAATATCAAAGATAATCAAGATGCAGCGTTGGAATAGCAAAAAACACAGTTACCAAACCGCACTGCTCGACAATATCGTGGGCCCGACGCGAATCGAACGCGTAACCCTCAGCTTAGAAGGCTGATGCTCTATCCAGTTGAGCTACGGGCCCCTTATTGATTTAATTCTCTAAGCATGTAAAATATACTCATTTTCTTTTTTCAGAGCAACACATTGAGAACTTCAACATGAGACTCATATCACTTTTGTATTATTTCAGTTTGCTTTTCCAATGAAACTATGCTATATTATTGCAAATTTTATAGGGAAAACAATGCCAGGTAAAGCTAAACTGCTAATTGTAGATGATGAAGACACACTTCGGCTGCTGGTTCGCTCAGAACTGGAACAGCGCGGATATGATGTGGATGAAGCCGATAGTGGTGAAACTGCACTCGAAAAAATGGAAACGGATCATTTTACTCTGGTTATCTTAGACATCAGGATGCCGGGTATAGACGGCATGGAAGTTCTAAAAAGAATTCGGGAGAAGAATCTTGCGGAAAAAGTGATAATGCTTACAGGTGTTGATGAACTAAAAATTGCTAGGGACAGTTTGCAATTCGGCGCGAATGATTTTCTGACAAAACCTTACGAAATCAGAACCCTGCTTGCCTGCATCAACCGCGTGCTAAAAGAAAAAACAAATTGATCGGTGAAGACAGTTTTAGTGTTAGCTTCTCGGAAGTATAACAGCGTGAATAAGATGAATTTACATCTTTATTGAAGTTCCCGGAAAAAAGCCGTATATTGATGATGAGAAGTTATACGATACGTATTTCACTGTAAATATAAGTGTTTTGAATATCGACTATTTATAGATATTCTCCCATTAAAAATTCCTTAACATGAATAAGGGTAAGTGGCGGAATTGGCATACGCGCTAGACTTAGGATCTAGTGGGGAATACCCGTGGGGGTTCAAGTCCCCCCTTACCCACGAAACAAAATATTCGGGATGGGAATACTTATTTCAAGATTCAATTAAAATGTGAAATATCTTTTAATGAATATTCCTTTTAGTATCATCATTATCACGAATCAGATCGTAAAGATGCGAACGTTTATCAGCATGTTCGATTTTGATCTTAAAGAAAAAGAGAAGAACCGATGGAAATATCAATCACCGATGTATCTGAAGTAGAAAAAGAAATTCAAATTCAAACGAATGCCACAGAGCTTGCACCTCATCTTGAGGAAGCATATAAACGTTATCAATCCAAAATCGATATCAAGGGATTTCGAAAGGGTAAAGCACCCCTCAACATGGTGAAGCGAATATACGGCGAAAGCATCGAGTACGATTCTCTCAACACAATTGCGAGCGATGTTTATCGACAGGTTGTGAAAGAAAAAGAAATATACCCTATCGGTGAACCGGTACTTACC
This sequence comes from Bacteroidota bacterium, assembly GCA_020056225.1. Classification (GTDB taxonomy): domain Bacteria; phylum Bacteroidota; class Ignavibacteria; order UBA10030; family SZUA-254; genus JAGVIE01. Next base: position 6,390 of record JAGVIE010000004.1, read on the forward strand.
GATATAGACTACAAACGCGGCGAACTGCTAAGTTTCAAGGTGAAGTATGAAATAAAACCCACAATCGAGCTTAAGGAATATAAAAATATACCCGTAGAAAAGATCATTCATCAAGCAACCGACCATGAGCTTGCCGGCGAACTTCTCCGCCTGAGAAAATCCAACAGTACTCTGGAGCCGGCAGATTTTGTCTCAGACGAAGAATATCTTGTTACAGCCGATATACAACAGCTCGATGAAACGGGAAATCCGCTTATCGGCAAGACAACTCCGGATGCCCGCTTTTATTTAGCTAATGAAACAATGGCGCCTGAAATAAAAAGAGTCCTCGGCAATGCCAAAACAGGAGAAGTTCATCGAGTTAAATTCGAACAAATACATGAGGATCATAAACATGATGAATCCATAGAGCTGACAGTAAAGAAAATCGAGAAGGTAGTTCTCCCGGTATTGGACGATGAATTTATCAAGAAAATCACTAAAGATAAAGTTACTTCGGTTTCCGACTTTCAGCAGCAAATGCAGAAAGATATTGAAAAATACTGGCACGATCAGACTGAACGAAATCTTATTGATTCTATTATCGGTGAGATAGTCAGACGGCACGAGTTCACTGTGCCCGAATCGCTCATTAAAGGTGTGCTTGATTCTCTCCTCGAGGATTTTAAAAACCAGTATCCAAATAAGAAATTGCCCCCGGATTTCAATGAGGATAAATTCAGAGAGACTAACCGGACCTATGCTGTCTTTCAGGCAAAATGGTATCTGATACAAGAAAAAATCATTGAAGCCGAGAAAATTAATATTGAGGATACCGACCTTGAGCTATTAGCTGAAAACGAAGCTTCAAAATTCGGTATTGAGAAAGACCGCCTTCTCCAATTCTATAAATCGTCGGATTCGGTAAAGGATAGGATAGTTCATAACAAATTGACAGATTTACTCAAGAAACACGCACACATAACAGAGAAAGTTGTCGAAGAACCTATAAAATAATACAATGAAATCTACTATTGAAAATAGCGGAAAGGTAAATTAGATTATGAGTAATAAGATCATCAACCAACTGGTTCCAATTGTAGTAGAACAAACAGGACGCGGTGAACGAGCTTATGATATTTTTTCACGATTACTGAAGGAGCGGATTGTCTTCATAGGTACTCCCATTGACGACACTATCGCAAGCCTCGTGATAGCACAACTTTTATTCCTGGAATCGGAAGACCCGGATAAAGATATCAATTTATACATTAATAGTCCGGGTGGTTCAGTTTCTGCCGGACTTGCCGTCTACGATACCATGCAATATATCCGTCCGAACATATCTACCATTTGTATCGGAATGGCGGCAAGCATGGCGGCAGTTCTCCTCGCCGGCGGTACTAAGGGTAAACGAACTTCCCTTCCAAACTCTCGAATAATGATTCATCAGCCTTGGGGCGGTACGCAGGGAACCGCGACCGACATCAGCATTCAGGCTGAAGAGATTTTGCGCATGAAAAAACGCATCAACGAAATCCTCGCACATCACTGCAGTAAACCGCTGGAGCAGGTGGAAAAAGATACAGACAGAGATTTCTACATGTCTTCTGAAGAAGCAAAAAGTTACGGGTTGATAGATAATTTATTGTTTAAAAAATCACGAACAGAGCAAAAGAAAGACAAATAGCCGATGGCACAACGACCAAAGACAGATGAGCCGATCAAATGTTCGTTCTGCGGCAGAACTGCTGATCAAGTTCAAAGTATTATCGCCGGACCGGATGCCTATATCTGCGATGCATGTGTCGCGAGTTCAGTCGATATATTGCGTAGCAATCTCGCTGCAATATCCGCAAAACGGACATCGGCACGAGGACTGCTGACTCCAATCGAGATAAAAAAAGCTCTCGACGATTATGTTATCGGTCAAGAATTTGCGAAAAAAACTCTCGCAGTCGCAGTGTACAATCATTACAAACGAATTGACACTAAGTCACAACTCCATACAATGGACGATGTGGAAATTGAAAAAAGCAATATTCTATTACTCGGTCCCACAGGCACCGGAAAAACTCTTCTTGCCCAAACACTTGCAAGAATTCTCGATGTTCCATTTGCAATCGCTGACGCAACCACTTTAACCGAGGCAGGTTATGTCGGTGACGATGTCGAGACCGTTCTTGTCCATCTCCTCCAGAATGCCGATTTCAATGTAGAAAGAGCTGAAAGAGGAATCGTATACATTGATGAGATCGATAAGATCGCACGCAAAAGCGATAGTACATCCATCACGCGCGATGTATCGGGCGAAGGCGTTCAACAAGCACTGCTAAAAATATTGGAAGGCACAATAGCCGGCGTACCCCCAAAAGGCGGGCGCAAACACCCGGAACAAAGTCTGATCAATCTTAATACTAAAAACATTCTCTTCGTGTGCGGCGGTGCTTTCGAAGGACTTGAAAGAATCATCGCTCGAAGAATCAGCCAAAACCCGATCGGATTCGGAGCAACGATTAAAAGCAAAAAGGAACATTCTGCCGATGAATACCTTCCTTTGACTGAGCCGGATGATCTTTTGAAGTTCGGGCTGATACCCGAGTTCATCGGAAGACTGCATGTCGTCGCATCTTTACATTCGTTAGACGAAAACGCATTACTCAATATTCTTACTCAACCGAAGAACGCGCTTGTGAAGCAGTACCAAAAACTATTTCGGCTTGAAGACGTCGGCCTCGAATTTGAGGACGATGCGCTTCAGTTGGTCGTTGAAAAAGCGATTGAGCGAGGCACAGGCGCAAGGGCGTTGCGCTCGATTCTGGAAGATACCATGCTGGATATCATGTACCATCTGCCTACCCGGCAAAATTTAATCAAGTGTATTGTAACGAGGGAAACTATTTCGAAAAAGAAAGAACCGACTTACTTCTACAAGGAACGAAAAGCATCGGCTTGACACCTTTCAAGAGATAACCGTCGAATTTTTCCTCAACTTGTTCAAACCCCGGAATCACTTCGGTCTCTTCCGAAGAACCGAATATTCATACATCCGTTTAACCTAATAGATTCCGCTTGCACTCCCGGATTTCGTAATCTTGATATCCTGTAGTTGAGAAGCTTTTAAACGAATTTCAAATTGATAATTCCGGTAAGCTCCTATCGGCACCCATGAAAAATTCATCATCCAACAATGAAGATCCCTGCTTATATTTATCTGCGGAATGACGAATTCCTTGTTGATGATATCATAACCACCATTCATCGAGAACTTCCAGTTTTCTGTAAGATTGAATTCGAGATTCCCGCGCACATTAGACGAACGGTAACGGCTCGGGGGTACTTTATTTTCCGAATAATCCCATGACAGCGATAGCCGCCAGGGTATACTGAAATCCGGTTCTTCCTCCTGCTTTCTTAATCCGTAATACCCGCTCACAGGTTTCCGCTGTTCTGTTGAATCGGTAAGAGAAGTCTCTCCGCCTGACTTTTTCTTATCACCTGATAGTGAAGTTGACATGCTGATTGAAAAACTCTTCATACGGGCAAGCCTGCCCTCTTCATTGATTAAAAACTTATTCACCTTTTTGTAAGTGGAAGGTCCGATCTGTTCCAATTTATAAAGATCGAACACCGCGCCGCCGCCGATATCGACAATTTTAGCAATGCCTGTTCTGTAATTCACATTTATATCGGAAAATCTTAGACTATCCGCGCTGAAATTGTATGAGATACCTGTACTAAGATTTAATAATTGAATTTTTTTGCCTTCCTTTCCTTCCTCAGACGGATCGGTTTTCATCTCGAAATTATTTCCGACACTAAAATTCATCGTCATCTGTTTAGGCGGCAGATTCTCACCTATAATCTGCTTGGAATACATGAATGAAAGACTCGGAGAGAAGGTATGGCGCATCGCGTTAACTCCGAGTATATTGGGCTGAACTATACCGTACACTTTTGTGCTTGCAGAAACTCCCGATGAAAACGTGCCCCGTCTCCCCCACTTCTGGTACTTCTTCGTCAGCAATAATCCATCATTTACTGTCGGGATGTCATTGTCGGTAAACGACCGCTCATCAGAATAATTCATCGATGGAGAAATTGTAAAATAACCCAGCTTCGGAGAGATATTGAGGCTGACACCCTGTGAAAGTTTATAAAAACGGTCGAACTCATATTTTTCTGCGGTCTTGACAGTATCTCTTCCGTCTATTTGAACCTTCACGCTATCTAGTTCTCGTTGAACCTTCGCTTTGTTATTCGTAAAGTTTGCATTATAACTCATCCCGATCATTTCGTACCATGCTGCGTCAGATGAAGAAACCGAATTACTTCCAAATCTGAGCGGATAACTTTGACTATGATTGAAACTGATTGAAGGCATCGTTTCATTAATATTTCCATTGATCAGATTCTGGCGCCGTGAAATATTGACGCTCATACTATTCGGCGTCCCTTCCCACGATTTGGAGAGGGTCGCATTCGATGTAATATCCTGGCTCAAAGCCTGATTGATATCTATAGTATTCTTGTATGAATTGTTACTTGCGAATGAGAAATTGACGTTCAATCGAGTTGTGGGATTAATCTCTTGATTATGTTGAATATGCGCGTTATATGAGATGTCCTTCCGGTAATCTTTATCGGATGGATCGCCGATCAACATTTTCCGATATTCACCTGAAAGTCCTCCGGAAAAATAATACCTTAGGTTATATTGATAATTAGATGAGAGTGCCCAGCTACCCTTGGTGTAAAGATCGGTAACCAGATTTACATCCATGTAATCGTTGATCGCCCAATAATAACCTGCATGCCGTAACAGCCGTCCATGCCGTGCGTCTTCAGCAATTGCAGGCGCGATAATACCTGAACGGCGGCCCCCTTTATTCGGGAACACAGCAACAGGAAACCAGAAAACAGGAACATCGGAAATGTACATATACACAGGCTCTGCGATGACCCTGTCCTGCAATGTAACCTTCATTTTCGGGCTGTAGAAATAAAAGTGAGGATCGGGATTATCACAAGTAGTATATCTGCCATCCTCTACGAATAAAACACTCTGCTCAACTTTTTTCAGCCGGTCGCCATGATAGAAACCTTCGTCTAATTTCGTATCTGCGATTTGAATTCTTCCGCGCTTCGTTTTGAAATTATAGCCTAATTCTTTCCCGTTATAGATTTCTCCCTGATCATTCATAACGGGTGCGCCCAACTGTCTCATCTTCGTTGTATCAGTACTATCGGGGATACCAAAAGCAGAAAGTATCGATGAATCCCAGTTGATATCGATTCTTGCCGCCTGCAGTTCCATCTTCTGATATTTTATCTGGCTATTGGAATAAAGAGCCATCGTTCTCGTTGAAAGAGAATACACGATAGAATCGCTGCTCGAATAATTTACAACCGTATCGACGCCTCCAACAGTCGATGAGGTATCCTGCAAAGACTGTGTTGTATCTGATTTCGTTATACTACTAATGAACGTGGTCGTATCTTTCGGGGAAATTTCCTGAGCGAATGAATAGGAGATGAAAAAACAAATAATTGAAGAAAGAATACAGAATCTCATGGCAAATTTATAAAACAAGACTTGCCGCACCGACTATTCCCGCATTATTTTCGAGCTTAGCGCGAATAACACGAACACCCTCCTTGTGGGGCTTCAATATTCGATCTCGTATATTCGCTATAATCGCCTTATATACAAATGCCGGGGCGGCAGAAACGCCTCCCCCTATAACGACGACACGCAAATCCAGAACATTCATTATTGAAGAAAGCGCGCAACCTAATAAAGAACCGGCTTCTTCCAAAACTGTAATTGCTGTGGCGTCGCCTTCTTCTGCCGCTTCAGAAATAATTGCAGGATTGATCTTATCTAACTTTCCGTTAACGAGCAATTCAATTTTCGAAGTCGTTCCATCTCTTGGCAAGCTTAAAATAATTTCTTTGGTTCTTTGTGAAAGATACCGTTGCCCGATATAGCTTTCGATGCATCCATAATTCCCACAATTGCATCGGTGACCGTTATAATCGATAGATATATGACCTATCTCTCCTGCGCCGCCGTGCGGACCACGGTAGATTTTCCGATCAAGTATAATACCACCGCCCACACCGGTACCCCAAATAACAAAGAGGAAATCTTTAAATTCAATACCTGCTCCATATCTCGCTTCTGCCATCGCGGCACAGTTCGCATCGTTCTCAACAAATACCGGAAGTTTGAATGCCTTTCGTATCTGTTTACCTACATCAACTTTAGTCCAATCGGCAAAATTCGGCGGATGCTGAACTGTCCCATCGGTAAGAGATATTACACCCGGGGCACCGATACCGATGCCGCTGCATTCCGCAATCTTACGGCGGCCAAGAAGTTCCTGAATGACAAATATCATTTGCTGGATAACAACGGCAGGACCTCTATTGGCTTTAGAATCAGCCGACAACTGATCCGGAATATTCCCGTTCTTCTCAACGATCCCTGCTTTTATTGTCGTAGCTCCCAAATCAATTCCTATAGCGAATGTTTTTCTTGCATTCATCTTTTTCTGTTTCTCCACCATTGGTTGAGTCGTTCATGAATTATTTTTTCTTCTCCCTCGTCAGTCGGGGAATAATATATTTTCTCCCGAAGCTCATCAGGGAGATATTGTTGTTCGATAAAATGATTCTTAAAACTATGCCCGTACTTATATTCTTTTCCGTAATCGAGTTCCTTCATTAATTTGGTCGGGGCATTACGTAAATGCAAAGGTACAGGAAAATGACCCAATTTTCTTACGTCAGCAAGTGCGTTCTCGATTGCCATATAAGAAGCGTTGCTCTTCGGTGCGGATGCAAGATAAGCGGCTGTTTGTGCGAGAATAATACGCGCTTCTGGCATTCCGATATAATCGATTGCTGTAAAACAAGATGTTGCCAGATTCAGCGCCTGCGGATCGGCATTCCCAATATCTTCGGATGCAAGAACAATCATACGACGGGCGATAAACTTCGGATCTTCTCCGCCCTCGAGCATTCGCGCCATCCAATATACAGCCGCATCGGGATCGCACCCCCTCATGCTTTTAATAAATGCAGAAATGATATTGTAATGTTCTTCACCGCTCTTGTCGTATTTCAAATACCGCCGCTGAAACGCTTCCTCGATATGGCGTATCGTTACGACTCTCTTGCCAGATTTCTCCGGCTTAACCAAACGGAGAGATGTTTCCAATCCGTTCAATACGATTCTCGCATCACCGCCTGCAAGAAGCATTAATACATCGCGCTCATTTTTTTCAATCTGTATTTGTTGTGATTTCAGAATTAGATCGTTTTCTATAGCTCCGCTTATGATCGTGTTTAATTGATCGGCTCCCAGCGGCTCCAGCACATAGACGAGACATCTGGAAAGCAATGGCGAGATCACTTCGAATGATGGATTTTCAGTAGTAGCACCGATCAGGATAATAACTCCATCTTCAACACTATGAAGGAGTGCATCTTGCTGTGCTTTATTGAAACGGTGTATCTCATCTATGAAAAGGATGGTTTTCTTATTCAGCCGTGAACGGTTTATCTCGGCGCGCTCAATGACTTTCCGAACTTCCTGAACACCGGATGAAACTGCGTTAAGCTGAAAAAAATCCGCTTGTGTTTGGCTCGCAAGGATTCGGGCAAGAGTAGTTTTACCGCATCCAGGCGGTCCCCAAAATATCATTGAAGGAACTTCATCCTTCTCTATCAACATTCGCAGAGGTTTGCCGTTACCAAGAAGATGTTCCTGACCAACGAACTTATCCATCGACATCGGGCGCATCCTCTCGGCAAGAGGGACAAATGACGGGTGGGTTGCCTGTCGATTAATTTTGTTTTGTTGATCGAATAATTCCATTGGCATTAGGCGTTGTAAGATTTAAAAAATTGGCGCCCAGCCCGGGTCGAATCCTTACGCTGAATCGATAAGCTTTTCATATTGGAGATCAATACTATCGTTGCTCTTTCTTCACCTTATATACGGTCTCACCATCTTTGATCATACCGTACTTTTCCCGGGCAACTTTTTCAATCGCCTTCGGATCAGAATCCAGCGCTTTCGATTCTTGTTGTAACCGGCGCTGTTCAATTTGAGCTTGTTGAATCTTCTGTAACATCTCCCGCTTCTCGTTTTCCAGTGTATAACGCTGGAGAATCCCTTTATTGCTGAAAATGATAAACGATAACGCAGGCAGGGCTATAATCAGTGTGATGACCACGCTTTTCTTTCTCATCGCCTTCTTGAACCAGCCGCTTAACTTCGGTTGGGATTTTCGGTAATATTGATTATCCATGGTAAAAAAATTTAAGATATATTTAGATAGAAATCAAATTATAAGTGATATCTATTTGTACCATTCTTTTTTCGGTTTAAAGGATGTCTGGAGATTGTTTTTCTCTCGATATTTCTCGATTGCGAGCGTAATCAAACGGTCAAGCAAGCCGGAAAATACGATACCCGATGCCTCCCATAATTTAGGATACATGCTAATGGAAGTAAAACCGGGGATAGTGTTGATTTCGCTGAGATAAATTTTGTTAGTTCGTCTGTCTACAAGAAAATCTATACGTGCCATGCCTGCGCAATCGATGGCTTTAAATCCACGGGCAGCAAAATCCTTTATCATACCGATCATCTCATTCTTCATCCGGGCAGGAATAATCGATTCAGATTTACCATCAACATACTTCGCATCGTAATCATAAAATTCGTTTGATGAGATTATCTCACCGGGGATTGATACAATTGGATTATCATTGCCGAGTACGCTGATTTCTATCTCACGCGCATTTTCAACACTCTTTTCAATAAGAATCTTCCTGTCATATTTTGCGGCAATTTGAATTGCTTTGATAAGGAGTTTTCGGTTGCTCGCTTTCGAGATGCCAACACTCGATCCCATATTTGCCGGCTTAATGAAACACGGGTAACCGATTTTCTGTTCGATCAATCTAATAAATTTCTGACTACGTTTCATAAATTCCGTTTTCAAGAACCAGATGTACGGTGTTACGGGAATATCCGCGTGCTTGCACAGTTGTTTTGTAATTACCTTGTCCATTCCAACAGATGAACTGAGAACTCCGGCTCCTACATATGGAATTGATGCCAGCTCGAATAAACCCTGTATAGTGCCATCCTCACCGAATGTTCCGTGAAGAACGGGAAATACCACGTCGAGTTTTTTTCCGTTGGCTCTGATGGAACGTTTATTTATTTCAACCAAATATCTTTTAGCGGGATCGGGAAGTAATATCTTCTCGGGAATTTTATTAAGGCGATTCCCTGTTTTCATCCATCTAAGCACATCGGGAAAGCTAACCCACTTTCCTTCCGGTGTGATTCCGATTGGTATTACATCGTACTTATTCTTATCTAGTGCGTTGATAATCGATGTGGCTGAGACAAGTGACACTTCGTGTTCAGCCGAACGCCCGCCAAAGATTACACCGATTCTTATTTTTCGCTTTTGGATTTTCGCTTTCATGTATTCAGCATTTTTCGTACAAGTTCTCTGATGTCTTCAGTTGATGTTGAAGGTACGGATTTTTCTTCATCAGAGCAACTCGTCTCACATGCGATCTTGTTTGCAAAATCTTTGCCGTACGATTGTTGGCTGATTGCACGAAGTTTTTCAATGTCTTCCGGTGAAAGCGGCTTCTCTCCACCTAACATTCGCGCAACGAAGGTAATGTGTGCTGCATGTTCAACTTTTTCCATCTTGAAATAAGCATCCAACAAATCTTTCCCGTAAGTTACTACACCATGATTGGAAAGCAAAATGGCATCAGCCACCTTAACAAAAGGTGCCAAAGAATTTGCGACTTCTTCTGTTGAAGGTGTTGCGTATTCTGCAAGAGGGATTGCGCCAAGACCAATTACGACTTCCGGGAACAAACATTCATTTAGTGGCTGACGGGCAGTCGCAAAACCGGTTGCATAAGGTGGATGAGCGTGAACAACTGCATTGACATCAGAACGCTGCGAATAAATGTAAAGGTGCATACCGATTTCAGTAGAAGGATGATGGATGATGGATGATTGAGGATTTTGGGTTGTTGACGGATTGCCATCATTATCAACTTCGACAAGATCATTTTCCGTTACCATGCCCTTATTGATGGCGGTACGAGTGGTGACTATGTTCCCATTCTCAAGCCGGACGCTTACGTTGCCATCCGTTGTGGTGACGAATCGGTTCGCATAAAGACGATGGCAGATTTCGATTAACTGTTCGTTATTTTGATTTTTATTTTCCATCAGCTTGAAAGACAGTAAAGTTATTCCTCAATATCGAAAACATATTTGGGATCATACGATACATCATATTTTTTAAGAAACGATATGTACTCTTCTTTAAATGTTCGTTTCCTATGGTGTTCTTGTTGTTCTTTAATATAATGAATTACTTCATCCAATTGAGAGTGTGAGTATGAAAAAGCTCCATACCCCTCCTGCCATTGGAATTTTGTTTTGAGGAATATTTTCTCATTGATCCATTTCGATGAATTCGCTTTCAGATCGCGGACTAATTCGGATAGTGATATATCAGGTTTCATGCCGATAAGGATATGAATATGATCGGGCATTGTGTTAATGGCGAGAAGTTTATGATCTTTATTTTGAATTATACCGGCAATGTATTTGTGCAATTCTTCACGCCATTCTTTTTGGATGAGAGATGCTCGCTGTTTAACTGAGAATACAATGTGAATATATAATTGTGTAAATGTATTTGCCATATTTTATATCGCTCCTAACGGAGCTTGTTTCTCTGTCTTTTTTTACTTTCTATAAACATTCAGCCCCTACGGGGCTGCCACAAAATTGGTCAATGTTGTAAATTTTATTCTTCCCGAAGATGATCCCCCTCCAAACGGAGCTTCGCCTCTTTTCTTCCTCAATCTATAAACATTTATCCCCTACGGGGATAGTATATTCTTCTATAGAACTATCATCTCGTTAGTCCCGTAGGGACGATATGTATATAGATCATCAAATAACATTTCGAGATAGCTCCGTAGGAGCGATATTGTTTTAAATTTTAAATTGTTTAATCCATTCCTCCGCGATCTGCACGGCATTTGTCGCTGCGCCTTTGCGGAGATTATCGGAAACTATCCAGAAATTCAAACCATTTGCTATCGTCTCATCGCGACGGATTCTGCCAACGAAGACGTCATCTTTCTCATGCGACCAGATGGGCATTGGATAAATACTTTTTGCAACATCATCCTGAATTGCGACTCCCGGAGCTTTGCCTAAGGCATCCAATACTTCCAGAAGACTAAATGGTTTTTCAAATTCAACATTCACCGATTCGCTGTGCCCGCCTGTAACAGGCACACGAACACAAGTGGCAGTTACTTTAATCGAATCATCACCCATAATCTTTTTTGTTTCATTGACCATCTTCACTTCTTCTTTAGTATAACCTCCGTCAACAAAGACATCAATCTGCGGAAGAACATTGTACGCGATCGGGTGAGGAAATTTCTTTTCAACATTTGTTCTTTTTGCCAGCTCTCCCTCAAGCTGGTCTACAGCTTTCTTCCCTGCACCGGTTATTCCTTGATAGGTTGATACAACGATACGTTTAATCTTCCATCTATCGTGAAGCGGTTTTAGAGCAACAACCATCTGGATAGTTGAGCAGTTCGGGTTAGCTATAATTCCTTTATGTTTCAAGATATCTTGTGGATTAACCTCCGGTACAACAAGTGGTACATCTTGTTCCATCCGAAATGCACTACTGTTATCAATCACCAAAGCACCCGCTTTGACGGCATGAGGCGCAAATTCTTTACTGATCGCTCCGCCCGCGGAAAATAATGCTATATCTATTCCTTTAAAACTTTCCTTCGTCAATTTGTCGACATCAACCGGCTTACCGTTAAAAACGATTGTTGTCCCTGCCGACTTTGCTGAAGCAAACAGTCGAAGTTTTTCTACAGGAAATTTTCTTTCTTCGAGAACTTGAATCATCTTTCTTCCAACAAGTCCGGTTGCGCCTACAACAGCTACTTGATATTGTTTCATTGGCAGATTGAATTATTGATCGATTGAATAATTGTTAATCATATTTTATTGAACTACCAGATATATCAGCATAAAGTAAGGATAGGTTAGTATGCCGATAATATTTGAGAATAGCATACTAAACGGTTGCCAGCGCATTAGAATTAAAATAAGAAATATTCCAAAGAACCCTATGCGTTGATACTGCTCGCTCAAATCGTTAGGCAGCAATGCGGCGACAACATGTGAGCCATCGAGCGGCGGTATTGGTATGAGGTTAAAAACAGCCAGCACCACATTCAAAGTTATTCCTCCGACAAACATCTTGAACAAAAAACCGAATATCTCTTCAGTTATCGGATCGGAGACAGGTACTATTTGTCCGATTAATACTACAATAATATACATTACAGCACATCCAAGCGCGACGAGGAGATTCGAAATCGGTCCGACGATAGAAACTAAAATATCATCCCGGCGATAGTTCGAAAAGTTCATCGGATTTACCGGAACTGGTTTTGCCCACGCAATGAACACTCTGCCCGCGACGAAAAGAGAAAACATCGGCACTAAGATCGATCCTACCAAATCTATATGAGGTATGGGATTTAGAGTTAAGCGTCCCATTGCCTTCGCAGTTGGATCTCCAAGCCTTAAAGCCATCCAGCCGTGAGCAATTTCATGTATGATGACAGAAAATAGTAAAATCGGGAGTATATATAATTGTTCGACCATGGATTGATTAGTTATGAATTATGAATTCTGAGCTATGAGTTGGGTTGTGCATAAATTGATTATGATGCTTCTGATGGATATCGCTCGATCCTATGTCGGGTTGATTCATCAATGGAAAAACATTTACCGAGATCGGGTTTATATCCTTTGGCGGAGAATGTTCCCGTTTTCGGATTCATAACATATTCACCACGATAATCACCACGCACTACTCTCTGAAGCATATCGACAAAGATATCGATATCGTCTTCATTGTTGTAGCAGCCGAGCGAAGCTCTTACCAATCCGGGAAGATTTGTTTTATTTCCCGAGACCATCTCGGCAGTCAATCGCCGATCATCTTCAGGCGTAACCTTCAGCAACCGCTTCACATACGGGTGAGCGCAGAAACAGCCGTTCCGCAAACCGATGCCGCCTTCGGTGCCGAAAATCGCGGCAACGAGCGCGTTATGCATACCTTCAACATTAAACGTAATGACGCCAACTTTGTTCTTGAAATTATCAGTCGGACCATATAGAATTATCTTAGGAATTCCCTTAATTTTTTTGTAGGCATATTCAAGCAATTCAGTTTCGTGTTGCGCGATCTTATCCATGCCGACTTCTTCCATCACTGAAATCACTTTCGCCAGCGCGATCGCGCCGACTACGTTCGGGCTTCCAGCCTCATCTTTGTCGGGAGGAGCACTCCAGTATACTTCGTCAAGCGACACGGCAGTGACCACTCCTCCACCGACTGTATCTGGTTCACCTTTTTCAAAAACTTTTCTCGGTCCGATTAGAACACCGGTACCGAACGGCGCGTACATTTTGTGAGCCGAGAACGCAATGAAATCGATATGGCTCGGATCGGTATTCGGTAGTATGTCGATTGGACGATGAGGCGCAAGCTGGGCGGCATCGACAAAAATCATTGCACCTGCATCATGTACCCATTTCGCTATATCGTACATGGGCATACAGATACCTGTAATATTCGAAGCACCGGTAATTGCAACAAGTTTAACTTTACCTTTGTACGTCTTGAGAGCATATCGAAGATCGTCATACTTGAGGTGACCATCATCCTCGACGTTGATGTGAATTACTTTGCAATGTTTCCGCCATGGCAAATCGTTCGAGTGATGTTCCATGATGGTTGTAATCACCACATCATCCTTCGAAAGATTGAGTCGATTCGCAAGCTTATTGATTGCTTCCGTAGAATTCTTGACAAGTATAACAACATTGGAAGAAAGATCAGCACCTACGAAGTTACCTATAATATCATGTGCATGATCGTACAATTCCGTCGCTACAAGCGATTTGAAACCCGTGCCCCGATGAACACCCGAATACCACGGCATGAAATCTTCAATGCACTTCAAAACACTGCGAAAAGTCGGCGTGCTTGCGGCATTATCCAAAAAGACATACCGACGCTTTGTGCCATCCAATAGCGGCACCATTGTATCGATGCCTATAATATCGCTGCGCAGATCGTTGAGTGTTGTTGGATTCGTTTCGTTTTTCAATATGCTATCCCCTTGGGTGAAACGTTTTGTGAACTTCTTTCAAATATTCTCTGTCAATGTGAGTATAAATTTGTGTGGTAGCAATATCCGAGTGCCCCAACATTTCCTGAACTGCACGCAAATCGGCACCGCCTTCGAGCAGGTGAGTAGCAAACGAGTGTCGAAATGTATGCGGATGCACTTCTTTTTTGATTCCTGATTTCAATGTATAAGCTCTTACAATATTCCAAACTGCCATACGTGACATCGGTTTGCCGCGAGCATTCAGAAACAGTACATCCTGCCCCATGCCTTTCTCAGTCAGTTTATTGCGAACTTCGTGACGGTATTGTTCAATCCATCTTAGCGCTGATCTTCCTATCGGCACCAGCCGTTCTTTCGATCCCTTGCCGAAGATTTTTACAAATCCATCTTCTTTATAAATATCCGACTGTTTAAACTTGATCAGCTCAGTAACCCGCATACCGGTCGCGTACATCGTTTCAAGAATTGTTTTATCCCGTATCCCTAACGGTTCCATCGGATTGGGTTGATTAAGTATGGTTTCTATCTCATCCTGATTTAGAACATCGGGTAAAGTTTTCGAGAGCTTAGGCGTATCGATATTTTCTACAGGATTTATTTTTGCGATCCTATCTCCGACTAAAAATTTATGGAACATTTTTATGGACGATAAATTTCGGGCAACACTTTTGGGGGCCAATCCGAGTTCACGAAGTACCGATAAAAACTTGGATACGTGTTTCTCTTTGATACTATTCGGAACGGTGATTCCTACTTCTTCAAGGAATTCAAAATATCTTTCAAGATCAATTTTGTATGAGGCGATCGTATTGGGTGACGCATTTTTTTCGAGTTCCAGAAAATGAAGATAAGACCTGAGATGTTCTTTCATAAATTTTGATTCTCGGACTTAGAATCATCCGGGTTCTGGGTATTCGACACGGGAGGATTAATGTTAGCCTCAACCGGAGGATTATCGTTACTCATAGATGGTATTAAAGCATCATCTTTCACTTCTTGATGTGTAATATCAGGAGCGCTTGTTTTTTTCTGCAGTACCTCAGGATGTTTTGTTTCAACCGGGATTTCCGCAATATCCTGCTCGGGGTATTTGACACGCGGGTGGTGTATGCCAAGCAGCATCTTTAAAAATCCTTCCCTTATTTTTGTCAATTCACGAAGCGTTAACTCGCATTCATCGAGCTGACCATCCATAAACCTGTGCTTGATTACATTATCGATTGCGGCTTCTAATTTCTGAGGAGTGATATCAATGAGTGATCGGGTTGTTGCTTCAACCGAATCGGCAAGCATGACGATACCGGTTTCTTTCGTTTGTGGTTTCGGTCCCGGGTAAATAAAATCTTCTTCATGAATCTCATCTTTTTGGGGCCTCTTGGCGGCTTGCTTCAAGGCTTTATCGAAGAAAAATGATATTCGTGTAGTTCCGTGATGTTGTGGAATAAAATCCAACACAACTTCCGGCAATCCCCTTTCACGACCTAACTCGATTCCCTCCCTTACATGAGATGAAATAATCAAAGCACTCATTCGTGGTTTAAGCCGGTTATGCCGACTGTGAGGTCCGACCTGATTTTCAACAAAATATTCAGGCTTCAAAGTTTTACCGATGTCGTGATAATATCCACCGACTCTTGCGAGTATCGAATTTGCGCCTATCGCCTCTGCTGCAGCTTCGGCAATATTCCCGATTGTGATGCTGTGATGGAATGTACCGGGCGCTTTTTCAGATAATTCTCTCATCAATGGATGATTCAAGTCGGATATTTCAAGAAGCGATAAATCAGTCGTTACTTTGAATATCCTTTCAAAGAATATCAACAAACCGTATGTAAGCAACGGTGATATGATCGCGTTGGCTAAACCGAACAACACTTCGGACATGATCTTCGAGAAATTCTCAAGCTGCTCAAAAGATAATGCGACAATCGAGATTGTGTAACCTGCAAAGATATAAATCATCGACCAGAAGATTTGCGTGCGGCTGCGGATGTCGCGAACAGTATATGCAGCTAATGCGCCCGCAACTATCGAGGAAAGTCCTATCATATAATCGTTACCGCGAATACCGGCTACCAGAAACGCGATGGTAACCGTTCCGTAAAACGCTACCCTTGTATCAAAAATAATCGCCAGTAACATTGACGCCGCAGGCACAAAGATTAAATACTGGAGCGGTTCCTGGAAATTCATTACCAGCGTCAGATAGGCGAAAAACATTTCCATCAATAAAAGAATCGCGATAAGCAACAGCCTGCGATTATCGTTAAATATCTTCTTGCGAAACAATAATAAGTACAGGACAAATAGACTGAGGATGATTAATATATGGAGTGTAACTCCTAACCAGTGTTTCCAGTTGTTTGAATTGGTTCCCCGTTCTGCTTTTGCGCGCCGAAAGGAATCCAGCGCCAATTTGACTTGCTCCGTGATTCGGTCGTGCTTGCTGACGATCCTTTCATTTTGCTGAATGAACCCAATCGTACGCGCTACGTTATCTAAAGCTATTTGCAACGATTGATTGGTGGCGTTTTGATCGAACTGTAGATTCGGCTGCAGTGCGACTCGAATAAGTTTTAACGCTATCTCTCTTTCAATATCTTTCTTGAGTACAATTATCAGCCGTGCGCCGATTAAATTCAGAGCTTCTTCGAGATCATAAACGGCATCATAAGAAATAGTTTCTTCAGTGACACCCTTCCTCAATGCGAAATTGGAATGCGTTTGCTTCATCTTGGCATGATCTAATATACCGCCGCTAAAAATTTCAGTCATCAGGAGAGGCAATATCTTTTCGAATCTCTGGATGAGGGCATCCGTACCCTTCTTTGCGTTCTCCTGGGATTCTAATAAAAACTTCCAATCTGACTGTGAGAGAGTTGATGACAATGAAGCGACTCCGTTCGCGTACGCGAGCGAATCGGCTGGCGCCCGATTTCTAATCCACCGCTTCGAGGCATCAAGGGCACGAGATACCGTACCTAATATTAATTTGATGCTATCTAAGCTTAACCTTTCGTTCCCTTCACTTCGAACAAAAACCGGGATAACTTCGCGGGATGCCTCCTGTCGTTCTCGTTCGTATTCACGAAGTTCCTTATAAATCGGAAAAGCAAAAGGAGCGATCAAATCTTTGTCAACCCAGACAGACCCGACGCTGTAATTATATTCCATCACCTCAGGATGTGGGAACATAAAAACGCCCAAAAGAACGACCACGACAGCGATGGTAATTTTTATGGCTATGCTATCGCGGAAATATTCTTTTGTGAAGAGTCTTTCTATCCGATCTTTTATATTTTCAGGGGGAAAATCCATAAATTCCTTTAAATATCCGAAGAAAGAGGGTGAGAAGCAAGAGAAAAGCCGGCGAAATAATGGCTATTGAAGATATGGTTTTTCATTTTATATTTTGACTTTTGAATTGATACACGTATATTGACGGAACATAACTCTATTCTATCACCATCATTCAAATAAAAACTATGGAAGAAACTAAATCTCAAGGATTATTACGTTCGTTCCCAAAAGTGTTCTGGGTTGCCAACGTCATGGAACTGTTTGAACGCGCCGCATACTACGGATTGAATTCCGTTCTCGCTATCTATCTCACCAATTCTATCAAAGAAGGCGGGTTGGGATTTTCGGAACAATCGGTCGGCTTCTTGCAAAGTTTGATTTATGCCTGCACTTACGTTATCCCGATTTTAGGCGGCGCACTTGCCGATAGATATGGATACCGAAGAATGCTCATCGTTGCTTTCGCATTTTTATCGACCGGATATTTCATAAGCGGAAACATGAGCGCGTACGGCGCTGTGTTTGCGAGTCTGCTTGTGATGGCTACAGGCGCCGGTTTGTTCAAACCGATTATCAGCGGAACTCTCGCGCGTACAACCAACGAGCAAAACTCTGGATTCGGTTTTGGGATTTATTATTGGATGATAAACCTTGGCGCATTCCTCGCTCCACTTGCCGTAAGTTACATGAAGGGCTTTTCATGGAATTATGTTTTCATCGCCTCATCTCTATACACCGCCCTCATGTTGATCCCGACACTATTCTTATACAAAGATCCGCCGAAACCTGCAAATACAAAAACTTTGAAAGAAGTTCTTAGGGGCATGGCGATGGTGTTAGGTGATACCCGATTCATGCTGATGATTTTTGTCTATTCTGGATTCTGGATTTTATACTTCCAAAATTTCGGTTCTGTTCTATGGTTCCTCCGTGATTTTATAGATGCAACTCCTATCAACAATGCATTCACCTCGATAGGCATCAATCTCAAATTTGATGCTGAGCATGTTACCGTAATCAATGCCGGCACTATAATTCTTTTACAAGTCATAGTGAGTCGGATTGTAAAAAACACAAAACCACTTTTAACTATGGTGGTTGGGATTTTTATTGGAACACTCGGATTTGTGTGCCTTGCATTCGCATCTAATGTTTGGATATTCATAATAGGAATTGCCGTCTTCTCAATCGGTGAGATGACTGCACATCCAAAATATTACAGCTACATCGGACTTGTTGCACCGGCAGATAAAAAAGCCGTTTACATGGGGTATGCGTTTTTATATGGTGTGATTGGAAGTTTGGTCGGTTCAAACTTGGGCGGCATGATGTACGAGTCAATGTTAAAACCTTTAGTCGGACAAACAGGAATCGGAGAGGATATAAAATCATTCTGGCTCACATTTGCCGGGCTTGGTTTGGTTGCGATGGTTGGACTGATTCTGTATAATCGATTTTTCGCGCACGAAACTCCGCAAACAAACCGGATCTCCCGGCTCATTATGCTCGGCGTGTATACATTATTGATTATTATAGGTGGATGGTTTTTCTATGGTGCTGTTAATAGCGAACCCATCGCTTATAAAACGTTAGTACAATCGCTAATAATGCTGATAATCGGTGGTGGTGGAATGTGGATAAGCATGTTGAAACGTTAAACTTCAGCGACTCAGCGGTGAAAATATTTTCCCGCGGAGAAACTAATGATGTAGAATTTACACGATATAAAAATTAAACGTCATAATATTATATGAACTATATCCATCTCGGTAAAACCGGCATCAAAGTTTCCCGCATCTGTCTCGGTACGATGACTTACGGCTCACCCGAATGGCGCTCGTGGGTATTAGATGAACAGGCAAGCAGGCCCTTCATTAAATACGCACTTGAGCTTGGAATAAATTTCTTCGATACAGCCGATATGTATTCACTTGGAAAAAGCGAAGAAATTGTCGGTAAGGCACTAAAAGATTTTGCAAAACGAGATCAGGTTATCATCGGCACAAAAGTTTATTGGCAAATGAGCGAGCGTCCGAACGATAAAGGTTTATCCCGCAAACACATAATGGATGCAATAGACGCTTCGCTCACACGGCTCGGTACCGATTATGTTGATCTATACCAGATACATCGCTGGGATTATGAAACTCCTATAGAAGAAACTATGGAAGCGCTAAACGATCTCGTCCACTCCGGCAAAGTGCGTTACATCGGTGCATCCAGTATGTTTGCTTACCAGTTTGCAAAAACATTTCGCGTTGCAGAACAGCATAATTGGACTAAATTCGTATCGATGCAGAATCATTATAACTTGATCTACCGAGAAGAAGAGCGTGAAATGATTCCACTATGCAAGGAAGAAGGCGTTGCAATCATTCCGTGGAGTCCACTTGCACGTGGATTTCTCGCCGGCAACCGCAAACATAACTTCGAGGGGGATACGAACCGCGCAAAAACCGACAAGTACGCACACGACCTTTATTACTCGGAATCGGATTTCAAAATAGCAGATCGCGTTGTAGAGCTTGCCAAAAGACGCTGCGTTAAACCGGCACAGATCGCACTTGCATGGATGCTCAACAAACTACACGTTACTGCGCCTATTGTCGGCGCGTCGAAACTTGAGCAAATTGATGACGCAGTTAAATCGCTTGAGATTATCTTAGATGATAATGAGATACAATTCCTCGAAGAATTGTACACACAGCATCGAGTTTTAGGGCATTCCTGAAAAAATATTTACCTTCACTCTCCGTTTGTGGATTTCCAATCGTCTTTATACCGGACAATTAAAACATAGCATTTACCCCTTTTCAATTACGACAATTTTTCAAATTAAAAGATCTAACAAACAAATTGATTTTAATTTTGTATTACATTACTTTGTAAGTCAATATAACCCGAAGAAGAAAACAAGGTTATGACATTAATAACGCGATTTATTGGATAATGGAGAATAGCTCATGAATGATACCTCTAAACGCAAGCGCACTGAAGAAACATTAAGTAATCCAGAATTATTTTTCAGACAAGTCATTGAAAACGCAGGCGGTGTTCCCTTTCAACTTATCTTTGGAAGCTCATTGGGAACAGGTTATTATAAATACATTGGAACCGGAATAAAAAATCTCATAGGTGTCCTACCCAATGAATTCACAGAAAAACTTTTTAATAGTCTGGTCGAAGTAGTCAATCCTCTTTTACCTGAAATACCTATCGATCCCACCGAGTGCCGTCGCAAAATGGTAAAAGGAGATATCCCTCACTACAAAGCTGATATACTAATTCGATCAACAAAAGGTGAGGCAAAATGGATTAATGAAAGTTCACTTCCAATCCGCGATGAAAAGACAGGTAAAATAATCGGTGCGCAGGGCATATTAATAGACATTGATAAGCATAAAAAAATTGAAAAAGAAAAAGAGCAAAATATTTCTTTATTGAGAGCAACTTTGGAATCTACGGCTGATGGTATTCTTGTAGTCGATAGTTCAGGAAAAATATCGGATTTCAACAATCAGTTCGCACAAATGTGGCGTATACCTGATGCCATCTTAGCCACACACGACGATAAACAAGCAATTGATTTTGTTTTAGATCAATTAAAAGATCCTAAAAGTTTTATTTCAAATGTTAAGGATTTATATGCTAATCCCGAGAAAGAAAGTTATGACATGCTTGAATTCAAGGATGGAAGACTTTTCGAGCGTTTCTCACATCCGCAAAAGATTGCTGGAAAACCTGTAGGCAGAGTGTGGAGTTTCCGCGATATCACCGAGCGCAAGCGGGCGGAAGAAGCCTTGAGAAAAAGCGAGGAAGAATATAGGGGTTTGACAGAAAACATCAACTTAGGAATTTACAGAAATACCGTTGGACATGAAGGCAAATTCATTGAAGCCAACCCCGCCATCATTGGGATGTTTGGGTATAAAAACAAAGAGGAATTCCTGGCTATAAACGTTTCAGACCTGTATCAAAATCCAGAAGACAGGAATATGTTCAATGATAAAATGCTCAAAGAAGGATTTGTCAGAGGCAAGGAATTGTGGCTGAAAAAGAAAGACGGAAGTCTCTTTGTCGGGTCCGTGTCAGCGGTGGCCGTTAGAGACAAGCAGGGTCATGTGAAATATTATGATGGAATCATCGACAACATCACCGAGCGCAAGCGGGCCGAGGAGGCACTGAAGGAGAGCGAGATCAAGTATCGTACCCTAATTGATATGACAGGTACCGGATACCTGATTCTGGACTCGCAAGGCAGGGTTCTGGATGCGAACCAGGAATATGTGCGCCTTAGCGGCCATACCAAACTTCACGATATCCTTGGAAAGAGCGTCATTGCGTGGACAGCGGAGGGAAGGAAACAACGGAATGCGGAAGCCGTAGCCCAGTGCGCGAAGAATGGTTTCATCAGGGACTTTGTCACCGAATATGTGGATGGGGGCGGTAAGATAACGCCCATAGAGATCAACGCGTCAGTTGATGGGGAGGGCGAGTCGTTACGCATTGTATCGCTTTGCCGCGACATTACCGAGCGCAAACGGGTCGGAGAAGCGCTGCGGGAGAGTGAAGAACGGTATCGCTCCCTATTTGATAGAATGATGGATGGTGTATATCGCAGCACTCATGAGGGAAAGTTTGTCGATGTTAACGAAGCTATGGTGAAGATGTTTGGGTTTTCAAGCAAAGAAGAAATGCTGAAGGTTGACATCAAAAAAGAGCTTTACTTCGCCCCCTCAGAAAGAGATAGTCTTTTCTTAGATACCGGACAAGAAAAAATTGAAGTTTTCCGGATGCGTCGGAAAGATGGATCTGAGATTTGGGTCGAAGATCACGGGCGATATGTACATGACGAACAAGGAAATGTTATATTCCATGAAGGTATATTACGTAACGTAACTGAGCGATTGCGCAACGAGGTGCTTCAAAATGCTATATACCAAATTTCTCAAGGAGCAGATAAGGCATTTAAACTGGATGACCTTTTTAAATCCGTACATCAAATAATCAGTACTGTGATGCCTGCTAAAAATTTCTATATCTCATTGTATGACAAAGAAAAAGACCTTATTAGCTTTCCATATTTTGTCGATGAGGTTGATATATCTCCTCCACCGGTTAACCCTGGAAAAGGGTTGACGGCGTATGTCCTCCGTACCAGTAAACCTCTGCTCTGCGACGAAGCCACCGATATGAAATTACGACAACAAGGAGAAGTCGAACTTGTAGGAGCCCTCTCATCGATTTGGCTCGGTGTACCGTTGATCGTTAGTAATAAAACAATCGGAGTTATGGTTGTACAACATTATTCGGATCCCTACGCATATAATGAACAAGATTTACACATGCTTGAATATGTTTCTTCGCAGGTAGCTAGAGCTATTGAACAAAAACGTGCTGAAGAGAAACTTCGTCAAAGCGAGGAACAGTTCCGCTTAATTTCAGAAAACGTAGCCGATCTGATTGCAGTACTCGATCTTAATGGAAAAAGGTTGTACACAAGCCCGTCGTACAAGGATATTCTCGGAGATCCACAATCTCTACGCGGCACCGATTCATTTCAAGAAATTCATCCCGAAGACCGCGACCGGATAAAACAAATTTTTCAAGAAACAGTTAAGACTGGAGTTGGAAAACGTGCAGAATACCGTTTCCTACTAAAAAACGGTGCTATCCGACAGATAGAATCGCAGGGAAGCGTTATTAAAGATAAAGATGGAAAGATATCTCAAATTATAGTTGTTTCTCGTGATGTTACCGAGAAGAAAATACTTGAACTACAATTCTTACGTTCACAACGTATGGAAAGCATCGGCACGCTTGCAGGAGGGATTGCGCACGATCTCAATAATGTGTTAGCACCCATCGTGATGGCAATCGATATCCTCCGAAAGAAAAATCCTGATAAAACAAGTCAACAGATACTGGATTCACTCGAATCCAGTGCCCAGCGTGGGGCAGATATTGTTAAACAAGTCCTGGCATTCGCTCGCGGTATCGAAGGCGATCGCCTTCTTTTACAACCGAAACACATAATTTCTGAAATTGTCAAGATAATCAAAGAAACCTTTCCAAGATCGATTGATATACGGACGGAAGTTCCAAAAATTTTATGGACGATATCTGCCGATCCAACACAAATGCATCAGGTGTTATTAAACGTATGTGTTAATGCACGTGATGCTATGCTTGATGGAGGAAAGTTGACCATTTCGGCTGAAAATATTTTTATTGATGAAAATTATTCTAAAATGCATAGTGAAGCAAAAGTTGGACCCACTGTTATGATAACAATTTCCGATACCGGCATGGGTATACCTTCCAAGATACTTGATAAAATCTTTGAACCGTTCTTTACAACAAAAGAAATGGGAAAAGGAACGGGACTTGGATTATCAACCGTTCACGCTATTGTAAAAAGTCATGGTGGGTTTATCAATGTATATAGCGAAGTAGCTAAGGGAACTACATTTAAAATCTACTTTCCTGCTTCAATGAAAGATCAAGTTACTTCAGCAGAAATGATTCATCCCACACTGCCGCAAGGAAGCGGTGAACTTGTTCTAATCGTTGATGATGAAGCATCCATTCGTGATATAACAAAATCAACTCTGGAAGCCAACGGATATAATGTTATGACCGCAAACGATGGAACAGATGCAATCTCACTCTATGCACAAAATAGAGAGATAATTAATGTCGTTATATCTGATATTATGATGCCGGTTATGGATGGTACGGTTACAATTCGTGCTTTACAGAAAATGAATCCTAAAATCAAAATTATTGCTGCGAGTGGTTTGATAACCAGTGATGTTAAAAATTTAGGGACTAATGTTCAAGCATTTCTCACAAAACCATTCTCTGCGGAGAAATTGCTTATAACATTACATAAAGTTCTTAGCTCAAAATGAGTAGACATCAATTAAGATAATGATAAAACGCACATTGCTTTTCAATAGCCGTTATATTAAATTGGGTTACCGGTAATTCTCTTCGGCTGCAGGGCCCCATGGTTGGCCATTCTTGCCTTACCCGAAGAGGGTCAAACAATTCCGATCTTTTAACAATCTATGTAGGATAATTTTCCCTTGACATCCTGATGCTGTAAAATAAACCTAATGAACATTATTGAAAGCCATATCGGGTAAAAATCTTTATATGTAGCTACTAGTTGGAGACAAAATTATGAGTATGAAATTTATAAGGGTACACAGAAAATTGGGGAAGGCATTCAAAGATTTGGCAATAATCTTAATCATTGCTGTTATCTTTTTCGTTTTTGCGGTTGTTTTTAATTTCTTTGAAAAATTGGAAGAATGGCGAAAATATGGTGAGCATTCCCAACTTGATGAAATCGTTTTAGTACTTGTAATATTAGCATTTTCATTCGGTATTTTTTCCTATCGTAGATGGCGAGAGCCTAAAAATGAAATTGCTAAATCCGAACATGCAGAAGCAAAGATCAGATTACTGGCTCAAACTGTGGCTTCAGCAAAGGATTGTATCTCCATTACGGATACCAATGATAATATCCTCTTTCTAAATGATTCATTTCTTACAACCTATGGATACTCAGACGAAGAATTGTTAGGGAAAAATATTTCAATTATCCGTTCTCCCGCAATGAATGCTAAAGTTGCGAACCAAATTCTTCCCAATACTCTTGCCGGAGGTTGGTATGGAGAAGTTATCAACCGTCGCAAAGATGGCGCTGATTTCCCCGTTGAGCTGTGGACATCAATCGTAAAGAATGAATTAGGAGAAACAGTTGCCTTGGTCGGAGTTGCACGGGATATCACAGACAGCACACGTGCCAAAGAAAAATTACTTTATCACAATGAATTCCAAAGAGTTATTACCACTATATCTACAGAATTTATTAAAGTTGACACATTACGGATTGATGAGACTATTGAAAAATCGCTCCAGTATCTCGGAGATTTTGTTAAGGTCGACCGTAGTTATGTCTTTTTGTTTTCGGGTGACAGAACGAAGATGGATAATACACACGAGTGGTGTGCAGAAGGAATTGAGCCGCAGATAAAAAATCTTAAAGGTCTTCCCGTTGAAGCATTCCCATGGTGGATGCAGATACTTCGACGATTTGAGAATATTATCGTTCCTAATGTTAGCGACATGCCAGTTGAAGCCAACGCTGAAAAGGAAATTCTTCAAATGCAAGATATTAAATCGGTCGTCGTTATACCTATGGTTTCCAGTAATTTATTGGTCGGCTTTCTCGGTTTCGATTCTGTTCAATTTGAACGCACCTGGACAAACGATGAAGTGAGCCTGCTCAGAATAGTTGGAACGATCTTTGCGGATATGATTGAAAAAAGAAAATCGGATGAAGAACTGCGCAGAAAGGAACAGCATCAGGCGCTTGTTATCCAGTCAATACCGATGGTGTTCTACACAGGTCATGTCTCTCCTGATATGGCAACTACATGGATAAGCGAGCAAGTAGAGCAAATTACAGGTTTTGCACCAAAACAGTTTACAGAGGATACAATGTTCTGGCAAAGCCGGCTTCATCCCGATGATCATGATCGAACGTTAGATAAATATTTTTCTGTGCTAAAAGAAAAATACATCCATACAGAATATCGCTGGCAATGCGCCAACGGATCGTATCGTTGGTTCTCTGATCATATTATTCTTATAACTGATGAACAGGGCAAACCAAAGGAGATCGTTGGAATCTGGAGAGATATTACCGAGCGCAAGCAAGCCGATGAAGCGATTCAAAGAAGTGAAGAAAAATATCGTACCCTGGCAGAAGCCTCAGGCGATGCCATCTTCGTCATCGATCGGGCGGGATGTCTTGAATACGTTAACGAAATTGGGGCAAGACAGTTGAGGCGGCGACCGGATGAAATCATCGGAAAACAACCGATTGATTTATTTCCTGGCGAGCTTTCTGAGATACAACAGAACAACATTCAAAGAATTTTTCAAAGTGGTAAAACTCACGATGATGAAAGCCAACTCACGCTTGCGGGTAAAAAGATGTGGTTGAGCACCCGGTTCACGCCGATCCGTAATACGGCAGGAGCGGTTGTTGCTGTACTCGGCATTTCACGTGATATCACGGATCGTAAGCGTGCAGAAATTGCGCTTAGTGAAAACGAGGAACGCTACAGGACGCTTGTCAATACATTGAATGATGGTGTTTTGCTTGTTGACAATGACGATGTTATTGTTTTAGCCAGTAATAATTTATGTCAAATGTTAGGCTACAGGGAAGAAGAACTGATTGGAAAAGTAGGGTTACAAATTCTTGTCGATGAATATTTTAGAGAGATAATAAAGGAAAAGAATCGTTTGCGCAAAGATGGTATTGCCGATAGGTATGAAATTCAAGTACTTAAAAAATCAGGTGAACCCATTTGGATAGACGTCAGTGGTGCTCCGATGAAAGATCGAGAAGGCATAATTTACGGCTCGGTTGCAATTCTTAGCGATATGACTGAACGAAAACAAAGTGAAGAAGAACGGGAAAAACTTGTTCTTGAGTTACGAGATGCTCTTGCGAATATTAAAACGTTGAGCGGATTGGTACCTATCTGTTCTTCGTGTAAAAAGATTCGAGATGATAAGGGATACTGGGAACAAGTAGAATCGTACATCATGAAGCATTCAGATGCTATCTTTAGTCATGGATTTTGTCCTGAGTGTACAAAGAAATATATGGATGATTTAAAGAAATTGACTAAGCCGACAACTTAATAAAATATTTGAACCAATTACAGATTTAAATTCCAAAATATAAGGGAAATATTTATGTACAAAACCATTAATGATTTCACAACCGACTGGAAGAACGAGAGCGATTCCACACTTAAAATTCTGAAAGCTCTCACTGATACATCCCTTTCACAAAAAGTAACTGCCGAAGGTAGAACGCTTGGTTTTCTTGCATGGCACATCGTTCTTACACTTGGAGAGATGGGCGGTAAAGCAGGACTCACAATTGAAGCACCTGCTGAAAATTCATCTGTACCGGACTCTTCATCCGAAATTTCATTGGCATATGAAAAAACTGCAAAGGGTTTAGGTGAAGAGGTTCAAAAAAAATGGAGCGATAAAATGCTTGGCGAGGTAATAGAAATGTACGGTGAAAAATGGACTCGCGCTCAAGCCCTCGCCGGATTGCTCAAACACGAAGTTCATCACCGCGCTCAAATCACTGTGCTCATGCGGCAAGCAGGATTAAAAGTTCCGGGCGTTTATGGTCCAGCAAAAGAAGAGTGGGCGCAATACGGCATGCCGCCGATGAAGTGACGGCAGGTTAATATATAATACCATGTTCAGAACTCCGCTTCTTCTCAAGTTGAATCCGAGTCGAAGTCGGAGTTCTTACTTTTGTCATCAAGTTTTATTACATTCATTTGTCAAATTATTAACATTATCAACCTTAAGTTACCCCAAAAACAATTCGTGCACGATCAAGAGCTACTCAAAAAACTTCAAATTGGCGATGATTCGGCTTTTCGAGAATTATTCGAATTATACCACGCTATGGTATTCAACGTTTGCTATCGCATGCTGGGCAGCAAACACGAGGGCGAAGACATTACCCAAGATGTATTCGTGAATGCTTATAAGACGCTGAAACACTTCCGCTCAGAATCAAAACTTTCAACATGGCTTTACCGCATCGCTGTGAACCATTGTCTTAATCACCAGGCAAGGAAGAAACGCCATCGGTGGATTTCCCTTGATATTTTCTCCGATACGGAGAATGAGCAACTCTCAGTGAACACTACAGACGATAGACCCGATATCACGATGGAAAGAAAAGAGACCGAACAAATAATTCAACATGCAATTAACTCACTCCTGAAGCAGCAGCGTATTTCTCTCATCCTCCATCGGTATGAGGGATTATCATACCAGGAGATCGCGAAAGTATTAGAATGTTCGGTATCTTCAGTAGAATCGCGCATTTTTAGGGGAAAACAGAATTTGTGCAAAAAATTACTTCCTTACCTAAAAAATCTATGACCGCAAGTTTAATCCAAATATATTGTCTAACCTATGAAAGGTTTTAAAGAATGAGTCACAGAAGTATCCGAAAAAATTTGCTCCTGTACATCGATGGCGGTCTCGGTGAGAAAGATACGATCGAGGTAAAAGAACACCTCCCTCAATGCCCGCACTGCAGTCAACAGATTACAGTGCTTTCGAAAATCTGGAAAAACGGGACTGCCGTCGAACATTTACGACCATCACCTTTTATTTGGACCAAGCTCGAAGCACGCATTGCGCAACCTGAAACATCTGGTATTGTTATTCAAAAATATATCCCCGCTCTCCGTTACTCGGCAGCCATTGTGATGCTCATAATTTCCCTTCTCCTTGGGAATTATTTAGGGAATCTTCCCCAGAGTTCCGTACAACAACCTTCTGAAGCTACCTCAAACGAATATTTTGCGCGGACATATCACTTAGACTCGTTTGAATTGTCCTCGGACGAGTCGATCGGACAGATCATTGTTCTCACTTCTTCTGAGAGGAAGTGAAAAAATTTATGAAGAAAAAATGGTTCATAATCACCCTGATTTTTCTAACGGTCGTCAATCTTTCTGCTTTAGGCACATTTGTATACCAGCGTTGGTACTGCACGGAGCCAACCTGTGCAATGGATAGTACGGAAGATCATGGGTGCTATATGAAAAAGCACCTTGACATCACGGAAGACCAAATAAATCGTTTAAACGCAGTTGAGAATTCCTCACGTCCTCTGATTGAAGCCCTGACCATACAAATGAAGGAAAGAAGAATCGAACTGGTCAAGGCATTAATGGACAAGAATTCCGACAATGCGAAGATCGAGACGGCATTACGGCAAATCGACTCACTTCAGGCAACGATGCAGAGGCAGATCGTCAAACGTCTTCTTGACGAAAAGGGAATCCTTACCCCACAACAGCAGGAAAAATTTTTCTCACTCGTCCTTGGACGATTTTGCTTGGAATTAGATAGTACAAAACAAACTCAATGTCAACAACATTCTTCAATGAAAGGAGAAACACCGCAGTGAAAAAAACAATTGTAATTCTATCAATACTGCTCATCGCAGTACTCATGACATCGCTTGTCCTTTATGCAGGAGATGAGAAATCAACAAAAAAGGAGACGGCAAAATGTCCGATGAGTGATAAGAAAACCGCATGCACAGATAAAACTGCTAAGAGCGAATGCGCAGGAATGGATGCATCAAAATCCAAAGATGAAAAATGTGCGAAAGCATGCGCCGATAAAAAAGCAGGCACCGAGTGCAAGCATGATAGCCTAGAATGTAAAGATAAGATGGCGAAAGGTGAATGCAAACACGACAGCAAAGAATGTAAAGATAAGATGGCGAAAGGTGAATGCAAACACGACAGCAAAGA
>JAGVIE010000059.1 GCA_020056225.1 Bacteroidota bacterium
AGACGAAAATAGTCGTAATGTTGATAAATAGCACGAATGAAATAATGGACTTGAGTTTCATGAGAGGCCCCTTTCAGTTAAAGAAGCATTGCACATAACTATTGGCTTAACGAATAGCGTATATCCACCCAAAATGGTATGATAGACGCATAGCGTTTAGCCAACCAAATCGGGATGTAATACGCATTGCGTTTATTTCGTTTTTGGCTGATGCATTGCTGCATCCAGTGGATTAATAATCTTGCCAAGTTTTTGCTTGCTGACGTGCGTATATATTTCTGTCGTTTTTGAGCTTGCATGTCCTAATATTTCCTGAATGTATCGCAAATCGGTTCCAGCTTCAAGTAAATGCGTTGCAAAGGAATGACGTAAGCTATGGACTGTAACATGTTTTCGGATTCCAGCCATTCCAGTGGCTCGTTTGAAAACTTCTTGCACACTGCGTTCTGCAATATGTTTTCTACCAGGGGCACCTTCAAATAAATATTCTATTGGTCTGTATGCTTTAAAATACTCACGCAAATTTTCTAGCGCCACATTCGATAAAAGTGTATAACGGTCTTTTTTACCTTTCGCACTTTTAAGATAAATTAATTTTCTTTCACTGTCAATATCTTCTATCTTCAACCGTACCGCTTCCCCGACTCTTAGTCCCGCAGAATAAATCAACATCAGAATCGTCTTATGCTTCATGTTGTCAACAGCATCGAGTACTCTTACAACTTCTTCCTGATTAAGAACAACAGGTAACTGCTTCTCCTTCTTTGGTCTTGGAAGCGATGCAATGGTAAAAGGCATCTTATACAACTCGACATACAAAAACCGCAGCGCGTTGAATACTTGATTTACCGTCGCAGCAGATAATCCTTTTTCCTCAAGGAGGTAAAGAAGATAACTGCGGATGTCTTGCTCAGTCAATTCACGCGGATGCCGCGCTTGTCCGCCATCTTTTTGGCGGAGTTGAAAATATCTTGTAAAAGAACGCAAACAACTGATATATGATTTGATCGTTTTGTGGCTGTAATTTCTAAGGCGCATCTCACGCCTTACAGTCTCATAGAACCCACTTTGTTTAACAGGGTCCCCCACGAAGTGATCTCCACATTTAATGATATCTCAGTAATTATTATGTCAAGAATATAAAACTTGTTTGATTGAAAGTCAATATTTTTTTGCTCACCCTAAGGGATGTTGAAATGCTCCGTAAAAAATCCTATATTGCTCACGAATCTATTAAAAAAAGGAGCAACAAGAATGACACAGCGCAGTGAGCACGATAGCGTACAGGATATACAGCTTGAACATCTGATGAAAACCCAGCAGGATGTGTGGCGGGTATTCCGGGCAATGGCAGAGTTTGTCGATGGCTTTTCCACGCTTTCGAAGTTAGGTCCGTGCGTTTCTATCTTCGGCTCGGCACGCATCAAGCCCGGGACACATTACTACCGGCTTGCAAAAACAGTCGCGAAAGAATTTGTCAAAGCGGGCTACGGAATTATCTCAGGCGGTGGTCCGGGTGTGATGGAAGCGGCAAACCGAGGTGCGCGTGAAGCCGCCGGTGCCTCGGTCGGCATCAATATAGATTTGCCGCACGAACAGAAACCAAACCCGTATATCGATCCCGATAAGCTCATCACGTTCAAACATTTTTACATCAGGAAAGTAATGTTCGTGAAGTACGCGCAGGGTTTCATCGTCATGCCCGGCGGTTTCGGCACGCTCGATGAGTTCTTCGAATCGATTACACTTATCCAGACTAAGAAGATTCATCCGTTCCCTATAGTATTAATGGGAAAAGAATACTGGGGCGGATTGATCTCGTGGTTCAAAGCAAGAGCGCTTGAGGAAGGAATGATTTCGAAATCGGATTTAGATCTGTTCTCGATTACTGATGATCCCAAAGAAGCGGTTGCAATCGTGAAACGTTTTTACAAAAAGGAAGTACACGGACCGAATTTTTAGTTTTTCTGGAACGCTATCCCGACCGTGTATTCGACTTCGCTCAGACTCACGGTCGGGGCGAAGTCGAAAAGTGAAGGTAAAATTTATTATGACATTAAAACCCTGGAAAAAAATTCGACAAGCATTTGAAATGAAAAATCCCTGGTGGACCTACCGGAAAGATGATGTGCTTCTTCCCACAGGTAAGCTGGGCGAATATCATTACGTTCACGTCAACGGTTCGAGCATGATCATTCCCATCCTCGATGATGGAAGAATAGCACTCGTCAAACAGTATCGTTATCTTGTACAGCGTGAGAGTATCGAGTTTCCCTGCGGCAGTGTGAAGGACGGCTCCACTCATGAAGAGACCGCACGGCATGAGCTTGCTGAGGAAACAGAATTCGAAGCGAAAGAACTAAAATGTGTTGTGGAGTTCAATCCGTATAACGGCGTAACGGATGAGATGTGCAAAGTTTTCATTGCAACAGGACTATCTCCCGTTGTTGCTCATCCCGATGAGACGGAGGAATTTGAAAAAATCTTCATGACTATAAAAGAATTCGATGAGAAAGTAAATTCGGGTGAAATCTGGGATGGAATGTCGCTGGCAGCATGGGCAATCGTGAAACCACTATTAATGAAATAAATCTGATGAATAGAGCGATCCGAAATAAGAACCGTTACCAGCCACACATAACTCATAACTCAAGACTCATAATTCTTTACGCTTTGTTTTTTGCATTTTGTACTCCTTTATCAGCCCAACATGTACGCATCGGTGCGGAAATTCTTTTTGAAAAACATCTCGACTCGCTTGCCGGGAAACGTGTCGGAGTAATCTGCAACCACACATCGGTGTTGCCGAATGGTGTTCATCTTGTCGATACACTTTTGAAGCGTGGAGTGAAGATAACTGCGCTATTCGCGCCGGAACACGGAATTCGCGGGAAAATTCCGGCAGGCAAGAAGGTCTCGGACGAAATCGATTCTGTAACAGGCATTCAGGTTTACTCACTTTATGGCGGATCGAAGAAACCGACTATTGAAATGCTGATTGATGTGGATGTCCTCATCTTCGATATGCAGGATGTCGGCGCAAGATTCTATACTTATATCAGCACGATGGGTTATTGCATGGTGGCGGCAGGAGAGAACGAAAAAAAGTTTTACGTGCTCGATCGTCCCAACCCGATAAACGGCATCGACATAGAAGGTCCGCCGCTCGATCTTGAGCTTCGGTCGTTCGTCGGTTTATATCCGATTCCTGTCCGGCACGGTATGACGGTCGGCGAGATAGCGAAGATGATCATCGGCGAGGGTTATCTCAATCCTTCGACAGCCGAAGTAACTGTCATTCCGATGGAAGGATGGAAGCGCACAATGTGGTACGATGAAACCGGTTTGCCGTGGATTGCTCCATCGCCGAACATGAAAACGCTTGCAACTGCGACAGTCTATCCCGGAACGTGTTTTTTTGAAGCGACGAATTTCACCGAAGGCAGAGGCACCGAGAAGCCGTTTGAGTATATCGGCATTCCCGGACTTCACAGCAAACTTGTTTCTGCAAAACTGAATGAGCTAAAACTTCCCGGTGTAAAATTCCTGCCGGTTGAATTCACGCCGAAAGGAAATCCCGCTACATCGGCTGACCCGAAATTCAAGAATAAAAAATGCGGCGGCATCTATGTTAAAGTAACCGATAGAAAAACTTTTCAACCCGCGCTGACCGGTGTGATGATGCTGGCTACGATGAAACAGCTTTATCCTAAGAAATTTCGGGTGAAGAAAGGATCGCTCGATCATCTCATAGGCGACGACCAGATAAGTGTGAGATTGGAGGAAGGGAAGGTCAATAAAAATATTTTTTCTATCTACAAGTCATCGATGGAAAGATACCTGCAAATCAGGTCTAAATATCTTTTGTATTAGCGAATGTAGTGCGTTTTAAGTGCTTGCCAATCCATTTCACTATAGCAACTTGCCAAGAAAGGCACTAACTGTAACTTACCAGCGACCGACTCGGTGAATATGAAAAATATTTTTCAAGAGTATTGACTCTTACTAAAATTAGCTTTAAATTCTTGTGTGAGGTTTGAATGGGCGCAAGATAACTTATCTAAAAAGATGAACAATATTATGAAAAAGAGAATCGTGCTTCTTGATTGCGAAAATTTATTTAGGGTTACATTGTTGGAACCTAATCATAAACAGGATAAGCCAGGGTGTATACGAAAGCAAACAATAATCTTACTCGTGTTTTTTAGTTTGTCTTTTAGTTTGCCATTGCCTGCCCAATGGGTATGGCAGAACCCAAAACCGACAGGGAATGACATTTTAAATGTTAAATTCATTGATGAGAATACAGGCTGGTTTGTTGGAAATTATGGAACAATTTTCAAAACAACCGACGGCGGACTAACATGGTTTACACAGAATACCAAATACACATGTGATTTCACGGCAATCGATCCTGTTGATGCGAATAACATTTGGGTGATTGGATACGGATATGATACAGTCTATGTTGAAAATGATCCATCATTTAAAATTTTGTTTTCTGCGGATGGTGGAAAACATTGGGATCTGAAACTGAGCGGGGCAAAATATTTCTGTGATTCGACTTGTAGAAAATTTGGATATATAGAAGATATTGATTTCATTGATGAGACGACTGGTTACGTTGTGGGTGATAGTGGATTAATACTCAAAACAACAAATGCTGGAACAAGCTGGGAGTTACAGGAACAATCAAAAGATTATAATTTTAAGTCCGTTCAGTTTTTTGATCCAATCAAAGGGTACGTAGCCGGAGGGGGTGGATATATTACGATTGGTCATGTGCCGCGCCGCGACAACTTTGATGAGCATGGTGCCATCCTCAAAACAACAGATGGCGGATTACATTGGCAAACAGTCTATTCCGATACATTTACTTTTTTTGATATATACTTTCGTAATCCTCAGCTTGGTTGGGCTGTTGGGGAAGCGAGATGGTTAATCGGGTATGGTGAAATTGGAGGATATCAAACATTACTGAAAACAACCGATGGTGGTGAAAATTGGACAAAACTGATGGAAAGAGATACAATAAATCCACTCGCGCTGAACATTTATTTCATTAATGATTCTGTTGGCTGGATGGTCGGTTCAGGAGGAGGATTTATGAAAACTACCGATGGTGGTTATACGTGGGCGTTAAGTTTTCCCTCACAACATTTTCTTCAGCACTTAGTCGATGTTTTTGCATTTGACACCTCGCATATCATTACTGTCGGAGATTATCATACAATTTTACAGACATCAGATGGGGGGAATAATTGGTGCCATCGTGACACATCATCATTGCTGAACGCATCAATTCGTGACATAAGATTTTTAAATCCTGATACCGGTGTAATTATTCAAAGTTATCTATGGCGGACAACTGATAAGGGGCAGCACTGGAATTGGATAGGAATTGGTGGTTTATGGGCACTCGATTGTAATGGAGATAAAGATTGCTGGACAGTGGGGTATGGTGGTCGTATCTTGCATTCCTCCGATGCTGGAAATAGCTGGGTAGATCAGAATAGTGGAATCACAGAATGGATACAAGCCGTGAAGTTTGTGAGTACTAAAATTGGTTGGGCAGCAGGTGAATACACTATTTTGAAGACAACCGATGGGGGTAACACTTGGTTTACACAATACGTCAATCAAAGCCAATCAAATTACTATGCAATAACAACTCAAGATAGTAATCGTTTATGGATTTATGCATATATTGGAGCTACTTTGAGAACAATGAATGGTGGAATAACATGGTACGATTGCTCAAGTAGCCTTGATTCAATGTGCGCGATTTATTTTATAAATCCCGATACTGGCTGGGTTAGAAAAAATGTTACGTTATACCGAACTTTTAACGGTGGAACAACTTGGGAAGAAATAGGCGAAAGAATAATCCCAAACACAAAGACACAATTTGTCGATGTTAATAATGGATGGTTTTTTGATTCGTACTCCGTTTCGAGGACAACTAATGGTGGTTATGATTGGTGGCCTGAAGTCAGAGTAAGAGTCGTTCGTTCTATCTATAGTTTGCATTTCATTGATTCTTCCCATGGATGGTGTGGCACAATGGATGGTGGGCTTATACGTTACGGTTATCCTGAATTAATAACAAATGTTGTGCAAGAACATAGTTCTGTTCTGTTGCCAAATGAAATTAAATTACTTCCGAATTATCCAAATCCCTTTAATTCCGGCACATTCATCCATTATGAGATAAAAACTAAAAGTAAAATTACCATAACGATTTATGATCTATTAGGAAGGGAGGTGAGATTACTGGATTCAAATGAAAAAGAACCTGGCAATTACACTACTATATGGGATGGAAAAAATAATAATGGGAGCGAAACCGCAAGCGGTGTTTATATTTGTCGAATGTACGTAGAACCTTCGCCGAGCGCATTACATAAATCACTAATTCAATCTCAAAAATTATTATTGATCAAATAAATGGAGGATAATGTCATGTCATTATTCAGAATTATATTTCTGCTTGTTCTAATTTTATTAATGGCTTCAGTTTTATTCTCACAACAATCAAAGATCGCTCCAACTCTTCAGTCTTTGATGAATCAATCTCCGGATACCATAAAATATAGAGTTTTTATAACATTGAAAGAAAGAAAAATCTTCTCATCAGACGAGAAAGTATTTATGGAAACCATGCCAGAGTCTGAAAGACAAGTTTATTATCTTCGGGCTATAAAGAATTTTGTTAATCAGAAAAGTACTAAGATTATGGATGTGATAACAAATTTTACCGGAACTGGTAAAGCAAAATTGAAACACGACCTTTGGCCTGCTAACATGCTAAGTATTATTGCGAACAAAGAAGTAATTGAGACGCTGGGGAAAATTCCCGAGGTAAAAGAAATCAGCTTGGTTAAATCTGCGCCAGTTGAGGAGTACCTTGATACAAAATTTAATAACAATAAAACCAACTCAACCAATACAGCCGATATTTCTTGGGGGATAACGAAAATTCGGGCAAATGATGTATGGGATTTAGGCTTCACGGGACAAAATATTACAGTTGCTGTTATTGACATGGGTTTTGATTATAATCACCCTGATCTAATTGATCATCGTTGGAATGAAGGAAACCCCAATCAATTTACATATAATGGACAACCAATAAATCACTTTGGTTATGATGTTTTTAATAATGACAATGATCCGATATATGAAGCAAGTAATGAAACCCATGGCACACAATGTGCTGGAATAGTCGCAGGCGATGGAACCAACGGGCAAGTGACGGGAGTTGCCCCCGATGCGAAACTTATGTTTATTCGTTGTCTTCCCTCTTCAGGCAACGCTTCAGAGGATGTTTTGATGGATGCATTGGGATGGATATATAACATGAAGGAACTATATCCCACTACATTTATACTCCCTAAAATTATCAGCATGTCCATTTCAGTAAAATTTAATAGCAAAGAACCTGATGGTCAATATACTCTTCCAAACTATAGTGGATGGCGTCAATTATGTTACAACAATGTGCCGTTAAATATTACACATTGCAATTCAATTGGTGACCAAGGAGCCAAAATAGATGGTGGATGCTATATGGGCCATCCAACTGAGATTCGTACTCCTATTCCATATAATATTGCACTACCTGGAAATGTACCATCAGCATGGTTACATCCCGATCAAATACCACCTTTGGAATGTCTGTATACGCTTGATGCACATACAAATTCTGTCATTGGAGTTGGTGGAACAAACATTGATGAGGAATTAATTGGAGAATCAGGTAGGGGTCCATCTGCATGGGAAAACATAAATCTGACTTATGGATGTCAAAATCCGCAGACTGATTATGATGACTACAGATACCAATTAACTGATCTTACAGTTTCACCACCCTACCATTCTCCGCCTTGTGATCCAGAGACATATAGTAACCCCCTTATTAAGCCAGATGTAACTGCACCTTCTTACGTTCCTACTCTATTACCAGGTAGTTTGTATAACAATTTTGGGTTTGGTGGAACATCAGCCGCAGCACCGCATGTAGCCGGTGCTGTTGCGTTAATGCTTTCAGTAAAACCAGATCTCGAGATTGATAGCATCTCGAAAATTTTGCAAACAACAGCAGTTCACCTAGGAGATCCCGGAAAGAATTATTTATATGGTGCGGGTAGAATAGATGTTTATCAAG
Organism: Bacteroidota bacterium; assembly: GCA_020056225.1. Taxonomy (GTDB): domain Bacteria; phylum Bacteroidota; class Ignavibacteria; order UBA10030; family SZUA-254; genus JAGVIE01. The sequence goes on from JAGVIE010000059.1 coordinate 8,168, forward strand.
CTGTGAAATATATAATTGAGCATTTTAGTGTAAGTATGGGAGGAGCAGGAAAGACAATCACCTTCAAAGAAAATTTCACTATAAAAAGTGGAACAACTCTAACAATTCTGCCTGGTAGTACGGTTAAATTTGCAGCAGGTATTAAATTATTAATTAACGGTTCATTTGTTGCCAACGGTACCTCCTCGCAACCAATCACATTCACCTCAGTATCATCAACACCTGCACCCGGTAATTGGTACGGACTCGATCTTAAAGGTGGACCTAATACATTGAAGTACTGCAATATTAACTACGCTACATATGGTGTCGTAGTAAACAATAATCAAAGCACAACAATTGAAAATTGTAACATAAAATATTGCAGTAACTATGGCGTTTATGGTCTAAACGCAACAACCTCAGGCGCGTTCAGACTGAAGGGAACGAATTTAGAATCTAACACAGTCGGCTTAGGATTATCAGGTACCTGGGTGTCATTAGAGCCGTCCGCTCAATCCAATACTGTTATTCAAGTGAGTGGTCAATATGGTTTCTTCTCGATGAATAGCAATGTCTACATGAATAGAGCAATAATCCAAACGAATGCTTCGGATGGGATGTGGATTAACAGCGGATCGAATGTTTACTTCAGTCCGGATGGATACAGCCCAGGGTACAATATCATTGCCAATAATACAGGTCCCCAAATTGATGTGTCATCCGGAGGTAACGCTTTCATCGGCAAGAGAATAAAGTCTTGTGTGTGCGGTGGAGATTTGACATCAAGTGTTCCGCCCGATGCCGTTTTAACAAGTATTGCATGTGATCCACCATGTTATTGGGAATATTACGATCTATGGGGGTCTAATACAATATACGGTAACAGCATGTACATCACTAACGGCGGCAATATTATTTATGCGCATCTAACATATTGGGGAGAACATCCACTCTGTCCGGCGCAAGCACCACCATCATACAAGTTCGGTGGAAATCCAATATATAGAAGTTATCCGCTTTGCTATAGTTCATCGATGCTTGCAAATAATGAACAAATGGGAGAAGGGAAAGCTAATGAGATAGATCCAGAATATGTTTTAGCAAGTTCCTCGCCGACTGGTGACTCTTCTAAAATAATCAGGCTAATAAAATCTCTTAAGAAATTTATCACCGAAGAGCCGGACAGCGCAGATTACGTATTGCCTATGCTTCTTCCGCTTGTAGGACCCGGCGGGAAGTATTCTGCAGTACTTGAAATGACGTGGGAAAAATTCTTGAATCTGATCGTTCAAACATCGCCATCAGAGAATATCCGGAACAGTGCGGTAAGTTATCGCATTCACAACCGGTTTTTTACACAAAATTACAATGGTGTTATCTCGCTTGCTAATGCGGCTCTTGCAAGCAATCCCAAAGATGAATTGTGGTTCTACTGTCAATCACAGAAAATTGCAGCATACCTCCAGCTTGGTGATCGGGCAAATGCACAACAAGTTTATGCAAACATGTTATCGAAAGGCACACGGCTTAATCGTCAGGGGATGGTTGAGTTGAGAAGGGCGATCGATATTGCCAGCGGTACTGAAGTCCAAGCTGCTCAACAAAACACAAATGGTGGAACTTCTTCGACAACATTTTCAACTCCTCTTTCATCAGAATTAAGTGCAAACTATCCTAACCCATTCAACCCTGTCACAATAATCAGTTACACACTACCTGAGGATGCAAAGGTATCGTTGAAGGTATATAACGTTCTTGGTCAAGTTGTTGCAACGCTTGTGAATGGTAATGAGAATGCAGGTAATAAATCAGTTAGTTTTGATGCGAAATATTTGCCAAGCGGGATATATTTCTATCATCTCGAAGCGACTACCATTAACGATCCAGCTAAAGCTTTCACTCAAGTCAAAAAGATGATCGTGCTCAAGTAATCAGCGCAAAGAAATCCCCCCAGCTTGTACGTACGGGCTGGGGGTGTTATTCTTCCAACCAATACAACAAATCAGGTCTAAATATCTTTTGTATTAGCCGCAATATTCACTTTTTGACATTCTTTCAAATTTTAATTATATTTTTATCCGGTTGATGAATATTTTAACACAAAGATAACCCATGTCGCCTGAAAATGTTCGTGATCGAAAAGGACAGCATCGATATACATTTGTTATCGTTCCTGACGCGAAATCAGAGAAAACGCGGACACTTTCTGTAACAATATGGGGATTCTTCAGCACGATTATCTCGGTACTTATCGTGTTGGTTGCCGCAGTTATCGCAGTTGTTATATATACGCCGGTTGGTACATATCTTCCCATAGCACATACCGAACTCACAAAACGGTATGGGAAGGAAATTGTAGATATTCAGAACCAACTCCAGCGGCTTGCGAATGACGTAATAGTGATGAGAAATTACAATCTGCGATTGCGCAAAGTGCTCGGAGAAAAGATCACAGCCGAAGACAGCGCACGTATGATTGTCGCCGGTGTTGATTCCACGGCTGTTACATCGAAGTTTTGGCTGGACTCTCGCGACACCGGTGAAGAATCTGCCGGAGCAATTCAATCATCCGGACAAGTTCAATACGTCAATCAGGGTGCCGGCGCGCCGGTGCAATTTGTGAAAGCAAATGAAACAGATTTTATTTCGAAACTTCCTCTTACCAAACCGGTAAGCGGATATGAAACAAATGGATTCGATCCGTTGCAATTTCATTACGGTATAGATTTCGCCGGCAAGCAAGGAAGTCCGGTATCGGCTGCCGCTGATGGGAACGTAATCTTTGCAGGATGGACATACGATGATGGTTTTATGATAATCCTGATGCACGAATTAGGATACACGACGGCATACAAACATAATCAGTCGGTTGTAAAAAATATTGGCGATGTTGTCAAGCGCGGTGAAATAATTGCTTTACTTGGAAACACCGGAGAAAAAAGCCGCGGAGCGCATCTCCATTTTGAAGTTTGGAAGAACGGCATAGTACAAGATCCAAATAACTATTTACTGAGCATTAATTAGAGGAGATCCTATGGCAATAAAAAATGAACCCGGTGGAGAATTAAATCTTATCGCCGCCGGAACGGTCTTCGAAGGGAAGCTGAAAACACCGGGCAGCATCCGCATAGATGGTAGGATTGTTGGTGAAGTAACAGCGGCACAAAATATATCTGTAGGCAGCTCAGGGGATGTAGATGGAAACATCTCGGCGAAGAATGTTACCATCGGCGGTAAGATAAAAGGCACGGTAGTTGCGCAGGAAAAGCTCGTGTTCGAAACTAAAGCGGTAATACGCGGCGATATTCGTGCGGCGAAGCTTGTAATAGATGAAGGAGCGCAATTTGACGGTAAGTGCATGATGTCGTCTGAAGCCAAGCCGATGCCCAACCTCGTTGAATTGAAACCTGAAGTACGCCGGGCAGAAGATAGATGATGGAATAATGGAAAACCCGGAACCAAACAAAGATAATTCGGGTTTTTCAGGTTATGGAAAGGCAATCCGAGCCGCCGGACCTCTTTTCGGCTCTGGAATTCAGCTTGCGGCTTCGGTGGTAATAATGTTTTTTATCGGGCGCTGGTTGGATGGTGTTTTCAACAGCGCTCCGTGGTTAATGATTATTGGTATCTTCTTTGGTTTTGGCGCGGGCCTCTATAATTTTATAAGAATCGTTAATAAAGTTGAAAAAGATAAAACCAAAGAGAAGTAAATAATGAAAGTCGATTGGTCATTCCCAAGGCAAATCTTTCTTGCCCTCGCGGTGATTGGATGCGCGGGAATTTATCCGCTCGTGAAATTCGGTTCGAATGAAATCATTCAGGCAGCTATTGTCGGTGCACTCTTTGCCACAGTAAATGTTTTGCTCGGTTATGCTGCAATTGAATATTCGCTCGGAAAATCGACAACGACATTCTTTAAATTTGTAATCGGCGGGATGGGACTTCGCCTTCTGCTCATGGCGGTTGTTCTTGTGCTTCTGGTAAAAGTGTTCCAGCTTCATGTTGGAGCGTTAGTTGGTTCGATGGGAATTTTTTATGTTATCTTTTTAACGTTGGAAATTTTTTATATTCAGAAAAAAATAAATAATAAACAGCAGAGTTAAATTATAGTGTACTTCTCAAATCCAGATACGGCAGTGATTCATCAGACAGTTGCAGATACGCTTCACACTGCCGCCAAGACAGGTGAGCACGGTGAAAGCGGCGGAAATCTTTTCACCGGACTTCTACACCATGTCTATGATTCGCCTAAACTTGATCTGCCATTCATAGGTGAAATTGAATTACCGCACTTCGCACCGGTTCACATCGGAAATTTTTCATTCGATCTTTCGATTACAAAGCATGTTGTATTCCTCTGGATTGCCGCAGTTATCCTTCTGATTCTTGCAATCACTGCCGCGCGAAAAAATTCCAAACGCACAGTTCCTACCGGCTTCGGAAATCTTGTCGAGGTTTTTGTTCTCTTCATCCGCGATGAAGTTGCAATTCCCAACATGGGACCCGGCGGCGTAAAGTATTTGCCATATCTGCTCACGACGTTCTTTTTCATCCTCATAATGAATCTTTCGGGGCTTGTGCCTTACGGCGCGACTGCGACAGGAAACGTGAGCGTCACGGGCGGATTAGCGCTGATCGCCTTTATCATGATTCAGGTTTCGGCAATTCGTGCCCAGGGATTCGGACGTTATCTTGCACATCTTACAGGCGGTGTACACTGGATTCTCTGGCCCATAATGATACCAATTGAGGTTTTGGGTCTGTTCACTAAACCGTTCGCGCTGATGATTCGTCTTTTCGCGAACATGATCGGCGGGCACATTGTGATTGTCTCTCTTATCGGATTGATATTCGTATTTCAATCTTACATAATCGCGCCTGTCCCGATAGCGTTTGTTCTGGGTATAAACTTCCTGGAATTGTTTGTTGCTTTTTTGCAAGCGTATATTTTTACTATGCTCACGTCGCTCTTCATGGGGCTTGGCATGCAAGCCGCTCATGAAGAGGGTGTGAGTGATTCACACGGACATTAATGAATAATATCAATCTTAACTTATTTTTACAGGAGAAATAGAATGGAAGCAAATGCATTAGGTTATCTCGCAGCAGGAATCGGCGCGGGTATCACTGTTATCGGTGCCGGAATCGGAATCGGAAAACTCGCCGCCGCCGCCATGGACGCAAGCGGTCGACAGCCGGAAGTTGCCGGACAGGTTCGTACGTCAATGTTGATTGCCGCCGCGCTTATAGAAGGCGCAACCTTCTTCGCGCTCGCGATCTGCATTATTCTTGCGACTAAATAACGCGCCGGATAGATTATGTTAAATCCAAATCCCGGATTGATCATCTGGACGATTGTAACATTCGTATTGCTTCTTATCTTTTTGAAGAAGTTTGCTTGGAAACCGCTCCTCGAAGCGCTTCAGAAGCGGGAAGAATCGGTGAAGAATTCAATCGAGCGCGCTGAACATGCAAAACAAGAAGCCGAGCGGCTTTTAGAAGAGAATCGTAAACAGCTTGAGCGTGCAGGACAGGAAGGTCAGCGGATCTTGAATGAAAATCGCGCTCTCGCTGAGAAGCTTAAGGAAGAAATCGTCTATAAGGCGAATCAGCAATCACGCCATATGGTAGAACAAGCGAAACAGGAAATCGAACGCGACAAAGAAGCGGCGTTGATTCAGCTTCGCGGAGAAGTGGCGACCCTAGCTATTCAAGCGGCTGGTATAATCCTCGATGAAACCCTTGACGAAAATAAACACCGGAAGATTGTCGATACATATCTAAAAGGACTTCCAAAGAATTGATCGCCTATGAGTGACATACGGTCGGCATATCGATATGCAATAGCAATCATAGGGGTTGCGGAAGAGACAAAATGTCTTGATGAGGTAAACAGAGATTTCCAGTTTATCGAGAAAATGATAAACGAAATACGGGAATTCTCCCTTTTTCTGAAAAATCCCATATTGAATGATCTGAAGAAGAAACAGATCCTCACCGAGCTTCTCGAAAAAAAGGTTAATGCTCTCACGTTTAAATTTATCATACTCTTGACTACTAAGGACAGAGAAGGATTGCTTCCGGAAATCATACGCCAATTCTATCGCCTCAGAGACGAGAGGATTGGAATCCTCAACGTTACCGCGAGGACGACCGTCAAGTTCACCTCGACACAGGAACAGGAACTTGTTAGAAGGTTGGCGGCAGCGACTAAGAAGCAGGTGAGAGTGAAATATATTATCGATCCATCATTGAAAGGCGGATTTACAGTCAAGTTCGATGATACCGTATGGGACGCAAGCGTCGCACGCCAGTTAGATCTCCTCAGGCAGAAGTTCATGGAGAGCGTTTCATAGTTATGAGCGGCAAAACAATCTTCCCTTGGCGGGGAGTCTTATTGAAGAAGTTATTTGCAAAAAATATTTTTATAAAGGAATAAATAATGGCAGAAGTTAGGCCCGATGAAGTATCCGCGATACTGCGAAGACAACTATCCGGTTTCGAAAAAGAAGTTGACATTTACGATGTAGGCACCGTATTGCAGGTTGGTGATGGTATTGCGCGCGTGTACGGACTTTCCAAAGTGATGGCAAGTGAACTTGTGGAATTCCCACATGGTGTTTTTGGCATGGTTCTGAACTTAGAGGAAGATAATGTAGGATGCATTCTTTTCGGCGAGAGCAATCTCATCAAGGAAGGTGATACGGTTAAGCGTACCGGTCGTGTTGCGTCCATACCTGTTGGTGAGCAGATGCTGGGTCGTGTCATCAATCCGCTCGGTCAGCCGATAGATGAACGAGGACCGATCAAAACGGAAAAAATCCTTCCCATTGAGCGCAAAGCGCTTGGCGTAATTCAGCGCCAGCCGGTTAAAGAACCATTGCAAACCGGCATCAAAGCTGTCGATGCGATGATACCAATCGGCAGGGGACAGCGTGAATTGATTATCGGTGACCGCCAGACAGGTAAGACTGCTATCGTGATCGATACAATCATCAATCAGAAAGTTACACATTCGGAAGAAGCAAAACGACTGGGCGTCAAACCGGTCTATTGCATTTATGTTGCCATCGGCCAAAAAAGCTCAACGGTTGCGCAGGTTGTTGCTAAGCTTGAAGAAGAAGGCGCTATGGATTATACGACCGTTATTCTGGCGTCGGCAAGCGATCCATCACCATTACAGTTCATCGCTCCATATTCAGGCGCTACTCTTGGTGAATTCTTCCGCGATAGCGGAAGACATTCACTGGTTATTTACGATGATCTTTCGAAACATGCGCAAGCTTATAGGCAAGTTTCGTTATTGCTCAGACGACCACCGGGCCGTGAAGCATACCCCGGCGATGTATTCTATTTACATTCGCGGCTTCTTGAGCGCGCTTCAAAATTAAGTGAAGAACTTGGCGGCGGCAGTTTAACTGCACTGCCGGTTATTGAAACACAAGCAGGCGATGTGGCGGCTTACATCCCGACAAATGTTATCTCGATTACAGACGGGCAGATTTATCTTGAACCGAATCTATTCAACTCAGGCGTTCGTCCGGCTATCAATGTTGGAATTTCAGTATCGCGCGTCGGCGGAAATGCCCAGATCAAAGCAATGAAGAAAATTGCGGGACGGCTTCGCCTTGACCTCGCCCAGTACCGTGAACTTGAAGCTTTTGCGAAGTTTGGTTCCGATCTCGATAAAGCTACGCAGGCACAGCTTCGCCGCGGATCCAGACTCGTTGAGCTTCTCAAGCAGGGTCAGTTTGTCCCGATGGCTGTTGAGAAACAGGTAGTCAGCATCTTTGCAGGAACGAACGGCTATCTGGATGAAATCCCCATTCAGCATGTCCAGCGATTTGAACGCGAGTTTCTTGAGATGCTGGAATTAAAACATCGTGACGTTCTGAACGAAGTAGCGGCTAAGAAAGATCTTTCGGATGATCTCCAGAAGAAACTTCACGCAATAGCAAAAGAATTTCTCACGGCATTTAAAGTATCCTGATAGATGGCAACCTTACGTGAAATACGACGGCGTATAAGCAGTGTCAAGAGCACACAAAAGATAACCAAAGCGATGAAAATGGTTGCGGCGGCTAAGCTGCGCCGTGCCCAGGATGCCGTTATCTCCGCGCGACCGTATGCGCGGAAATTGAAAGAATTGTTTTCTCATCTGAACGGTGTAATGGATATCGAAGCTCATCCGATGTTCATCGAAAGACCCATAGAGAGTGTTGCCATTATCGTAGTTACGGCAGACCGTGGTTTATGCGGGGCGTTTAATTCGAACATAATCAAATCGACTGTAAATTACATCCGATCGAACTATGCAGATTTGAATAACGCCGGTAAAGTTAAGCTTGTTTGCGTCGGTAGGAAAGGAAATGATTTTTTTCAAAAAAACGGCTTTCAGGTGCTCGCCAAGTACATTGGGATATATAACGATTTGAATTTTGCCGGGGCACGATCAATCATCGAAGAAGTCGCGAAGGGATATCTCGCCGGTGAATATGACCGGGTGGAAATCATTTACAACGAATTCAAATCTATTGTCCAGCAGCGCGTTGCAGTTGAACGGCTTCTTCCGATACAGACGGATGTCATAAATTCTCAATTACAAAGCTCCGCCAGCAAGTCACCGATTAATTATATTTACGAGCCATCCGTTCGGGAAATAATAGGGGGGCTTGTGCCGAGGCATATCAATTTCCAGATTTGGCGCGCTCTTCTTGAGTCGAATGCGGCAGAGCAGGGCGCACGGATGTCGGCAATGGAAAATGCAACTACGAACGCATCAGATCTGATTCGCACCCTTCAGCTTTCTTATAACAAAGCCCGCCAATCATCAATTACTAAAGAATTGCTCGAGATTGTAGGCGGAGCGGAAGCGCTAAAGAATTCGTAAGGCTCTTAATTCTGTAGTGCGGTAAATTTCTTGCAACTCCTTTTGACTTTCTTTCTAATCCTTCCTACATTAATTAAGTCTACTAATAATCTGTTCAAATAACCTCTGAGTTTAATAATGAAACGCCATTCTATAACACTTCTCGCAATCATTAGTCTTTTATTTCTAACACGAGCTTATGCACAGGAGGATAATTCAAACATCGATGAGAAATTTTATCAGCAAGAGATGCAGCGATACAAAACAATTTTCCAGGATCAACTGCGGGGAATTAACTCTACTCAATTGATAGATGCAAAGTATTACAAGCTCGATATCAAAATCACTACATCTCCGGAGTATTTATCCGGTATGATGATGATGAAAGCGACAAGTCAGCAAGATAATCTGGGAACAATTTCTCTCGATTTAATGAATACCTTAACAGTCGATTCGGTTAGGGTCGGAGGTGTAAAAACTTCTGCGGTTCAATATCCATCATACTTCGATATAACACTTGACAAGTTATATGATTTGGGTGAACTGATAACAGTAGAAGTATTTTATCGGGGCGTACCGGGCAGCAGCGGCTTCGGCAGTTTTGAATTCTCCTCACATTTGGGAACTCCCTATGTATGGACACTTAGTGAACCTTACGGTGCCAAAGACTGGTGGCCCTGCAACGATCATCCACTCGATAAAGCAGATTCATCCGATATTATCGTAACATGTGATTCGGCTTATAAGGTTGGCTCCAACGGCAAGTTAGTTTTAGTCGTGAACAATGGTGATGGAACATCGACTCATTATTGGCAGCATAGATATCAGGTCTCAAGTTACCTTATCTCGATTGCTCTAACGAATTATTCTTCTTTTTCAAACTGGTTCAAATATACTCCAACCGACTCGATGGAAGTATTAAATTATGTTCTGCCTGAAAATCTTTCTTCAGCGATGGCAGGATTGCCCAAAGCGGTTGATGGATTGCAAATATTTTCTGACCTGTTTGGTTTGTATCCGTTCATCAACGAGAAATACGGTCACTCGCAATTCGGGTGGGGCGGCGGGATGGAGCACCAGACGATGACTTCGCTCGGCGGCTTCAGTGAAGGACTGGTAATTCATGAACTTGCGCATCAATGGTTCGGCGATATGATAACTTGCCGTACCTGGCCCGATCTCTGGCTCAATGAAGGTTTTGCCACGTATTGTGAAGCGCTATACTATGAAAAGAAATATGGGACGGGTTCTTATTGGAGCTCGATGAACAGTAAAATGACCAGCGCGAAGACTGCAACAGGCACGATTTATCTACAGGATACATCGAGTGTAGGATATATGTTCAACGGTGCACGGGTTTATAATAAGGGTGCATCGGTGCTTCATATGCTTCGGCATGTTATAGGCGATACGATGTTTTTCCGTTCGATGTATAATTTCGCGAATGATCCACGGTTTAAATATGGAACAGCTTCAACGGATGATTTTCAATCGGTTTGCGAAACTACATCCGGGCAGAATCTGGATTACTTTTTTAATGAGTGGGTGTATGGCGAAAAATATCCCAATTATACATATGGCTGGACGTCTGAACCATCAGCGGGCGGCTACACTCTTACTATCGGTTTGAGCCAGACAACCGGCACTGCCAATCCGACTTTCTTTACGATGCCGATTGATTTTAAAATATTTTCCGCCGGTTGGGATACGATAGTCGTTCTCTTTAACGATCAGGCGACGCAGTCTTTTTCGTTTGAAGTATCGCATCATCCGACATCCGTTCAACTCGATCCTGCAGGTTGGATTCTTAAAACAAAAGATACACTCAAAGCATTTACAGTATTCCCAACAGCAAAAAATTTCGGTGATGTCTATGTCGATTCAGTAAAGACCGATAGTGTTACCGTTTACAATACGGGATTGACAACATTGAATATCAGCTCTGTCGTTTCCGATAACAGTCTGTTTACAGTCACACCCACAAGTGCAAGCATCGCTCCCTCATTGGGAAAGAAATTTTACATCACTTTCGCGCCGCTAAGCAAGGGTGTACAAACGGGTCACCTGACGTTTACACACAACGGACCATCGTCACCCGATCAGATCAATATGTCCGGGAATGCAATCGTACAATCGATGGGTGTAGCAACAGGGTGGAACATGGTTTCAATACCTTTTGTTCCTGCTGATCCGAGGAAAAATATTATTTTCAATACGGCAATCTCGAATGCGTTTCGTTATTTGACCGACAGCGGCTACGTAATAAGAGATTCTATTTTTCATGGAATCGGTTATTGGCTGAAGTACGATAACGCCGACCGTGTTGAATTGCATGGCGAATGGGTATATGCGGATACGATTGCAGTTGAAACAGGATGGAATATGATCGGTTCGATATTCAAACCGATTGCCGTTAATACTATAGGCACAAATCCTGTGGATATGGTGATATCGGATTTCTTCGGATATAAGGATTCATATTATATCGCCGACAGCATAGAACCGGGAAAAGGTTTTTGGGTGAAGGCAGATCGTTCGGGAAGTATGATGCTTAATGGATCGTTATTAGCGAAAATAAATAACACACATCACGATATACGTGGAGAAAGCGACAAGCTCATTTTCCGGGACAACCAAGGGAAGATGCAAGAACTTTATTTCACAAATCAGGGTGAACGTAATACTCCCGGACGATATGAACTGCCGCCAATGCCGCCCGATGGTTCTTTCGATGTGCGATACGTGTCGGGTAGAATGCTTGAAACTTTTAGTAATGGAATCAATGACGGGTATTCTATCATGATTTCATCGGCAGAATATCCACTGACAATCTCCTGGGAAATAAAAGAACAACCGTCTGACAATGTACTCAAAGCGGGAGAGAAGGAAATTTCGCTTAGCTCTAATGGCAGTATTCAGATATTGAACCAAAAATCTCAAATCGTTCTCAGTAAAGCAGATGTTGGAGAGTTACCAAGAAATTTCTTGCTTGAGCAGAACTCGCCTAATCCGTTCAATCCATCGACGACTATACATTATCAATTACCGGTTGATAGCCGTGTTACTCTGAAAGTGTTCGATGTCCTCGGACAGGAAATAGCAACATTAGTAAATGAAGATAAGAAGGCGGGCAGATATGAAGTTGAGTTTTCCGCCGAAGGCGGATCCGCCTCAGGCGGAAATGGCTCTAAGTTATCCAGCGGCGTGTACTTCTACCGATTACAAGCCGATGGAATATCGCTTATACAGAAGATGATTTTGGCGAAGTAACGCTACCCGGGCAAACCCTCGTTCCGTGATGATTCGTTCGCTCGCACGTTCGTTTTTCTCGTGTAGCGTTAGGTGAAGTTGTCATCGAAACAGGCATGAAGAATATTAGATTATTTATAATCTCCTTGACGCTTAGACCGAATTAGTCGGTCAGCTTGTTGCGGGTTTCCTGTCCCATCATCCGCTGTTGTATCCATTTCTCGCTTCTGCCGTGCTGTTTCCAGTATTGGCGGGCGCGGTCAAGCGAACGGGCAGGATCACTCATGTCCTGTATGCGTTCGTAGCCCACTTTGGCGAGCCATAATTTTATTGGTTCTGCTTTGGGACTGGGCACTGACTGGATGATGCGCAAAAGTGTCTCAGGATCGGCAACATCCGTTGCGTATTTTTTGCCGTCCGCCGCCTCGAGTTTCAGTCGGTGACAATTTGCCACCGACTGATTGCCCTCCTTTTTGAGCCGTTCCTTCAACTTGTTCCAGTACTTGCGCGCTGTTTGAAAGTCGGGTTGTTGTATTAGAGCGGCGATGATGTCTACCACTGAGAAGTACCACGTTTCAGATTTTTCGTCATACACTCTGCGAATCTTGAAGTTCTCAAATACAGCCAGAGCATGTTCCTTATTCATAATGCATCTCCCGACTGTCGACAGATTGTCGACAGTTCAATCTGTTCGTCATAGAACCTGCGGATTTTATAATTTTCAAAGGCAACAATCGCTCTTTCGTTTTCCATAATATTAATTCTTTACTTTCCCTTAAAAATGTATGTATTTCTTTCCACCCCAGGCAATCACTTTCAACCGGTTACATTTTGTAACCGACTCATTGCCTTCTTTCCTAAGCCGGTTTTTCAAGACCTTCAAATAGTTACGAGCCTTCCTTCATCGTGTCATGTTGATCCCGTTCGAAGAACGGGAGAAACATCTTACTCTTTTAAAAAAGAAAGATTCTTCACTTCGCTACGCTCGTTCAGAATGACAGCTCTAATTTTATTAACGGTGTTTTTCCTATTGATTTCATCTTTTTTCGTCACATTTTTCAAAATATTAATTGAATAGTACACAACGTGCTTTATAAAAAATAAGTCCCGATGTTCTGCGGGGCACAGGTCGCGGTGAAGTTGTACTAAAATAGGAGATGGGAGGGGAAAAAGCAAACGAGGATACGATGTGAACCTTAGTTTAAATATGAATAGCCCCGAACTTTAGTTCGGGGTAACAATAATATCCAGAGAGGGTTTCAACCCCATAACTATGGGACTGAAGTCCCAATTTATTTTGAATATTTAACCCCACGATAAATCGTGGGGCTATTAATGCGTATATCCCCGGTTATCATGGCCAATAAGAGACACTAAAAAAAGGCTTGGTTTCGGCACAATTTTGCTCAGACAATCTTTCTAATTTTATTAACGGTGTTTTTCCTATTGCGTTCATTTAATTTGTTATACCGGTTCGATAGCTTCCTTTATATTACCATTCACGTTTATTTGTCAGCTGATGGCGGATTAGATTTTGTATTTTTTTCATGAGGTAAGATTAACTCTCAGGCTTCTTTGAGAGCTTGTGATTTTATTTCGGTTGTTAAACGAAAAGGAGTAAATTAAATTCTCCAACTTTGGACAAAACAATTAAACAGCTTGTATTGGAAATTGTTGCGTCAGGCATTCCGAACGTCTCTGGATAGATCAGAAACCGGGTAATTAAATAAAGATACTCCGTATTTGCCAAGTAATTCGGCAAAAGTTTGTTTCGTTAATCCAACAAGCTCCGCAGCTTGACCGAGAGATAGTTTACCTTTCTCATATAAACCAGTAGCAACAATCATGGCAACTTCTTTATCGTCGAGATCGATTGTGCCGGTATTTGTAATGTTAAGGTTTTCACGATATAATAATAGCAAATTAATCAAACATAAACAACCGAGATCAGATCCGCCTAAGCGGATTCGAATTTTATTAACGGTGTTTTTCCTAGGGCTCTCATATTCCAGCGTTGTTATATTATTTGATTTTGCTTGTCCCGATGCTGGAGTATACAAAGTCTACAAAAATGGAGTTCATCTGTAGATTCTGTAGACTCATTTTCTAGCGATGAACTCATTGAACAGCCTGTTTACAACGCGATATTTACCACGTTCCGTCTTAACCAAAATACCTTTCTCCGTCAAACGAGAAAGCATCGTTGAAAGTGGTCCCTTAGTAATCTGTAACTTCGCTGACTTGAGCGTCTGCAGGATTTCGTCAAACGCATATGTCTTGAATGACACGGAAACTGCTTGAAGTATGATCTTTTCCTGTTCACTTGCTGAAGAGTAGAATGGATCAAGTATAATTGGGCTGAGTTCATCAAGCGTCTGAGATAGCGCACTGTCAAGCTGATCACTGCCTACAATTGCCTTGCTTACGGGCAAAAGTGCTCCAGCAGAAGCCGAGAGCGCAGCAGTATCAAACGGATTGCCTTGGAAGCCGTAGCGCGACCAGATGTTCTGTATTAGTTCCGTTGCCATAGTAATAACGTGTAATATAAATTTGTATTACAAAGTATTACATTCCAGTATTTCACTTGCCAGCTCGCTCCACAATTCGGCTCAGACAATCTCTCTAATTTTATTAACGGTGTTTTTCCTATTGCTTGCATATATGGAGAGTTTATCGAACCATTTTTAAATTATTAATAAAATGCAAACTTGACTTTGACGTTTTTAAAAGATTATGCGAAGCTGTTTTGCTGTCTTGCGTCACCATGTATTTATGTTGTTAAGTCAGGGAAATCCGTTGTCATTTTACGATATTTAATTAACACTGTTCTCATATCTTCAAGTGTATAGTTCTCTATTTTCCGCCAGTCCCGATATGTATCCTCTGAATGTTTTTCTAATTCAAGAAATGCTTTCTTCAATTTCTCGTCTTGCAAGTAGTCAATTAGTTTGAATGTGTAAAACTGTGCAATTGTTTCATGTAATTTACTCAATTTAAAGATTGGTTGTTCTGGTTGTGGAAGTGAAAAGTCCAACCAATCCCTACCATTCAAATCTTTTGCTACGTGGCAGTAAGCATGAATTGTCAAATGGATGAAAACAATTGTTCCAAGTGCATTGACATCAACTTTTAAGTCATCAGCAACTTGTGAAATAATTTGAGGAAATAAGGTTACAGTAAAAGTGCTTGGTGAATAACAGCCGAGTAAATTGTCCAGCACATAGTTTTTGTCAGATTTAGAAAAATACTTTTTTATCGTTGAGTTTTGAATATGCGTATGTGCTTTTAATTTTGCTTCTTTCCATCGGACATCGCTCTCTTTCATATTGTCCCAGTCAACACGATATACAGCAATTCTCCTTATTACTTCAGGTGGTGTTTCCTCTGATAAAACATACTTTAATTCTCTGTAACGCCAAAGTTCTTGCAAAGGTCTTGGTTCATATCTTTCGTATCTTTCCTTTGATTTGTGTTTTTCTAATGAGCTATTGAACTCGGTCACAAAATCTTTATCAATATCATAACTCAGTCCCAAAAATCTATTTAATAGAAAATCATGTCCTGTATCCCAAGTTATACTGTGCATTTTTCGCTTGTGTCCGGAATTTAGATATTCAACTCTCGTTTCATTTGAGTACCGCCACCACAATGGATAGAACAATCCTTCTCTAATGTTTTTGTTGTCTTCTCCCATTGACATATCACCTCTATTTTTTTCAGGAAACCTGTCAATTGCCCACAACACTTTAAGTTGGTAATCTTTTGATTTGACCAAAGCAAGTGTTTCTAAAATCTCTTTCGCTTCTTGAGGATCGTATGCCCCACTGCTACTATGCAATGTTAAATGAGTATGGTGGGCATATTCTTGAACAATCCTTTTGAGAATTAAATCTGAATATTCATATTCATTTGCCTTTAGAGCTTCGTCCAGATGCTCTTTATATTTTTTAAAACCTTCATCAGTTACTTTTCTTTTAAATTTGAGGAAGTTGATGTTGTTCTGCGTTCTAATGTATTTGTTATTCCATGGGCGCTCCCTTGTAGATTCATCTTCAAAAATTACAAAATCATCTTTGAATACAATTTGCTCTATTGATTGAGCTGCTCCTTTGACCTCTTCACTTGCTTCGTATAGTTTGTCGAGTGTTAATTGTATTTTTCGTGACAATATTTCATCCAGGATTCTGTTGAATGTTTGCCAAAGGTCGATTCCAAAACTTGTCCACTTTGGATTTAGCAACCATTTAAAACAATCAATAAATTCGACTCTTGTGTAACCATATTCATATTTTGATATATCATACCAGTGATTCAATAACCAACTGTGGACAGGCATAAAAGTTTTACTGGGTTCAACCTTCCACCATTTTTCTTCAATTTCTAGTTTTTTAAAAAGAGAACCCAATACTCTTTCAGCCGCGGAAGTATTAAGTTCCACTAAGGTTGGTGTAAGCAAATATGTATCATCAGTATTTAAGATAGACAAAAGTTGAAAGAGAAATGCTTCTTTTTCTTTTACATTTTTGAATTTGTCTAATTGTTTTTTTGTAATCGTGTATAAATCCTCTTTTGATTGTGAGTGTCGCCAAAGATAAAGATACTTATTGTAATCAATTTCGGCTTCTTTCTCAGAGGGAATTAATTCTTGAATTGTTCCGTTTGTATTTGTCAAATGCTTTAATTCTGAAAAGAAAGGAATTAACTCAGTATGTTCCTTATATGGAATTATCTCTACTCCCCTGCTTCTCCATTCTGCCCTTAATGTTTCGTCATCAGTAAGCATCAATGAATAAATTGTCGGCATTGATTCATTGAATATTTCTTTCAAATCATCAACCAATCCTAAAAAGTCAGGGTCTGTGAGAGAGAAACCAACAGTCAATAACGGATGCAATAGGAACAAACTTTTTAGAATGGTTTGATATTTGGGACTAGAACGAAGTGAAAGAAAACTCTCTTCCGATAAGATAAGATTCTCTGAAGGATTTGCGGTATTTCTAATGCAGCCGTGAATTTTTGCAAAGAAACCGCGCCGCCTAAACGCACTTATATCTTCAAAACCTTGAGGATAAATTAATGGTTGAAGTCGGTTGCTTTGATTTTCAAAAACGCAGTCAAAGTTTGTTGTAATGATACCTTTAAAGTCTATTGATAATATAAGTTCGTGGACTTTTGAAATGGTTAAGTCATTTGGGTCAAGTTGTTCCTTTAGGAATGCTGCATATTGGTCTGGTCGGGTCTTCTCCCTAAAAATTTGTGCAATTTTCAAATATTCATTCCTCTGAAATTGGTCGCCAATTTTTTGTAGGGTTATTTCATCACATTTTTCAGAGTCCTTCAAGTCCTCAATCATCGCTTGAATGAGTTGTTTCCAAGTCGGCAAACCCTTACCGTTTTTTCTAACCCCTGTCACTGAAAGTCCTGCACCAACAAAAAGAATACAGTTCCTTGGGTCGTCTTGAAAAGCTCTCTTTAATTGTCTTGTTAAGTGTAATGGCATTGCTGTTATTAAAATGACTGTTATAAATCGTTTTTATTCTTTGCTATCTGTAAGTATTTTAATTAGGTCTGAAATTTCCTTGTCCTTTTTTGGACTTTCGTCAACGTGTGAAAAATAATTTTGAGTATTTGGAGCCCAGTCAAAATATATCCCCGATATTTTAGCCAGCATTTCATCATGTTGTGATTTGCTTAAAGCGAGTTTCCGTTCAAATATTTTTCTTGAGCTTTCATCAACTGTCTCAACATAAACTTGTAAAATATAGTCTCCAGCTAAGAAGTCGTAATTGCTTCCGTCTCTTGGGAGGAGGAAATGATGATTACAAGCTATTCCACTTTTATTCACGAAAAGTCCGCTTCCCCTTACAAGTCCATTGTTGTCATATACCCAAACGTTGAAGTTTTGGACCATTTCACCTCTCTGTAAACGAATGAACATATTTTGAATATACTTCCCTCTTTCAGAAGTGCTGTATAGTAAAGTCCTAATAAATACTTTATTATGTCTTCCCTCACCACCGTCAGGTCCAAAAAAAATTATTGTAGGTCTGGTCATTTTCAAAACTCCCTTTTGCAATTTGGTCAACCAAAATGTCAATGCGGATATTGTCAATGCGGTTATAGATATTATGATGCTGATATAATTCATGTTCGGATTCTAATATGGCTTATAACTATTGTATTAACGAATTTCTTTTAACCTATATCTTTCGGATGTTCAATTTGGTTTGGCACATAAAAACTAATTCCATTTTCTTTTATTTTAAGAAATCGAGAGGATTTAATTCATCTTATCTACTTTAATATCCTGGATGCCCATATATGCCACGTCCCCAAATATCCTCTTTCTCGCTCCGCACATTATAACAAAAATCTTAGAAGATGTCAAGCATAAAACAAGTTTTGCATTAGTGCGGTTGGTCAACACAGCCTATGTTTGCAAAAGCAATATCCTTATCTTAAATTATAATTGTATAACAGAGTGTTTTCTCCTTTTTAAGTCGAATTCACTATCTTTTATTTCCATTAGAACGAAATTGAAATAAGTTATGTTAAAATCTAAGAATACTATCCCGCTTAATTCAGCAACAACTGGTCAGCACCTGAGGATCGCTTCTGTGCCCCATGGGACGCTTAAAGCGCAATTTGTTCGTTTAGGTATCCACGAAGGCGAGAAAGTAAAATGTTTAGAGCGATTACCGGGGGGAACGATAGTCGTGCAAAAAAACAGACAACAGATTGCAATCGGTCACCAGTTAGCTAAACAGATTATGGTGGTTGTTCTCGGTGATAAGGAAAAATAAAGATGGAAGAAAATAAATCAGAAAATTTAAATCATTTTGAAAAACATCGGCATCCCGATCTTTCATTTTTTGAGAAGGATATCAACAAGTCGAAGTTGGTGCTTGTTGGTAATCCTAACGTCGGTAAATCATTAGTCTTTAACGAATTGAGCGGGATGAATGTGGAGGTTTCCAATTATCCCGGCACGACGGTTGAAATTATAAAGGGTTATTATCTCAATTACGTTGTTTACGATACGCCGGGTGTGTACGGCGTGTCATCGTTCAATGATGAAGAGATTGTTGCGCGTGATGAGATTCTCGGCGCCGATATTATTCTGAACATCGTTGATGCGACACACCTCGAGAGGGATCTCTTCCTCACGCAGCAATTAATTGACATGGGGAAAAAGATAGTGGTACTGCTGAATTTTATGGATGATGTGAAGCGGCACGGTATCGAGGTCGATCTAGGTAAACTCTCTCAGTTTTTGGGTGTCGAGGTCATTCCAATAGTTGCAGTGAAAAAGGTTGGGTTTGATGAAATCGCACAAGGAATTGAGAATGCCCGTGAAGGTGTTCAACGGGAAGGAAGACATTCTTCGCTTCATTCTATGTTGAAGATGGTCGGCTCGCAAGCCGAAGCTCTGATGATTCTTGAGGGAGATGAATTCATTGCTAAGCGACATGGTGTTCCGCCGGGCAACGCACGCGACGAGATATACATCGAGCGAAGAAACCGTGTCAATTATATTGTCAATCAGGTTGTGGTTGATGTCTCACCGAAGAAAAGATATTCGGAGTTGATTGGTCGCTGGGCGATCAGACCTTTGACAGGTATTCCTATGCTCGCGTTGGCACTCTTCCTTGCTTATCTCTTCGTGGGAAAATTTGTCGCTCAGGATGTAGTGAATTTCACCGAGCAGCAAATCGGGAAAGCACATTGGGAACCCTGGCTTCGCGAGGTTATTTCCAGGATAATTCCGGTGTCATCATGGTGGAATGCGCTCCTCGTAGGTGATTTCGGCATTATTACGATGACAACCACGTATCTTATATTCTTGCTTCTTCCGCTCGTTACAGCATTTTACATCGCACTTTCTCTGATGGAAGACAGCGGTTACTTGCCGCGTCTGGCAACTATGGTTGATAGAACATTAAGTGTACTGGGATTGAATGGAAGAGCAGTAATACCGCTTATTCTTGGTTTCGGGTGCGTGACCTCCGCAACCATAACCACACGATTGCTTGGAACAGAAAGAGAAAAAACAATTGCCACAGCGCTTTTGCAGTTTGTAATTCCTTGCTCTGCTCAGCTTGCGGTGATAGCCGCACTATTGGCAGGAGCCGGTATGTTGCCGATGCTTGTTTACACTATTACTATCCTCGCTGTCTTAATCGCTATCGGTACAATTTTAAATAAATTTTTAAAAGGAGAATCGGCTCCATTACTTCTTGATCTGCCGCCGATGCGTATCCCGAGACTTGAAAATGTTATACGAAAAACTATTTACCGAACCTACAACTTTATGAAGGAAGCATCGGGCTGGTTTTTTGTAGGAGCGCTTGCCGTGGGGATCGCTCAGATTACAGGTTTTCTTGTTTACTTAGAGCAATTACTCATTCCACTCACTACTCATTGGCTTCAACTTCCGGCTGATGCCTCAATAGCATTCATCATGGGTGTCGTTCGGCGAGATTTCGGTGCGGCAGGATTGTACCACATGGTGTTAACGCCCATGCAAATTACCGTTGCTCTCATTACAATCACTCTTTTTGTTCCCTGCATAGCGTCACTGATGGTGATGATGAAAGAGCGCGGGTTGAAAGAAGGAATGATCATCTGGATAGGGACATGGGTAGTCGCATTTTTTATCGGTGGTCTCGTTTCACATATCGTTATTTGAATGAACATGAACAATGCCTCGAGCGAAAGTACAAATCTTCAACAAAAGCTAAGTTCTGAAGCACGGGCTTGTCCGCAATGCAAGTTCACTATCGACAATCCATTGGTAGAGCTATGTCCTCGCTGTAATGCCTCTCTGCCTCATATCGAGGTTGACTGTCAGGGTTGTGTGCACAGTTTTTTGTGTCCCATCGGAAAAAATCGTAGATTTACACACCAATAATTCAAATCTTTACACCAAAATCGTCTATTTCAATTGAGAATATTTGATTTTGCTGTTTAAATCAAAATTTCAGAGGATTCATATATGAAGAAGATAAAAGTCATTATTATGGGGGCAGCAGGAAGAGATTTCCATAATTTCAATACCATCTATCGGGATAATGAACTTTATGATGTTGTAGCATTTACAGCAACTCAAATACCTAATATAGAAGGAAGAAAGTATCCAGCCGAGCTTGCAGGTAAACTCTATCCAAAGGGAATTCCAATCTTTCCCGAGTCTGATCTAAAAGAGCTGATTCAAAAAAATAATGTCGATGAAGTAGTCTTTGCGTACTCGGATGTTTCATTCAATTATATAATGATGAAAGCATCGTTTGTCAATGCCGCCGGAGCTGACTTTAAATTACTTGGCGCAAAGCCGACCATGTTGAAAAGCAAGGTCCCGGTAATAGCGGTCGTTGCAGTACGCACCGGTTCAGGAAAGAGCCAAACATCTCGAAAAGTTTGTAAGCTTCTCCGCGAGATGGGCAAACGAGTCGTAGCTATACGTCACCCTATGCCGTACGGTGATCTGGTAAAACAGAAGGTACAACGTTATCAAACACTGGATGATCTTGTTAAATTTGAATGTACTGTTGAGGAGATGGAAGAGTACGAGCCGCACATCGTACATGGGACGATAATTTATGCCGGTGTTGATTATGAGGCAATCCTCCGACAGGCGGAACAAGAAGCCGATGTGATCGTCTGGGATGGCGGCAATAACGATATGTCGTTTTATCAACCCGATCTTACTATCACTGTTGCCGATCCTCATCGTCCGGGTCATGAAATTAGTTATTATCCCGGTGCTACTAACATCATGCTCGCCGATGTAATTATCATAAACAAAGTTGAATCAGCGACACGGGAAAATATAGATATTGTCAGAAAAAATATTCGGGCGGTAAATCCAAACGCAATTGTAATCGAAGCCGCATCACCGATTACAGCAGAGGATGAAACACTAATCCGCGGAAAACGCGTTCTTGTCGTTGAAGATGGACCGACTCTTACGCACGGTGAGATGGCATACGGTGCCGGTGTTATCGCCGCTCAGAAATTCGGAGCTTCGCAAGTAATCGATCCACGTCCATGGGTTGTGAATTCTATTGCAGAAACATTTGCAAAATATCCTAAGATTGGAACACTCCTTCCGGCGATGGGTTATGGCGGCAAGCAGATTAAAGACCTGGAGACAACAATTAATCGGGTGGATTGTGACACTGTCATAATTGGAACTCCAATCGATCTTCGGCGCATCATAAAGATTAACAAACCTTCGGTTCGTGTCAATTATGATCTGGATGAGATCGCAAAACCCGATTTAAATGATATTCTCACAAATTTTTTAAAGAAGATAAAGGGATAATTGTTTATGAAAAAAGATTTTTTAAGCATCGCCGATTGGTCAACAGATGAATTGTATCAATTAATCGATCTCTCAAAGAAAATTAAGTCGGAACCGAAAAATTACTCAACTTCACTGCAAGGGAAATCGATTGCGACCATATTTGAAAAGCAGTCGCTCAGAACTCACGTGACTTTCGATGTTGGAATACACCAGCTCGGTGCGCATGCTATCTACCTAACACAGGCTGATATAAGTCTGGGCAAACGCGAGTCCGTTTATGACACAGGGAAGAATCTTGAACGATGGGTGGATGGTATTGTTGTGCGGACTTATGCTGATAAAACCTGCACAGACCTTGCTAAGGCAGTGAAGGTGCCTGTAATCAATGCTCTTACCGATCGTGAGCACCCATGCCAGGCGCTGGGTGATTTTTTGACTGTTCACGAGAAGATGTGGAGCTTTTTCGGAAAAAAATTCGTCTTCGTCGGAGATGGTAACAATGTATGTCATTCATTGATGCTCTTTGCTGCAAAGGTTGGTATGAATTTCGTCGCCGCAGTACCCAAAGGATACGAACCCGATAAGAATGTTTTCAAATCTGCCGTCACGTCAGCAAAGAAAATGGGCTCGACTGTGGAAATCAATCACGATCCTAAAGAAGCAGTGAAGGGTGCAAGTGTTATCTATACAGATGTCTGGACGAGCATGGGGCAGGAAGCCGAAAAAGAGAAGAGACTGACGATATTCAAAAATTATCAGGTAAATAAAAAATTGATGTCCATCGCCAAATCCGATGCTATCTTCATGCACTGTCTGCCAGCCCATCGCGGCGAAGAAGTTACAGATGAAGTTATGGATTCAAAAAACTCGGTTGTGTTCGATGAAGCAGAGAATCGCCTGCACACTCAGAAGGCAGTCATGTTTACACTGATGAAGGGAGAATGATCTGAAGAATTCCGTTCTTATTGCGATAGGGGGTAATTCGTTAATCCGTGCCGGACAGAAAGGCACTATCCCCGAGCAATTTGCGAATGCGCGTACAACAGCAGTACAAGTCGGTGAGCTTGCCGAACGCGGTTATAGAATCGTGATTACACACGGTAACGGACCGCAGGTCGGTTCACAGCTTCTGCGGTCTGAAGCAGGTTCATCGCAAACCTATACTCTACCGCTCGATGTTTGTGTGGCGATGACGCAGGGAGAAATCGGTTACATTTTGCAAACATCTCTTCAGTCAATTTTGAAAAGTAAGAATATTTCAACGCCGGTCGCAGGTCTCATCACTCAGGTGCTTGTCGATAAGCATGATAAAGCATTTCTGAATCCAACCAAACCGATAGGTCCTTTTTATTCAAAAGAAGCTGCGCAGAAAAAAAAGGACGAACTCGGCTGGGATATCGTTGAAGATGCAGCGCGCGGATATCGGAGGGTTGTGCCTTCGCCGAAACCATTGGATATAATTGAACTTGAAATTATAAAAGATTGTCTGGAAAAAGGGATCATTGTGATCGCTTCTGGAGGAGGAGGAATTCCGGTCAGCAAAGAAAATGGAACTATCATAGGCGTAGAGGCGGTAATCGATAAAGATCGAGCTTCGGCGCTGCTTGCAAATCAACTTGACGTTGAATGTTTTATCATATCCACGGAAGTCGAACAGGTGTATATTAATTTCAAGAAACCGAATCAAACAGCAATTCACAAAATTTCTCTTGAAGAAGCGAAAAAATATCTTGTCGAAGGACATTTCCTCGAGGGAAGTATGAAACCGAAGATTGAAGCGGCGATCGACTTTCTTGAGGGTGGCGGAAAACAAGTTATTATTACCGACCCTGAACATATTGTCGCCGCGCTCGATGGTCAAACGGGAACACATATTATCGGAAGGAGTCCGCTATGAGACTAAATCACATTATCGAGTCACAACAGTTCACGCTTCCTACGCTCGTTGAATTGTTTGAACTTACAGATCGGATGGAACATACACACGCGCGCGGTGGAACGCAGGATTATCATAACAAAATTATGGCGTCATTGTTTTATGAACATTCTACACGAACCAGGTTCTCGTTCGAGTCAGCCATGTACCGGCTTGGCGGAAACGTGTTATCGACCGAACGCGCGAATACGTTTTCTTCGGTAGCTGCGGGCGAAACACTCGAAGATACAATCCGGGTTGTGGGAAATTATGCCGATGTTATAGTCTTACGCCATAATGAAGTAGGCGGCGCACAACGTGCGGCTGCCGTTTCAACAATCCCGGTCATCAATGCCGGAGATGGTAAGGGTGGACAGCATCCCACACAAGCTCTTCTCGATTTATACACCATCTACAAAGGTGTAAAAACGATCGAAGGTGTAAAAGTTGCCTTAGTCGGCAATCTTACCGATGGAAGAACCGTAAGGTCGCTTGCTTATCTTCTCGGGAAATTTGACCGCGTTAAACTATTCTTCGTGGCGCCATCTTCATTTCAGATAAAACAAGATATACTCGATTATCTAACGAAACACAACGTGTGGTTCTCGTTGGAGAGCGATCTGAAAAAAGTTTTACCCGAAGTGGATGTTGTTTACAGTACCCGGATTGAGCCTGAACTGCTCACCCAAAAGGGCGAGAGGCTTGAAACGATCTCAAAATATTTCATCGACGATAATATATTGAAACTCATGCCGCGCAGTGCGTTACTGATGCATCCTTTACCGCGGCTTCATGAAATATCTCCATCGGTCGATAGCGATCCACGAGCCGCTTATTTCAGACAAACAAGAAATGGAGTTCTCATAAGAATGGCGCTTCTTGTTTCTGTTTTAGGATAATTATTTTCCGACATCTTTTTTGATCGCCGCCAAACGCGGTTCATGAACTATCAGAATTAGTAACGCAATTCCGATTAGCGAACAAAATCCACCTATCCAAAAAACCGCATGATAACCGATCAGATCGCTTATCCACCCTCCTAATAAACCTGAAAGATATAGCGGCGCAAGCGCGGTGTTCATCAAGCCTATGTAAGTTGATCGCTGTTCGATCGGACTGTATTCGAGCGCGAGATTGTGCCGAGTCATCAGTTCCGACCCGAGATTAATTCCCATAAAGAAAAAACTTATTTTGAACCATACCAACGATGGTGAGATCAAAGCAAATACACTTGCCGCAAGCAATGCGCCGGCTGCAATTATCAGAGCAAGTTTGTTCCCGAACCGATCCGCGAAATATCCAATAATCAAAGCTCCGATTCCCTGACCAACAACCATCATCAACGTGAACTGCCCGACGATACTCTCCTCTGCGTGGAAGTGTTTTA
Organism: Bacteroidota bacterium; assembly: GCA_020056225.1. Classification (GTDB taxonomy): domain Bacteria; phylum Bacteroidota; class Ignavibacteria; order UBA10030; family SZUA-254; genus JAGVIE01. Next base: position 33,876 of record JAGVIE010000059.1, read on the forward strand.
GACCATATACCGTAAAAAATCCAAGAGGCATTGCCGCTAGGATTAAAAAAGTTGAGGCAAAAATAAATTTTCTAAAAAGGATATTGTTCAGAAATACATTCTGCAGCTGCTTCAGGTAATCTCTCATCGATTGAATGGGGAGGACAGCGCTTGGATGTTCTTCGATGATTCCATTTTGGAGGATGATTGAAATGAACTGGAGAGTGAATGTCACGAAAAATATCAAAGTATAGCTCGATGGGAATTCAAAATTCGTAAGCAGCCATGTAAGCAGGAAAGCACCGCCGAAAGCTCCGCCGCCTGCCAGTGCGGTCCTCATGCCCGACAATCTTCCGCGTAACCCGACCGGCGTAAGCTTAGCGTACATATCGAACCAAAAAGGTGTGGCAACACCTGTCAGCACTTGAAAGAGACCGTACAAGATGAAAAAAAGTAATAAAGTTAGATGTGTATTCTGTTTTCCTAAGATGAATATGACAACGCTGAGAACAAGAATTACCATGCGTTGAATAAAGCCTAATCTGACCGCCCATTTTTTCTTCCAGGGCTGTGCCTGTGCGTACCGCGCGGCGAAAGTTTGGGGGATAAACAACCCGATCCAAACAATTACACCGAGCGCGCCAATGGCAATATTGCCTCCCCCGAGACGGTTAACAAGTGCCGGAAGTACTGTCTGTGCAGAGATGAACGAACCGCCTGCGATGAAGAGAGCTCCTTCGAAGAAGTTGATTAAAAAATTTCGTTTGATGTATCGATCTGGAAATTCTTGCATCAGAGAAAAATATTTATTCGGGAAATCATTAATCAAATATAACAAATACAGTGCAGGTAATCCACTTGCGTTTCGGAACGTAAAAGGTAATACTGTGCTAATTTAGTGATATGCATAGCCGCTTACTTCGTGCGATGCAAGATAAATATATAGCTCATGAGTCTTCCAACGTGTTTTTCTAAATTGACTTTACTTCAAGGAAACGGTATATTTATTCAGTCTAGAAAAACTAACATGAAAATATTTTAATTTGGTTTGTGAAATCTGAAAAGACAATATTATATCTCGAAGATGAAAAGGAATTCCTTGAGGCAGTAAGCGGACTTCTCCGGGATTTGGGTTATGAAGTGATCGAAGCGCTGACAGGTGAAAAGGCGCTAGAACTATTAAAAATCAAAATACCCGATTTAATCATCGCGGATATTAAACTTCCCGGTATCGATGGATTCGATTTTTTCTCACAGATACACAAAATTGAAAAATATCGACACATTCCGTTTATATATCTTACCGCATTCAATAATTTACAGGAAGCTATGAGAGCCAAATCCGAAGGTGCGACAGATTATATCACTAAACCTTTCGAGCTTGAATATTTGATCGCGAAAATAGGAGATATACTTCCGATAAAATAGATTTTGGGTGACTTCGATCACTAAGAAATATTTACAGTATGGTTATTTTGAGAGTAAAAAAGAAAGGTAGTTTATTATTATGGACGAGGATAAGGGGCTTATGAAAATCCTCAAATGGGCCGGTTTGGCTGCTTTGATTGCGATACCACTAGTAGTAATTTTGAAAAAACAAAATAAATCTCAGAGAAAAGATTCATTGGAAGATGAATCGAATATTTTCGCTACAGAATTAGAAGAGTAATAAATATTTACTAAGGCATGCCCGCTAAAAAGCGTGTGGAGAGACTATTTTAGAAATGGATGATATTTTTATTTTCTTCTCCTTCTTTCAATCCTGTATGTTTCTTACATTCACCGGGTAAGTACTTCTTATTGAATACTTCGATTTCTTTTTCAGGACAAAATGGCGTTGCGAGCTTTTTAGTTTCCGAACAAATCGTATCTCGTTCAACACCATCGGGTGGATTGAAATATTGAAGCGGCATCCCAATAGTGGGATCATCATATACATACTTCATGAAAAGTCCCCATATCGGCGCAGCAGCTCTTCCGCCCTGACCGTCACTTGTTGTAAAGTGTGTAGCTTTATTATCGAATCCCACCCAAACTCCCGCTGTAATCTGAGGTGTGAATCCAACAAACCATGCGTCCGCATACTCTTGTGTGGTTCCTGTTTTGCCTGCGGCAGGCCTTACAAAATAATTTCTAACACGCGCGCCAGTCCCACCGTCAACAGTTCCCGTCAGAATATCAGTCATCAGGTAAGCAGTCTCCTTACTCAATACTTCACGCTTCGTAGGTCGGTTTTCTTCTATAATGTTGCCGTCCTTGTCTTCGATTCTTAGAATAGAAATCGGTTCAACGTAAACCCCTTCATTAGGAAATACACCGTAGGCAGCCGTCAGCTCGAGCGGTTTAACTTCACCGGTACCTATTGCCAGAGATTCATACGGGGGTAATTCCGATTTAATTCCCATACGATGAGCATACTGGATTACAGTGCTAACCGGCGCGATTTCCATAATCGCACGGATTGCTATGAGGTTGATAGATTCTTTAATACCTTCCCTCAAAGTGAACTTACCGCCGAACTGGTGGTCGAAATTTTCAGGCGTCCATCGTTTGCCGCCTGCCATCATTAGTGTTACAGGCTGGTTGAGAAGTTCATAACACGGCGGATAGCCGTTGTCGATTGCAACCGTGTAAACAAAAGGCTTGAAGGCAGACCCCGGCTGCCGCGAGATTTGGGTTACATGATTTAATCCATATTTGAAATTTTTAAATTCTGAACTACCCACCATTGCGAGAATATTTCCATCAGTGTGGTCGAGCGCTACAAATCCAACCTCAATTCGCGATGCTATTTTCTTAACTGAATCTATGAATGCCTGGTTCTTCTTAAGCGTGCGCGCCAGACTATCCCGTCGCTTAGCTGATTCCGCATCTCGATAAATATCGGAAGTTCGAATTGCCATCGAAATTGCCTGCCGAAGTTCATCTTTATGGTTTTTCCAATTCCATTGTTTGTTGAAAATACTCTGATAAATTGCCAGATGCTCATCCACAGCCCTGTTCGCATGGCGCTGCATCCGGCTATCGAGCGTAGTATAAACTGAAAGCCCATCCCGGTAAATATCGAATCCGTATTTTTCTGCTTTTTGTATAAGTTCCTGACGCACCATCTCGACGAAATGCGGTGCGATACCGGCTTTGAGCTGCTCATCTAATGGAATGAGCGCGGGCTTATCATTAACCGCAAGGCTCTCTTCTTTTTCATTTATATAATCATACTTTGCCATTTGATTCAGAACGGTGATTCGCCTGTTCATTGACCGTTCGACGTGTTTGAATGGATCGTATGTTCCGGGACCTTTGAGCAGCCCTATCAACAGAGCAGTCTCAGATAGTGACAGATCGGATGGATTTTTTCCGAAATAGATTTGTGAGGCAGATGCGATTCCATAGGCGCTCCGGCCGAAATATGCAACACTCAAATACATCTCGATGATCTCTTGCTTGGTGTAGTTTCTTTCAATCTGCACGGCGGTAATCCACTCGCGAATTTTCCGTGTAATTTTTCCGAAGATCGATTCTCGTGTACCTTTGAGTTCATAAAGATTGCGGGCAAGCTGTTGTGTGATTGTGCTAGCGCCTGCCCCTTCCCGAAGTTTCAATGTAAATATATTTTTTACCATCGCCCGTGCAAATCGCGGTAAATCGACGCCCCAATGGTTGTAAAAGTTCTTGTCCTCGGTTGCAATAAGCGCGTTTACCATATAAGGCGGAAGCTGGCTTAATGTAACAGTGGTTCGGTTTTTTATGTAATATTGATCAAGAACCTCTCCGTCGTTAGAATAAACTTTCGTCGCGAGTTCCGGTCTCGGATTTTCCAATTGCTCGAGCGAAGGCAGACCTGAGAGTAAAAATATTATGTAGAAAATTATAAGAAGCAGAACAACCCCTCCGCCAACCAGAGTTTTCTTGCGGTTATTTTTCAAAAACTTCTTTACTGTCATAGATTATTCCATTATTTCCATTGCTCAAGAACAATCCCATTTTTGTCGAGCTTCGCGTATGTGTTTGATCTTATCCAATCGCCGAGGTTGATATAAATTCCATTGCTGATTTCTTGTCGGGTTGGAAGATGTCTGTGTCCCATTATGACGACATCGTAACCTGTTCCGATAATCTGTTCAGCGAATTTCACCATACCGTCACCCTCGCCATAATGTTTGTTGGCTGTATAATGGCGGCTGGTTTTGGATGATGAGCGTGCCAGCTTCAATCCTAAATCGGGATGTAACCAGGAGTAAAGCCAAATGGAAAATCGGCTGCGAAGAATTTTCTTCAGAATCCGATAGCCCGCATCGTTATTAGCTAAACCATCGCCGTGGTGCAGATATATTTTTTTCCCATTAAGTGTGATGCCAAACGGATGGAGGTAAGTTCTCATGCCGAGTTCATCGCGAAAATAATTACGTATCCAGCAATCATGATTACCCACAAGAAAGTGAATAATAATACCTCTTCTTGAAATATCCTCCAGCTTGGCGAGGATACGATGAAATCCTTTAGGAATAACGGTTCGGTATTCGAACCATGCATCGAACAAATCACCAAGAATAAAAAACTGAGCCGCATCGTTCCCGATGTAATCGAGAAAGGCTAACAGCCGGTCTTCCTTTATACGCTCTTCTTCCCGCGTACCTAGTCCCAGGTGGGCATCCGATATGAAATATATATTTTCCATTCAATACTATTGAATAACTTTAACGCTAATATCGATCGGTTGTTTGAATCGCGCGCACCAGCCATCGGAACCTGAGCAGTAAAAGTAAGATAGTGTTCCTTTCAATTGTACGAGTCCCGGTTTTATTTTTTTCGATAGTGTAAATGGTTGCTTTATAGGTTTGGTGATATCGATGTACTCGCTTTTATTTGTTTTTGAAAATATAGGCTTTCCAACTATCGAGAAAACCGTAGAGCTGTCGAGTTTTAATGTAAGCGGCGGATCAAGATTAATGTGGATTCCGTCTTTTGGTTTCAACGAGATCAATAATTCGCCGGAGGCACCAGCTTTCATCGATTTCTGCTTAACCGAGATTTCACATTTAACGAACTCATTGGTTTTCGGTGATTCACCTGCGATAAGTGTAAGATTGAATATCAGCAGTGAAATAATGATTATTAATGTATAGGATTTCATAAAATAGCTTCTTTTAAATAATAATAGTAGTAATAAATTAAAGAAAATTTCGGTAATCTGGAAATCCTACATTGTGTATGATTGGATAATCTTCCGTTCAGGTTCCCGAACCTTTTGCAGGACGATCAAGCCGGTAATAAAAAATACGCCGATTGCCAGCGCTGCAACCCGTTCATCGGTGAAGTCTGATATCAAACCATAGATGAAGGGACCCAGCACAGCCGATGCTTTACCGCATAGTCCGTCATAAAATCCAAAAAATTCGGCTTCACGTTCCTTAGGTGTAAGCAGAGCCATAAAACTCCGGCTCGACGATTGCGATGATCCAACAGCGACGCCAGCAGCCATTGCCACAATATAAAATACGGTAATAGTATGAACGAAATAAGCTCCTATTGAGATAGCTATCCAGAGTGCAAGGGTAATCATGATAGTTTTCTTGGGTCCGATTTTGTCGGTTACAAAGCCGAATACAAACGAACCAAGAACAGCGCTCGTTTGAACAATTGCGAAGAATACGATAATATCTTTATCCGACATATGAAGAATCCGGTCTGCGAAGATTGCCGCGAATGCGATCACAGTTAAGATACCGTCGTTGTAGATAAAGAATGCGATAAGAAACCGGGCGATATTCGGATGCTCTTTATTGATGAAGAGCGCGCGAAAGGTTTTCTTCGCCTGTCTGAATCCATCAGTAAAGTAATAGCTGGTTTTTTCTCTTCCGTGCCGGGGTTCCGGAACCATAAAGAAGAGTGGAAGAGAAAATAAAAAGAAAAATCCGGCTGCAACGATGAAAGATAATCTGACCGAAAATAAATAATCAGGATCTGATGGTAAAGGCAGCATGAAATTCACGATAAGAAGGACGGCAAGCGCCCCTAGATATCCCATCGCGAATCCGTAGCCCGATACCCTGCCGTAAGATGATCTGGAAGTAAGATTCGGAAGAAAAGCGTCGTAAAAAACAATGCCACCCTCGAACCCGATATTTGCAAAGATGAATAACAGAATGCCCAGAAAGATCATACCCTCTTGGACGAAGAAAAGAAGTCCGGTACAAATGATCGAGATCAGCGTGAATGCGAGAAGGTAACGCTTTCTATTATTTGAATGATCGGCGGCGGCTCCCAAAGGCGGTGAAAGAATTGCAGCAAAGATCATCGAGAGGCTGACCGCAAGACCCCACAGCCAGCGCTGACCGCCCGCTACATGATTCGTAAAGTAACGAGAATAAATAACGGTAACGATGATTACGGAAAAAGCAGTATTTCCAAAATCGAACAAAGTCCATGCAAAAATCTTAGAGCGTTGCGAACGGACAATCGAGGTCTCCATCGATTCCAATTATTGTTTCTTGGGTTTACTGAGCGGTTTATTTTCGGGATGAAGATTTTCTTCCACCAATCCTCGTCCGGTTTTTTTAAGTAAGTTGGATTTTTTAAAGTCGTCGAGTATAGCATCGAGAACGCCGTTGACAAATCTCCCGCTTTGTTCGGTGCTGAAGGTTTTTGCAATCTCAATCGATTCGTTGATAGTAACTTTCGGAGGTATGTCCGGGAAGTAGAGCATTTCGCATATCCCCATTCGAAGAAGAATTCTGTCGATGAACGCGATTCGATCAAATTCCCAATGCGCTACCCTGGCTTTGATGATTTCCTCGATCTCTTGTTCGTGGTGGATTACTTCGTTGACGAGTTTTTTGGCAAACTCAAAATCGTCTTTAGAGTTTTTTAAATCTCCCATGATGTTGCTGATAACGCTGGTAATGGGTTCCTTTGACATCTCGTACGCATATAGCGTCTGAAGAACTTTTTCCCTGACCAATCTTCGTTTGAATGTTGTCATACTCACAAATGTATGTAAATTCTCACTGGATTCCAAAGTGAAGTGTTCGACTATGAAGCCGATCATCCACATATATTCTTATAAATAGAGCGATTCGCTCTTTTCCTGAAACAAGAGTTTGAATACTCCCAGAGTTTGAGACAGAATTGAGAGTTAGCTTCCTTTTGGTTGTCATTAAAAAGAACTCATGTTTTGCAAAATAGTAATTGATGTTAAAAAATTCGAAGCTCCCAATCCGAAATTCTAAACAAATTCGAATTTCAAAAATCTAAGCTGTTCAAAAGGCAACCCATTTTCGGAATTATGACCATTCGAATTTGGGATTTGTTTCGTATTTCGATATTCGTGCTTAGGGTTTATCACAGCAAATAATGACTGTGCATAAAATCAGCAATAAGTATAGGATATAGAATTTATCAGTTGTGTCTTAGAAAATGTTCCTGACATTGATTACCGGACTGTCTTCCATATCTATCATAGCGTTGATTAATATTGCTTTTGTAAATAAATGTAAGTCATCTTTCTTGATCGGTTGTTCGGAAATCAGTTTCTTATTCAACAGCTGTTCTCTTTTCGTTCCGCGGAGCAAGGGGGTGGAGGGTGTTATCCATTTTTGTCCGTCATAAAAAACGATATTAGCGTACGAACTATCAGTAATGAATCCGCGTTTTATAATCAAAATATCGTCCGCGTCAGCGTTGTCCAAAAGGTTATCGAAGCATTTCCGGTTAACGTATTTGTGATTGTATTCGATGTCGTCGTATTCCACCATCCTTAATGTAGCGACCGGCTTAATAGTGTATGTGAGAAATTCAATATGTTCAATCTTCCGGGCGTAGATAACTTTACATTTATAGACTCCGTTATCATAAGTCTCAGGAAGATGGATAGATTTTGCTAGATTGATTGTATCCTTACATCCGAATATTTCAGAACGCGATTTATTCAATCGAGCATTGTGAAGATCGAGGTTATGCAATTTGCCATTTTGAAATTTTATTGTTTCAAACAACAGGGACATAAATTTTATCGATTAATTCCTGATACTCGTTTTTAACCTCGCTTAAAGCTGTAATCCCGCCACCGCTCTTATAAACCATCTTTCCTTTGCTTCTCTCTATGAACCGTATCATTACGCCGCTGTCAAGTTTGAATCCATCAAAGTATCCGAAGATGCCGGTATAATAACCGCGGGTATAGTTTTCAACTTCCTTAATTATTTTAACGGTTTTATTTTTCGGCGCGCCGGTAACAGATCCTGCCGGCAGTAATTTGAAGATTATATCCCCTATCTTCGTGCGGTAATTCTTCGGCAATGTTCCCGTGATTTTCGAGCTAACCTGGAGTAAATTTTTATTCTGCGTTTTTATCTTTTCAACATATCGGAATCGTTCAACGCGAACGCTATTTGCAACCATACTCAAATCGTTTCGAATCAAATCAACGATCGTGTAATGCTCGGCAAGTTCTTTCTTGTCACTCAATATAACTTCTTTTGCGTTTCTTATAGATGCATCGATTGTTCCCTTCATCGGGTTGGATGATATTGTCTTCCCGTCGATACTGATGAACCTTTCCGGCGAGAAGACAACGAATTTGTTCTTGAAGTAAAGCTTATATTTTGCCCGGCTGTTTTCGAATATCTCCTTCAATGTAAGATTGGTTGAGATCGATGTGGGAAACGTAAGATTGAGAAGATATGTGTTGCCCATTTCAAGATTGGATATAACTTTTTTGAATGCTGACCGATATCGATTCAACGAGAGAGGTCTTTTTGAGAAAGTTATTTTTTTAAGTAACTTTGTTCCGGTAGTGTGATTCGAAAAGCCGTTTATATCGTAGAGGATTTCTCTCCGGTCGATATCCCCGATAGGTAAAACGTGCGATTTCAACATGTCAAAGTCGATTATAAAGAGGAATGGTATTCTTTTCGACCCGAGCCGGTTCATACTGCGGATTGCATCTATTCTATTCATAGAATGAAATTAACAAAATTTTAGATCAAAAATAAATTCATGAAAGATAAAATACTCATCGTCGATAACTATGACTCGTTCACCTTTAACCTGATTCAGATTATCAGGGAGGTAAGCCGGTGGGGGTGGACTATAGTAAAGAACGATGAAATCGGGTTTGAGGAAGTTGACCGTTACCGTAAAATATTAATAAGTCCGGGTCCGGGTGTTCCTTCTGAGGCAGGCAAACTTCTTGCTATGATCACTGAATTCGCTCCGAAGAAAAGCATTCTTGGTATATGCCTCGGACATCAGGCAATTGCCGAAGCGTTCGGCGGGGAGCTGATCAGGCTGGACAATGTCGTTCACGGGCAGAGAAAAGAAGTTATCATTCACGATAGAACCGAATATCTCTTTAAAGGATTACCGAAGAAATTTGAGGTTGGGCTTTACCATTCGTGGTCGGTATCGCCAGATCACTTTCCGAGATGTTTACAGATCACAGCATCTGACGTTGATGGATCTATTATGTCGCTTGCTCATACTGTATACGATGTGCGGGGCATACAATTCCATCCGGAATCTATTATGACAGCACCGGGTAAAAAAATAATTTCAAATTGGTTAAAGCACTAATGTAATTTCGATCTTTTTGCAGCCGCTCATGAGCGAGGCTTGTATTTCTATGGCTTTTCATTCCAGCGACGTTGCTTGCAGTGTTATGTGCCGTTTGCACCAACTTTGTCACTCCGAACGTGTCATTAGATTCCTATAGTCTGGGAGAGGATGAAGCTTTTTGTTTCTTATCCATTCCTCACAAAGAAGATAACAGTCACGAAGTGTATTGTTTGCGATAGCGATAAATGGTTCGATATTCTTCTCGTCGGGTAACGGTAAACCGGTCTTGTCGTCCAAGATGCGCTCACCAATGAAGAGCCAAGAGCCATGAGACATTGCGGAAAGAAATGGATAAACGTAAGCATGGATGTCTCCCATGCCGCACTCGCCTGCCATGTCATCCCATCTTGGTAGCCGCCATTCCTTTAGCTTGCTGCGTAGTCGTTCACGGATGATTTCAGGGTCTGGTGCATTGTTGAGCTTTGCGAGATTTTTGCTTAGAAGTTTTTCTAGCGTTCTGAGAGCCTCTCCTTTGCTACCATCAAAGTATAACTGTGCGTTTTCAGGCTTAACAAGGCTCCAGCGCATCCAAATATTAGCTTCGTAGATTGAGCGCAAGAGTGCAGCTGCTGGCTCGCCGTATCCGCTTTGAACAAGCAAGAGGTATGAATCAAAATACTTCAAGACACGAACAAGGTTAACAAACAAGGTTTGATGCTGAACGTCCGAAGGATTACGGATTTCATTTATCAAGATGAGGTTTTTCTTTGCAGCATCGTTGAGCTCTCTCAGTGGTTGCAATTTTTTCTGGATTCTGTTGGGCAATGAGAAGTCCATGATGATCAGCCAAGGCTATCTGAGCAAGAGAAGTTTTTTTGTCGCAACAAATGGACCAGCTTGTAGGCGATAGAGGTAGACTCCACTCGCAAGATTTATATTTCGCAAAGCGATCTTGTGTTCGCCTACGGTCTGCAGTTCGTCTACTAAGATCTTTATTTGCTCTCCGGCCAAACTGTACAACTTAAGATGGACATGAACTGTGTGAGCGAGAGAATATGTGATAGTGGTAGAGGGATTGAATGGGTTTGGATAATTCTGTTTTAGATCGAATATTTTAGGGAGTGCCGAGCCGTCATCAACATTGGTTATTACAGTTGAAAACTCCCATCGTTCCGACCAGTCACTTGTTCCACCTGAATTCTTAGCTCTTACTCGCCAATAATGTCGGATATTATTTGATAGGGAACTCACAATGCGAGTTGTGTCAAGGAGAGTCGAATCATTTATCACGATACCAGTAACAAAATTTGAGTCGGTGGATAATTGCAGGTGATAGTTCGTTGCACCGAAAGCCGCACGCCAAGTTAAAACCAAAGTTGTTGGCTGATCTATTGTATCCATTGCTGGCGAAACAAGAAGAGGTATGGCAGGCGGGTTTAGCAACGTAATGAATTCGATGTCATTTCCCAATGTTGTCCCGATGCTATTTGACGCTACCAACCTGTAGTGATAAGCAGTCTGAGAATTCAAGCTGTCAAGCAATGCGTTTACTGATTGTGTTGAATTGTTTGAATCAATAGCTTGAGTTGCTGTGTGTGTATCGTAAGACATTGTAGCACCGTATTCGAAATGGTAAGTCCCACTATTAGCCCCAGAGTAAATTGTCCCATTCATTAATGCCGCTGACTGAGAAATTTGAGTGGCACTTGATGTTATTATCACAGGGCTTGTTGTGGACTTGGAACTTAAGTGAGTATTTGTGCCGTCGCCCACTAGTGCATGCCCTGTATAGTTAAAGGCAATGGCGTTTATCGAACTGCTGACTAATCCGCTTTCTTCCCGAAACCAGTTGAGTCCATTGTTAGTTGATCTGAAAAGTCCATAGTCAGTGTAAGCTGATCCGATTGTGCCAGCAAAAAGATGTGCATTGAGATTGCTAACGAGTTGATTTACCTCTCGACCAAGCTGACTCACACCCTCTGCAGACCAGTTTGCACCATTATCACTCGACCGAAAGACATAATTGTCTGTGCCAGCAAAAAGATAGCCGGTGGAGCTGTTTGCAAGAGAAAGTATTCTACCTGTATTCAAACCATTTCCGATTTTTGCCCAACTACCACCATTGTCATTTGAACGATATAGCCCGTGGCTGTAAGTACCTGCAAGTAAGGTAGTATCTGAAATTATTAAAAAGCAAATCACTTCTCCACTGGTCAACGTTGAATCATTGACTTGCAGCCATGTTGCACCGTTATCAGTGGAACGGAAGACTCCGACATTGGTTTCTGGACTCACTGTAAGAACAGACGCAAACAAGTAGCCATTTTGCTTGATAGCCAGAGTCAAAAACCTTTTGCCTTGCAGTGATCCAGTGCTAATTTGTGTCCATGAACTCCCATTGTTTGTAGAGCGGAATGCTCCGCCAAGTGTGCCCGCAAAAATATGTCCGCTTGAATTAATCACTAAAGAATGAGTCCATTGAACATTTGATGAAGACCCAGTTGCTAACCAATTGTATCCATTATCTGTTGAGTGAAATACGCCACCTCCCCATGTTCCTGCGAAGAGATCGTGGTTCGATGAATTTAGGGCGAATGTTTGTACCGACACGCTGTAAAGACCATTGACTTCCTGCCAATAATTGGTTTGGGCGTAGACAATGTTGAGGGCGCTTAAGAAAGATAGTAATGCCGTAGCTGCAAATAGATACTTGATAGAATGGATCATATTATATTCACTTCCTTTCTTGGTGCCGTGCGCCTAATGTTTAGTTTCTAGTTTCGCTCATCGAGTTTTTCTCGGATGTGTTTGAGGTGGGAGTGAGAGGGGAATGACAAATTTAACACGATTCTCTCGTTCGTCAGAGTTCTTTGACTCCCGACGCCCACCAATACCAACTGCGCCGAGTACAACACCGATTCCCGATTGTGAGCCTTTACCTTTGGTTACAGTCAATGCGACATCGAACTCAACTGGCAAGACTGCCGAATCCCAACCGAATGGTTCGTTGGTAATGCCAATCCACGAAGGATTGTCTTTCTTAATCAACTTCATTCGTGGACTAACTGATGCACCCATTGATCTGACATTTATTTGTGCAGAGCATACACCCTGCACTATTTCAATCAGCGTTTGGGATACAAAGTCTTTCAGTTCCATTTTTCAGTTCTCCTTTGTAGGCATTAAAAATACCTGGCGCAACATCCCGCAGCCGCTCATGAGCGCGCGAGCGAATGTTGCGCATCATCTGTAAAAACACAATATTGCTTCACTACACGAAACTTCACTATGCGAAACGCTTCGTGAAGTATAGCGTTCCGTGAAGTGAAGCATCTTTATTGTTCTTCTTCTTAGCTTATTTAAGCAATTTCTGTGTTTCACCTGGTATTTTATATTCGTCTTTACTTTTTAGGAAATTGGATAAACTCAGTTCATTTTATCTTGTCAGAATTTCATGGTATGCCCATATGCGCTCTATCCCTAAATATCCTCAGGATTGCTTCGCCGTAGTATAGCAAAAATCGTAGAAGATGTCAAGCGCAGTCGTACTAATGAAGTGGAGACTATTTCCCAAAGGGACTCCACTTTTTCTTCTATTGAGATTCGAACTCTGTGCTTGTAATTTGAGATTGTCGAATGATAGACTTGAGAGTGCCAATGCGAACTTCTTTATGATCGGGAACGGGTACTGTTATCGTTGAGCCCATAATCTTCTTCTGCATTACTATGTGACTGCCTCGCTGACGAACGTTTTCGAAACCGTGCTTTAATAATATCTGACAGATTTCTCGACCTGACAGAATACGAAGTTTACCCAACCGCTACCTCCAGACGGGTGATGAATACCTCGTTGTGGAGACGCTCGTGGATTTCTTCTGGGGATGCAGTTTCAAAGAATAATTCAAGAGCTTCCTTAAGATTCAGACGCGCTTTTTCGACGGTATCCCCCTGACTGGCAATGTCAAGTTCGGGGCAAAGAGCAACATACTGATCTCCCTCGCGTTCAATAATAGCAGTAAATGGCTGTAAATTACTCATAAGAAATCCTTTCTCTATACGTTAACCATCCCTAATTTATTAAACTTTTCTCACTGAAACAACAGCCGCCGCACAACGCGGCAGATGATGGAACGATCATGGCAATTGCACACAGGGAATTTGATGTTAAGGGTGTTCAGTTTCATCCCGAATCCATCATGACCGCTTACGGGAAAAAGATTTTAAGTAACTGGTTGAATAATTAAAATCCGTTACGGGGATAATACAGGTTATGGTTTCACTTTCTCTTTCGCCGAGGGTGTCACCTTGTGACAATATAGATACGTTTATGTTGAAGTGCGCCGCAAAAGCCATACTTGATTATATCATAATTTAGTATTAATTTGTTTATAAGAATTATAGGAGTTCACAATGCCAATCATTAAATCTATATCGAGCCTGCGTAACCGCACTCGCGAAATTGCTACAATCTGCCATGATCAAAATGAACCAGTATATCTGACTACAAATGGTGAAGGCGATCTTGTTGTCATGAGCATCGATCATTATGAGAGGTTAAAAGCTCAGGTTGACCTATTTGAAAAACTCGGTGTTGCACAAGCTCAATCCGCGTCTGGAAAGAAGGGTATCACTCACAAACAGATGGTAGCCAAACTGCGGCAAAGAGTCCACCATGGGCGGACCCGCTAAGTATACACTTAAATATCTTCCTGCTGCACAAGAAGACTTTCTATCCATTCTTGATTACATCGCTCAAGATAGCCCCAGTCGTGCATTGGTTTTTGTCGATAAGCTTGACGATCACATTGGACGTCTTGAACTGCACCCACACTTAGGACGTGTACCACGTCATCCAAAACTCCGCGAGTTCGGTTATCGAGTATTGAATGTTGAATCATATCTTGCGTTCTATATTATCCGTGGAAATCAAATAGAAATCCATCGTGTTGTCCATGGCTCCCGCAATTTAGATTGCCTCATCTAACTTCACTAATGTGCGTTTTTGTAGCCAGAGCGAATTGGAGACCATTTTTAAAATGCCTCCACTTTTTGATTAAGGTAACTTCGATCCTTTTACCGCCCACCATGGATAGATTTCCATCGATAAACGTCCGGATTTAACAACAGGGTCTTCAGATTTCAATTTAGGGTTTCTCTTCTTTATTCGTGAACATCAATGTAATATATGAGCTGAATATTGTAGTCAGAAGTTGCAGGAATGGAGAAATAAAAATCATGAGTACCAGCCAACCGATGAAGCTGATTTTTGGATCGTATAATAAAAAAGGATGACCGAAATTCTCGAAATCGGCGGAAGGATCGAATATCATTGGAACAACTCTTCCCCAGATTATACACATAAGAAGAAAGGTCACAAGAACTGTTGTCAGTGAATAGCGAAAGATTTTTTTCAATACAACTTGTTTGTCTTTGTGAGTTTGGATTAATCTTCGAGCAATGTACCAACCAACCACAAAACCAAAGATGATGCAAAAAATTGGAACACCCATCCCCATACCTGTGAATATAACGTCAAGGATGGCATAGAAGAGAAAAACAATTTTAATATTCCAATTAAACATATAATTTATTTAAGCGGTGACCACTTCTTGAGAAACTCGAACACTTTTTCGCGGCTATGCCCTTTCCCCGATTCAAGATCGCCTGTATCCTGTGAGTAGATAAGCTTACCGTCTTTATCTAATACAAACAAGTGCGGATAACCTTTGATCTCAGGATATCGGGACAGAACTTTCTCGTTCTCGTTTTCCTTACTAAAGTTAACTTTCACGACAACATAATTCTTGTGCATAAATTCATCGAGGTCTTGATTTGCAGTGAAAAGAGAATCGAGCCGACGGCACCATACACACCAGTTGCCCCCGACGTCGAGGATAATTCTTCTATTACTTTTTGTTGCCTCAATAATCGCATCGCTGATATCTTTGGCGGCATCGCGCTTCGGATCGAATATTTCAACGGCGGCGTACTCAGTTTGCTCAGGATTGTCAGTTAGAACGCATCGGGTTCGTCTTGCAAATCCTTCGAGGTATGTTGAGAAGGTTTCAGGTTTTCCGGGCGGCGCAATCTCGAAAGTGATTCTGACGGTTTCGTTCTCCACTTTTGTATACATCAGACGAAATCTCGGCGTAGAGGGGGACAAATCGCTAAGGAATATAACGGCATTCGAGTCCTGCGAGAATTCAACAGTATAATTGATCGTATGTCCTTCATTATCGAAATAGATTGCCCTTGTTGTGTTACCGGTTTGATAAATTGTCATGAGGTCATCGTGCGAAAATGCCGGGCGGTTTTTAGCGGCGGGATACACAGTATGATTTTTTCTCGTAAGAATTGTGTAATCAAGATCGGGCGCGAATGAAAATGTTCCGGTTCCCTGTCCGGGATCGCCACCGCCTTCTCCTTTCCATTCACCCATCAGGAAGTTCCATGCATCCCAATTTGGAGCTTTACCTGATGGCTGTGCGAATAAAATAGTGTTTAGAAATATTAGAAGAAAAAATACTTTACGCATAATATGAATCTCCATTTAATCCTATGAAAATACAATTGTAGTTATGGAAGGTAAGTAATTGATATTATTATTTCAAATAAATCTCGATTGTATTTCCCTCTTGCTTCGATTCGAACATCGCTCCTGAAAGAATGAATTCATCAGTCTCCAGTTTGTTCGAGGTGCTCAAATCAAATTTTGTAAGTGGAGTTGACACCGCAAAGGCAATCATCTTTGCCTCTCGGTCAATTAAAAGTGGAATGATTTGTTTAGTCTTAAGCTCTACACCTTCTTTGAAGGTGATTACCATCGGTATCATATCATAGATGGCAGACCGCTTGCTGATTTGTGTGACTCCAAAAGGTGTAAAGCCATATATGATTTTATCCACGAATCCGCCGTACTTGATTTTCACAAGCGTGCGGTCGGTTTGAAGAATCGATGCCAACTTTTCTTGAATCTTTTTCTTTCCCTCTTGCTCAAACTCAAGCTTAGTTGTATATGCTTCATCGTATTTATATTCCGACTTTGCAAGCTCCAGATACCTGTTGAGTTCGGATGGCGACAAGTCAACAGCTTTTTTCAGCAGATTAGTCAAATATACATTGTTATCGAAAATATTTTCTTTCCAGTTTGACTTTATATCGTCTAATAATAATGCCTGACAGGCACCAAGATCGTACAGCTTGAAACGCAGTGGACCCGAACCGAACTTGTTACCGAATCGATCATCATTTACGGCAACGATATTCACCATATTTTTCATTCGATTCTGAAAAACAGGCCGGAGTATTCCACTATAACCTTTAAAGCCGTTGCAATAAGACATCTCTTTTATCGGTTCTATCGATTCGCCAAGCTTAAGAAATTTATACTCAACATATTTTGCTAATCCTTCGGTGTACTCGTTCAGGTTTTCATACTCAACCCAACTGCTATCAAGTCGAGATTGCCGATAACTTCGCACTGAAACAAATTTCTTTATCTTCTCTTTTTTGAGTTTAGTATCTTGTGTAAGAAGCGCATCGTACAATATGTTTCCTTCCACAACGTATAGAGCATTGTTAACCGGATCGAGTACCGGGTATTGAGAAACAACCATTTCGTTTGCACTTTTATCCGGTGCCATATTATTTTGATACACATGAAATGATTCATGGAGTATCATCGTGAGCAGATCGTAAGGTGATGGGATGAAATTCCAATCGTCAAGCCACTTGGATGCAAAATCTTTTGGACGATTGAGTATATCGCGGAGTTGATTTCTCATGCTGGAATACGGGTCGGCAACGATTAAAACTTGAATGCCTTCAATTTCATGTGAAGTGTTTTGGTCGTCTATCGAAAATAAAGTTGTATCATTGCGTACATAAATTGTGTCATTACCGAGGGGATTGAACCCAGTGTAGCGTGTATAACCTTTTGGTTGATGTGGATAGTTGATAAGGATTTCTTCTACGTTCGGTCTATAGAAGAGAACTGGAATCTTTTGGAACTCCCAGCCGGGGAAGATTTCCTTTCCCAAATTACTCATGATGCTACGGCATTCCTTAAGAGAGACTAAAAGTAGAGGGTCGATTCTGAGTTCCGACGATGATTGTGCAAAGACGAGACTTAAGTTATTCAGCAAAAAGATTGTAAATGCAAGAAGTAACATGCGGGTTTTATTCATTTGAGTTGTTCCTCAAGTTATTATTGACGGTGGGTTGTTCAGATTAGACAAACGAAGTGGTTCTATTGTTGACGAGCTTTGGATTATTTTTCCGTTTTTGGCTTGGATGTGAAGAAACCAATGATTGAATATACGATCCAGATTAAAAAGAGGTTGAAAACAAAATTCATCAGTGTATCGCTGACGGAGTGCGACCCATTGTCGATTTCGATGAAATTATACACCGCATAGAGGAGGACACTAATAAAAATTATCCATCCAATAACAGAGGCGGGGAGGAAGGTAAAACCTTTGCGTGTGAACCAGAAGGATTTCATTTGACAAAAGAACGTAGAGATAAAATTTGTTTCTTCGTCCGCATGCGCCATTTTTCAGATCTTCGACAAGCATCTGGATGCGCAGCATGAGCAATATAGAAAGTTTTATCTGAAATTGTCATCTTATAAGCTTTACCATTAAGTAATTCTTCTGATGATGATTTATAATCATCGGTAATCACTCTTGCAACTTCTTCACCCAAGGTAAGAATAAGTTTCGGTTGTGCGAGTAAAACTTCTTGCATAAGAAATGGTAAACTACGTTTTGCATATTGTTTAAAAAGTTTCCTTGTCGCTTCATATGATGGCGAAAAACCCAAATGTTTATAGTTGGATATGTGTTCAGGCTTGAACAGAAAAACCTTAACTAAATCCGTTATCCAGCAGCGTTTTCTATCAATGGAAAGAAACTTTAAAAAATATTCTTCCAGACCAGATGCACTTTCCTGTCTACGAGTTTTGATACCGTCAAAATAGAGTTCTGGATAAAAGGGGGCTAAATTATCTGAGGTAGGTAATAATTTGCCTTTACGACTTTCGAAGCGAGCAGATGGATATGCCCCCACAATCATTAAACCTCCCACGGCAACTTCTACTGGTACAATCGGGCGTATCTGGTTACCATCAATATAAGTATAATCCTTTGGTATTTTAACAGTATCTGAATAAGTTGTGAAGCATTTTTGTTGATAGCGTAATATTCTCTCTGACATAGTTCCTCTTTCGATTTATTCACAAAGATAATTTGTCTTTTTTTCTGTACAAAATATAAATCTTCCATTGGACAATATCAAGCATATGCTTCATCAACTTCCCGAATGGTATCTGTGTAAATCTGTGGTTAACCTTCGGGAAGTTAGCTGAGCTTTCTCACCCGCTTCGTAATAAGCTTCTTTATTTTTTCGTAAGAGGGCGGTGGTCCATTTCTAACTTCTTTATCGTTTATGAATACCCCATCGGCAATTCCCCATTTCAAAAAGACATCACGATTGGATGTATCGATTTCCCGAAAAACAACTTGCTCTTTAAACTCTGTCGAAATTCTTTTCGACCTCTCGAAGACCATATTCATGGCGGGGCACCAGCCGTTGCAAAATCCTGTCACAGTTACTTTGTTGGGTTCAAATGTCGGAGTTTGCTTTCGCTTGATCCATTTTGGTGAGACAGCATCGTCCTTGAACGGTTTCCACAAGAGACGCATCATACCTTGCTTGTCTGCGACAGCGTATCCATGTTTCTTAAACCACGAAGCTCTCATCCAAAATGGCAGTCGCACACCCCACGCGGCAATCCCTTTAGCTCCCAGAGCTTTTGCATCTTCCTCCGCCGCTTGCAAGAGCGCTTTTCCCATCCCATGTTTCTGAAAACTCCCACGACCTTGTTTGTGTCCGTGTACCCAGATGCAATTTATGAAATAAAGGTCTTTGCCATCAACAAAAGAATGTTCGATTGGAATGTATTGAATCATTCCTCCAACATTTCCATTGTCATCCAGTGCAAGCTTAACTCGGAGACCTTTGGCTTTCATCTTGTTGTACCAAACTTCTTTGTGGTTTCCCGCTTCCTTCATCTCCTCCGACCAATCTTCGAGACAAACAAAATAAAGTGGTAGATGCTTCTCATTCAAATCAATGATTGTCATATTCTCACCTTACTTAGTTGTCATAATCATTTTTTCAATTTCTTCCACATTTGATCGACTAATTCCTTCAAGCCTTCACCCGTGACAGCAGATATATGGATCAAAGGGATGCTCTTGCGGAAGTTTAATTTCTTCAACGATTTCTTTATTGCATCGTCCGCTAAATCCATTTTGGTGATGGCGATGATCTGTGGTTTCTTCAACATCGTCTCATTAAATGATTTCAGTTCGTTCACGAGAGTATCGTATTGATTCTTCGGATTTTCCGATGTGCACTCGATCAGAAAGACAAGTACTCGCGTTCGTTCAATATGTCGGAGGAATTCAATGCCAAGTCCTTTACCAGTATGCGCACCCTTGATAAGTCCGGGCATATCGGCAACCACGAAACTTTTTTCTTCGCTGTACCGCACGATGCCGAGATTGGGAATTAACGTTGTGAATGGATAGTCGGCAATTTTCGGCTTGGCTGCCGAAATACGTGAGATCAGCGTGGACTTGCCGGCATTCGGAAAACCAACGAGGCCCACATCGGCAAGAAGTTTCAACTCAAGCTGTATGTTTAGCTCTTCGCCGTCTGTGCCTTTTGTAGCTTTCCTCGGTGCTTGAATGGTTGGGGTTGCGAACTCGGCGTTTCCTCTGCCGCCCCGTCCGCCTTTAGCTATGACGATCTCGTCGCCATGTTCAAGAAGATCGGCGAGTGTTTTATCGGTTTCGGCATCTTTGATCATAGTTCCTACCGGTATACGCAGGACTGTATCGTTGCCGTTTTTGCCCGTTTTGTTTGAAGTCTGTCCGTTATCGCCGTCTTCGGCAATATACCTGCGCCGATAGCGGAAGTCCATCAATGTTGTCAGTTGCCTGTCGGCACGGAAGATGATATTGCCGCCATTGCCGCCGTTGCCGCCGTCGGGTCCGCCTTTTGGAATGTATTTCTCACGCCGAAAACTTACAACACCGTTGCCGCCGTCTCCGGCTTTTATGTAAATTGTTGCCTGGTCTATAAACATAATGAGTATGTGAGTAGTTGAGTATTTAAGTAGTTAAGTAAAAAGTGATTATGATTATCTTACGTACTAAATTACTCATATACTAATCTACTCATTTACTTTTTGGATGATACTGTTCGAACATGATTTCGATAAATCTTGTTGCCTCTGATGAATACGGGTCGATGTCATGCTTGATGTAAATCTCATCGATGAATTTGGATGCCTGTTTCCACGATGTCATCTCGCTCAGCGATCGAAGTGCAGAGTCATAAATATTTTCATCGTTTTGAAAAATTTTCCTGATGAACTTCTTTTTATCGGATTCATTGATGGAAGAGGCAAGGTTGAGACGAGGGACTGACGGTATCTGATTCTCGTCTGATGCGGGATAATTTTCAGTCGATCTCTCAATAATCTCTTTTTGCTCAATTTCTACTTTTTCAACCTGAAACGATCCGTGAGTGCGGCGGATATCTTCAAGAAGTTCGCTCAATTCACGCCTGCTTAATTCTGTTTTCCCATGTGCAATCTCACCCTCAAGCCGCGGCAGCGCCATCACCAAACCTTTATCTTCAAAATATTTAATGATCGCTTTGATGAGAATCGGATTGGCGTATGTCCTGTTCGGAAAATCAAAAAAGTCGCACATAGGCGACATCACTTTAGCAAGCTCATCACCCGATTTTCTTCGGACGTACCCGCCGTCCACTTTCCAGAGAAGTGACTTAAAGTCTTCTTTTGTTACGGATGTAATCTTTCTTTCCATCAGATACTGTGTGATAATTTCCCTGAGATACTCGTAGGGTCCGAAATAGCGAAGTAATGTAACGAGCGCATCTGTAGAAATTGTTTGTTCTTTTTCAAATATCATATTTGTTAACGTCCATTGCGGACGGATGAGAAAATTTATCATCAAGTGAACGGCATCATCGACGCGGCTGAGCAATTCCTTCTTATCAAATGTATAATTAAGAACAAGGATAGAATTGATCTGATCCTGTAAGCTCCGGATTTCATGATGATCGAAATTAAAGCGGCTGGTTTTCCGGCGGCGTTGTAGTTCCTCTATCAATATCGCTTCGACATCAGCGCGTAAAAAAGTCTTGATTGAATGAGGGATGTCGGCTGCAAGTATATCTTTGACTGCAATCGAATCACTTACGCTTTTAGGTATACGCTGGATGATTGTATCGATGATTAATACGGTTTCACGTTCGTACATTTACCGCGAACCTTTCTTAATTATTGATTTCACGCGATCGATTTCTTTCCGTGCGGCTGCTTTAAAAGTGGCATCGATGCCGGGGCGGTCAATAACCTGCTGGTACATACCGATAGCTTCATCGAACTTCGACATCTTCTCGTATGATTGACCTGCCATGTAAAGCGCGGTTGCAGTCCAATTAACTTTGCCTTGTTTTGTAACGAGGTAAGGAACTTTAAGAAATTCCAGGATTGCCTGCTGGTAATCTCCTTTATAATAGTACGCCTCTCCAATATTATAACGAATTTCAGCTTCGAGCAAACTACCGGCTTCGGGTATTAAATTTTGAAAATGGAGAACCGCCTGATCGTAATATCCGATTTTGGTGTACAACGTTCCGAGCTTAATTTTTTTATCGATTATATTAACATCGTTCGGATACCGCTCTATGTAATCGCGTGTTGTTTTTAAAGCATCATCGTACATTTTTGTCGATTCATAGGCCTCGATCAAATTGTTCATTGCGTAAGTCAGAATATCTCCGGCTCTCTCAGGCGATTTTGTAATTTGCTGGTAATACCGTATAGATTCTTCATATCGCTCGGCATTAAAGTGCATGTTGCCGAGAGAGAGTAGAACTCTCGGTATCACATCTGAGTCCGAAAATTCTTTCAAGATCGCCTCATATTTTTTTGCGGCATCTTCTGATTTATCGGTTATCTCGGAAATCTTTCCTATGTAATAAAATGCCCAGGGTCCGAAACGAGTATCGCCGAAGTCATCGCCCACATTTTCAAATAATTTTTTAGCTGTGGCATAATCCTGTTTACGATAATAGATCAGACTTTTTTCATATTCGAACTCTGCTTTGTACCCGTGATTCTTTTTGTACGCTTCTTCAAATTCTGTGATGAGCTTCTGGGCTTCCGCGAGTCTATCCATCCGGAGTGTTGCTACTATAATGCGCGATTGATAAAATTGCCGTCTATCCAGCGTGTCGGAAGATTGTGCAAGCTGAGAATATTGCTTAGCGGCTTCGGCGTATTGCTCAGTTTGGAAAAGCAGATCTGCGATTTCTCTGGAGGCAGAGCCTGATTCACCCAGTGCGGCGGCTTGCTTGAAATATGCTGAAGCATTATCAATTTTTCCCTGAGAATGCGCGAGCGTGCCGAGCGCAAAGAACGCCTTACTCGCATACGATCCTTTTCTTTCAGCTCTAAGGTACCTATTATAATAGTCGATTGCGTGCTGGCGTTCGCCTTTTTTTTCGAATACAGTTGCTAAGTGAAAGTATAGACTGTCGTCAGGATTCTCCATTGCCGGCAACGATTTCTGTTCAGCAATCTTGGTGTTGTATAGATCGATCGCTTCATCAAATTCATTATTGGCAACGTATCCACCTGGAAGCAGAGAACTTGCTTTTTCTGCGAGAGCTGTGTAGAAATATTCGTTCATGATTTGTTTCCAGACCGTGATCGCTTCGGAATAATTTTTATTTTGTAACTGGAGATCGGCGATTTTCCAAAGCGCCAGTACGGTTGATGGATCTTTGCTCGGTATTGAAGACGCATTCTTCCAGTATACCATTGCTGAATCGGAATGATGGAGCTGAACTTGAATATTTCCTATCTCAATATATGCCCGTGAAGCAAATGTCGACGAGGGGAATTCCTTAGTTATAGTCTCGAAAGACTGGAGAGCGTCCGGCACAGCGCCTGCTTTTAGCGACGCGAGTCCAAGATCGAATAAAACTCTGTCACGATAAATTGATTCGGGATGTTGATTGAGGAATGCCTGCGTTAGTGGAATAATAATCGTTTGATCGCTATTTCGTGATTTTAGCTGATAGCTGAAATACGCAGCGTCATCACTTCTGTTGCTTGTTGGATATTGTTTAAGAAAAGAATCATAGAAAGTTATTGCCTGTCCGGCAGCATCGGGATTTAATTCGGATTGAAGATGATATGCGCGCGTGCGATAAAAGTATGCATCGATGAATTTGCTTTCATCCAAACCGTTATCGATTGCGGTGCCGAATTGTTTGGCCGCTGATTCATAATCCTTAAGATCGTTGAAATAAATTTCTCCCAATTTGAACGACAATTCGGCTTTTGATTTTTCCGTCAATACTTCTCCCATAAGTCGAGCGAGTTTTTCAATGCCGGCATCCCGGTTTTTAATCTTATGATGCAGTAGAAATTCAATTTTCTGTTGTAAGTTATCGAATTGATCATTTGCCGGATAACGTGATTGAAGATCGACGTATGTTTTTAGCGCACCGTCGAAGTCGCCGAGTTTTTCCTGACATCTCGCCAGCCCAAGAGTTGCATCTATAACAAGTTTCGATTGTGGAAATTTTTGAGTGATATGATCATATGTCGCTGTTGCTTTTCTGTAATCTTGAAGTTGTTCTTCGTAGAGCCGGGCGAGCTTTAATGTAATAAACGGAGTTTGAGAATCATCGGTATAATTGTCGGTGAAGGATGTATAATAACGCGCGGCTTCATTATACTGCTTAAGTGCTGTTGAAGCATCGGCGGCAAGCAAAAGAGCCTGAGCTTTAAAGGGCGATCCCTGTGGAGTTAATATTTTCTTTGCATGCAGTAGGGCTTCTTTATTGCTTTTATCAAAAAGAGCGGATTTTCCGGCTTCGAGCATTGCACGGGGATTTAAAGAACTTTTTGGGAACCTGGCAATCAGCTTTTCGAAAGACTTCTGCGCGTTGCTATAATCATGCTGGATAAAATAACATCTTCCCGTTTCGAAAAATGCCTCTGCCCGGAGCGAATCGCTGGCATCTTCGTTGGAAGTAATTTTCTTGAAGTTCTCTATCGCGGCTTCATAGTCGAAGATTCCGATCTTCATCTTTCCGATTTCGAAAATAGCTGCCGTTGCTGCCGGAGTCTTTTTATAATTCGAGACTACCGATTCGAATATTCGAGAGGCATCATCGAACAAACTCATTATTATTTTCAATTTGCCGAGTGAGAAAAGAGCGCTTGCTTTTACGGCTGCAGGGGCATCGCTATCAGCCACGCGCCGGGCTTCGCGCTCAGCCAACTCTGTTTGTCCATCCTCGGCATACATCTCTCCGATCGCGAGCCGCGCAGATAAAACACTGGAGCTGTTTGGATATTCCTGAATGATGGTGCGGAAATTTTTCTTAGCGTTTTCACGGTCTCCAAGACGGCGATAGAGTTGTCCGGCTTTCAATAACGATTCACCCACCAATTGACTTTTTGGATGAAACACTTTCACCCGTTCGTATGCGGATGCGGCTTCCTGTTCGTTGTGTAAGGCGAGAAAAGCGTCACCGACCTTCAGCCATGCTTCAGGGGCTTTGGGATGCTCGACGTATGCCAGCGCGAAGTTCTGGAAAGTTATCCGCGCTTCATCGTATCTCTTTAAATTCATGAGAGTACTGCCGAGGTAAAATCGCGCTTCAATTCCATTAGCTGTATTGGGATAAGCGTTTATGAAATTTTTCAGTTGCTCAGCGGCGAGATCGTACATACCATCGTTGTACAGTCCCATGGCGAGCTTGAACTCCGAGTTATCTTTTTCCTGTGCGTATAGCGAAGAACTGAGAACTACAAGTAAACAGCTAATAGCAAAGAGCCTTAAGCTTGGAGATATGAGCGAATAGCAATGGTACGATGAGAATATTTTATGCCTAAACATTTGAATTGCCAATGGTTAATAGTCAATTGGTAATTGTAAATTCTTTAAAAGATAGGGTAATTTTGGGAGTAGTGCAAACGGGAGAGTTGGAAGAGTAGATCAAAGGTAGAGTGGAATGTTTGGGTTTTGGAATCATGGATTAATGAGGAAATGGATTACTGAGACATGCAGGCATGGAGGTAGAGTGTTAATATAATGATAGACCGAGAGGTATAAACAAATTCGGCGATTCCGACTGTGTCGGAATCGCCGAGTGGATATCCTGGTAAATAATAAGTTACTTCAGTAACATCATTTTCTGAACGGCTGTATATTCAGGTGTTATGAATTTGTAGAAATATATTCCAGTTGAAAGCAACGATGCATCGAAATCTACCTCGTGGTGTCCCGGGATGTAAGCTGCGTTGTTTAGAACCTGTGCAACTTTCTGTCCGAGTGAGTTGTAAACAGCTAAACTCACGATAGCTGATTTTGGAATATCGAATGCTATCTTCGTCGTCGGGTTGAACGGATTAGGATAGTTTCCTTTTAAAGCAAAAACTGCAGGCAAAGGTTCGCTTTCACGAACTGCGACCTGGAAGTCTATATCCGTAACCAGAACCGGAAGTAGCTGGTAGCCTGCGGTCGGGCTAGAGAAACTAAACTGACCAAGCACACCAGTGAATGTAAACGGTCCTGTAGGAATGGGTGTTCCATCCACATCACTATCAACCGCATTCGGTGTTCGCAATGATACAGCATTCGTTAAATCGGTTGTATCAGATACCTGATAGGTTTTTGCCGCGGCAAAGTTCACATCGCCTGCCGGATTGATGCTCATGTCTACTATCGTGATCAATTCGCTCTCATACTGTTCACCGTTAAGAACTATCTCGGATAATGTTACGAGTTGTGGTGTCGGCAGGAGATTGTCACGGGAGACCCTTTCGAAACTACGAATGTCGGCTTGGTTGAATTGTTTAAGATTGGCATATTCCGATAAAATACCTCTCATCTTAACCAAGTCGCCGGGTCTGATACCACCGCTTGCAAGTGAATCACGAAATGGACCCGTTGATTGTCGAACCGAGAGACCGCCGGTTGCATCCTGGATTCGCGAGAATGCACCAAGAGCGCGTGTTATTAAACCTTGGATTGTAACTGTATCGCCATTCGGTCTCAAACGCGCCGCGCCAATTGTGATATAATCGATCCCAGTACCGGATACAACTATAGTATCAGGCGATGATTGAGCGTCGTGCGCGAATATTATTTCACCCAACTTCAAACCGATACTTGCCGGTGAGAAAGTTACCGCGAACTGCCGGCTTTCTGATACAGGAATTGTACCGCTTGCAGGCGAAATGATGAACGCAGAATTATTGGATGTAATGGAGGATATATTCAGCACAGCCGAGCCGTTATTGGAGACTGTTACCGTATCGATCATAATTGTATTGATAAAGAGATCGCCAAAATTCAATTCCGTAGGAGTTACGGAGAATCCTGAAGCTATACCTGTTCCCTGCACTTTAACTGTATCGGTAACAGATTGAGCATCATGTGTGAAGACGATATTACCGATTTTGAGTCCCGTGCTTGTTGGACTGAATGTTATATAGAAATCTTCACTCTCAGTCGCTTGAATCGTTCCGTTTGCGGGAGAAACCGTAAACTCAGTATTATCGGATGTCACTAATGCGATATTCAAGGTTTGATTACCGGTATTAGTTACAGTAACTGTATCTTGATAATTTGATCCGACAAATAAATTGTCAAAATCTATGCTTGTCGGTGAAACCGAAAATTGTGGCGCAAGCCCTGTGCCGCGTACATTTACGGTATCTGATATTGTTGGACCGTTATGGTTGAAAACGATATTTCCGGTTTTCAACCCAGCGCTTAAAGGGCTGAATGTTATATAAAAATTTGCACTCGAAGATGCTGGAATCGAACCACTGGTCGGAAGTACCGTGAATTCCGGATTGTCTGAAACAACCGATGTAATATTTAATGGAATAGTACCCATATTCCTTACAGTAACGCTATCGACATGTACCGAACCGACCGATAAATCGCCGTAATCCAAATTTGCGGGTTCAGCTGCAAAATTCGGCTGGAACCATGTGGTTTGGATTCTGATACCGTCAACTGTCACATTGTAATAGTTGGCGCCCTGACGTAGCGCAACAGCTCCGATATTCGGAGCGTCGGTAATACCGGCATCGGTTTGAGTGAGATTTGGAGCCGGTTGTGTTCCGTCAAGTGGAGGGTCGATCCACAAGCTAACGGCATCATCCGATACACCTGTATTGAATGTATATATGAGTCCAAGCAGATAAGTTGTGTTATGCGAATAATTGTAACCTGTGTATGTTATGTTGCTCGTGCTTCCCTTGCTTAATCCAAATGCGAAACTTCCCGCACTGTCTTTTAGGAACACTCTGCCGCGGAACGTTGTGCCTAATGGACTGGGACCAAGGTGAAAGAAATAATCGGCTGTGCCGGTATCGGCATGAACATCGACTGTGAAGAATGCATAAACACTTCCCGAGTTTTGGGATGTGAAAGTACGATTGACATCTTCGCGCGAACCGCTTCCGCCAGTAACTGTTGTTGCTTCACCGATATTAGAATTGGGATATCCCGCGTAAGTTAGTCCCGGCGACGTAACTTGTAATGGTTGAAGACCGGCTCCGCTGTGTACTGTCCAACCGTTTGCGGTTAGATAAGTGCCTGAGACGTAATTAAAATTCTCGTTTAATAATTGTCCCGAGACATTTGTGCTGATAAAAAATGTAATGAATAGAATGGTAAGAATCGTGTAGAATTGTTTCATAAAACCCCCTTACGAGTAAGTTTAAGTATTTTTAAAATGATGCTGTTGATTATTACTACAAACAAATTGTTAATAATTCGGGCATTCACGGCAATATTATAAGGAAAAAATGTATCAATGTCAAAGATACATTAATCGATAATATAATACTCGTATGGAAATCAAATGAAATATTGACATCTCTATAATAATCCGCTATATTATCACGTATTTGATGCAGTATTTAAGATGAATCGTCTTAATTAAAGGATTGTGCAATGCTAAATTATATATGGTTGGCACTTATAGTCATCGGAATCCTTGTTGCCGTATTGGGAGATTGGAGAGATATCTCTACAAATAAATATCATAACGGCGAGGAAATAGAAACAATCATCCAATTCTCTATTCTTCCAACATTTCCATTAACACAATCTCAAATTTATCCGTGTACTATAATATTTTCGGAGGAACTCGGTATAACACAACGCGCAGAGCTGATTGTCGGCTCCGAGAATTCAGGCGCTCTGCATATTTTTGTTGATGACAATACACCGCCGTTATGGCGAGCCATACATGAAGCTCAAAAGAACGAGCAATATCTTTTTGCGCGCGTAACTTTAGGAAGCGTCCAAGGGCAATCGGTGCGGTGTAAAATGATTTTTGACCCGATCAAGTTTGTCAAACTCAATAAGGTGACTAATGACGGTATCATCAAATACGCGAAGATTGCAGTAGAGCTTGCAATCGGTCTGATTGGTATAATGGCATTGTGGCTTGGTATCATGAAGATTGCCGAACAATCCGGTTTGATTGCAAAACTTGCAAGTGTGCTTAAACCTGTTACAACCAGATTGTTCCCCGATGTTCCTGCCGATCATCCTGCAATGGGTGCCATGATTATGAATATCTCGGCTAACATGCTTGGACTTGCCAACGCCGCCACACCTCTCGGCTTGAAAGCAATGGAAGAACTAAATAAGCTCAACAAAAAAGTGGGAACGGCAACAGATGCTATGTGCACATTCTTGGTCATCAATACAAGTAATGTTCAACTTATACCGGCAACAGTGATTGCAATCAGAGCGTCTGCTGGGGCTTCAAATCCTACCGATATAATTGGTCCGGTGATTGTTGCAACTACAGTGAATACAATTGTTGGCGTTATTACTGTTAAGTTGCTGGGA
This sequence comes from Bacteroidota bacterium, assembly GCA_020056225.1. Lineage (GTDB taxonomy): Bacteria > Bacteroidota > Ignavibacteria > UBA10030 > SZUA-254 > JAGVIE01. The sequence goes on from JAGVIE010000059.1 coordinate 63,416, forward strand.
AAGTTGAGAATCTTCAGGAAGCAACTCGAAGTGGAGGCGCAGTCATGAAAATTTTTGTTGATATGGTGACCGTTATTTCTGTTTTGGCAATACCCGGTCTTATGCTATTCATTGTTGTCTATGGAGCAATAAAAAAAGTTAAAATCTACGAAGCATTTGTCGAAGGTGCAAAGGAGGGCTTCAATATAGGAGTCAGGATTATCCCATATCTTGTTGCTATGCTCGTTGCTATCGGTATATTTCGTGCAGGCGGTGCAATGGAATTGCTTTCAAAATTATTATCACCATTAACGAATCTCATCAATATGCCAGCAGAAGCATTGCCGATGGCTATCATGCGTCCGCTTTCCGGTAGCGGCGCTTTGGGTGTTATGGCAGAAACAATTAAATCTCACGGACCCGATTCACTTATTGGTAGGATGGTTGCCGTGATGATGGGGAGCGGCGAAACGACATTTTATGTCCTTGCCGTTTATTTCGGTTCGGTAAGCATCACCAAAACCCGGCAAGCGGTTCCAGCCGGTATTGTTGCCGATATTGTTGGAATATTGATGTCGGTGTGGTTGGTGAATCTCATTTTCGGTTGAGAAGTCTTGATTTTAATACCTATTGTGGCTATATTCAGCAAGTTTGATTTTCAAATATTATGTTGAAATAACTAAAATTTTCAATTCCTTTTGAATTAATAGATGAATTTTTTAAATAAGTTGATTGTTACAACACTTCCAGTAGTTCCAAAACCAATTGTAAGAAGATTTGCAAGTAAATATATAGCCGGCGAAAAACTGTCCGATGCGGTTCGAGTGGTGAAAGAATTAAACGCAAAAGGTATAATGGCAACTCTGGATGTTTTAGGCGAAGCCATCACTACAAAGGATGAAGCGATTGTCGCCCGTAATGAAATTTTAGAATTATTCCCAACAATCCAAAAAGAAAAATTAGATTCGAATGTCTCGATCAAACTTACTCAGCTTGGCTTAGCGCTTGATAAGAATTTCTGTTTGGAAAATGTTCGGATGATTATCTCTACAGCGAAAGAGATGAATAATTTTGTTCGTATCGATATGGAAGATTCTCCGACGACCGATGATACGATCTGGGTCTACCGTCAAATTAGAAAAGAGTTTAAGAACAGCGGGATTGTTCTGCAAGCGTACATGCGCAGAACGGAAAACGACGCGGATGAATTAATAAAAGAAGGGCTTGGACATTTCCGGTTGTGCAAGGGAATATACGTTGAGCCCGCTGAGATCGCATTCAAAGGACATGATGAGGTAAATCAGAATTTCATCCAGGTGATGAAGAAGATGTTCGAGAAGAAAGCGTACGTTGGCATCGCAACTCATGATGATTTTTTAGTCGAAGCGGCGTATCGTATAATCCAATCTATGAAGTTGCAGAAGCACGACTATGAATTTCAGATGCTGCTTGGTGTGAAGGATGAACTCAGGTCGAAAATTGTACGTGACGGACACAGGATGCGTGTGTATGTTCCGTTCGGCGAGCATTGGTATCGTTATTCCATCCGGCGGTTTAAAGAGAACCCCCAGATGGCAGGATATGTTTTTAAAGCGTTGTTCAATTGAAAATGAAATATTAATTATTAATCCTTCTATTATATAACAAGGAGACTTCAATGGCAGATACACAAACTGGAAGCGGAACAAAACGGTTCGCACCGTACGTTCCAGCCGATAAAGTGATAACGGAATTTTCCGGCAGAGCGCTTTTCATCGGCTTGATAATGTGCGTGGTGCTTGGCGCCGCCAACGCATATTTGGGTTTGAAAGCCGGTATGACAATAGCCGCAACGTACCCGGCGGCAGTCATAGGTATGGCATTTCTACGATTAGTCAAAGGAAATATTCTTGAAGAGAATATGGCTCGAACAGTCGGTTCAATAGGCGAATCGGTTGCGGCAGGTGCAATCTTCACACTCCCGGCATTTTTCATTGCAGGAATCTGGGAAGAATTTTTCACTGTGGGTCATTACATCCAATCATCTCTCATCATGCTTGCAGGCGGCGTACTTGGAATTATGTTCGTTGCGCTTCTTCGCCGCGTTATGGTTGAAGATGTTGAACTGCCATTCCCAGAATCGGTTGCGGCATCGGAAATTCATAAAGCCGGTCGTTCAGGCGGGACAGGCGCGAAGTTCCTTTTCGCGGCAATGGGTATTGGTGCAATCATTCAGGCAATGCGAAATTTAAAATTCTTCGCAGAGTCGGCTGAAAAATTCATCGAATTTTCGAAAGCGACAATCGGATTAAAAGCGAGTGGAAGCGTTACTGCCCAAAGCGGAATACTACTCAGCACACCCGGTGTCAATCCATCTTATATGGGTGTTGGTTATATCATCGGACCAAAGCTTGCTTCATTAAATTTCAGCGGCGGTTTGCTTGCGTGGGGATTGTTCGTTCCGATTCTTACTTATTTCATCGGACCATCACTAATGGCAACATCAACCACACCTCTTGATGAAGGATCGTGGATTGGAATGGCGAACAACGTATGGCGCTACATCGTCCGACCGATTGCGATAGGCGGTATGTTGATGAGCGCGGGCTTTACACTTTTCAGAATGCGCAAGAGTTTAGGCGCAGGTTTGAAACGTTCGATTAGTGATGTTAAGAAAGCCGCGACCGGAGAACATGTAACAATTCGAACCGAACAAGATATCAGTTTCAAATGGGTAATGCTCGGGATTCTATTGACAGGTGTTCTAACGTTTTTCATCTATAATTATTTTGCGCAGGATGTACTTGCCGCATTCGTTGCAACAATTGTAATGATCATTGCCGGATTTTTCTTTGCGGCTGTATCGGGTTATCTTGTTGGCATCATTGGTTCAAGCAACAATCCGATAAGCGGTCTGACACTTTCAACTCTGCTTGTAGCTGCACTGCTCATGGTCGCGCTCGGAATGTCCGGGCAAACAGGAGTTGCCGCGGTTTTAGGTGTTGCGGCAGTTGTTTGCGTTGCGGCTGCGGTTGCCGGCGAGATGTTGCAAGATTTAAAAGTCGGTCATATACTCGGCGGTACACCTTGGAAAATGCAAGTAGGTGATCTTATCGGTGTGGGGCTTGCGGCGGCAGTTATGTTCTTTCCGCTCGTTATTCTTCATCAAGGAGATATAAACATGGGTGGTACCGGATTAGGCGGTAAAACTTATCCGGCTCCTCAAGCAAGTTTGATGGCATTGCTGTCGCAAGGAATTGTCGGCGGACAGATGGCATGGCCCCTCATCATAGTCGGTATGTTGATGGGACTCGGTTTCATACTCATGCAGGTAAAAAGTCCTATGCTTGTTAGCGTTGGTATGTATTTGCCGCTTGAAACTACGTTTGCAATTTTTATCGGTGGTTTGATTAAAGGAGTCGTCGATCGTGTTGTTGCGAAGAAGAAATTCAACGATGCACAGAAAGCGCGCGTAGAGAATACGGGCGTACTTCTTGCCGCAGGTTTAATTGCAGGCGAAGCCTTAATCGGATTACTTTTCGCCGGACTCGCTGTTGGCGATATTAAGTACGATGCCTGGCTTCCGGCTATCTTTGCAGGATTCCCGTTCCCGTTCTATGTCAGCTCGCTGGTGTTCTTATTCATTGCCTGGCTCTTAATTCAAATACCGGTTAAAAACGCCGGTCGTCCGGATGAACCTGCTCCGCCAACAGCCGTGATGTAATATTGTTGTTCTGAATCCCGTCCCATTTTTTTCGGGACGGGATGAAGAATATGATTTTTCTATGATTGAAGGAATATGAAACAAAACGAAACTGAGAAGATAAACCTTTTAGATTTGAAACCATCGAGAAATTTGAAATGGGAAACAGGGGAGAAGAATGAAGTGATTTTGTTCGTTCCGAAATTTCAAAATCGGTTATTAGTGAAATATGTAATGCCGAATATCAAGAGGCCCTATTTTAAAATAAAACTTGATGACCACGGAAGTTTCATCTGGACTTTGTGCGACGGAAGCACAACGGTCGGCAAGATTTCCGATAAGCTGAAAGTGAAGTTTGGCGAGAGCTTCGATCCTACTTATGAAAGAATCGGAAAATTTGTAAATCAATTGGTGAGGGATAAATTTTTATCGATTGAAAACATGAGCGGAAAATAAATCTCGAAATTCGAATTAATTTTTTAGAATATAGATATAGTTTAGAATTTCGAATTTAATATTTCGAGATTTCTAATTTAAAATTATTATTAATAAAGTAAATTTCACCGAGCAATTTAAAATTGAAATAAGAAGGAGTAAGGGTATGTCAAACGCAATAAATGGATTAAAACCTGAACTTGTTTGGAAATATTTTGCCGAAATAGCGAAGATTCCTCATGGTTCAAAAAACGAAGCCGCAATTTCAAAGTATGTTTATGATACAGCTAAGAAATTCGGTCTTGAAGCGAAACAGGACAAATTCGGAACAGTGCTGGTCAGAAAACCAGCTTCACCCGGTTTCGAGAATAAGAAAAGCATATGTCTTCAAGGACATCTCGATATGGTCTGCGAAAAAAATGCGGATAAAGTGCATGATTTTATGAAAGACCCGCTTGAGCTTGTGCGTAAAGGCAATGTCATCATGGCAAACGGCACAACTCTCGGCGCTGATAACGGAATCGCTGTTGCTACGAATCTTGCCATCATGGAAGATAAATCTTTGAAGCATGGTCCGCTGGAATTTCTTTTCACTATCGATGAAGAAACCGGACTCACCGGTGCGAATAATTTGCAAAAGGGCTTCGTGCAAAGTCAAACGCTTCTTAATCTCGATTCGGAAGAAGAAGGCGCGATCTATGTTGGATGTTCCGGCGGGCGCGATACGTTAGGAACGTGGAAGGTATCGTTCGAGAAAGTGCCGGCGCCTTACATCGCGGCTGAAATTTCGGTTAAAGGTTTGAAAGGCGGCCACTCTGGTCTTGAGATCGATAAAGGAAGAGGAAACGCGATTAAGATAATAAACCGAGTTCTCATAGCTCTTGGTGAAGTTGGCGCAAGATTATCGAGCATCAACGGCGGTAATAAACGAAATGCGATTCCGCGCGAGTGCGTTGCGCAAGTTTTCATTCCGAAAACAAAAGTTGGAACAGCTAAAGAAATCGTTGAGAAGTGCAATATCATAATGAAAGCCGAATTGGCAACTGTTGAAAAAGATTTAATCGTGAGTATGAATGAATTACCGAAAGTGAAAAAGGGTAAGGTTGTAAAAAAAGCACAACAGGCAAAAATATTACAAACGATTGCCGCGTTGCCGCACGGCGTAATCAAGATGAGCGCCGATATTCCTGGGTTGGTTGAAACATCGACTAACGTTGCGGTAATCAACACTACCAACAAAGCGATTGTGATGTCGACGAGTCAACGAAGTTCGGTTGCATCGGAGATTGATGAGATTGCCTTTGGTGTGAAAGCGGTTTTCGAATTAGGCACAGCGAAAGTTGAGCAATCCGATGGTTACCCAGGCTGGAAGCCGAATCTCGATTCACCGATTTTGAAAGTGGCAAAGGCAACTTACAAATCGCTCGCAGGCAAAGAGCCGGAAGTGAAAGCCATTCATGCCGGACTTGAGTGCGGCATCATCGGCGAGAAATATCCCGGAATGGATATGATTTCTTTCGGTCCAACACTTGAAGCAGTTCATTCACCCGACGAGAAGATATATATCGACACAGTTGAGAAGTTTTGGAACTTCCTGTTGGCGATATTGAAGAACGCGAACTGATCTTTGTAATAACCCCTCCTTTGTCCTCCCCTTCGTAAGGGGAGGATTAAAGGGGGTCAAAAAAAGCGCCCGATCTCATCGACGCGGGCGCGATACCCTCCACCATTTTGTTATGTGCGACTCACTTTCATGGGTGACTCAAGGTTAGAAGTGAGTCGCACGTTCTTGTTGGCTATTTCATCAAAATTAACTTCTTGGTTTCCATACTTATTATTGTTTACTACCAACCACCTTCGTGATATAAAGCTTGAATCTCAACATCGGTCAGAGCACGGTTGTAAATGCGATAATCATCAAGTTTCCCCTTGAAGTATTCACCTGAAGAAACTCCTATCGAACCGATTCTAAATCCACACTTATAACTTATTGGTACTTTTGATGCAGATAAAGTGTCATCCAGTATTCCGTTTATGTACATACTATATTTGTTATTTGATTTTATAAAAACAAAGTGATACCATTGATCGCTCTGGATATTTCTGAAAGATCCATGTCTAGGACCCGTAATATCCCAAGTAGAAACAGCGGGGTTTGAGTTCAAACCATAAGAGACATAACTACGCGCAGTATAGTAATTATAATCAATGCCTATACCAGTGTGGGGAATTGTATTAAACATGCACTGGTTTGTTTTGTTGGAATCGGTGCTACTAAACCACCCTGAAATAGTATATTCCTGCCAACCAACGTCGAATATGGTGTTTAGTACCATGATTTGGTTACTGGTTCCATTGAAGAAGTATGCTCGATCGGTGTTACCAAATCTATCAGTTGTTAATGTTGATCCATTGACTGATCCATGATTTCCATTGCCACTCTCATCATTTGCATTGCTATTGAACGTGTAATAGGCAATAAGCCCTGATGAGCCTGCAACGGTCGTAAACCGCCAGATTGAACCGATGGTTGTAACTCCCCGTGAGTCTCTTGCTGTCACTCTCCAATAGTAAGTTCGATTTGTATCTAGCCCACTTACATAAAAACTATTTGTGGTCCAATTCGAAGTCAATTGTGCATTCGGTGGATTATCAGAACTGAAGAAAAGATCATATTTCAAAGTGTCTGCTGGGTCAGGGTCGCTCCCAATCCAACTTAGGGTTAGTGTACGAGGAACTGAAGTCGCTCCATCAGATGGGTTAGGATTACTCGGTGTATTGGGTGGGTTGTTTAATGATCCGAGCTGACCATTATAAATCCATTTACTGCCGGTCGGCTTGGTGCTGGTAGCTATATTATATGACGTTCCACTGACTTCGTATTCTTTTACGTAATATAGATTCCATCCTTTTACAAATCTCATATTCCATTGAAATTGTTTTATACTGGGTGGATATGGGTAATTATCTCTTGCACAGTTGAAATTACCTGTTATTGAGAGATTTTTATCAACATATGCAAGAAAACCGTTGAACGCTTCGCCAAGTGAGTCTTTATCAGAGACACAATAGACTGTACCATAATTGACCCATTGACTGTCTGATGATACGACCTCGAATTCTTCAATCTTTGGTCCGATTCTTCCTGACTGATCGCTTATGGTTGGAGATGATGCGCACTGATAACCACTAAGAATATTAGTCACAGATGTTAATATACTATCGGAAGGGGTATTCAATTGAATTGAAAAGCCCCCGTCTTGATTTATTATACCTGACCCAAAATAACACTTTATACTTTTCTTCGCGACACCAGGCCAATTATTAATTTTACCAGACAGCTTATTACCAGATAAGCCATCTAAACCTGGAGTGATCGGATTATTGTTGTCTTTTTTACATGAAAGCATAATAAAAATCGATATGAACAAAAATATAACAGTAAACGCTTTATTCATTGTTATCAATCCTTTTAGAGACATGGGGCTGATTGAACTTAGGTTAGCTCAAATTGCCCAACCCCGTTGGTAACTGAGCTATAGTCAAACACACAAACTAAATACATTTTAGAGCATGGGAGCCAACTCCATCAATGAGGGTCGAATTTGCCTATCTTTCTCATAGTTCATTCAGAAATTGACGGCAAAAAAGTAAGCCCTAACCTGATCGGGTAGTATTGATAGTCTTGAATGCTCTCCATTTTAATTTCAAGAACAAATGCTGTTTTTCCGGAAATTCGGTAACCAATCCCACCGCCCAAAACGAGAACAGGATTATAATAAGGACCCACCGCCCAACTGCTTTCTCCCGATTCATTATACAAAAGGTGTCCTTCGATTTTTGTGTCGCCGCCGGTACCCGATATGTCGTAACCGATTCCGGCAATGCCATAGTATAGATATCTTGCTTGATCGTTGAATTTACCTATTATGATTTCACCCTTTAATGATATTCCGTAGTCATTGCCGTCCGTTTTTATAGTCCTGTCAAAAGGTGTAGTTAGTGTGGTCTCGGCTGAAAAAGGTGCTGAGTGATAAGCGAGCTCAAACCTAAAGCCAAAGTTTTTATTGACGATACGTCCATAATTAAAAAATAGATTATAACCCGTTTCTCTTTCTGATTTTGATACAAGGCTTATACCACCTCCTAACGACGTGACTGACCCAGAATAATTTTGGGCATATGTCGACGCGGCAAATAACGACAAAAACAGTAAACACATCAATTTTTTCATTATAGATCTCCTATTGGGTTTGAAAAGATTATCAGGATACTTATACTATTTCAACATTGGCTGTTCTTGCCAGAAAATAATGAAGGAAGAATTCAAGGATAGACTCCCTTACTACAAAACATGTAGATTTTAGCTTTTTAAGGCAGTTGTAGAGAGCGATATCTAAAGGCTGGGGGAATGCTAATATGTGCGACTCACTTCCAGCGTGAATTCTGGATTGAAAGTGAGTCGCACTTGTTACGGTAAATTTACAGATTTGGTGTATAAAGAATTCTTTGTCGGAGTATTTACAAACTTCTCCCCATCCCAATACGACACACTTTTACGAAGATCTTCATAATATTGTGCATCGAGTTTCTTAGTGAGTTTGCCTTCTTTTTCTAATCTTTGGTGAAGTGCTACAAAATGGTCCTCTCCGTCAACTTGCGTGCATTCCAAAGACGAATTGAAGTGGAAGAGTGTCAAATAATTACTATTATCGACCAATTCACCAACCTGTGTGAAAAGTGATTTCTCATCTTGTACAATGACTTTCAAAGACATGTTTCTTTTGTGAGATGAAACCATCTTTAAATCGTTGCGTGGAAATAATATATAATATTGCTCTAGTCCCTGCGGAACTCCATGTGGTGTATATGATGGTGGAGCAGGTGTATGTCCAATAAAATAGCGAGGATCAAGAATGGCAAGCGATGCGAGATTATATCCATTGTTTTCCCCTGTAAGAAATATTTCGTCTATACCGTCGTTATTATAATCAAAGGATGTCATATTGTTAACCGAACCGCTCGACCAATATTCACCTGTTGTATGGCCATTTGTCGGATCAGTTTTCACAACAACACATGGATAGTAACCACCAGAATATAATAGCGTAATGATATCTTTTAATCCATCCTGATCGAAATCACGAACTAACATGGAATGAGCAGAATAATTATCGGCAAATACTTCATCTCCAAATTTTTGGTTCCAGTGAAATTCCTTGTGCCATTTCTCAGTACCATCAGATTTATAACAGTAAAGCGTATTCTTCATTGGCTGGAGGCAATCCATAAAACCAAAAAGTGCTAAAACTTCATTTCTACTATCGTTATCAATATCGCTCGTGATAAGATAATTTGGAAGCAAGATACCATGCTGTTCGAGCATGCTGGCATCGTAATAAGGACTAATGTGTTTCCTCCACAACTCATCACCGCTTTGATTATAAACAACAAGAAACTCGTCTTTCGCTCTTGCGTAAGCAGGGTTCGTATCTTTAAACATCGGTCGGATAAGGAGCGTTGCAAATACGAGTGCTGCAGCGAGTGAAAACCCGCTTGCCACCCGCACCGGATGGAATCGGATGTATCGTATAAAACGTTGTGCGAGCGGTCGATGGTACGGCTCAATTATCTCGACAAAAGTCGAGAGGGCATTATCAACTCGTTCTTGAAGTGCAAGTTTCTTCTCAGGGAGAGCAAGCCGGTTTCGCGTGAGGAGTTTATCGGCGAACGCCTTATCCCGCTCAGTTGGATTGTTTTGCATCTCCTTACTAACGCTATCGTAAAACGCGGTTAGTTTTTCTGTGAGGTCTTTGCAGTAAGCGCAGTGTTCTAAATGCGCCATAATATTATCCAACTCGCCGGGAGAGAAATCCTCACGTGAAATAATGTATTTTTCTAATATATTTTTTTCTATATGTTGCATTATCAATGTAAAAGTCAAAAGTAAAAATTAAAAAATAACATCATCAATCCACTAATCCATTTCTCCAATCTAACATACTCAACTACTCAACTGTTCACCTACTCAACTACTTATTTACTCATCTACTAATTAATATATTTCAACGTTTCATATCGCTTCCATAAAAACCCTCTCCCTGTTCCGATGAATCGGAACATCCCTCTCCCGATTCTTCGTCTTCGCTCAGGACAAGTTTGGGAGAGGGATTATAGGGTGAGGGTTTAAATCTCCTTCATCAACCTCGCTGCAAATTCTTCACGCGCTATTTTCAATAAGTATTCCATTTTTGTTCGGTACACGTCTTCGTAACGTTCTTCATCAATTGGTAAATGCACTTTTAAGTATTGAAAAATAGACGATTTAGATTCTTCCCCACAGCACCAATCTTCCAGCATATCGCGAAAGGCATTGTAAATTGCTTCGGCTGCTTTTCGATCAACCTTCCCGCGCGCAAGATATGTGAGGAATATTTTCTCTTTAAGCGATAAAAGCACTTCCGAACATAATTGCTCTATCTCAAATTTGGTTAAACCCTCTGACGCAAAAATATCTTCTTCCTCATCGATTGTATGATCGCCCTGATATATCTTTCTGAAAATCTGGACAACATCGACCACAGGTATGGAGGTGCGGTACTTTTTTTGCCGGATTAAAACATCCCGGCAAACGTTCAACAGCTCCGGGATAGTCCGTAGGTAATCGATGTTCATCATGATTTCATGTTCCAATTCTTCGCGGGGGAATTCATCTAATTGGTCGGTATCATTATCTTTCAGTTTTAAAATCAATCCCCGATAATCTCTTTCAATAAGAAGTGAATCGGATTTTTTCACGGAATCGCGTATGTTTCGATGGATCTTTGCTCCGACGGGATCGGATTGCGCATACAATCGTGCAAGCTGAGCATCTGCAAGGCAGATCAAGAAGCTTTTATATGCGAGAAAGATTTCAAGATCGGGCAGCGCCGTAAAATTTTCTCTTAGTGCTTTTGAGAAATTTATCAATTTTTGATAATTATCATTCTCGTCTTTTGAGAATGCTTCAGCGATGCAGTCATACGATAAATCGGTTATTGTTAATCCATGATGTAAGCATAAATGAGTGATAGAATTTCTCATGAATTTGAGGTGCGCCTGAATAATCGAGCGGCTTACCTGTATTAATGCAGTCAGATCACCATAATTGATGTTCCTATCGAGAAGCAGAGATAGATGTTCCTTTAATCTTTTACAATCGATGTTCACAGTGGTTGCGGGCTAACTTTACATTTTGGAATGAATGTTAAAAAAAATAGTAATAATAATCTTAAGAGTCAACACTTTGCTTCTTCCCCAAATTTTGGCTATTTTTAAGAAAATAAATCTTACAATTAATTCAATTTCGTAATGAATCAATCACTTACACGCCCACAACCTTCAACTTTCTTTCGCTGGATGGTGCTTTTATTCATCAGCTTAGCGATGTTCGGCAATTACTATATCTACGACAGCATAAGTCCGCTTGCAGATGTTCTCAAAGCACAGCTCGGTTTTTCGGATTCCGAAATTGGTTTGCTGAACGGGATTTACAGTTTTCCCAACATCATTATGGTTCTTATCGGAGGGATCCTCATCGATAGGATTGGAACACGGAAGTCGGTGTTCATCTTCACCGTTCTTATCATGTTGGGTGCGCTTGTTACCGCGGTACAGGGGAATATTTATACTATGGCAGCGGGTCGGCTCATCTTCGGTCTCGGCGCCGAATCGATGATCGTCGCAATTACAACCATCCTTGCTAAATGGTTCAAAGGGAAACAATTGTCTTTCGCTTTCGGTTTGAATTTGACAATAGCACGGCTTGGTTCTTTCATGGCACTCAATGCGCCATCTTGGGGGAGAAGTTTATATGAGTATTGGCAGTCGCCGCTCTGGATTACAGTCGCATCCGGTGTCTTTGCCGTTGTCTGTATCATCGTGTATTACTTTATGGATATATACGCGAATAAGAAATTCGATATGCCCAAAGAAGGTGAGCAGGACAAAATTGAGATTAAACAGATATTTAAATTTGGAGTTTCGTTCTGGTATATCACAGCGCTGTGTGTTACATTTTATTCGGCAATGTTTCCGTTCCAGACTTTCGCTATAAAATTTTTCCAGGAGGCACACGGCACTACAAGAGAAGTCGGCGGAAATCTATCTAGTATGCTGACTCTTGCCGCGATGATCTTCACACCGCTCTTCGGATTGCTGGCAGATAAAATCGGTAAGCGTTCTCTATTAATGATGTTTGGCTCGTTACTCATAATTCCAGTATATCTCATTATGGCTTATAAAGTCGATCTGGCGACACCGCTTGGAATTTCCGGCTCATTTGTTTTAAATATAGATTTCTTTGACGTTCATTCGAACATCCCAGCATATTTAATGATTCCGATGTCTTTGATGGGAATTGCCTTCTCACTAATTCCTGCCGTGATGTGGCCCTCGGTTGCGTATATTGTCGATCCTAAAAAATTAGGTACCGCTTACGGTTTGATGACGATGATACAGAATATCGGTTTGTTCGGATTCAATCTGCTTATCGGTTGGTCTAATGATTTCTCAGGCGCGAGCGCGGCAAATCCCGGCGGATACACGCTTGGTATGTGGATATTCTCGTGCCTCGGAATTTTTGGGTTGTTCTTCGCGTTCTTGTTGAGAAGAAGGGAAACCGGACCCCACGGTCACGGTTTAGAAACGGTTTCAGGTTCAACAAAATAGATCCTCTGTGTTCTCTGCTTCTCTGCGGTGAAAATATTTTGCCACAAGGACGCAGAAATATCAAAAACAATATTGATAAATGGTTATGAAAAATTTAAACACGATAAAAAAAATATTAGTCAAGCATAAACCTGAAATCGTTAAAAGATTTCATGTTAAGGAGATAGGTGTTTTTGGATCTTATGTTAGGAATGAACAGAAGAAGAGGAGTGATGTTGATATACTTGTTGATTTTTCTCAACCGATAGGATTAGATTTTGTAGAGCTATGTTACTATTTAGAAGATATTCTGAGATTAAAAGTTGATTTGGTTACACCACGTGCAATAAGAAAACAGATGAAGCCAACTATCTTGAGGGAAGTCGTTTTTCTATGAAACAAAAAAGAACATTTCGATTTTTCTTGGAAGATATTGTGGAATCGATCAGTAAAATCGGAGCTTATACTCGAAACCTGTCATATATAAAGTTTACGAAAGATTTCAAAACTATCGACGCTGTTGTGCGAAATCTTGAAATAATCGGGGAAGCAGCAAAACATATCCCAGCATCAATTCGAGCGAAACATACTGAGATACCATGGAAGAAAATGATAGGGCTAAGGAACATTATCACTCACGAATATTTTGGAATAGATAAAAAAATAATTTGGGAGATCATCAAACACGATCTATCCGATGTTAAGCGCTCCATCGTAAAGTATTTGCAAACTAATCAAGGTCAAATAATTTTTAGTGAAAAGGAAAAATAAGTTATGAATTCCGAACTCCACTCCGCTTCACTCATCGCCGTGCGTGATTGCATGGGAACAAAATCGAACGAAAAAGTTCTCGTCGTGACCGATGAGCCGCTGCGAACCATCGGTTATTCACTTTGGCAGGCGGCGAAAGATTTAGGGACGGAAGTCATGCTCGTTGAGATGCTTCCGCGCAAAACTAACGGTGAAGAACCACCGGCGGAAATTGCAGAGCTGATGAAGAAAGCTGATGTAGTTTTGTGCCCGACATCTAAATCGCTTACACATACAGATTCGCGCAGAAATGCAAGCGCCGCCGGTGCACGCGTTGCAACGCTTCCCGGTGTAACAGAAGAAATTATGATTCGCTGTATGAACGCCGATTACAACAGAATTGCCGAACGCACTTTCAAGTTATGTAAGATTTTAGAAAAGACCGATGCGATTCGCGTAACAACATCACTGGGTACGAATATCACGATGCCGATTAAAGGGCGTGAAGCGCATGCAAGCTCAGGACTTTTCAGAGAAAAAGGTTTGTGGGGAAATCTTCCGACCGGTGAATCGTACTTAGCGCCGCTTGAAGGATTATCAAACGGTGTTGTTATAGTCGATGGATCGATGGCGAGTGTAGGTATGGTGAAAGAACCTATCCGCATTATCGTGAAGGATGGATACGCAACCGAAATCACGGGCGGCGATGAAGCGAAACGTTTGCGCGAGTTATTAGAGCCACATGGCAAAGATGCCTACACTGTGGCAGAGTTTGGAATCGGAACAAATGATAAAGCAATCCTCACCGGCAAAATTTTAGAAGACGAAAAAGTTATGGGAACGATCCACATCGCCTTCGGGGATAACAAATCGATGGGCGGTTCGGTTCGTGTGGCAAGTCATCTTGATGGACTTATCAAGCAACCTACTGTTTGGTTCGATGACACGATGATCATGAAAGAAGGAAAATTCGTAATTGAGGTTTGATCGTTTGCATGGCTGAATATATACATTCCCAACATTTCACTATCGATGAGGCTCGAAGAAAGCTTCCCGGTCTCATGCATTTTGTAGAAGAGATTGTGGAGTTGAAAAAGAAATTGGACGAGCGGGCTTATGATATTTACCGCCATGAATATTTTGGCGGCAGAGGTCCGAACGGCGACCGGGTTTTTCCATGTGAGCTTGAACGCCTCGTAGAGATTATTCAATATCTCACTAACGAAGGAATCTTAGTTAAAGATTTGGATCGTGGATTAATCGATTTTCCCTCAATCATGTCTAATGGTGAGGAAGTATATCTCTGCTGGAAAATTGGCGAAAACACAATCGAATTCTGGCATACTATCTCTGATGGTTTTGCAGGTAGAAAACCGATCAGTTAACCGTAATCTTATATCATTCTAAAAGGCGCTATTAGTTATCATGAAAAAACTTTATCTATACATTATCATTGGGATTGTTGTTGTCGGTACGGCAGGATATTTTTTATTCTTTAATTCGGATTCAGCGGAAATAAAGTATAGGACCGAAAAAGTAACTCGGGGAGATGTTACGATACTAGTCCGGGCGACCGGTACGATCAATCCTATGCGTACCGTTCAGGTGGGAAGTCAGGTATCAGGGATAATCGAAAAGATTTACGTCGATTTCAATTCAGAAGTTACGAAAGGGCAGATGATTGCCCAAATCGATTCAACGGCACTCAATGCTTCCGTAAAACAAGCCGATGCGAACGTCGAGCGTAATCAGGCGCAGGTTAACGACGCCAAACGCAATTTTACAAGGACTACCGAGTTGTTCAAAAAAAATCTTGTATCACAAGCCGATCTTGATGCTACAACAACAGCATACGAATCGGCGATTGCGCAGCTCAAGCAAACCCAGGCGGCACTCGATCAATCGAGGGTTAACCTCCGGTATGCGATTATCCGTGCACCTATCGATGGGGTTGTAATCTCGCGCGATGTAGATGTTGGTCAGACTGTCGCATCGAGTTTCCAGACACCTAAATTGTTTTCCATAGCGAATGATCTCAGGAGAATGCAGGTGGAAGCCAGCGTTGATGAAGCCGACATCGGACAGATCATTATCGGGCAGGAAGTTACATTCACAGTCGATGCTTATCCGGATGAACAGTTCAGCGGCAGTGTTTCGCAAGTCCGCCTCTCGCCGATAACAGTACAAAACGTTGTAACATACACGGTGATCATCGATGTTCCGAATCCTGATTTGAAACTGCGCCCGGGAATGACGGCAACGGTTTCGATTCTCGTAAACAAACGTGAAAACGTTTTACGTGTCCCGACGCTTGCAATACGTTTCCAGCCGCCGCAGGAAGTTCTGGAAAATCTTAAGATCGACAAAAAAAGTTCAACGGATGAAAAACAGATTACGCAAGATCAAAAGGATCAAAATAAACCGGAACAGAAATCCGGCGGTAAAAGAATGATGGAATTCCGCCAGGGCAGGAACGAATCCAGCGGACGAGAAGAAGCGCAATATAAAAGAGGCATGAAGAGGAATGATGCACCACAAGCCGGAACCTCACACGGCGATTGGCAACAAAAGAAACGCGCGGAAGGCAAAATGGCAAAAGTATGGATTCTTGAAGGGGGGAAAAACCTGAAAATGATCTCTCTGAAAATCGGGCTGAATGACAATCGGTTTGTAGAACTTCTCGGTGAGTTGTTAAAGGAGGGTGATGAAGTCATCGTAGGTACGCTGAACGGATCGACAGCAATGAGTTCTCAGCAGAATAATCCATTCGGACCACAGCGAATGATGATGGGTGGTCCCGGCGGCGGCGGAACAGGCAGGAGATAAACATCTTGACTTTAAAATTATAAAACTTGAATAAGAAATATTATGATGAGATTTTTTGAAATACTGCGGATCGCCTTCGATGCTTTGCTTAGGAATAAGATGCGCTCTCTTCTTACAATGCTCGGCATCATAATCGGTGTCGGGGCTGTTATCGCAATGGTTGCCATCGGACAGGGTGCGCAGTTATCTGTTGAAGCGCAGATCAGCAGTTTGGGTTCAAACGTTTTAATGGTTTTTCCCGGAACATCTAACAGGGGCGGGGTTATGGGCGGCGGAGGTACAGGAACTACACTGACTGAGGAAGATCAAAAAGCTGTTAAAGAACAATGTCCCGCTGTAGCTTACGTTAGCCCGCAGGTTGGCAGTGGCGCTCAGGTTGTATTCGGAAATCTAAACTGGAATACAAGAATTCAGGGTGGCACCGTCGATTTATTTACTATTCGCGACTGGCGGTTAGAAGCTGGAGATTTCTTCACCGAGCAGGATATCAGAGCGGCTACGAAGGTTTGTTTGATCGGGCAAACTGTTGTCAGCCAACTTTTTGAGGGCGCGTCTTCGGTTGGACAGACGATACGAATCAGAAATATTCCATTCCGGGTTGTCGGAACTTTGAAATCAAAAGGTCAGAATGCAATGGGGCAGGATCAGGATGATCTTATAATCATTCCATATACAACATTACAAAAACGGCTCGTAGGGCATGTACGCTCATGGGGCTTTATCGCATCGGCAGTTTCGAAAGCTCAGATCCCGCTGGCACAACAGCAAATGACCGATCTTCTACGGATGCGTCATAAACTTGGACCGATGGATGATAATGATTTTACGATACGCAACCAGACAGAAATCGCAGACGCGCAATCTGCAACAACGAAAATAATGACGACGCTCCTTGCCAGTATCGCATCCGTTTCGCTTCTTGTCGGGGGGATCGGTATTATGAATATCATGCTCGTCTCGGTAACTGAACGAACACGCGAGATCGGAATAAGAATGTCTATCGGCGCGCGGAAGCGCGATATTCTCACTCAATTTTTGATGGAAGCGATAGTTATGAGTTTGCTCGGCGGTGTGATCGGGATTGTTTTCGGTGTCGGCGGATCGAGTCTTGTTTCTAAGTTTGCCGGTTGGCCCACGTTAATTACTGCAAACTCAATTATCCTTGCCGTTTTCTTTTCGATGGCAGTTGGAATTTTCTTCGGTTATTATCCGGCGCGGAAAGCTTCTTCGCTTCATCCCATAGATGCGCTGAGATACGAGTAAAACCTTCGTTTTTTGAATATTATTGGGGAGTATTAGGGCTAGAGTAAATCTCTTGACACTCTATTTTTAGATTCATATATTTATCTTACCGAATTAACAAGGGATAACTGTAATTGCTCTGGTAGGGTTCAATTTACTCGGAAGGGGTTGACACCATACGTATTCTCTCTGCTATATTTTTTATTTGTCTGCTCTCAATTTTTTTTGCGGACACAACTCCCGCTCAATGGGAGCAAACCAACGGACCGTATGGCGGATCTGTTAGATGCCTTGCCGCCTCTCCCGCTGATAGCGGAACGAATCTGTTTGCAGGGACTTCTGGCGGCGGTGTCTTTCTTTCCACTGACAACGGCACAAGCTGGACCGCAGTCAACAACGGACTGACGGAAAAGAATGTTAGGTGCTTTGCCGTCACTCCCGCTGATAGCGGGACAAGCGGTACCAATCTGTTTGCCGGGACTTCTGGCGGTGTCTTTCTTTCCACCGATAACGGCTCAATCTGGACAGCAGTCAACAGTGGATTGACAACTCTAAATGTTCTAGCTCTTACTATCAGCGGGACAAATCTTTTTGCCGGAACTTATTACGGCGGTATTTTCCTCTCCACTAATAACGGTTCAAGCTGGACAGAAGTCAACAGTGGATTGACGACTCTAAATGTTCTAGCCCTTGCCGTCAGCGGGACAAATCTCTTTGCTGGGACTTGGGGCGGTGGTGTCTTTCTTTCCACCGACAACGGCTCAAATTGGACAGCAATTCCCATGGGCTGGGGGAATACTATAGTCCACGCACTTGCCGTCTCTCCCACAGATAGCGGGATGAATCTTTTTGCCGGGACTCATGGCCGTGGTGTCTTTTTCTCGTCTAACAACGGTGCAAGCTGGATTCAGAGAGCTTTGCCAAACAATTATGTATTTGCTCTTGAAGTCATTGGTACAAATCTCTTTATCGGAACTTATCCTATCGTTCTAACTACCAATAATGGAGAAAGCTGGGTGAAATTTAATTACGGATTTCCAGCAGCCTACGCTATTTCTTTCGCGTCCAATGGAACGTATCTCTTTGCAGGAACAGAATCGCGTGGGATTTATAGAATAAATATTTCAAAAATGAATGATGTTTCATCGATATTACCATTGGATCCCCATGATGGTAAGATGCGCGTTCTCCTTGATAACTCCGAACAGTTCCCGGGATCGATTGAACTTTCATGGAAATATACTCAAGGTAGTATAATCATATCGGATGTCCGCCTTCAGGTAACGGCCGATTCAAGTTTCTCCACGGGAATTACTATTGATACAATTGTAACCACCTCAGATGCCTTTAAATCGGGACCTGCTAAAGTGAGCGGACTCCAATCAGGAACTACATATTACTGGCGATTAGCATTAGTGCATCAAGATGGATCTAATTCGGCATGGACAGATACATGGAAGTTCACAACAGCCGGAGGTGTTATTACGGGTATTGTATTCGATGACATCGATCGAGATGGTTTAAGAGATGATGGAGAACCCGGTGTCCCTAATTGGAAATTGCTTGTGTCAGGGAAATGCATAGGAGATATTCGGACTGATACTGATGGTCGATTTACATTTGCCGGACTCGATTCCGGAAGTTACGCAGTTACTTCATTCGTTCCGGATGAATATTCAATGTGGACGTTAACATACCCTCAGACTAATCTTTACTCTTTTACGTTGCATTTTGATAGTGTGCAACAGGAAATAGATTTTGGATGGTATTATCCCTGGAATTCTATCAGCGGTAGAGTGTTCGAGGATGTAAATGAGAATGGCCGTTTTGATAGTATAACGGAGCATACACTTCCTGGTTGGTCTATGATGCTTGCAGGGTACGAATCAAGGCAATTAACAACGGACGAGTATGGAGAATTTTGCTTTTATCAGTTATGGAATAAATACTATAAGGTCAAATTAGGAACGATTCTACCCGACTGGGAATCTATTCCATCCGGTTATGAAACCATGCGCGAATTTTACTTCGACTATGATGGATACAATAATCATCCCGACAATGCCAACTTTGCCGTTCATCGTATTCCTGCCCGTGTAAAAATAGAGCTGATGATTACCGATAATCAGCGTACGCAATATGCGCGCTTGCGATTTGGCGTGAGGCAAGATGCGACATATGGAATCTGGAGAGCAGATAGTACATGCACTATTACTGATTACGCCGAAGGAGAGTTTGAACTACCACCGATATCGGGGCAAGTAGTTGATACTCGCTTTGTTGATCCTGCAATACCATCTACCCAACGTTTTGGGATGGGTAGTTACACCGATATTCGGTCATTTTATTCCGAGGCACAAGCAGACACATACCGTGTCCTGCTTCAGCCGGGCGTACTCGAAGGTGGAGATTACCCGATGACAATACTGTGGTCAAAGGCAGCGGTTGAATTTAGTTATAGCGGTCAGGTTTTTATCAGAGATGCCTTCATGCAGGAAACCGATATGAAACAGAATGATAGTCTTGTTATCGAGGATCCATCAATCACTGTGCTTCGGTTGATAGCGATGAATCCGAATATGCCGAAGGTGGAAGTAGCTCAGAATCCAATCACTGAATTGCCAAATTCGTTTCAATTGGCGCAAAACTACCCCAACCCATTCAACCCGACCACGACAATCAGCTACCAACTCCCTACACAAAGCCACGTCGCACTGAAAATTTTTGATGTGCTTGGCAGAGAGGTGGCAACGCTGGTAAATGGTCTGGAAGAAGCGGGGTATAAGTCGGTAGCGTGGGATGCACGAAGTGTCCCGAGCGGAGTGTACTTCTATCGTATTGTTGCCGGCAGGTACACGGAAACGAAAAAACTTTTACTACTCAGATAAACGGAAAGGACTTAACACTATGCGTACTATCTCTACGATTTTATTCTTATACCTGCTCTTATTTTCCCTTGCAGGCACACTTCACGCTCAATAGGTGCAAACCAATGGACCGTATGGCGGTTATGTTTATTGCATTGCTGTGTCTCATACCGGTAGTGGTACGAATCTCTTTGCTGGTACTTCTGGCAGCGGTGTCTTTCTCTCCACTAACAACGGCACAAGCTGGACAGCAGTCAACAACGGTTTGACGGACAAGTATATCCATGCCCTTACTGTCAGCGGGCAAAATCTCTTTGCTGGAACTTATGGTGGTGTCTTTCTTTCCACCGATAATGGCACAAGCTGGTCAGTAGCCAACAGCGGATTGACGAACACGAATGTCCTTGCCCTTGCCGTCAGCGGCACTAACATCTTTGCCGGGACTGATGACAAACGCATCTTTATTTTCACCGACAACGGCATAAGCGGAACTACGGTCAATACAAGCTTGACGGACACTAATGTCTATGCTTTTAATGGGAATATCTAACTTGAATAAATCACTCCGTTGACTATTTCCATTTGTCCGGTTAAGTTTGTAAATTCAAATATTAGATTTAAAAAGAATTTTATTTAAAATGAATAATATAATTACAGTACTAGTATTTATTTATATATTTTCTCTTGTATGTGTAGGGCAGGAATATCCCGAAGAGGTACTCTTCTATTCTAATGGAAGCACATTCTCGCCGCTTCTCACACTCGAAGGAACAGCTGAAATACTATGGACATTCGCCGATAGTACGACTAGCACAGCAGAAAATCCCTTAAAAGATTATGGATCGGAAGGGATGCGATTAAACAGGTTAAAAGTTACACCTTGGAGCGCAATAAGAGGCATCAATGTCGGTTATGATGCAGGAGATGGTGGTTCATATTCTATTCCTTTTATTGCAGATCAGCATGTATCGAAAGTAGAGCATCTTGATTTGACAGCCCCTTATCTCCAGTTGTGGTGCTCGTCTTATAATATGCTTGATTCGCTTAACTTTGATAATTTTATCAACATCGAAACGATTGAATGCTTCCTATCGAGAAGCGTTAAACATGTTTCGTTGCACAACTTGCCGAAGCTTAAACGTCTTTGTCTTGATGATAACGATTTAAAAGAACTCGATCTTTCTGGTTGCACAGCACTTGAAGATTTACGGGGCGCTTTGAACGATTATACAACCCTCACATTCTCGAACAGCACCGATGAGCTCCGGCACATTTGCATCAGGCAAAACCATGCCATCACAAACGACTCTATGTTTGTGCACATGGAGAGTTTCCCGGCGATAAGTCAATTATTAATATGGGAGACAAATCAGAGAGGTTTATTCAAGCTTACGCCGGAGAACATTGCGGACAGTATACAAATTATCGCATCGGAAAATTATTACACCTCATTGGATCTATCGGGATCTCTACAAAATAAAAACGGCTGGTCGGAAATTAACTTTAACAACAATCAATTGAAAAGCGTAAATGTTACAGGGTGTTATCAGCTTAGATCGTTATATTTAAATAATAACCAGCTTGTTACTGATTCAATTGATAAAGTACTGAAAGAGCTCGATGAGTTAGGCACTACGAATTGTATAGTAGAATTATTGGGAAATGATCCGCCTACAACCGCCGGCATTATTTATAAAGCCAATCTTGAAGTAAAAGGGTGGAGTGTAAAGGTTCAAACTTATCCCGAGATTGGAATTTCAGGTAATGGAAAGATGATTGCTGACGGTGACAACACTCCTTCAGCAGATGATTTTACAGATTTCGGTTTTGCTGATTCGACAGGAGGGTATATCGTCAGAAATTTTATTATCCATAATAATGGTACCGGCACACTCAGGCTTAACAGCGATTCACCGCATGTTTCCATTGCCGGTCCAAATGCTTCCGATTTTAGTCTTATCACTGCTCCATCTGGAACCATCGATGCAGGGGATTCAACTATATTGCAAATAAAGTTCCATCCATCAAACGGGGGATTGCATACAGCATCTGTCTCCATTCCAAATGATGACTGGGTGAAAAATCCTTACAATTTTGATATACAGGGAACCGGTGTTTCACTCAATGTTACATTTGCAGACGGCAGTTCATTTAATCAAAATGTTGCACATGGTCTCTCCAATCAGCCGCTGGGACGGTTTAAATTGATAAGCACTTATTCATATGTTTCGCTGGATACTCTGAAAATTCGACTCGATAGTTCAAGAACAGGATTTACAAATTTTAAATTATGGGACTCTAACGACACGTCATTCGACTCCAGCGCAGATGTTCAAGTTAGTTTTACCGTGGCAACAGATCCGGGAGAAAGTGGTTCGGTCACTTTCAGCAATATTGCAAGCACAATTGATACCGCTGGAAAATACTATTTTATTACTGGAGACATCGGGCTTGGAGCAACTGGAACAATTCGATGCGTTATCGTTCAAAATAGCAGTCTAACCTTGAGCAGAGGTGTGCTTTCTGGTACAATCATAAATGCTATTCTTTCTAATAGAATTGTTATTCTTGCTGTAGATCCGATCTCCCCGGCTCCAAAAGTATTTACTCTTTTTCAGAACTATCCGAATCCGTTTAATCCAACGACAACGATCAGCTATCGACTCCCAACGCAAAGCCACGTATCGCTCAAAGTCTTTGATGTGCTTGGCAGAGAAGTTGTAACGCTTGTTGATCAAATAAAAACCGCAGGTGAATATACTGCAACATGGAATGCTGAGAAGGTACCGAGTGGGGTGTATTTTTATAGAATAATTACAGCAAGCCCTTCGACAAGATCAGGGCACAACTATATCGAGACAAAGAAATTAATTTTGATGAAATAATCTGGCGATGATTTTTATAAACATAACGGCTCACGCATTAACGTGAGCCGTATTTATTTTATGGTGAGTTGCTGTAAGATTAAATTACGGCGCGTACTTCGTAGCCGGATCGCTCCATGCGCCCTGCCCGGCAGCGCCAACTCCGGCAACACGAAACCAATACTTCGTACCGCTCGTCAAGCCGGGTATTGAAACACTCGACTTGGTAGGTATTGCCGCATGTTTCCAACCTGTAGGCGTTATAGGGTCAAGGCATTGTTCAACGATGTAACTGCGTGCGCCACGAACGCGATCCCAGGTTAAATCTATTTCGCCTTCCATGTCGCCTGCGGTTGCTGCTAAACTTGCCGGCATAGGAAGTGCGCCAATCGGAGCCGGTTTCGCACGGACGCTCATGCCTGCACTCTGTATCTTAGCTTCATCGCCGTCGCTTGCACTCTCAACATAATTGGCAAGCTTCTGAAGATTAGAATCTAAAGAAATTACTTTATCGTCCTGGATACTTAGCTTCGTACTTGCATCCTGCTTGGCAACGTTGGCATTGTTGTAAGCGTTTTCCAGATCGCCCGCAGATGTAGCAACGGTTGCAAGCGGCGGGTCGGGTGTTGGAAATGTAGGATTACCAGTCATTGCCGTTTCTATCTGGCGTGCGAACTGTATTTTTTCGGTTACGTTCATATTGCGCAGGTTCAATTTAATTTTACCCATAATATTATTCCTTCCTTTCAGATTTTTGTAAAGTCCCATTCCTCACCGGTTTGCCTCCGATGAAGGAAGGTTTGTTCATTATTAATGTTGATTAGTTGTTAGAAAATGTTCACCTGTATTTTATAGGAGGCGACTTGTTACGAGCAAATACAGACTTGTTTTGTGATAATGTTGATATATTTTTCGGTGAAGCTGACTTGATCTTGCAAAGTGTTGACTTGTTTATGGAAAAAGCAGACTTACTATTTTGAAAGATTGACCAGCTTTTAGGAAAAGCAGATATGTTATTGTGGAATTTTTTAAAGATTTTGGGAAAGCATACATGCATACGGTGAATCTCTAAAACATTTGATAAAAACAGATGCGTTTTTTTGAATTCTTTTACAGCTTTTAGAAATGCAGACATGTTTTTTAGAAAACAGTAAAACCAACTCTCCAAAACGGCGTGAATTCCCATGGTCTTTACAGCGATCCCTTAAAATGGATGAAAAACGATGGGTGCTAAAAAATGAGGGATTTTAGAGGGGAGAGAAAAATGACGCTTAGAACTGATGTTCCTTAGTATCCGGTGACTTTGATGCAATTCCATAATAAAAACCGCCTTCCAGATTTAAATTTAAGAACAAACGGTAGAAATTAACTACCGCAAACCTGGGAGGCGATTATTTAATTATGATATTGTAAGATTTTAAATATAAAAAGTCAAGTTGGAAATAACTTTTTTATAATGTATTTTTTGATAGCTTAGACAGCAAGAAAAAAACCCGTCTCCGGGATCCCACGTGATTTGCCGGCCCTCCCACGGCGATCATAACCCGGGGATGGGTTTTTTGTTGATGATTATTACTTGATTGCTTCGATATAGATTTGTAAATTAAACGGCATGAAATAAAAAGCCCCTGAAGAACAGGGGCAAGGCGTTAGCCTACAGAATAATCTTTATTGTAGTAAGCTTTCGTCTATAAGATAAATAAAAAAATATTAAATGCAAATTTCACAACGGAGAGGAACCTGCAATGGCAAAAACTCTTGGTTTAGATATTGGTACAAATTCGGTTGGCTGGGCGCTTGTTGAGGATGATAAAAAAATCATCGATAGTGGTGTTAGAATATTTCCTGTTGGAGTTAAAGAAGATGATTTCAAACAAAAGGGAAAAGAAGTCTCGAAAAATGTAGATCGCCGTATTGCGCGCGGAATTCGTCGAAGATACCACCGATTCAAGTTGAGACGGGAAAGATTAATTGATATTCTAACAAAGAATGGCATGTTGCCTAATGATGATGAATTTTATTCAACTCGTGAATTATATGAACTCCGTTCCAGAGGATTAGACGAGAAACTTTCATTGACAGAGTTGGGGAAAATTCTCTTAATGCTTAACAAGCGACGGGGTTTTAAGAGCAACAGAAAAACAACCGCAAGTATAGAAGCAAAAAAGGAAGAAGGAAAAGTAAAAGAAGCAATCTCAGAGCTTCAACAAAAAATTGTCGAGAATAATTGCAGAACTGTGGGAGAATATTTCTCCCTGTTGTTTAAACAAACCGACGCAATACCAGATTGGCATAATAAAGATAATCCAATAGATCGCATTCGAAGTAGATTTGTAGGAAGGGAAATGTACGTTTCAGAGTTCGATATGCTATGGGATAAACAGAAGGCATTCTATCCCACCGTGCTAACTGACGAACGTAGAACTAAGATTCGTGATGAAATAATTTATTATCAGCGCAATCTAAAATCGCAAAAAGGTCTTGTTGCTCGTTGTCGTTTTGAGCCGTACAAACGATGCGCACCGAAAAGTTCGGAGCTGTTTCAAGAATATAGAATATGGCAACAACTCTCATCCGTGCGTTTTGCTGGCGGTGATAGAAGGGGGCAATTATTGTCGATTGACGAAAATAATAAATTATTCTTATTCTTGAACACGCGAAAGAAGGCAACTGTAACCGATGCCAAAAAAGTATTGGGACTACAAAGAAATATTACGTTTAATGATGTTTTCGATCTACTTGGAAACACAACCGCAGCGCGACTTATCGATGCTCTTGGTGAAGAAACATATGCTGCTTTAACAGAGAACCATAAATTTGAGTTATGGCATATTTTGTCTTACACCGATAATACCGAAAAACTTCAAGATATTGTTAAAAGGAAAATTAAGGAGAAGCTTTTACCTGTACTCACAAACGAACAAATCGAAAAATATTCAGAAATAAATTTTGAGGAAAGGTACGGAAATTTTTCCACCAAAGCACTCAATAAAATCTTACCACACCTAAGAAAAGGGTTTGCGCCATTTGAAGCTTTCGTTGCGGCTGGTTATGATCCGACAAAGAAAATAGTAGGTGGTAAAGTAAAAGAAGTAATGAAGATCGATGCTCTTAAGCCAAATGAGCTTAGAAATCCCATTGTTCAGCAAATGATGGGTGAAACATTTCGTGTTGTAAATGCAATGGTTGCGAAGTACGGAAAACCGGATATGATACGGGTTGAACTCGCACGCGAATTGAAGAAGCCGAAGAATAGAAGGGAGGAAGATAGAAACAAAGCGATCCAAAAGAGAAAACAACGCGAAGAATATGCAGAATTTCTTTCTGAACGCTTGGGCAAAAAAATTGAACCAAATAATCCAGAAGTACGAAAGTACGAGTTGTGGCTTGAAATGGGGTGTGAGGATTCAGAGCTCAACGACCTTGAAGCGTTCTTGAAGAGAGGGAGAGTGCTTGATGCGAGAAAATACAAGCTCTGGAAAGAATGCGGACGGATTTCTCCTTATTCCGGCAAGGTTATCTCGTTAACAAAATTATTCAGCCCTGAAATACAAATTGAGCATATCTTGCCGTTCAGTAAAACAATGAACAATGAGTTTACGAATCTGTGCCTATGTGAAGAATCCATTAATAAGGACAAAGGCAAAAAATTACCGTATGAATACTTTGCTGCAAAGGGTGAGCAAGCATTGAATGAATTTAAATCTCGTGTTGCGGTATTCGGACAAGGTAAGCGAAACAGGTTTTTGGCAAAAGAAATACCCGAAGATTTTCTCAATAGCCAGCTTACTAATACAAGCTATGGCGCGCGTGAGGTAACGTCAAGATTCGAGATGCTGCTTCCACCGATTCAGAAGGATGATAAGATGAGCCCGCGTGTTCAAGTTGTAAACGGGCAAGCTACAGGTACGTTAAGACGACTTTGGGGGTTAAACGCGATACTTTCAAAAGGTGACATTGATACAAAGAATCGGGGCGATCACCGCCACCATGCAATTGATGCAGTTGTAGTCGCCTGTACAACTCCGCGACTAATGCATACACTTGCCACATATAGCAAGTTCGATGCTCTCAATAAATTGAAAAACGATAAAGTAACTCCACCTTGGGAAGAGTTTTTATCTGATACGGGTGAGGCAATTAATAACATAATTATCTCCTATCGCAACGAAAAACGTTTGATTGGCAAAAGGCCAAATAAGATTAAGCAAACAAATCTCACGAAATACCCTGAAGGGTACTTGCGAACTTCTAATATAACAATAAGGGGACCGTTGCATGAAGAAACATTGTATGGCTCAATAGAAATCAATGGCGATGAAACATATGTAACACGTTGGCAACTTGAGAAATTCATAAAGGTAGAACAGCTTGAAAAAATCGTTGATACGAAAGTACGTGAAATATTGATGGATAGGGTAAACAAATACGGTGGCGATATAAAAAAGGCGTTTGCGGAGAATCCTGGTGATCCGCTGTTTATGTATTCGGTTAAAGGCGTTAAAATACCGATCAAACATGTGAGAGTGAAAAATCCTACAGAAAATTTAGTAGAGATAAGACACGATGTGTTTGTTGAAAGCGGCAATAACTATAAAATAGCTATCTATGGAGATTGGGAATCGAAGAAGAAAGAGTTTGAAACAATAACGTTCTGGGATGCTACCCAACGTGCATTACATAAAGAGCAGATTATTCCCAATGTAAAAAACGGTAAAAAACTATTGTATGCTCTTGAACAACGCGATGTCATTATACTGATCTTGTCCCGATTTTCTGGACAACAAGTTAAGACAAAAAATTATTTAATTCAAATTGCACCGGTGATTGATAACCGATAGCAGAATGTCTCCGC
>JAGVIE010000047.1 GCA_020056225.1 Bacteroidota bacterium
CAACATACTCGTGTTTGAACTCGATGTATAGAACCGTATTCTATTCCAATCTCCCGGTGATGGTGTTGTTGCATCTCCATCTCCGTTTGAATCCCCTCCGTAATTATCGTCCTTTACAGATGTGAATACTATGCTATCAGTTCCGGTTCCTTGAGCATTTAATATACCGTCAACAATGAGTTCAGTCCCTGGGTAATATTTTATGATAACTCCTGATGATATTGTTAAAACAACGCCTTCGTTTACATAAACATCACAGGTAACAATGTAAGGGCTACCTGCGATATCCCAGGTTGTATCCGAATAGATTGTTCCACATTTAGAGGTTTGTGATAGAACGCTAATAGACAGCGACGATAGAAGCGATAAAACCAGTACAAGTCTCCTAAATATAATAGAATACGTACACCGTTTCATAAGTAAATCTCCTCTTATATTTTATGAATAAATTTATTAATTAGGTTTGAAAAGAATCTTTTATTCCCTAGAACGAAAAAACCCCTATCAGCTTTTTAGCCAACAGAGGTTTCCCAAATCTCAGCGATCGTCTAACAGAAACCCCGGTAGCATAATGCCGGGTTCTATGTGATCGCCAGACCAGCATAGAGCTTACACAAGCACTCGCTCACCGGGGCACGGTGTGCCCCGACATGTAAAATGCTTGTGTCGCAACTCTATAAAAATAAAATTGCTCTACTACTGATCTGGCTGGTGGTATTGTAACAAGAAAATAATTAAGAGTCAAATTTAAATTTAAAAATTATAAGGCAAGAAAAATAATTGACATAATTGAGCAAATATCAATAATTATTCATAAATTATGTCTACTCAGAATTGCAATCTAATAAGGGTATAACTATGAAAAGTCTCGATAGTTTTAAGACAAAGTCGGTTTTACAAAGCGGCACCAAGAGTTATTCATTTTATTCGCTCCGTAAATTACACAATCAAGAAGCAATCGAGCGACTCCCTATATCTCTTAAAATTCTTCTGGAAAATCTATTAAGGCATGAAGATGGAACCTCTGTAAAGAGAAAAGACATTGAGGCACTGATTGATTGGGATCCGGGTAAGCCGAAAGATACCGAGATATCTTTCATGCCGGCGCGCGTCTTATTGCAGGACTTTACCGGTGTTCCATGCGCAGTAGATTTAGCTGTAATGCGCGACGCGATAGTAAAAATGGGCGGAGACCCTAAGAAAATAAATCCGCTGCAGTCTGTCGATCTTGTGATCGATCATTCAGTTCAGGTTGATTATGCCGGAGCAACGGATGCTTTTCTGTTAAATTCAAATCTTGAATATGAAAGAAATAAAGAACGATACTTATTTCTGAGATGGGCACAACAGGCGTTTAAAAAATTTCGTGTCGTGCCGCCTGAAACGGGCATCATCCATCAGGTTAATTTAGAATATCTTGCTGACGTTGTTTATACTTCGGATGAGAACGGTGAGAATTATGCTTATCCCGATACTCTTGTAGGAACAGATTCGCATACGACAATGATAAACGGACTTGGCGTGCTGGGCTGGGGCGTTGGCGGTATAGAGGCAGAGGCGGCAATGCTCGGACAGCCAAGCTCGATGCTTGTTCCTCCTGTCGTCGGGTTTAGACTTTCAGGCACTATGAAACCGGGTATCACCGCAACTGACGCAGTATTGACAATTACCCAGATACTTCGGAAAAAAGGTGTCGTAGGAAAATTTGTGGAATTTTACGGACCCGGTCTTAAATCACTCACTCTCGCAGATCGTGCAACAATCGCTAATATGGCGCCTGAATATGGCGCAACGATGGGATATTTTCCTGTTGATGAACAAACACTTGAATATCTCCGTTTCTCAGGTAGGAGAGAAGATCAGGTACAGCTTGTAGAAAAATATTGTAAAGAGCAAGGTTTATTTAATTCGAATGTCGAAACAGTCAGGATCTTTTCGGAAATCGTTGAATTAGATCTTTCGACAGTTGAGCCAAGTCTTGCAGGTCCTAAAAGACCGCAAGACCGAGTCGCTCTCAGCAAAACAAAAGAAGGATTCCAAAAAGATATATCAAAAATTCTTGAGAGCAAAGGTATACTTAACAATGGAAGACGGAGAAGTGTTACCGTTAAAAATAACGGCGATGAATTTAATATCGGTGATGGCTCGATAGTTATTGCATCGATAACAAGTTGTACGAATACTTCCAACCCATCGGTAATGATTGCCGCCGGGCTTCTTGCAAAAAAAGCAGTTGAAAAAGGTTTGCGAAAAAAACCTTGGGTCAAAACTAGCCTTGCCCCCGGCTCTAAGGTTGTTACCGACTATTTGAATAATGCCGGCTTAACAAAGTATCTGGATCAATTAGGATTTAATCTTGTCGGTTACGGATGCACAACTTGTATAGGAAACAGCGGTCCATTACCGGAACAGATTGTTTCGGCTGTTGTTGACAACGATTTAGTCGCTGTTGCCATCCTCTCCGGAAATAGAAATTTTGAAGGACGTGTTCACGCGAATACACGTGCAAATTATCTTGCTTCACCGCCATTAGTTGTCGCATACGCATTAGCCGGTACAATAGATATCGACTTGACGACGGAACCTATCGGTACCGGTTCAGACGGAAATAATCTATATCTAAAAGATATCTGGCCCTCGAACGATGAAATCGATAAAATGTTAAAAGCCTCTGTTCAATCCGAGATGTTCAAAAGTCAATATGCCAATGTGTTCGACGGTGACGATCATTGGAAAAGCTTAACTGCTCCAGTTGGTGATAGGTATGTCTGGGGTTCAGAATCAACATATATTAAAGCGGCGCCATATTTCGAAAATATGCCGGCAAATCCAAAACCATTGCAAAATATTAACAACGCACGGGCTTTAGCCGTATTTGGTGATTCGATTACTACTGATCATATATCACCTGCTGGTTCTATCTCGCCAAAAAGTCCGGCAGGAAAATATTTAATCTCACTCGGTGTCGCACCAAAGGATTTTAATTCATACGGTGCTCGCCGCGGTAATCATGAAGTTATGGTGCGTGGAACGTTCGCTAATATACGACTGAAAAATCTTCTTGTTCCGGGAATTGAAGGAGGTATCACCATCCATTCATCAACTGTAGAGCCAATGAGCATCTATGATGCGGCAATGAAATATAAGGATGATGGAGTTCCGTTAATAATCATTGCTGGTAAAGAATACGGATCGGGATCGTCCCGTGATTGGGCGGCGAAAGGCCCGAGACTTCTCGGTATCCGTGCTGTTATCACCGAAAGTTTCGAAAGAATTCATAGAAGCAATTTGATCGGAATGGGAATCTTACCTCTTCAATTTTTAGATGGACAAAACAGAGAATCACTCTCTTTATCCGGACTCGAAACATTTGATCTGAGTGGTATTGCCGAGAACCTGCACCCGGGTAAAAAGATTTCGGTTAAAGCAAAAAACACCGAAAGTAAATCAATCACATTTGAAGTAAAGTGCCGACTTGATACACCGATGGAAGTAGAGTATTTCAAGAACGATGGTATCTTGCAGTTTGTATTGCGATCACTCTTGAAGAAGTGAGGAGGAGAAAATAAATGCCAATCTTAGAATACAGATGCGCGGATTGCGGATGCAATTATGAGATATTTCACAAAGTCAGGGAAGTTTTGGAAGAGATTGAATGCCCTTCTTGTCAATCTCACAATTACAAACGATTGATGTCGGCTCCTTCGATCAATTCCGGCATCAAATCTGTAAAGGTAAGTCCTGCTCCGGCATGTCAGTATGCGAATACAGGTTGTTGCAGCGGCGACTGTGAAATGTTCAAATAAAATAGGAAGATTATAAATATGAAATACGGATTTTCTAAAATTGTCGACCTGCCATTTGAGAGAGCAGTAGAAAAAGTAACGGAAGAATTAAAGAATGAGGGTTTCGGCGTGCTAACTTCAATCGATGTGCAAGCCACACTGAAAAATAAGCTCAATGTTGAGTTCTCAAAATACGTCATTCTCGGTGCATGCAATCCACCTTACGCACATAAAGCATTACTCGCCGACTATCAGATCGGTTTACTTCTGCCATGTAATATTATCGTATATGAAAAAGACGGAAAAACGAATTTATCCATCTTCGATCCTATGATCATGCTGAAGATTATGGAGGATGAGGCGATGCAGCCAATCGCTGAAGAAATCAAACAAAAATTGGATAGAGTACTCAGGGCAGTGTGATTCATTTTGAAATTTGATCACCGTTATCTTACAAATATCAATCATCTATTCTATTTGCCAGAGAATCCAATACGCACAGCTTCCCGTAGTTATGGAAATTTTGGTAATTAAGCAAAATATCCATACATTTTATCACAATAATATTAGAAATTGAAGGATTTTGATTATATGAATACGTTTAAGACTGTATTCTTGATGACACTGATTATGGTCATACTGATGCTCGTAGGCTCATTGCTCGGTGGTGAGCAGGGTTTGATGATGGCTTTTGTTTTTTCTTTGGTAATGAATTTTGGCGCATATTGGTTTTCTGATAAGATTGTATTGATGATGTATCGAGCAAAAGAAGTCACAGAGACTGAAGCGCCGCATCTTTATTCTTTGGTTGCCAGGATTGCGAGTCAAGCGCAGTTGCCGATGCCAAGGGTATATATGATTCCCGGTGATACTCCGAATGCATTTGCAACAGGGAGGAACCCCGAACATGCGGCAGTTGCAGTGACAGAAGGTATCACAAAGCTTCTTAGTAACGACGAATTGGAAAGCGTATTGGCTCATGAATTTGCTCATATCAAACATCGCGATATTCTTACAGGAACAATCGTCGCTACTATGGTTGGTACGATAACATTTATTGCAAGGATGGCTGGATGGTCGATGATGTTTGCAGGTGGCGGACGGGATAGAAGAGATTCCAACGGTGTGGCAGAATTACTGCTGCTCATCCTAGCTCCCATTGCAGCGGTTATGATTCAACTTGCTATTTCCAGATCGAGAGAATTTGCCGCTGATGAAGGTGGAGCGCGCATTTCCGGCAGACCTTTATCGCTGGCAAGCGCACTGCAAAAATTAGAACGCGGTGTGGAACGATTGCCCATGAGTAATGCCTCTCCCGCATCAGCGCATATGTTCATAGTCAATCCTCTTCGCAGTGGTGGCGTGTTCAAACTTTTTTCGACTCACCCGCCAGTATCTGAGAGAATAGAAAGATTGCAGAAACTCGCAATGGGTGGTATTTAATATATGCCGGCAACTTCACTCTTCTCGATTGTAAAGTGAACATATATAAAAAAATAATTTACCCCGGGTTCATATCGATATCAATATTTTTCAATGCGGCGTCATCTCAATCATTAGAGTTGCCGGAAACAATAACCAAATTAGCTCTCAGGACAAACGTCGAAGTTATACAGACTTTGATTGCGAGGATCATACTTAAGGTTACAGAACAATCTAATATGAAGGCTCCGGATAGTGTTGAGATAAAATTCCCGAGGGATTCCGACGATGATTGGATTGCAAAGCAAGCTATAATGAAAGAATTGAAATCATTGGGGTATATTGTATTTTATCCGAGTGATTCTACACAGGTAGATAGAAATATCATCGAGATTAATAACACAGATTATCATGTCGATTATGATTCTATGTTTAACGACGGCTTTTTAGGCAAGAAGAAAATCAGGCGGACCATACTGACAGAGCTTGCCATCCAGACTATAGATAAAAAATCCGGAGAGGTGTTATTTACTGGAATCATCCGTGATAGTCTGATTGATACGGTTGCAGTCGATGACATTCATTCTATTGAGCTTTCTGCCGTAAAGAGTACACAAGGTAATATTCCTCCGGATAATTTTCTCTCACGGTATATTGAGCCGTTTGTTATCATCGGTGCAACAGGCCTGGCTGTTTTTCTGTTTTTTCATGTTCGTACCCAATAATCATAAACCATAATAAATATCGATGCGACATCAAATAATTCTGCTCTTCATTGTAAATCTTATATCTATTATTCTCCTTTCAGGTTGTCATTCATCCGACCTGACTAAAAATCTAACGGCGGAAGAGAGATTCGAGATTGGGAAAAATCTGTTCAACGAGGAAGATTATCTCGAAGCAATCAACGAATTCGAAATTGTCAAGCTCCAATTTCCAGCAAGCTCGGTTGCCGATGATGCACAATATTACCTCGCTGAATGCCGTTTCAAGCAGGAGGAATTCTTGCTTGCGGGTGTTGAGTACCAGGAACTAAAAAATAATATGTCTTCTAGTCCGCTCTTGCCGGTAGCTCAATATAAGATCGGATTAAGTTACTATATGCTCGCGCCAAAATCGGCTTTGGACCAGCAATATACCCGGCGCGCGATAGATGAATTTCAGACTTATGTCGAATATTATCCTAAAGATGATATGGTTACAGATGCTTCGGCAAAAATTATAGAATTGAATCAACGGCTTGCGAAGAAAATATTCGATTCAGCAGAATTATACATGAAGATGGAGTATTTTAAGTCTGCAACTATATACTATACAAGCATTATCGAAAGATATTACGATACACCGTATGCGGAACCGTCGTTCATCGGGAAGGTAAAGTCATTAATAGCCCGTTCAAGATATGCTGAAGCCATGCAAGATATTGAGAAGTTCCTGGATAAATATCCTAATAGTGAATTGAAGAATGAAGCCGAATCTATACAGCAGAGTATAAAAGAATCTTTGCAAAATAAACCTGACGCAGAAAAAATAAAAAGCTAATAATATTAACGATAGTTGTTTATGAAAAAATTACCTACTCTCCATAAAAAACACTTTGCAAAATATTCACAAGTCGAAATGACTCAGCTTGTGCTACCGAACGATACAAACCAGCTTGGCAATTTGCTCGGAGGCAGATTAATGGAATGGATGGATATCGCCGCAGCAATCGCAGCTCAACGTCATTCAAACAGGGTTTGTGTAACTGCCGCTGTGGATGGTTTAGTATTTCATAACCCGATAAGACTAGGGGAGGTAGTAACACTCCACGCGTCCGTTAATCGTGCGTTTGGGACTTCTATGGAAGTTGGGGTGAAAGTCATATCTGAAAACCAATTAGTGGGTGATTCGAAGATTGCTAATACTGCCTATCTTACATTTGTCGCGGTAGATGATCACAATGTACCCGTTAAAATACACCCGATTATCCCTCAAACAAAAGATGAAAAACGCAGATTCAAACAAGCGCTAATTAGAAGGAATTCACGTTTGCATCGGAGAAAGATCGTACAGAATTAACTGTGAACTCCTTGTGAAGAAATCAATCAACCTACATTTAGTACATTCTTACGGTCTTTTAGTTATTCTTTATGCCTTAGATATTTCCTGTAATTCTATTCTATTTGCACAAAGATATTCAACTACTTTTGGACTCATCTCAGAACTTAAAACCTCAAAGAATTCTATCGGAATAATGAGTGCTGATTTCAATACTGATGGAATTATGGATCTGGCAACATATGGAGATAAGCAGGTACGGTTTTATTTTCAATCTGCTGATGGCTATTCTTTTCAACCGGCAACCTTATTTGTAAAGAGACCAATCATAAGTGGTAGGGTGGCTAAACTCAATCGCGATTCTTACGCAGATATCATACTGGTCGTCGATAATCCGGCTTCTATTTACGTTTATCTTGGGAAACCACAAGGGAAATATTATCTTGCATTTGAAAAAGAATTAAATGAGCTATTTGAAAATATGCTTGTTGCAGACATCAACAACGATAAAAAAGCAGATTTAATATTTTATGGCAAGCACAAGCTCGGAGCTTCGGTATGTTTTGGAAGTGGAAACGGATCATTCCAGCCCTGTACGATAATTCTGACTGACTATTCGTTCAATTCTTTTATCGTAGCACCATTGCATGGTAACGGGATAAATGATATCATTGCCTCTAACTGGATTACAAATGATGTTATGATTTTTTCAGGATTTGGGAAGATGAAATTCAGTGAGCCGTCTGCTCTTCACTGCAACGGTGAAATTGGTACGATGGCTACATTGTTGCTTAACGCAGATCTTATACCTGATCTTGTCGTCGGAATGGCTGATGATTATAAATGTTTAACTTTTATTGCCGATGGATTTGGCGGATTTAAATTTTCCGGTGAAGTATTATTGGGATATCCGCAGAATGAAATAAGTTCTGAAG
This sequence comes from Bacteroidota bacterium, assembly GCA_020056225.1. GTDB lineage: Bacteria > Bacteroidota > Ignavibacteria > UBA10030 > SZUA-254 > JAGVIE01. Next base: position 8,183 of record JAGVIE010000047.1, read on the forward strand.
ATGTTAACGGCGATGGAAAAGACGATCTATTATTACTCAGTAAAATAAACAAAAGTATTAATGTACTTCTGAACGATGGCAAGGGAAATCTGGTGGAAAAAATACCATTCTATGCCGGGCGTTCTCCGATCATGTTCTCGGTTCTTTCAAATCCGGGTTCTGCTAATGCTGATATCGCGATACTCGATACCGCTAATGCGAAAGTGAGGATTATCCACAATTCCGATAAGCATAATGTAAATTCACAAGAAAGACTTTATGCTACAGGCTTATCGCCGTCTGGAATAATATCCGAAGATATTAATCATGACAACTGGAATGATATTATCGTAGCCAATAAAGGATCATCAAATCTTTCTTTATTCCTCAACCAAGGTAATGGAACATTTGCGGGGCAGATTCCATTCGATATGAAAGATTCGCCACAATCTCTTCGATATTTTAATCGAAAAGATTCAACGGCGATTGTCCTCTCGACGAACACTCATTCAGATAAAATTGCTGTTATCGAAATTAATCCCGGAACACTTTCGAATTTGTCATATACATTGCCTACACTTGGACATCCCGAAATACTCGATGTCCGACAGAATTCCGCGACAAACAATTTGCAAATATATGCTCTTGAGAAAGATAATACTTCTCTGAAGTGGACCATCATCAAGTTCGATAAGATCAGCAGTGGCAGATTTACAGAAGAGTATTTTAATTTACAGACTTCCAACACTTCTCTTATTAGTGCTGCTATAGATAAAGGAAATAGTAATTCTATTGATAGGATTGCTTATGCAACTTATAATAAGAGACAGAAAAAAGAACAGGTGTATTTATCTCAGATTAGTTTTAATGAGCGACCGCAAAATCCCAGGATGATTTATTCACTGAGCGCTGAAGAATCCATTCCGGCAATCATTTGGTTACATGATTTAAACAATGATAAGATAAAAGATTTTATCCTTTATTTCGGTGAACCTGAGAATGCAATTAGTTTTTCTCTATCCCAGAACGAATCTACTTATACTACAGTCAGGTATAATGCTAGTCAGCATATCCAGATATTATCTGCTGACCGATTACACTTCATGGATTTAACCGGTGATTATAACACGGATATAGTTTTTGAAAACAATTTTAAGAAAACCATAGAGATGTGCTATGGCAGGGGGGACGGAACATTCTCACAACCTCTCCGATTAGCAAGTACAGGTAATATCGGAGGATTTGTATTGTGTGATATCAACAATGATTCATTTGCAGAACTAATTGTAACAGAGCCGATGAATGGTCTATTAAAAATTATTCAATTAAATTACTGATGTGTTAATTGTGATCACATCGCTTAAAAATATTACATTGAATTACGCAATAATCATTTTCTTGTCCTTTCTTGCAACAAAACTATTCTCACAAGAACAGATGCAGAATACTCATGATCTGGAAGGTTTTGTACAGTATATCGAAAGTGGGAAGGATAAAAGCAACCCTATCTCGAATAATGTGCTCGTTGAACATGATACTAAATGCGGTTTGTGGCATTCTTTTAATATAATAAAGGAATGGAATAATTTTTCCGAACTTCAAAAGTCTAGACTGCGGTTAGCTTTGTCGCCGACACCGCTTGCCAGGGATACAATAATAGGGCGTTTCGATATTCATTTTGATACCAGCGGTTATCATGAACCGGCGCTTCTGGATCTTAATCATCAAAGAATACCTAACTCTTGGCGTGCGTATGTGGATTCTGTTGGGAAATATTTTAATCATGCATGGGACTACATGTCCGGCACACTTGGATATTTAGAACCTCCGTTCGAATCGGGCCAATCGTATTATCATATTTACATCGAAGAGCTTGGAGCCGATTATTACGGAGAAACTCGTTTTGTCGACCTGCTCAATAATACGGCACCTTCACGCTATACGACATATATCCGGATTGATAACGATTATGTTGGTTTCAAATGTGAAGGCATATCAGGGCTGAAAGTAACAAGCGCACATGAGTTTCATCATGCGATTCAGATTGGGTGTTACGGTCTGTGGAGCGAGGAAATATATTACTACGAAATAACTTCTACCTGGATGGAAGACGTTCTTTACGATGATGTGAACGATTATTATCAATATCTGAAAGATGATTTCACGCTACGCAAGGGTCATTTCATCAGACCGGATGTTTCTTTTACATCATCTTCGCCCTTAGTCTCCTACAGTCGGGCAATATGGGGGAAATTCATCGAGAAGAGATTTTCACGAGATTTGATAAGGCAATCGTGGGATTACGTTCGGAGTGAACATACGTTATCTGCAATCGATCATGCACTTACTAATGCCGGCAGTACATTCCGGGATGCATTTTTAGAATGGACAATCTGGAATTATAATACAGGTCTATACAGCGACACACTTAGATATTATAGCGAGGGCAGAAATTATCCATCAATGCTATTACGTCCCTCTATCGAATATATAAATGAACCCCGGTCGTTTACCGATACAATCGAGGTTATCAGCTCAGTTTACCATCCAATTTGTTTATTAAGCTCTGCATCTGATAATTGCCATACCAGCCCCCAATTCGTTGCGATTATTTCTAATCTCAACAGAGCAGAAACTTCGGGGAAGAAGGTGGGATTCTCGTATGAGATTTCCAATACAGGAGGTCCGGGATTTACCGAACTATCGAATGGTATTTTCGTTCGTCTAAATGCTCAGGATCTTCAGGATTGGGTGTCACAGGAAAATGTTCCAACAATAGTATCAAATATCCTGATATATCCGAATCCATTTTACCCAAAGGGATCTAAACCGTTATATTTTCGATTGCCTGCGGTAATACAATCAACTGCAACTCTTTATATTTACAGTGCAAGTATGGACAGGATTGCCGCAAAGGAAATCGAAGTGATTTCTCAGAACTTCGAGCCGCGTATCGAGTGGGATGGTCACGATATTAACGGCAACATTGTACCGACAGGTGTTTACATATACGTAGTTGCGATTGATGGAAAACAATTCATTGGAAAATTAGCTGTCATCAAGGAATAAATGAACTTGATTTCATTCTCAGCAGAAAATATTGCCAAAACATTTAATCGTCGGAAGATATTCAACGACATTTCCTTTACAATGAAAGAATTTAACTCTCTGGCAATAACTGGCAGGAATGGATCCGGTAAATCTACTTTACTAAAAATTCTTGCCGGTGTCTTGTCGCCAACGAAAGGAGAAATGAATCTCGTCATCGAGGGACGTGTTATAAAAAAGGAAGAATATTTTGTTCATCTCGGTTTAGTTTCTCCGTATCTTCAATTGTATGATGAATTCACCGGTTGGGAAAATCTTGATTTCTTCAGAAAAGTCCGAGGTTTAGATACCGCTGACGAATATCTTGCAGAACTTCTTAGCCGTGTAAATTTATCAGATAGGAAAAATGATTTTGTCCGGACATATTCATCCGGAATGAAACAGCGTTTGAAATATGCATTTGCACTTATTCACAGACCTGTAATATTACTTCTTGATGAACCGACTTCAAATCTTGATGATGAAGGAATAGCAACCGTATATCAGATTATGGAGGAACAAAAAAAATCCGGAATATTAATCGTTGCAACAAACGACAAAGAAGACATAACGATGTGTGAGTACGTTATCGATTTGAACATTCAGACATTGAAGAAAGGCGAGAAGTGAAAACCGGTTCTTCAATATCAGCAACCTGGACAATATTTAAAAAGGATATGTATTCTGAGTTACGTACGCGATATGCTCTTAATGCGCTACTAATGTTCGTTATAACAACTCTTTCTGTTATATTATTCTCTATTGGTAATGAAAATGTTTCTCCGGAATTACTTGCAGGCGTTCTATGGATTATTATCTTCTTCTCCACAATGTCTGGGCTTTCGCGAACTTTTGTGAGTGAGGAGGAACGAGGTACCGTGATGACGCTCCACCTGATTGCACGTCCTTTGACAGTATTTTTCGGGAAATTGCTTTTTAACCTGATCCTTCTTGGGGCATTGAATGTTTTCACTGTGGTTCTTTATCTCCTTTTAGTTACAGGATTTTCTGTCGTTAACTACCCAATCTTCATAATAACAATTATCCTCGGCACACTCGGACTTGGAAGTGGATCAACAATTATCGCCGCAATAATTGCAAAAGCTAATACGAAGGGAACTCTATATCCTGTTTTATCATTTCCTATCTTATTGCCATTACTACTGACAGTAATCAATGCAACAAAACTTTCTGTCGAAGGTGTACCGCTTGTTGATGCCATCGGTGAGTTTCAAGTTTTGATTTCATATCTCATCGTGCTATTGGCTATATCGTACCTGCTCTTTGAATACATTTGGAAGGAATAAAAGACTTTTTGCTCCATAATCTCAAATTCATTATCTTTAACCGTTAGTAACGTTTAAACAACCAATATTCGAGCATAAATGACGTTAAAACTACTTTTAGGCCTTTGGCTGAGTCTTGTTATCATCGTTGGCATAGCGTTCCCGATAACGGTAAATCCAACCAATTGGTATGATTTACCGTTGGTTCCCGGTCTGGAAGATAAAGCGCGGATTATTTTCTTCCATGTACCGATGGCTTGGGTAACAACATTGGCATTCATAACTTCATTGATCTTTGGGATAAAATTTCTATCTAATAAAAATATGGACAATGATCTCAAATCAGCTTCGGCTGCCGGCTTGGGATTAATGTTCTGCGTGCTTGCCACCGTTACCGGATCGCTCTGGGCAAAATTTAATTGGGGATCATTTTGGAATTGGGACCCGAGAGAAACATCTATCTTCGTGCTTCTATTGATTTATGGCGCATACTTTGCACTGCGCTCTGCGGTAGAGGGGGAAGAGAAACGTGCTACACTTTCTGCAGTTTACGCGATTATCGCCGGTGTCACAGCGCCATTTTTTATCTTTGTCATGCCGCGCATGATAGAAGGCTTACATCCTAATGAAGCGATAGTCAGCAGTGGAAAGATTTCTATGAATCCGACGATGCTCATTATATTTTTATCCTCATTAGCCGGATTCACGTCTTTGTTTTTTTGGATGCTAAATTTAAAGGTACGCGCTGAACGGCTCGAACTCAAACATTATTTGAAAGGGGAATAAGTGTACGATTTTCTTTCGCAAAATGCTCTTTACATAGTATTGCTCATAGTACTGATAGGGTGGGTGGGAATCTTTTTCTACCTTCTGCGGTTAGATAAAAAGATGACTAAACTTGAAAAATTGTTTAAGGAATAAAAATGAAACTAAAAATAATACTCGGCGGACTTGTAATCCTTGCCGCTGTTATATTCGGCTCACTCTCTTTCGTTGAATCAAATGTTGAATATATGGATTTCAGCAAGGCTATGTCGATAAAAAAGAAAGTCCAGGTGAAAGGTACTTGGATAAAAGATATGGAGTCATCATTCGATGTTAGCAAGAGGCAATTTTCATTTTACATGAAAGATGAAAATGGGTTGGAACAAAAGGTTATCTTCAGTGGAGCTAAACCCAATAATTTTGAAATTGCCGATGCAATTGTAATCAAAGGTAGATTTGAAGACGGAACATTTCACGCAAGTGAAATCTTAACAAAGTGCCCTTCGAAATATGAAAATCAGCCTGTTGCAAACAAGCCATCGATGTAGCACCGAGAATGTTAATGTATAGCTTTACTAACGCGCAGTAGATAGCAAATCAACATCGTTTCTGTATTTTTCAAAATCCATAGCAGTTCTTAGGTAGGCAGCATCATATTCAGGATTCTTTGATTTTGCTCGTAGAAACCACTTCAACATTTCACTTTTTTGTCCGATGATTGCATAAGCACGGGTTACCTTCATTATTACTTCTTCATTCGTTGAATCATGTTGGATTGCTTTATGAATATCTCGAAGTGCTTCGGTCTTATTTCCCAATCTGGCATTGAACAAACTGGCACAAGCATAATTTTCACCGACACGTGGATTCTTACTAATATTTCTCTTGCAAACCGTTAAGCCCTCATCAAATATTTTCCTTGCTTCTGACTTTTTATTCTTGAATTGGTATGTAATACCTAAACCATAAAGGATATTATGGTCGTTCGGGAGATATCGTAATCCTGCTATCATGATTGATTCAGCCTGAGTATATTTCCCGGTTACGAGTAAAACAGAGATGAGTCCCTCATATGTTTTAGGGTTCGATAGATTTTTTTGGAGAGCATTCTGGTAATAATAGATTGCACTATCAAATTGTTCTAAACGCTCATATGTATAAGCGAGACTATAAGGTCCCCATTCATGTTCTTGATTAAATTGTGATGATTTCTTAAAGTAACGAAGTGCCTCTGGATAATTTTTAAGCTGTGCAAATCCTACTCCGATGTTCATCATTAGCAACCAATCATGGGGTTCGACTTCTTGAAGTATTTTTAAATACATTAAACCCTTTGCAGGTTCTCCTAATTTGAATAAGTTAATAAAAGCTAGAGAGGTAAGCGCCACAGCATTGTTTTTATCTTTATCATATGCTTTTTGTAAATAAATTATTGCTTCATCAGGTTTACCATTGAGGTCGCTAATCACTCCTAATCCTGCAATAGCAGATGTGTTGATAGAGTCGATATTCAGAGCCTTATTGTAATATTGTTTCCCTTCGTCTAAACTCTTTTCTGATTGATCCCACCCTTGCCTGAAATTTTCTACCTGCGTGTTGGCAAGGGAGACAATTGCCGGAACATAATTTGAATCTTTCCGAATGGCTTCCTTAAAATAAGTTATTGCAAGTAAATTATCTCCTTCCGTATTTTTATCCCGATAGTAAAGACCATTTAAATATGATTCATAAACTTCCGGAGAGGGATTATATTTAGGGAGTCTAATCTTTTCTGGATCAATAGAAAATATTGAGGCAATCTTTTTTATGATGCCGTCTTTAATTTTAAATATTTCACCCTTTGCAAAATCATATCTTTCTTGCCAAACGTCTGCATTGGATTCACTATCGATTAATTTTACTTTAATCTTAATTCTTGCGGGAAGAAGTTGAAGTTCACCTTTGAGTAGGTATCTGACTCCCAGTTCCGAAGCAATGGAACTATCCGATATTTTCATTCCTTTAAAAGAAAATGCACTTTTTCGAGAGATGACGCTAATCTCAGAAAAATTTGAAAGTTCATTCATGATTTCTTCTGTAAATCCATCAGCAAAATATTGTTGCTCAGATTCTCCAATATTTGAGAAAGGTAACACCGCGATTGATTTACTGAGAGTTGTAGTTGGTGACTCGGTGAAGAACGTTTTAATTAGGAAGCCGACTAATGCGATTAGTAGAATCGCTCCCGGTATCCAAACCAGCGATACTTTATGCCTCCTTGCAATGTATCTTATTGTTTTGGTCGCAGTTTTCCAATCAGATTCAGAAACGTCACTTACAACTTTGCTAGTTTGAGTTTTTAAGTGTAACGCTTTTAGATCGGTAACAATCTCATCCATCCGCTGGTAACGATCCTTGGGATCCTTTTGTAATGCTCGTGCAATGATCAGTTTGAGGTCGAAGGGGAGAGCGGTTCTAAAAGTTTCAACCGGCAATGGGTTTTCGTTTGTAATCGAGTACATCAGCGCGGCTTCAAACTCACCTCGAAATGGAAGTTTGCCGGTAAGCATCTCGAATAGCATTATACCTAACGACCAGATATCTGAGCGTGCATCAACATTCTTACCACGCGCTTGCTCGGGCGACATATATGCAACTGTTCCAAGCGTAGTACCGCTTTTAGTAAGATGAATCCCTCCTGAAAGTTTCGCAAGCCCGAAATCTATAATCTTGGCTATATTATCGTTTGTAATTAAAACATTCCCCGGTTTAAGGTCGCGGTGAATGATTCCACGCTCATGTGCTTTTGCCATTCCCTGAGCAATCTGTAAGGAAAAATCGATTGCTTGATTTATTTCGAGAGGTCCCTTTTCAATCTTATCCTTAAGCGAATCCACATCATAACATGCCATAACAATGTACATCGAGCCATCTGTTGTTTCATTTATCTCATAGATTGCACCGATATTTGGATGATCTATTACTGAAGCAGCTCTGGCTTCTTGGATAAAGCGTGATTTTTTTTCTTCATCCGTACCAACATGTGGGGGAAGGAACTTCATGGCAACACATCTGCCAAGCTTGGTGTCTTCGGCTTTGTAGACTACTCCCATGCCACCCTCGCCTAACTTCTCTAAGATTTTATAATGTGATATTGTTTGACCGATCATTGCTATTGATTTATCTTGAAATACTAAGCTTAAATAATCGATAGAACATAAGTAGAAAATGAAGAAATGTCAAGATTTAGAGTAGATAATAGAATCCTTTCAGAAGAAGGCATTCCCGTTTATGTTGTTTAATTATAACGAGTTAACCGATTATTCAGTATCGAATTCATTTTAAGATAAATATCTCTCAATTCATATTGACTATGAGAATACGATTTCGTAATTTACCAGCATGTCAATATCATCTCCGTTTATCGTTCATAGTAATACAATTCGTTTAGACATGACACTCAACTGTATTATTTATCAATGGAGATTTCAGTGGGTGCTAAAATATTCTTAATCAAATAGTATTTACAAACACTGAGTTGATACTTAATCGTACCGGGAGCCTTGAATAATTTATTTTGCTTTCTATTGCGTATAAGTCTTAACGTGAGATCAATGCTAAGAATCGGCAATTGATGATGTACATGGTAAAGATATAGTTTGATAATATTAGGAAGGGTGATTTTATGCGATCTTTGATTCTTTCTTGTTTAATGATAATTGTTTTTTTGTTTAATGCTTCGTTGAGTAACTCGCAACCAAATACATATTCAAAGATATGGATTGTTATTAAAGACAGCATTACACAAACCCAAACCGATACTGCTCTTGTCATATTTGGAAATCAATGGCAGGCAACTTATGATAAAGACAGTCTTTTCCCGAGTTTAGAAGAAAGATACGCACCTCCACCTTCGCCCGGCTTCGATGTTAGATGGTTAAGCATACCCGGAAGACCAAGACCGACTTTAGTGTGTTATGAGATACGCGGTACACCTGACAATTCAACTATGGTTGATACTTTCGTATTGGGAATAACTAATCCTACCTCTCCGGCATCGAGATGGAAATTTAAATGGCCCTCCGCATCATATCTTACCGCCAGATGTGATAGCATGTTTCTTGTAGATCCTATGGGTATAATAAATAAAATTAACATGTTCACGACGGATAGTTTAATTATCTACGGTCCTGACAATTTGGGAATTTCTAAACTTTTTATATACAAATATGGAGTTAAGTATGCCGACACCATATCCCAGATAGGCGGAACAATTTATGAAGATCGTAATGCAAATCAAATAAGAGATAATATTGGAATGCCCGGTGAAGAAAAAGGTTTTTCCGGCTGGCAAGTTAACCTTACTGGACCTGAAAATCGATCAGCAATAACAGATACAAACGGTAGATACAACTTTATCGATTTGGTTGATGGTAATTATACAGTGAATGAATTGGTTCAAAGTGGCTGGGGGCAAACTTCTCCATTACCTTCCGGCAACCATACGATAACTATTAACGATGGCTCTCGCTATTTTCCAAACGCGGATTTTGGAAACAGATCGATCGGTACAATCAGCGGTTTGATATTCAATGACATCAACGGGAACAGTGTCAAGGATATTGGAGATACTACACTACAGGGCTGGAAAATCTACCTGCATAATTCCGGGATGACTCTCATAGATTCCTCGATCAGCAATACTATCGGGCAATATATTTTCGAGTGGCTAACTCCCGGCGCATATTCTATCACCGAATTTCAAGATACGTCATGGATTCAAACTTATCCGACCGGGATTGGATCTCACACAATAAATATTGATATCGGTGATATATTAACAGGATTCAATTTTGGCAATACACATGGTTATAGATACGTTGGAAGTGGGACTGGAAATTGGTCTGATTCCGCAAGCTGGCCCGGCGGGAATGCACCGGGCTCAACAGACCCGGTTTCTATACCGCCAAATGTTGTAATTACAATCGATTCATTACCTAACGACACTGTTGCCGCTCTTAGGATGGAAACTGGAAGCAGCATACAATTTGCACCAAGTGTGGGACAACTTGTTATTACGGGAAAACTTCAAATTGATCCGGGTGCAATATTGCAATTTTCGACAAATTCCGATACTACACGATTAATCTGTTATAACGATTGGGTGAATCATGGTACTTTGGATCCCGGACATTCAACAATAACATTCGCAGGGAATCAACCAAAAACTATTATTGGTGATTCAACATCGAATACATTTTATAGAATGGAAGTTAATGGAGATAGTACAAGCATCATTGGTAATTTAGTAATTCAAAATTCATTGTTACTAAATAATGATATAACTCAAGGAGATCAAGATACAGTTTTTATAGATACCAGTAATACAAATGCAATTCAAGATACGGGCAAGATTCTTCAAGGAACTATCCAAAGAGTAATAGCACCAGGCGACACTAATATTTATCGTTTTGAAAGTCCTGAATCGTTTATCCAGTTTTTGGATGAAGGCTTGTTGTCTACTCAGGCACTGCCTTCGACACTAAGATTAGTTACTTTTACCACCAAGCCAAATAAAGATATTGGAAATATGTTCCGTTGGAATCTGATCGGTGGAAATGTTGATACTTTAAAGCAAACAATAACGGCAACAACATCCATTATCAACTCAAAATGGGTCTTCGGAATCCCCAGACCACCCAGAAGACTTATGTCAATAACCGATAGTCTGATTTCAGGTTTCACATCGGTTAATCGGATTTACTCAATAAAGCTACAAGGTGGTGAAAATATCCGATCAAAGATTTCTCTCCGATACAATCAGTCCGAAGTTCCGGAGGGCTTTGCGGAATCAAACTTGGTTTTATTATCAGGACCGTATTACACAGACAGTGTTTCAATGAATTGGAATATGGTTTCTTTACCTTTAGAACCGCCGAATCACAGCAAGGCAATTTTGTTCCCTCTATCTTCTTCACAAGCATTTTCCTATGACGGCAACTACGTAGAGCAAGCCGATCTGAAATATGGTGATGGATATTGGCTGAAGTTTCCCGAGAATCAGGAAGTGAATATATTCGGTGACGACCGAAATAATGTCACAGTCCCGGTAAAGGAAGGGTGGAACATGATTGGGTCTATAAGCTATCCAATTGCGACTTCCTCAGTATCATCTGATCCTCCCGGTATAATTTCGCCGGATATATTTGGTTACACGACGGTCTACAAGAGTGTCGATACATTGCTTCCGCTCAGAGCATATTGGGTGAAGGTCGGTTCAACAGGTTACTTGACATTATCCACAGAATCAGGAAGTTATTCTCTGAAAATAAATCGTCCGACATCCCTATTGGACAAATTAAACTCATTGTATATCTCTGACGCTGCATCAAATGAACAAATACTTTATTTTGGAAATAGTATTGGTAAGAACATTACACGATATGAATTACCACCGGTGCCCCCAGCCGGTATGTTCGATGTACGATTTACTACAAACAATAAAGTCGCGGTTACAGAGGATGAAATAAAAGATTATCCTATCGTTGTCTCTTCAGCTAATTATCCCATTTCCGTACGATGGGAGATAAAAGAAGGTTCTTCAAACGCATGTTTAATTGTTAATGGACATGCAATTAGCTTAAGCCGAACCGGAGCGACTGAAATCTCTAATCCGAAATCAGAAATCAAGCTCAGGTTTACATCTTCTTCATCTACGGAATTACCAAAAGAATTTGCTTTACATCAGAATTATCCTAATCCATTCAATCCGTTGACGATTATCAATTATCAATTGCCAATTGCCAATTGGGTAACGCTAAAAGTGTACAACGTGCTTGGGCAAGAAGTGGCTACACTTGTTGATGAGATGCAAGATGCAGGATACAAATCGGTTGAGTGGAATGCTAACAATTTTTCAAGCAGTGTTTACTTCTACCGATTAACGACTAAGTCAGAAGTAAAATCTTTTGTTGCTGTTAAGAAATTATTGCTGATGAAGTAAACAAGCTCAGACCTCCGACTTCTAACAAGATCAAACAGAGAAAGAAGTCGGAGGTCTTACTCATTCAAGTGCGACTCACTCCAGATAACAAGTTGATTTTATAAGGGAAGAATAGTATTTTACCCCCAGCATTTTCTGCCGCCTTTCGATTTTTCTATATATGAAGCATATTATGAAGGTAGGTGTAGGTAGATAGCATTCTCACCGCCAGAATGCTATCAGGTAATTTGGCGGGATAATTTATAGTTAGCGATATAAAATGATTGATAAATTAGCATATTCCGATTATCAAAAATTTGAAGAAGACCTCAGGCATAAAAATCGATTCTTTGTAAATTCTAAATTTGTAGATTCGCTAAAAGAATCAATTATGCTGAACACAGGTAAATTAGTTAAAGGTACTATTTTATTTCGAGCAAGAATTCATGAGGTTAAAGATCCGAAAGATGTTCCATTTTCTGCAAAAGATATGTTTAATCCTCGACCTGAGGATGCGAAAAGAGGTAGAGCAAATCCCGACGGAATATCATATTTATATTTATCCTCCGATGTAGAGACTTGTATAAAGGAAGTTGCTCCACGATATAATGATGTAATTACAGTAGGTGAATTTCACCTGCATAGGGATATTAATCTAATTGATTTGACCAAATCGTTTCCAATTCATCCAAGTAATTATATAACTACTTTAAATCATTGCCTAAGATTAGCATTTTCACAATCTCCTCCAGCAACAAGACCAGAAATCGAATATCTTCCCTATCAATTTATTTGTGAACTTATCAAAAATGAAAACAATGATGGTGTCTTATATATTAGTTGTTATGACAAAGAAATACTTACAAATTCATATAATATTGTATTATTTGATTCTTCATTAGCGGAATTAGACTCTTCAAAATGCAATTTAATAAATATAGAATCTGTTACTTATAATTATGAAAAATCAAATTAATGCCGTACCGCGGAACCAGTCGTTCAAGATGACAAAATGAGCGTTGGTACGATTAACATGGCTGACAGAAAAGTGCGACTCACTTACAACTTTGGATCTAACCTGAAAGTGAGTCACACTTTAAATTATACTCTCTTGTTCGCAGGTATCAATTCATTGATTCCAACAAAGTCTTTTTCTGCTTCGCTCCTACGAATATCTTGTTTATTACACCACCCTTTATAATAACGGTCGAGGGTGTTCCCATCACGCCAACCGCCATAGCAGTCTTATAATCTTTGGATATATCGATCTTGAAAATATTTTTCTTTGTTCTTTGTATATCATCAATGATCGGTGTTTGATAGCGGCATGCCGCGCACGTAGGGGAGTAAAAATACATCATGACTCGTTCACCTCGTCTCACTATTTCTCCTATGTTGCCGGATAAACCAGTCACCACTTTGCCCTTTTTAAGTCGTGCTTTTATTTGCACAGACAACTGAAGTGAGATTAGCAGAAGTATGATACCTGAGATAATGTAGATAATAATCATAAACTGTTTTGTGTAGATTGTTTCTTTGATGGCACGAGCAATCCTATCCCTGCGCCGTATAGAGTACTGACGTAAGGATTACTCGAAATAGGGCAGGTACCGCTGTAACAGCCGACAAAATAATAATACGCGAACCCAAGTCCGGCTCCTATGATTGAAAAGGATGCACGTCTCAGCCACAGTTTACTCTGATACCATTTAGCTATTATTCTTAATTTTTCCATTTTAACAATTACCGTATCCATGCTCATGTTCACAGTGATCGTGATGATGATGTCCATGCTCGGATTCTGCATCAACTACCGGCAACAGTAGAAGCTCTTTATCGATAATTTTCTTCAATGTATCTTTCGGTAATGCACCCACTGCCATCATAGGCTGTTTATCCCTTGGGATGAATAACAAACTGGGGATACTCTGGATTCCAAAGACAGATGCTAGTTCCTGCTCTTCCTCAGTATTGACTTTATAGAAATTAACCTTACCATCATATTCCTTTGAAAGCTCGTCAATAACCGGTCCAACAATCCGACAAGGTCCGCACCACGGCGCCCAGAAATCTATGACACCAGGTAGTTCTCCTTGATAATTCCAATCTTTGCTCTTCTCGAAGTTAAAAACTTTATCAAGAAATGTTTGTTTTGTAAGATTTTCCGACATAATTTAATCCTTAGAATTTGACTCAATATTATTTCTGTATTCATAGGATTTGATGAATGCAATGTTCGAAAGGATTCATCGTGCCTTTTAGAAATATGGATAATCATCCAATAAATATCCATATTAAAGAGAATATGTGCAACTAGCAATTATTATGACTTAATTAACAATGAGTTTGACAATCACTTCTCAATGTTATATATTTCTGAAAACATGGAATGCAGATTATGACTTTAATGGAAAAAATTGCAATAGATCTCAAAACTGCTTTAAAGTCGGGTGATAAATTAAGGCTTGAAACAATTCGGACAATAAGAGCGGCACTACTTGAGAAGCAAGTCGAGAAAAGACCGACAGGAGGGATGACCCCTGATGATGAGACTTCAGTATTAATATCAGCGGCAAAAAAACGAAGAGAATCTATAGACATTTTCCGCCAGGCAGGAAGAAATGATTTGGCGGACCAGGAAGAAAAAGAACTTATTATTATTCAAGAATATTTGCCAAAACCGCTTGAACAGGATGAAATAGAAATTATTATAAAAAAAATAATTACTGATGTAGCTGCAATATCGGCTAAAGATTTTGGCAAGGTGATGCCTTTGGTTATGAAAGAACTCAAGGGAAAGGCAGATGGCAAGATAGTTCAGGAGACAGTTAAAAAATTACTATGTGGTTAACGATATGACTATAACCGATATATTAATAATTGTGGCAGTTGCTCTATTTGTTGTTTTAGGAATCAGAGATGGTTTTTTTAGAAAAATCTTTGGGATACTAGGATTCTTAGGCGGATTAATATGTGCCGCCAAATTCATGACTATTCTTAGTGATGTTTTCATAGAGGCTATTGGACTATCTAAAGATATCTCTATGATAATAGCATTCTTCACGATTTTCATAGTTGTCGTTGTGATGGTAAATCTATTTTACAGGTGGTTTGGTGCAAGCGGAAGTGATGCAATTAAACCCTGGTCAAGAATTGGAGGCGGATTGCTTGGTGCTGTTCAGGGTATTTTTGCAGCCAGTTTAATATTGGTTATGTTAAGCTTTTTTGAAATTCCGTCAGAAGAAGAAAAAGTCGATTCATTCTTATACGAAGATACAGTTCAAATTACCCCCATTGTTTATGATTATGCTACAAAGTGGATGCCTGATTCGAAGATGTTCATTGAAGAAATCGGTAAAAAGATTGAAGATAAAGGGAGATGATACTAGATGAGACTCCATGCGTGATCTTCTTAATTCCTTCCAAAAACTTGAGTTCGATAAAGTTAAGAAATATATACAGAAGTATTGTATCTCGGATCTCGGACGTGAACAAATTGAACATTTAGTGCCATTTTCCAATATTCCCACAATAAGAAATTCTCTTGCATTAGTATCGGAAATGAAGCAGATCTTAGAGTCCGACAATCCTTTGCCCATCGATAATATATTTGATATAAGAGCCGGCATTCAACGTTCAAGTATTGATAATTATATTTTATCTTCAGAAGATTTGTTCAAGATAAAGTATCTACTAAAGACTTCACGGGATATTCGAACATATTTTAATCAAAGATTAAAAGTATATCCGCTTCTTTTAGATAGAATCAGGGATATCCATATCGAGAAGATTCTTGAATATAATATTGCAAGAGCAATCGATGATGATGGTAAAGTGAAAGATGACGCGAGTAAAGAATTATATTCAATAAGAAAACAGATAATAGAAAAAAGTCATACAATAAAACGAAATCTCGAGTTACTGCTAAAATCTATTGTTGGAGCAGATTGGGTACAGGAGGAAATCATAACGACAAGAGAGGGAAGAATGGTGATTCCCGTTAAGGTCGAACATAAAAATCGTTTACCCGGTTTCATTCATAGCGCGTCTGCAAGCGGAGCTACTGTATACATTGAGCCGGCAGAAACGCTCGAGATGAATAATGAAATCCGCACACTCACGTTTCAGGAGCAAAGAGAAATCGAGAAGATTTTGAAAGAGCTTACAATACAAGTTCGTGAAGCGAAAGATAATTTACAGAACAATATTGAAATTCTTGCAGATCTCGATTTCATTCAGGCTAAGGCTAAATATTCCATTCAGATTATAGGATCGGAACCGAGAATATCTACTGAAGGTTCTATACGATATTTGAATTGCTACCATCCAATCTTACTGCAACGGCATGGTCGGAAAGATGTAATTCCACTCACGATGGAATTACCTTCGACAATAAATACAGTTATCATTACAGGACCTAATGCCGGTGGTAAGAGTGTTGCAATGAAGACAGTCGGCTTATTATCCCTCCTTGCTCAATCCGGATGTCATATTCCAGCCTCACCGGAAAGTGAGTTAAGAATATTTTCCGATTTTTTTGTTGACATAGGTGATGAACAATCTATAGAAAACGACTTAAGCAGTTTCAGTTCACATCTAAATAATCTGAAAATCATCATTGAAAACGCAAATTCAAACAGCCTTGTACTTATTGATGAAATTGGATCTGGTACAGACCCGCTTGAAGGAGCTTCACTTGCCGCTTCTATTTTAGAAGAATTAACAAATAAGGCATCTTTAAATATTGCAACAACCCACCATGGGACATTGAAATCATTTGCTTTTGAAACACGCTCTATCGAGAATGCAGCAATGGAATTTGATATGGCAACTCTGAAACCGACTTATAAATTTCGCTTAGGAATTCCCGGGAGCAGCTACGCTATTGAGATGGCTGAACGAATGAACATGCCCACGTCTATCATACACCGATCGAGAGAGTTAAAAGGTAGTGAAGCGAGTAAGCTAGAAAATCTTATTATTGATCTGGAGCGTCAATCACTAGAATTGAAGGCTCAATTAGACAATGTGAGTCAGGAAAAAACTAATCTTAATAACTTGAATTTTGTTTATCAAACAAAGATAACTACCTTGGAAAAAGAGGTTAAAGATATAAGATCTCGTGCAATAGATGAAGCTAATAATATCGTGCAAAAAGCTAACGCTGTAATTGAAAGATCAGTTCGTGAGATAAAAGAATCTGCTGCTGAACGACATATAATTAAAAAGGCAAAGACAGATGTCAGGATGGTTAGTGAAGAATTTAATAAAATGCTCAACGAGATTAAATCTGCTCCGAATGAGATTGGATTTAAAATAGGCGATCAAGTTAAATTAAAACAGAGTAACACTGTCGGAGAGGTACTCTCTAAACTTGATGACAATTCCTACATCATTCAAACCGGAGATATAAGAATCAAAGTCAATCGGGCAAATTTATTAATCTCAAACCATAGATCTATCA
This sequence comes from Bacteroidota bacterium, assembly GCA_020056225.1. GTDB lineage: Bacteria > Bacteroidota > Ignavibacteria > UBA10030 > SZUA-254 > JAGVIE01. Next base: position 25,725 of record JAGVIE010000047.1, read on the forward strand.
CTCCAGCGCATTCAGCTAATACATCTACAGCATTATCCGTAGAAATAAAGCATGAAATAGACCTGCGTGGTATGTATGGAGACGATGCCATAAATGCAGTGGATAAATTTATTGACGAAGCAATTCTATCAGGACTAAATCGGATTGATATAATTCATGGTAAAGGAACAGGAGCGCTTCGAAAGAAAATCTCGGAATATTTGAAAACTCATTCAGCGATTAAATCCTTTAGATTAGGTGAATGGAACGAGGGAGGAACAGGAGTTACAGTAATTGAACTTAAGTAATTAATGAATAAAAAAATTAATAAAATCTTAGTTGCTAACAGGGGAGAAATTGCGGTTAGGATAATCCGGACATGTAAAGAACTGGGTATATCTACTGTAGCGATCTATTCAGAGGTTGACCAGAACGCATACCATGTAAGAATGGCAGATGAATGTTATTCAGTTGGAGCTGCCCCTGTACGAGAAAGTTACCTAAATCAGAATAAGATTATTGAAATCGCTATGCGTTCAAATGTAACTGCTATTCATCCAGGTTATGGTTTTTTATCTGAAAATCCTGGTTTTGTAGAATTGGTCAATAATAACGATTTAATTTTCATCGGACCGGGAGCAGATGCAATTAGATTAATGGGAGATAAGACCGCCGCACGCGAGCTTGCTTCATCACTTGGTATTCCAATTGTACCCGGAACAACAAAACCATTATCATCGGTAGATGAAGCTATTGAGGTTGCAAATAAGTTAACCTACCCGATTTTACTGAAAGCATCTGGTGGTGGAGGTGGAAAAGGCATGAGGATAATTAATTCTGATGCAGAATTAGCTTCAGGTATGCGCGCCAGTCAATCGGAAGCTGAATCAGCATTTAACGATAATCGGATATATATCGAAAAGTATATTGAAAATCCCAGACACATCGAGGTTCAAATTCTTGCTGATAATTACGGAAATGTCATTCATCTTGGTGAACGCGAATGCTCTATCCAGAGAAGACATCAGAAAATTGTTGAAGAATCGCCTTCGCCATTCATCAATGAGCCGATTAGGGAAAAGCTCACGCAGACTGCAATAAGGTTAGTCAAACATAGCGGCTACACAAATGCCGGGACGGTTGAATTCATATTTGATCAGGAAAAGAATTTTTATTATCTCGAAATGAATACGCGATTACAGGTTGAACATCCGGTTACTGAAATGAGGATTGGATTTGATATCGTTCGGGAGCAGATATCAATTGCAGAAGGCAAGCCACTTACCATAACCCAAAAAGATATTTTATTCCGTGGACATGCAATCGAATGCCGGATTTATGCTGAGGACCCGGCGAATAATTTTTACCCATCAACCGGTAGAATTCATTCGATAAAATCCCCACAAGGATTAGGCGTTCGTGAAGATTGCGGAGTTCAGGATGGAGATGAAATAACAACATACTATGACCCAATTATTTCTAAACTTATAGCTTGGGGGAATACTCGCGATGAGGCGAGGCTAAGAATGATAGCAGCATTGCAAGATTATGAGCTATTTGGAGTTAGAAATAATATAGCATTATGTATTTGGATCATGAATCATCAAGTTTATTCTGAGGGTATAATTGACACAAATTTCTTGCATCGTTATTTTAAGCCAGAGATGATTGAGAAATATCCTGACGAAATTTTAAGTATAGCGGCTATTACTATTCATAAAACGGAAAAAGATTTTGCGATAGAATCTTCAGCTAAGCCAAGAGGTAACTGTAGGAGCACGTGGAAAAATAACTTGACGGATTATATGAGATGAAGTCGAAAGCTAAATTTATTTTTTTTACTGGTGACAAAAAAATTGAACTAATTCAAGAAGCATCAGCATTACGAGTTGATGGTAAAATATACTGTATTGATATATTCCGAAACTCGAGTGGTGCATGCACGATAACAAATGGAAATAAAACCTTTAGGCTTTACTGTAAAAAAGTATCGGAAACTGAATACGACATATGGATTAAACACCATGTACTGCGCCTTACAGTTGAAGATCAAAAAACAACATTAATTAACAAATACAAAAAAAATGTTAATTTCGGAGCGCTAAATACTTCTGTGAAAGCTCCGATGCCAGGTTTAATTACTCGTATTGAGGTTAAAATAGGAGAAATAGTTCAACCAGGACAGGGCTTATTAGTTTTAGAGGCGATGAAAATGGAAAATGAGATTCGTTCAAGCTCCAATTGCATTATCAAAGAGATAAAAGTTTCAGATAGAATGACCGTAGAAAAAGATCAGGAATTGTTCATAATAGAATCACTCAACTCAAACCTCAGCAATCACGGTAACTAATGGAACCGAAAGTAAATTTAGAACTAGCTTTACAGCATGGACTTAACGAAGAAGAATATGCAAATATTCTTACTATCCTTGGACGTGTACCAACATATACAGAACTTGGCATTTTCAGTGTTATGTGGAGTGAGCATTGTAGTTATAAAAATTCAATCTCTGAAATAAAAAAATTACCAAGATCCGGACCTCGCCTATTAGTACAAGCCGGAGAAGAGAATGCCGGCTTAATCGATATCGGGGAGGGAATGGCTGTTGCATTTAAAATCGAAAGCCATAACCATCCTTCTGCAGTTGAGCCATATCAAGGAGCTGCAACTGGAGTAGGGGGGATTATGAGAGATATTTTTACAATGGGAGCTCGACCCATTGCTTCTCTTAATTCACTTCGTTTCGGGAATATTGATAACCCTCGAACGAAATACCTTATGAAAGGAATAGTAAAAGGTATTGGTGACTATGGAAACAGTTTTGGAGTTCCCACAATTGCTGGTGAAATATATTTTGATGATAGTTACAATGAAAATCCTATTGTAAATGCCATGTCTGTCGGAATAGTCAAACATTCAGAAATAGCAAAGGCAATAGCGAAGGGTGTTGGGAATTCAGTTATGATTGTTGGATCGGCAACTGGAAGAGATGGAATACATGGCGCAACATTTGCTTCTGAGGAGATTTCAGAGGAATCGGAACAGAAAAGACCATCCGTTCAGGTTGGCGATCCGTTCACAGAAAAATTATTGCTTGAGGCAACACTTGAGGCGATTAAAACTGGCTATGTAATAGGAATACAAGATATGGGTGCCGCTGGAATTACTTGTTCAGCATCGGAGATGTCTGCGCGTGGTAATAGCGGTATGATAATTAATTTAAATCTCGTCCCTGTTCGCGAGGAACATATGAGTAGTTATGAGATCATGTTATCGGAATCCCAGGAAAGGATGTTGCTTGTTATTCAACCTGAACATGAAGATGCAATCAAAAGCATTTTTGATAAATGGGAATTGCAATGCTGCCGCATCGGAGAAGTTACTAATGATGGAAAAATAGGAATTTATTATAACACCTTACAGGTGGCAGATATTCCCGCATACAATCTTGTACTTGGAGGAGGTGCACCTGTTTATTATCGTGAAAGTAAGAAACCCGAATATATAGATGAACTAAGAAAATTTGATTTAAATTCTCTACCGGAGCCGAATGATTATAATGATTGCTTACTACGATTATTATCTTCTCCGAACATTTGCTCACGACGGTGGGTCTATATGCAATATGATAGAATGGTTCGTACAAATACTATAATTAATATATCTGGTAACGCTGCAGTTGTAAGAATTAAAGGGTCAAATAAAGCACTCGCAATGAAGACCGATTGCAATGCACGTTATGTATATTTAAATCCATATGAGGGAGCCAAAATTGCAGTAGCTGAAGCGGCAAGAAATGTTGTATGCGTTGGAGCAAAACCATTGGCAATAACGAATTGCTTGAATTTTGGGAACCCATATAAGCCTGAGATATATTGGCAGTTTAAAGAGACCATAAGAGGAATATCGGCTGCCTGCCTGGCATTGAATACTCCGGTAACAGGTGGTAATGTGAGTTTTTATAACGAAAACCCTGATGGTGCAATATTTCCTACACCTGTCATCGGTATGATAGGCGAAATCACTGATTTCAGAAATTACATGTCTTCCGACTTCAAGAATAATGGTGACATTGTGATACTTCTGGGAAAAACAACCGGACATATTGGCGGATCGGAATATTTAAAACATATATTTAACACTACAGCAGGAGATGCTCCACACATAGATCTAGCGGCTGAATTCCGATTACAAGAATTAGTTTTAGAGTTAATAGGGAAAGATTTGTTAAATTCCGTACATGATTTGAGTGAAGGTGGACTTGCTATCGCACTTGCTGAATCTTCGATATATGCATGTGAAAACAATCGATCTCTTGGAGTAAAAGTCTTATTACCAGAGGATGGACGTATGGATTATTCATTATTCGGAGAGGATCAATCAAGAGTGTTGATTTCAGCAAATAGTAATAATCTATGTAAAATAAAAGCCATTGTCGATGAATATGATATAGAATTTTCTATTATTGGTGAAGTTGTAACTGATCAGTTTTCAATAAATAATCTTATCAACTTAAAATTAGCAGAGATAGCAACACTTTACAACAATACAATTGAAAAGAATATAATTGAATGAGGTGAGAGCTAAGCATCTAAAAAGAGGAAGATAATTAATAATTGCAGATAATACTTTACATAATATATATTATCAGTAATTATCTTGAAATGAAAATCGACCGTGGAAGATCTTTTTTGCCGAGCCAATTAATTCGATTTCACTGAACTCTTCATATTCTCGTCTAAATCTTATTGTTAATGTTTCTCCACTTCTGGCCTTAACCTCAACAGGCGAAGCAAAGTTATTATTTATCGATGATGCTATTGCGCTTGCAATAGCTCCCGTTCCGCATGCTAAAGTTTCATCCTCAACACCCCTTTCATATGTCCTCATAGAAATTCTATTAGCATCTAAGATGTCAACAAAATTGACATTCGTTCCAGATGGCTGAAATGCATGATGCTGGCGGATCTGTGAACCGATATTCTTAATTCCTTGTACTTGAATTATTTTTCTTAATTTAGGTGATAAATCTTTTTGAAAGATGACTACGTGCGGAGCACCGGTGTCTATCGAAAGTAACGGAATTATTTCGTCCGATATATTAATTATGTTACTTGTGATATCTTTCGGGCTTTTCATTCTCAGTATAACATTATTATCTATTTGTTTAGCAGAATAGATATAATCAAGAGCTTCAAATTTAATCTCACTCTTCTTATGGTCATTCATGATATAAAGAGCAATACATCTGCCGCCATTTCCACACATACCTCCAAAACTACCGTCGGAATTATAGTATTTCATTCTAAAATCTGTTTTTACACTATCTTCGACAATAAGGAGTCCATCTGCACCTACCCCATATCTTCTATCGCTAATAATTGGAGCCAATTCATTCCAATCAATAGTATAGCGATTACCTCTATTATCTATCAAGATGAAATCGTTGCCAGCGCCGGACATTTTTACGAAATCGATATCAATCATTTTTTATTCAAATGCATACTACGAGTAATAAAAAAAGCCGCGTCATTTACGGCTTTTGTGGAGATGCGGGGAATCGAACCCCGGTCCGAAGAGAAGACCATCAGAACTTCTACATCTATAGTTTACTCTTTGAACTTCACTCATGAACCCCGGAGCAAACGCAGTTTTCATAAGCCATCTCAGTATAGTTTCATCTTAAAACCCTGAGAATGTTTTAAGACTATCCCTGCATTATCGACACCTTATTGCAACCCGCCGGGTAAGATCGCATAAGATGGGCTACTTATTAATTAAGCAGCCAGTGCGTAGTTATAGTTTGCACTTATTGTTTTCCGCTTTATTATCGTGCAACTCGGAGAGCACGAGATGCAATTCCAACCATCCTCATCCCCGTCGAAACCATATCATCCCCTTTAATAATATAATCTCAAAATATTGATAAAGCAAATAGACTATGACTTTCGTGAAAGTTCTTTCTTGAGATAATCAAAAGCTTCTTTAGGTGTATCGGCAAATTTAAATAATTTTAAGTCAGATTTTGATATCATTTGGTGCTTAACGAGACTATCAAAATTAATAATTTCTTTCCAATAGTCCTTACCATACAATATAATTGGAAGATGCTTTCTGACTTTTTTTGTCTGAATTAGTGTTAATACTTCGCACATTTCATCCAACGTTCCGAAACCGCCCGGAAACATGATTAAAGCTTTGGCTAAATAGATAAACCAAAATTTCCTCATGAAAAAGTAATGAAATTCAAAGCTAAGTTCTTTTGATATAAAGCGATTAGATTCTTGCTCATAAGGTAAGCTTATATTGAGTCCAATGGATTTTCCTTTAGCTTGTATTGCCCCCTTATTTGCAGCTTCCATTATTCCTGGACCACCTCCGGAGCAAACAACATAATGTTTGCTCGCAGGTAACGATTTAGCCCATTTGGTGATCATAGCAGATAATATGTAAGCATCTTTGTAATATATAGACATCGTATGTTTGACATCAGCTTCTTCTAGTTTATTCTTCTGAGATTGAGTCAGTTGAGAGGATTTTAGATGTAATCTCTTTAATTTTTGAAGCTGTTTCTTAGCCACATCAGGTGGCAATATTCTTGATGATCCAAAAAAAACTATAGTATTACTGATTCCCTCCTTTCTGAATCGAGAGAGTGGCTCTAGGAATTCTGACAATATCCTGATTGTTCGAGCCATCGGGCTACTTAAAAACTTTGAATTCTTATAAGCTTTAGGTTGTTTCATTTATTTCTTAGTTGATTAATTATTGTGTGAGTTTATATTGATCTGCCGCCATCAATTGGTATAACCTGCCCTGTGATGTATCTAGATGTAGTACTTAAAAATATAACCATATCGGTAACATCCTTTGAGTTTCCATATTTTTTTAGCGGGATTGAATCTACCGGTATATGCTTCACGCCTGGTTTTTCCTCACTAACAAGAAATATTGTGCCGGGAGCGATCGCATTCACATGTATATCCGGGGCAAGTGTTTTGGCTAATATTTTAGTAAGCATGATCACCCCAGCTTTGGAAATACTGTAAGGTAAGTGTTCCTTCCAGGGTTGTAGTCCACCCAAAGAAGCGATGTTTATTATTCTACCTTTTTTTTGCTTGAGCATATATGGCGCAACTGCTTGAGAACAAAGGAATGTTCCCTTCAAGTTAATATCAATTGTAGCATCCCATTTTTTTTCCGTAGTGCTCTTGAGAGAACTCTCTAAAAATATTGAAGCGTTATTTACAAGAAGATCAATTCGCCCGAATTCTTTGATGGTCCTATTTATCATTCGTTGTACTTCTAATTTTTTTGAAATATCAGCTTCAATTAGTATTGCCTTGACGCCATACTTTCGGATTATCTTAACTGTATCCTGAGCTTCAAGTTGTGAATGATTATAATTTATGATAAGATTATACCCTTTTTTCGCTAAGGAGATTGCTATCTGCCTTCCCAGACGTCGCCCACTGCCTGTTATGATGGCAACTTTATTTTTGGTCAGCATAATTGATACTTATGTGATAATTAAGTGAAAATAATATTACTAGCTAAGAAATATAATCATATTTTAATAAAATGTTCAAGACATTCATTGTGAAAGCTATGATCATTCGAGGATTGTAAAGAATATATGACTATAAAATAAAAAACCCTGCCACCAAAGCAGGGTCCCTAATCCACTAATCAACTATCATCTATAAGGAGTTCACTAACTGTTTAATATATTGCAATGAATATGCCAACATATATATAGCTGAAATGACATAGAATTCTGTATTGAACAAGTAATTCTTACATTTTATTGTAAATATTTCCGACAAATGTAGAATTAGACATTCGAAGAAAAACATTAATGGAAGAAATTTATCAAGACAGATATACTTTATTGAGGTAATAGGAGAAAGGTTATTATGTAATTACCGTGCGCCCACCAGGACTCGAACCTGGAACCCGCTGATTAAGAGTCAGCTGCTCTACCAATTGAGCCATGGGCGCATCAAACTGAAAAAAACCGTTAAATCCAGTAAGTATTACTTACCTTGTTGTTGTGGGTTTGAAGCAGGTTGATTACTTGGCGGGAGTGGCTGAGGTGCCGCTGTTGGACTATTGCCTTTTTGTATAACGCTGTCAACAATCTTCGTTTTCCCGGGCAAAAAGAAAATGTTTATTAGAAGGCATAAAACTATAAAAATACCAGCCAAAATTGTTGTAGCCCTGCTGAGGAAGTCAGCAGTTCGGCGTACTCCAAACACTGTTCCAGCCTGGCTTCCACCAAATGATCCCGCTAACCCCCCTCCTTTACTTGACTGCATTAATACTACAATCATGAGCAGAATACTGACAATTATTTCAATTGCAACTAAAATTCCGAACATATATAACCTATTGATATGAATGAATTATAAGTGTTTAAAAGATAAGGAATTTTTTGACGAACTTCAAGAGATGTTATTATATTAATTCTAGAGTAAAATTTGGTACTTTTTTGTTTAAATCGAATCCTTGCACATCATCACCATTACGGTCATAATTATTCTCAAACCCTAACCAATTCCAATCCTTAGTAATATTTATTTTTTCTTCGATTCCGAGTTGATTGAAATTGAATATCATCGATTGATATGATTGGTGCTGATCATATTTCGATGGATCAACGATTGAAAAGACATGACGATTGTTGATCATCCCCTTATAAAATGATAGTCTTGCTTTATCATGCAGATAAAGTATGAGGCATCCATTCTTGAATTCAATCTCCTTCGATTTTACGAAACTTCCTTCATCATATGCTGAGATAACTGAATCGGGAAGTATAATCGATGCTTTCAGAAGGAATTCACAAACTAAATATGCATTGAATTCATTCCCGGCAACCCGGGTGAATCCGCTTGCGATACAATTTTCAAAGTATCCACCCTTTTGTGCAATGATTAATCCCTCTGATTCGAGTTGTTTGATAGTCTCATTATCCGATAATCCCAGTGTGGTTAACTCTTGCCTTCTTTGATGAATAATATTATGAAGATTCTCAAAATCCATTGTCGGCTGTTCCGGATTCGGGAATACGACATACATTTTAAATCCAAGTTTCCCTGCAGTCCATATAAATTCAGAATTATACCAATGTTGAAGCCGGAGAACTGAATCCCAGTCTGAATTGGATATTTTGTTTCTCCCATCATCGATAATTTTGTAAAATAATTTTCGCGCCATATTATTTAATAACCCGATTCCCTAAGTCCGGTTTCTGATAATTTATTTTTCGAGTGTAAGATTGTAGTATGCATCCGCTCGATGTATTTTCCGATAACATCAAACTCGAGATTGACGGCTGATCCAACTTTATATAATTTGAAAATTGTATTTTCCATCGTATGGGGAATAATTGAAACATTAACATCAGATTCATTCATCTCAGCAATTGTCAAGCTAACCCCATCGATAGCGATAGAGCCGATCGGTATCGTATATCTTAAAAAACGCTCGGGAACTCTGACGCTATATATCCAGCTATTCACGCGTTTATCAATATTTGTTATTGTTCCGACACAATCAACATGTCCTAAAACAAGATGACCTCCTAATCGGTCATTTAGTTTCATGGGCAATTCAAGATTTACTAAATTATCTATCTTCAGCGAAGCAAATGTAGTTTTCTTTAGTGTTTCTTCAACTGCTTCCACTTCGAATATTGTGCCTTTCTTTGAAATCACTGTCTGGCACACACCATTGATTGCAACGCTGTCATTGACTTCAAGCTCATAAGCAGATTTAGGCGCAGAAATAAGTAATCGCAGTCCATCACCCTTTTTTTTCTTACCGGCAATTATTCCTATTTCTTCAACGATTCCTGTGAACATGATTAAAATATAACATTATTTATTAACATAAGCTTCAATTAAAAGATCGTCATCAATATTTATGACAGAGATATCCTTAAGCTGAATATGCTTCGCATTTATTGCCGTAAGATATTCGAATGCATTCAATCCTTTTCCAAATATTTTCGGACCTATAAATACATAAAGTTTGTCAGCAATCTTCTGTTCGATGAACGAACTGAATATTTTAGCTCCACCCTCTACCAGCAGAGATGCTACTCCCCGGTGTGCCAACTCTCGAAGAATATCTTTCAGCGGTATTATTTCGTCCGGTTGAGTCTTTAATTTAATTACCTCGATGCCTTTTTCAAGTAATGCAAGTTCCTTCATTCTACATGCTTTTGAAGATTTGTTTGATGTGAAGAGAATAGTCTTTGTCTCAGTCGGCGAAAAGACATTCGCATCGGTATCTGTTCTAAGATTTCCGTCAATTACTACCCGGATCGGATTTCTTCCTTGAACATTTCTAACAGTAAGTCTTGGATTATCTTTCAATACCGTTCCGGCGCCGACCAGAACAGCATCATAATGCGAACGAAGCAAATGAACTAGACCGCGTGAGGCTTGATTTGTTATCCATCTTTGAGCTTTGGTTGCCTGAGAGATTTTGCCATCCAGTGATTGCGCGATCTTGAGAGCAACAAACGGTAAATTCTTTGTGATATATTTTGAAAATGCTTCATTTAATTTTCGGCATTCGTCCCGGAGCGGTCCTTCAATAACTTCTATTCCGGATTTACGAAGCTGGCTAATACCTTTCCCGGAAACGAGCGGGTTGGGATCTCTACTGCCGATTACAACTTTCGCCATTTTGTTCTTGATTATCAAATCGGAACATGGTGGAGTTTTGCCATAGTAATTGCACGGCTCAAGATTTATATAAATTGTTGCGCCACTTACTGAAGATTTTGCATTGCGGATTGCCTCGACTTCAGCATGAGGACCGCCGAAACGTTTATGATACCCTCTTCCAACCACCTTCCCATCCTTTACAATCACCGCGCCTACCATGGGGTTTGGACTCACATACCCCGCGCCTTTCCTTGCAAGCGCGATGCACTCCATCATGAAAAGCTCATCAAGATTAGTTCTCTTTGTTTTCATTCAATCGATATCCAGAATTATCTCTTGGTTAATGTTTGGATGAAGTATGCTGGATGCACTGCCGTTTTTAACAGCAACCTCAAGTAATTTAGCGCTGCCTATTATCATGAAAGGATTTTTCGAGTTCGCTTTAGCATAATTATCTTCGAATTCATTTATTGTCTTATGAGCAACTTTTAGATGAAGCGTGCCTGAAGGTTTATCCTTAAAAAGAAAATTAGTGATAATATTTCCATAACGATCGATGTTAATAATTTTCCCATGATACCGTTCGTGCGGTATCGGTAATATTTCAACAAAATGCTCGGCATGAAACAACGGTGTGGTTTGAGGACCGAGTTTTTTCAGCTCTAAACCGTTGATAATATGAGCGGCGGCAGGCGCGAATATATCTCTGCCATGAAATGTAGAGCTAACATCGGTTAAAAAATATTTTGAGTTGTTCACGGAATATATTTTCATTTTCTTAATCGAACCGAGAATAAATTTCAGAATGCCGTTGTCGGGTGCAAGAAATTTATACCCTTCGCCTTCGGCACATATTATTTTCCTGTCCGTCCCGACTCCCGGATCGACTACACAGATGAAAATCGTATTCGTGGGGAAATATTTATACGAACTCCAGAGCAGAAATGCAGCCTGATCGATATTCTGAGGTTGAACTGAATGCGATACATCGATGATTCTGCAATTTGGCGCACGTGAAAGGATCACCGCTTTCATCGATGCAACATATCCATCCTCAACGCCGAAATCGGTCAAAAGTGCGATGACCGGATTTGTTTTCATTTTATAATTATCTCTTTGCCTTTTGCCGCAGATTGATAAATTGCTTCTACCACTTTCATCCGCTGAACGGCTTCATCTCCGGTCGAGATAACCGTGTGAAGTCCGCGCGCGGCGCCTATAAAATGTTTCAATTCATTCTCATAGCTTTTTCTAAAGACATTAAGAGGAGGTTCCATCTTCACAGGCGTTACATTTACTAAGTTCCCGTGTAATTGCTTGTGAATTCGCAGTGGATTTATCATCGCACTGCCTTCGGAGCCGAAAAAATCACAGTAGAAAAAATCCTGGGCGCATTGGTATGACCAGCTTGTCTCTAACACAAGAGAAATACCATACTTCATCTCGGCAAATATGATGCATGAATCCTCGACGCTCTTTGTTTTGTGCATATACATTTTTGCGCTGACTCTCTGAACGGGAGGAAAACCTAGCATCCATAAAATTAAATCCAACATAACTATTCCAAGATCGAGAAATACTCCCCCGCCCGATTTATCTTTCTGCGTCATCCATTTATTGTCACCGGATAATTTTTTTAACCAGCCGGCTTTAACAAAAAATATTTTTCCGACTTCGCCCTTTTCGATAAAGCTTTTCAGAATCATCGTATCGGGTCTGAAGCGGTTATTCATACCGACCATCAGCTTGCGTTTCAGCTCCTTCGCTTTCTCAGCCATTTGCAACGCTTCGGTGTATTTGCGTGCTATCGGTTTTTCAACAAAAACATCCTTGCCGGATTCAAGAGCCGCTATGGTTATCGGAAGATGCGTATCGGTGCTTGTGCAGATGTCAACGGCTTCGATTTCAGCATTCTTAAACATCAGTTCGTAATCGGTGTAGACTTCTTTAATACCGAAACGGTCGGCAATCATACGCGCGCGCGATTTATCTTTGTCACACACCGCCACAACTTCTACGTCTTCACACTTCGTCAGAATGGGAAGGTGAAATATCTGCGATACCCATCCGAGACCAACTACACCCAAGCGAATCTTTTTCATGAGATTATAATTTCTCCTATGATACGAATGTTTCGAGTGAATTTTTTGATTTTTCTTTAGTAAGGAAATCTTTTATCACACCTGAAATCCCCTGTGGATCAAGCTTAAGAAGAGAATGCAGTTCAGCAACAGTTCCTTGCTCGATGAATTCATCAGGTATACCATGAATGCGAAGATGTACATTCTGATATTTCTTTTCCGAAATCGTTTCGAGAACTGCGCTTCCGAAACCACCTTTAACTACATGATCTTCAACCGTTAGAATGTACGAGAACCGCTTACAAATATCCTCTAACAAACTATAATCGAGAGGCTTAACGAATCGCATATTAACAACCTCCGCATCGATGCCTTCTCTTGCAAGCAACTCTGCCGCTTTTAAAGACGGATAAACCATATTGCCGACGGCGAGAACCGCAATATCTTTTCCTGAATGAATTACTTCAGCTTTACCAATCTCGAGTTTTTTGAAATCCGATTTTAGCGGGACACCAATTCCATTCGCTCTTGGAAAACGCAACGCGATAGGACCATCCTTGTATTCAACCGCAGTGAAGAGCATATCCCTCAATTCGCTTTCATCCTTTGGCGCCATGATAACCATTCCGGGAATACACCGAAGGTAAGCAAAATCTAAAACACCATGATGAGTTGGACCGTCAGCGCCAACAAGACCGCCGCGATCGAGACAGAAGATGACATGCAAATGCTGTAGTGCAACATCATGAACGATTTGATCGAATGCCCTCTGCAAAAATGTTGAATAGATTGCCGCAACCGGGATGAACCCCTGAGTTGCCAAACCTGCGGCAAATGTTACCGCGTGCTGTTCGGCAATGCCAACATCAAAAAACCTCTCAGGTATCTCTTCTTGAAGTTTATCCAATCCCGTCCCGTCGGGCATAGCTGCAGTTATTCCAACAATTTTTGGATTCTTTTTTGCCAGTTCAACTACAGTCTTCCCGAAAATCTCAGTGTATGATGACACTGCTCCATCATTCTTCGGCGACATGCCTGTTATTTTGTCGAAAGGTGTTACACCGTGAAGTGCCTGCTCATCTTCTTCAGCAGGTCTGTAACCCTTGCCCTTTCGGGTGGTCACATGAACTAAAATAGCTCCGTTCAGATATTTTATCTCAGAAAATATTTTTACCAGTTGCGGTATATTATGTCCGTTAATTGGACCAAAATATCGGAAGCCAAAAGACTCGAAGAGCATTCCCGGAGTGATGACAACTTTTATTCCTTCTTCAACTCGTGAAGCAAGTTTTCTAATTCTGTCACCGAGATTATCCAATTTCCCGGTTAGATCCCAAACTGTCGATTTGAATTTATTGTACCTTCGACTTGCAATCAACTCTGTAAAATAATTTGAGAATGCCCAGACGTTCGGACCTATTGACATGTTGTTGTCGTTAAGAACAACAATCATATTTCTTTTCTGAAGTCCGGCGTTGTTCATTGCTTCGTATGCCATCCCACCCGTCATCGCGCCATCACCAACAATCGCAACGACACGATATTTATCGTCTGCTAAGTCTCTGGCAACTGCCATCCCAAGTGCGGCAGAGATAGATGTGCTTGCATGTCCTGCACCAAAGGTATCATAATCGCTCTCAGATCGCTTTAAAAAGCCGCTGATACCGTGAAGCTGTCTGATTGTATGTAAAAGGTCTCTACGCCCTGTTAAAACCTTATGCGGATATGCCTGATGCCCTACATCCCAGACAAGTTTATCGTCTGGTGTATTGAATACATAATGCAATACAACGGCAAGTTCAACTGTTCCAAGACCGGCGCCAAGATGTCCGCCGGTTTTTGAAATCGTATCGATTATGAATTCCCGCACCTCATCAGAAACATTTTTAAGTTCTGATACCGACAATTTACGAAGGTCGGCGGGTGAATTGATTTTGTTTAGATATTTATACTCCACTTTAGTCTCTTGTGTATTATTCTTCGCTCTCTTCGAATAGCTCGAAGTTACCATTCACATCTTTGCTTAATTTTTTTAACTTCAGTTCCGTTTGTGTTAATTTCTCAAGGCACTGCTTAGAGATATTCACACCTTCTTCATATAATTCCATAACATTATCGAGCGGCACACTGCCCGATTCGAGCTTCTCTACAATTTCTTCTAGCCGTTTCATCGAGTACTCGAATGTTCCCGAGGCTTCAGTTTTCTTTTTCATTTACAATTCCTCATTGGACTTTAGCAGGTACTTTATCATCGTGGAATCTTATCTCTATCGCATCCTCCGGATGCAGCTTATTCGCTCTGTCTGCTACCGTTAAACCTTTGTACACTATAGCGTAGCCTCGTTCTAACACAGCAGAAGGATTAACAGATGCAATCCGCTTTTGAAGCGAATTTAATTCCTGCCTGTTGAAAGAGAAAGAATGTAAAGCCGCATGGTGAAGCTGGCGATTCAACTCATCTACCTGCTGCGAATATTGCCTGACTAAATCTATAGGTCGATTGAATGAATAACTATGAAGCAAGGATGAGATACGATCTTTCTGCGATGTAATAATATTTTTGATATCTTGTTCAATATTATAGCAAAAATTGCGCAGATATTCAATTATTTCAGATTGATGCTTCACTACTAACTCTGCCGCCGCGGATGGCGTCGGCGCTCTTAGATCGGCAACGAAATCAGCAATGGTAAAATCGATTTCATGCCCGACTGCACTGATGATTGGAATTTTTGAATTATAGATTGCCCGGGCGACAACCTCTTCATTAAAAGCCCACAAATCTTCGAGCGATCCGCCTCCCCTGCCGATTATCATAACGTCAACGTTTCCCAGCTTATTAAAATCTTTTATCGCATCTGCTATTTCTTTGGCGGCTCCTTCACCCTGAACTTTTACAGGACGGAGTATGACCTCCACGGCGGGAAACCGGCGGGAAAGAATATTGAGAATATCCTGTATTGCCGCGCCTGTTGGTGAAGTAACAATTCCGATTCTCTCAGGATATTCCGGCAACGGTTTCTTATGCCCGGCATCGAACAATCCTTCGTCTGAAAGTTTCTGTTTCAACCGCTCGAACGCGAGCTGTAGTTCTCCGATACCGCGCGGCTGCAACTGGACAACATCTATTTGATACTTGCCTTGCGGCTCATAAACTGTAATCTTACCTGATGCAACTACCTTCATTCCGTCTTGCGGTGTGAAGAAGAGGTTGGATGCCCTGCCGCGCCACATAACGGCTGAGACTTGCGCGCCTTCATCTTTCAGTGTGAAATAAAGATGACCCGATGAATGCCGCTTGAAGTTGGATATCTCCCCTTCTACAGAAACATTCGTGAAGGATGTTTCCAGTACTCCTTTGATGCGTCTCGTAAGCTCGCTTACAGTGAATGTTTTTTGAGTATTCATAAATGCTGAAGCAATATATTCAAACATGAGGTTAGAATCAAACGGATTGCATTACATTCGAGCATTCAATATATTGAGAAGAAAATCCGAAGCCCTAAATTCGAATCTCTAGATAATATCGAAATTCTAATTTTCAAAATATGTTTTTGCAGCATTTTAATTTATGATTTCAGATTTGTTTAGGATTTAGACATTCGGATTTAGAATTTTACTCGCATTGAAATGAGGACAAGATGAAATTAGATTTACTTGCTATTGGCGCTCACCCTGATGATGTTGAGCTTGCCTGCGGCGGAACCGTTGCGAAATGTGTTAAGCTTGGTTACAACGTAGGCATCATCGATTTAACTGAAGGTGAACTCGGTACACGAGGAAACCGGAAGATACGCAGTGATGAAGCGAAAGAAGCCGCGAAAATACTTGGAGTGAAAGTACGCGAGAATCTTCGCATCCCGGACGGCGACGTTGAGGTGAATAAGAAAAACAGATTGAAGGTTATCGAAATCTATCGCAAGTATCAGCCGGAAATTATTCTCATCCCCCACTGGCAAGAGCGGCATCCCGACCATGTACATGCTCATTATCTTTGCCGCGAGGCGCAGTTCTATTCAGGATTAAGAAAGATCGCAATTAAAACATACGGCAAGAAACTTCAAGCATGGCGCCCAAATAAATATTTCCATTACATGCAGAAGTATGAGTTCACTCCGTCGTTCATAATCGACATTTCAGATGTTTACGATATCAGAGTTGAAGCAGTTAAAGCGCACAAATCTCAGTTTTATAATCCCGGCTCTACCGATCCTGAAACTTTTCTCAGTCAGAAATCCTTTCTCGATTTCATGGAAACTAGGATGAAATACTACGGTCAGCAGATCGGTGTGAAATACGGCGAACCGTTTTTCTCAGTTGAAGCGATCGGTATTGAAGATATTTTTGGATTAAAGATGTTCAAGGGATAAGTGATCAATCGCAAGGTTGTTTAACCCTAATTAGGTATTGACGCAAGGTATTCGTACATTGATATGTGATTCATTCTTGCCACCAATAGAAAGGACATATCATGGATGGATTAGGAAATGTTCGTATTAAAGGTATATCAGGTAAAGAGTATAAGTTTAGGGCGTACCCATTGGGTACAAAGTTTGATAATTTCGGAGCTGTATACTTCATCACCAGTCGGAATCAAAATCCGGATGGTAGGATAGCTCATAGTCGAATTTTTTGCGGGCGAACAAGCGACTTATCGATTAGGATACACAATACACCATCTTTCAAGGAGAATAATGCAAATTGTATTTGCATATTACCACAGGAAGATAAAGATTCCCGCACGGAGATTGAAAGCGATATCAAACAAAACTACACACTCTTGTGTAATGCTTGATGAATTCTTCCTCGACTACTTCCGCTTTTTAATGGGTTTGGCAGGTAACGTACTCGCATACTCATAAGAGGGTGCAATAAATTTTTTTGATGCCTGCCAGGCTTTTTAAAACGATACCTACAATAATTTTCTGTTGCGATAGTTTGTTTATCATCTCCCCTTCAAACATCCTGGGTCTCTAAAAAAAAGAATTGTCATTCTGATCCCGCACGAAGTGCGGGAGAAGAATCTCAAAACTACATTGTAATTGGAGATTCTTCGGTCGCTTCACTCCCTCAGAACGACAGCTTACCGACTTTTTGAACAGCCACTAGATCAAGATCCCAACGATTTCGGGATCGGACCCTCTTTCTCCAAATTGTTAAGGCGATCTGCAAGATCACCGAACACCTGCTCCATTGCATCGGTATCTTTTACTCGACCGCTGGTACTGCCGAGCAACCAGACTTCTGAATTACCGATCATAAAATCCTGCTTCCCAAGCAGACGAGTAGCCGATGGATAAAGTTTTTTAAAACATTTCTCAAAGATTTCCACACTTGTTACAAACGCGACAATCTTTGGCTTGTACTTTTCTATTTTCTTGATAAACTTTTGGATATCGTCGGGTGTGGGTTCTGCCGAAGGATCATCGTCTTTACTGACGACAAGCCGCCGGTTGAGATCGGTTAGACCAATACGAAGTTTTAATAATGTCGATTCCTTTTTCTCGAAGAAGAACTGCTTGTAAAGGTCATCGAGTATTCCGGTCTGCTTCGCACCAACCAACGCCTTACGGTCTGATTGGGAGATAATTAGTGTTGGTGTGATGTTGGCATACTCAAGCATTTCCCAAAACCGGTTCTTCGGCGTTAAATAATAAAATCCAAGCTCGTCCGATATTTCAGCTACGGTCGTTCCGACAAATACAACACGTAAGTTTTGGATGAGGATTTCTTTAAGCATTCAGTGTTCCTTACCGTTTCTGGCGTTTGGTTTTTCTTTTAACAACTTTCTTCTTGCGTAATTTACTTTTCTTTCTTTTAGATGAAGCATAATAGATAGATTTTTTTTCCGAAACTACGCCCATACGTTTTCTCCTCATAATCACGATGTACTCTCGTGTCATTGTTTCCTCAAGCACGCCAGTAGCATTAGTCGGACTATTTCTAAGTGGCATTCGCTTGTTTGGAATAATTCTATGGTGGGTATCAACATGCTCATATCCTAACGCCGAGAAAAAGTCCATGATAGCAACATCGGTGGGAAGAACAGTGCCTTTCACTTTGCGATTACCCACAACATAGCAAGCAAAACCACCCGGCTTAATAACCTGAGCAATATTTGTAACCGACTGATGCAATTCATGGTAAAATGAAGCGACTTCAAGTGCGCGTTTCGAATCTTTTTGAGAAATAGATTCTATTGTCTCGACAAGATGTTTGCTCGGAAGACGTGGTATTTTTTTTTGTAACTTCCCACCCATAAGTTTTCGATCAACTCCTTCCGGTTCTTCAAGTCCAAGCCAAGCTGCTGAAAGGCGGGAATACTGCCCATATGCAACTGTCGTATGCGAATCTCCATACGGCGGAGAAGTAACAACAATATCAATACTGTTTTTCTTAATGTATTCCTCTGGTATTCCCTCAACTGTGTTGAAGCCATATATTTTTGCCGTTGGGAAATCTTTGAATTGACTCATGAGTTCAGCAAATCTCTCCAAGCCAAGTCTGTTTCTTTTCAACTTTAACGACATCATAGAGAACACGTTTGGATTGAACAACCTTAGCTTTTCTGGTCCATACCGATACAGTTTAAACTCGTCATTTCTCGTGTTCGACGACTCTCGAACGGTCTCGCTGAAAGCAATTTTAAAGAAAAGTCGAACCTCATCGTCTTCCAATGTATCAATGAAAATCTTTAAGCGTAGCAGCTTCTCAATAACTTGGGATTTGAACCAAAATTCTATCTTTGAAATACCTGGGATAAATGGTGGCTTTTCTAGTTTGAT
Source organism: Bacteroidota bacterium (assembly GCA_020056225.1). GTDB lineage: Bacteria > Bacteroidota > Ignavibacteria > UBA10030 > SZUA-254 > JAGVIE01. The sequence continues at coordinate 45,249 of JAGVIE010000047.1, forward strand.
TGGCTGTGAGCGAAAAACGAAATCATTAAAATGCCTGATACTATTATCCAAAACAAAAAAATCAGGCAGAGAAGTTTTTGCCTGTGCGATCATCCCTGCGAGTGGATTAATATCTGTGCCAATAACATCTATGCCGCGAATTACTCCTTCGACAAGTGATGTTCCTGTTCCGCAATAAGGATCAAAGAGCATTTTAGCACCACGACCGTATAGATCAATTAATTTTTCTGCAATTTGCGGTATCATCCTTGCAGGATAGTCGTGGTAACAATGTGTCAATTCACGAGTTGATGCGCCATTAAATGTCCATTCATCTATCGCGAGTGCTATCGACTCTTCGAGAAAACTTAATTGTTGTGACTTTCTCACGTTAACTCCGAGATATCATTGAATAACGAAGTGAGCTTGTCTTCGGTAGCCCTAAATCCCGTTCCATGGTTTCTTGCTGATGTGCCCTTATCGTGTAATCTCAGGTCAACGAGAATGTTTCCCGCGCTAATTTGATTATGAATAATGTTTGGTGAAGTTCCAGTTAATAATTGTGCACGATCGTATTTAAACCACTCAATATCTCCACGTATTTCACTAAATGCGCTGACAAGAACAAGCCCAGGAATTTTCTTCGCGAATCTCTCAGCCAATGTTTCTAATTGCCACTCAGCTATAATTTCTCCGGAAATATGTCGTACGGAAATGGTTGTCTTGTCAATATGGAGGAATAAACCCATACTGTTTGGAGTTTTTGCCATAGTAAAATACATGCCTAATCTTCCATTACCATCTCGTGTACCATACTTCTTAATAGCTTTCAGTGGGTTCATCTTCCACGCTTTTCTGTTAAATGTAAAGAGTGTGATCATAGACGATGAACCAATGCGATGCGCTTTTAACTCTACGGTACCTAAGTCTGGCAAAGCGATATTATTTTCTTTCATGCCAAGATAATATTCTAGTGTTTGCCCAACGCCTGTTGGTCCCTTTCTCTTGGACGGTATCCAGCCTTTCTCTCTAACTTTTACAAATTTTTTCTCAAATGTTGCAAGAGTTAATTGTCTATGTTTTGGCATTCATTCTCCAGTTTGCGTTTAATGTATAATCATCCTTAATCAATAAGTTTATGTCGGAATTCCAACTTTTAATGATCCTGCATCAAAATAGAAAATGCTGATGATTTAAGCAAGCAACTTCATTGCATGCTCGTCCGTAATTCTTCAAATTCATGCCATCGGGTTCAGACCGGATTGTTTTTTAAACCCCTCGAATTCGAGAGGGTTAAAACGAGGGTTGTGAAAAGGAATTTGACCTGCTCACCCCATCTTAAGGTGCCAAATTGGTACCTTAAAGGTGTGTACTCATCCGGTGTAAGAGCAAACATGAAATCCATTTGCGAACGTCTCACAAGTAGGTTCATTGTATCCCCGTCCGTAATTCCTCAAGCTCATGCCATCGGGCATAGAGACGCTCAAGTTGTTCTTTCGTTGCGGCAAGTTCTTTGGTCAATTTCACAGTATGCTCCCCATGCTGGTCGTAGAAATCGTGTGCAGAGAAAATTGCTTCGATGCGTTCCACATCTTCCTCGGCGCGTATAATTCCCTGCTCAATTGTCTCTAATTCTTTTGCGTCTTTCCAGCTTAATTTTTTCTTTGGCTTTTTGGTCTGCAATTTCGACTGCACGTCTTGCTGTTTCGCTTCAGCGGACTTCGCCTCAGCTTCTGCTAACCGGGCGTTGCGTTTCTCGAGGTAATAATCGTAATCGCCTTCGCTGAAATGCACATAACCGTCTCCTTCAAAGGCAAGAATACCATTGCATACACGATTCAGGAAATACCGATCATGACTTACCGCTATAACACATCCATCGAATGCTGAGAGCGCTTCTTCGAGGATGCGCAGTGTTGCAAGGTCGAGATCGTTTGTCGGTTCGTCTAAGATCAGGAAGTTACCGCCATTTTTCAATATCTTTGCTAATAAAAGCCGGCTCCTTTCTCCGCCCGAGAGTTTCCCCACCTTCGTCTGCATCCTTTCATCTTCAAACAGAAAACGCCGCAGATATTTCCAAACCGTCATGCGTTCTTCGCCAAAGATAATCCACTCGTTACCTTCTCCAATTTCCTGTAAGACAGTGTTATCATCGTTCAACGCCAAACGAGATTGATCGATGTAGTTAAAGAGTGTTCTATCTCCAATTTCGGTATGACCTTCTGTTGGGCGTAATTCTCCGAGTATGATTTTCAATAGCGTGGTTTTACCAAGACCGTTGCGGCCGATGATGCCAAGCTTCCTCGTCCTATCGAAATTGAAATCCACTTTACTGAATAGCTTTTTACCACCAAGCTCAATCCCGACATTCTTCAAGTTCAGAATCTTGGAGCCAAGCACCGATGCAGGTGGGATAATCAGCTCAACTTCCGCCTCCGGTTCATGCCCTTTCTTATCAACCTCTTCAAAATATTTGCTAAGACGGCTTTTCGATTTGGTTCTCCGCGCCCGTGGTCCCTTGCGCACCCATTCAAGCTCGCGGAGCATGAAACGGTTCCTTTTCCTTTCTTCCGTCTCAAGTTGCGATTCACGCTCTGCTTTATCCAGCATGAAGTCTGTGTAATTACCGGTGTGTGAGTAACAGACACCATTCGCAAGTTCAATAATTCTGGTCGCAATCGAATCGAGAAAATACCTATCGTGTGTAACAAAGAGACATGCACCCGAATATTTCTCTAAAAATTCTTCCATCCACTCTATCGATTGTGTATCGAGATGATTTGTCGGTTCATCGAGTATGAGTAGATCAGGGCGTGAAATGATCGCTTTGGCTAACGCTACTCGACGTTTTTCACCGCCGGAGAGAGTCGTTATATCGCGATCTTTCTCAGGTACATTCAGCGAGTGCATTGCCGTTTCAATCCTGTTTTCTAAATTCCACCCGTCACGATGATGAATGTGTGCCTCAAGAAGATGTCGTTTTTCTGATGTGGGCGGAAGCGACTCGTATTCTCTGAGAATCGCGATAACATCGTGTGCTCCCTCCACAATATTCTCATACACAGATAATTCAGGGTCGAGTTGAAAGTCTTGAGTCAGATATCCTATCACGATCTCTCTCCGCCGCGTCACCGTTCCCACATCAGGTTCCATCATTCCTGCAACAATCTTAAGCAGAGTTGATTTACCTGAACCATTGTTTCCGATCAAACCGATTCTATCAGCTTCATGGATGCTCATAGTGGCGTTATTCAGAACAACCTGTTCACCGAAACGAATGGATAGTTCACGGGCGGCAATAAGGACGGGGTTTATCGCTTTGGACATAATTCTCTTTTCATGCACAAAATATAGCTTTTCTCTGCCTCATTGCCAAAAGATGTATCAATGAATGTTACCTAGTTGATGTTATGCACGACCATTTTGGGTTGTGATAAATCCTAAGCACTAATATCGAAATCCTAAATAAATCCAAAACACGAATTCTCAAAATACTGAAAATAGGCGATTGTAAAGCAGTTTTAGATTTTGGGAATTCGAATTTGTCCCGCTTTTCGGGATGGCGCCAAAGGCGCTCATTTAGAATTTCGGATTTAGGGATTCGAATTTATACATCCGCAAACTATTTTAAGCATCGGGAGTTATCTAATCATGATAATTCAATGTATTGTGATCTGCACATTTTGTCTCTCTCTAAAATTAATGTATCTTTAAGATGGAATTAAAAGTACAAAAGTCGTGTTACATTATAACAACATGGTAAGATCATTTAAATATCGCTTGGTTACCATACTCCTTGCTGGAATATTCTCGGTTTTCAACATCGGACTACCGATAGTTCTGCATTATTGCAAGATGATGGAAACAGTTTCGAGAAATTCTTGTAGTATGTGCGATACAGATAAAATGAACACCGGCAATATTCAAATTTCTAAAGCTGAATCTTCTTGCTGCAAAGCAGTCCTCGGTGTAGATCGCAACAAGACCGAGTTTCTCCAAACTCAAAAGAATGAAGTAACAAAACTGCAACATTCCATTACTCCAATACTCCATACTACTCCGGGTATTGATTCACAAAATAGGACAAAAATATTTTTAGCTGATACTCACCCCCCTCCTCTCATCGAGGATATTCCGATCTTCACATCTTCACTTTTAATTTAATTTCTTTTTATCAAATGGATCCAAATCCATTTGATAAGAGTTATTTAGTAAGTCGGTAAATAATCGACCCTAAAATGATATTGAATTTTAATAAGTCATTAATTTATGAACAGTTCATCAATAACCAAGGAAATAATTAAAATGAAACACAAATTACAGCTCTCCATTCTTTTATCCCTGGCAACATTTCTATTGCTTGGGACAACACCGATACTCTCTCAGTATCATTATGACAATTGGGTTCATCGGAATGCGACAGACACAACAATCGTTCTATGCCGGAATGATTCACTAACTATGGTTGGATTTCCACCAAATTCCATGACGGGCATGATGATGATGCCGGATTCCATTTTCTGCAGAATCGACAAGATGCCGATGGATAGTCTTCATTATCCTTATGATTCAACCTTTATAGGGTTGTACCACATGGAGATTGGCAGAGATAGTATGAACTTTGATATGATGAACTCCGACTCCGGCATGATGGGAACTCGGAATATGATGCAGTTCGCGATGAATATGCAATGCAGCTACCATTGGGATAGCTTAATGACTGACTCAATGCAGCGTGGCTGGCATCTAACCGGACTCCGCGGATGGGACGGTTCGCAATGGGTTGCAATTCCGAATATCTCCATTGTGGGAAATAATGCAACCGGATCAACGGCTAAGTTATATTCGACGATTGCGCTCGTTGGTGAAGCATCACAGGTTAGCTCTGTGAATGAACAAGGAATCGTTCCGAACAAGTTCACATTGATGCAAAATTATCCAAACCCGTTTAATCCATCGACTGAAATTCGATTCAATCTACCGGTAGCAAGTAATGTTGTGCTGAAGATGTACAATATCCTGGGGAATGAAGTTCAAACGATCGTCGATCATGAATTTATGACCGAAGGAGCGCATAATGTAAGCGTGGACGCATCAAATTTATCGAGTGGTATTTATTTCTATACCCTGAGAGCAGGTCAACTTAAATCGACTCAAAAAATGCTGCTCTTGAGATAACAAAATAATTTTGATTGAGTAATTCGTAGGCTGCTCTGTTGATGAAAGAGCAGCCTATCTGGAATTAACGATGGAAGAAATATTAAATATTCAGTGGTTATGAGCATATTATGAAATATTTTATGCCTTGTGATCTCCGTGTTTTGTCGTTCTCAAAAATTAATGTATCTTAAAAAGGAATTAAACGTACACAAGTAGTGTTACAATTAATAAGATGGTAAACTCATTTAAATATCGCTCGGTTGTTATACTCCTTGCTGGAATCTTTTCGGTTTCCAACATCGGGCTACCGGTCGTTTTGCATTATTGCAAAATGATGGAAACAGTTTCAAGCGATTCCTGCGGTATGTGCTATACAAATCAAAAAGAAAATAATGATACACAGATTTCTAGAACGAAATCCCCTTGCTGCAAAACAATTGTAGCCGCTGATCGCAACCAGACTGAGTTTCTGCAAACACAAAAGAATGATGTAACAAAACTTCAACAGTCCATCACTCCAATACTCCATACTTCCCTGAGCTTTGGTTTCGAATCAAACTTAAAAATATTATTAAATAGTACTCACTCTCCTCCTCTCTCCAAAGACATACCGATTTTTACGTCTTCACTTTTGATTTAATCCTCATATATAGATTGAAACACAGCATCTTTGACTTTTGTCAATGATGTTGTTACATTTTACCGTTATTCCGTCCCGCTATGCGAGCGGAATCGGGATCTAAACCTTGCAAACGAGACTGCCTTGTATAGATGCTGATCCCACAGAAGGCGGGATGGAATGACGAAGTTAACTTAGTAATACTATTACGAGGAATTATGAACAAAATATTTCTATTATCGGCTACGTTTCTGCTGATTGTGCAAATTCACAGTCAGCCGGTACCGCCGCCAATGCAATTGGATAGCTTAATTGCTGAAGCGATAACAAATAATCCTGAAATCCGTGCCGCACTTGCTCAGGTGGATGTAATGCAAGCGAGAGTATCACAAGCCGGCACGCTCGATGATCCTGAGTTAAAGTTCATGCAAGAAGGAATGCCTGATTTCAAATTCAATGAGGCAATGTTCTCGCGTCTTGAGCTAATGCAAATGATTCCATTTCCTACAAAACTTGGAACACAAAAGGATTTAGCTGACATCCAGAGACGTTCCTCCCAAAGTGACCAGCTTGAAAAAGTGAACGAAGTTTTGGTAAAACTGAAATCGACATACGTTGAGTTATGGTTCATTCAGCAGAATATCGCAATTGCTCAAGAAAACTCGCGACTAATGAAGCAATTCTTATCCATTGCACAGACGAAATACACAACCGGCCAGGTGCCGCAGCAAGATTTACTGAAAGCGCAGATCGAGATTTCGATGATTGGCAATGAACAGATTTCACTCCGACAAAAAGAATTGAGTATGAAAGCGATGCTGATGTCGTTGCTTAATAGGGATAGCAAAGATACGATCTCGGTAGCTATGTTGCCTTCGGAAGCTTCATTTGCACTGAACCTCGATTCCCTATTAAGTTTTGCATCACACAACAGACCAATGATCGTAAAGGATTCATTGATGATAGATGAAAGTAAAACAATGCTCTCGATGGCAAAGCAAGAATATCTTCCCGATTTCAAGTTTGGAATTGAGAGAATGACGGAGCCGATGGGATCATTCACCGGCTGGAGCGTGAGTGCAGGTATTACGCTTCCGTTTGCACCATGGACGCTCGGGAAAGCGAGTGCCCGTGTAGATGAAGCGAATGCCGCGATAATCAGGTCAAACGCATCTTACACTTCAACTCGAAATATGGTTGCAAGCAACATCAAGGATCTTTATTACAAGGCAAGTGGAGCGAAGAAACAACTCGATATTTACAATTCGGAAATCCTTCCACAGGCAAGGCAATCTGTACAAGCAAGCTTAACGGCTTATAAAACCGGGACGACAGATTTTTTGATGTTGATTGATGCATATAGAACACTCGTCAATCTTTCAAAGGAATATTTCATGACAAGAATGCAATTCGAGCAAACTGTATCGGAATTAGAACGTGAAGCCGGTATTCAGAATTTGTCAGATATCAAGTAAGAAAGGATTTCAATATGAAAAAGAATATTATCATCAGCGTAATTATCATTGTCATCGTAGGGTTAGCAGGACTATATTTCTACCCAAAGATTTTCCCATCCAAACCGGAGAGGAAAATACTTTACTGGACAGATCCGATGTTACCAGGCGATCGCAGCGATCATCCCGGTAAATCTCCTATGGGAATGGAAAGAACTCCTGTTTATGCAGATGAAGCACAATCGGAAACAACGGGTCAAAATACATCTGCAGAGGAGAGTTACTACACCTGCCCTATGCATTCATCGGTTAGGAGTGACAAACCCGGCGCATGCCCTGTCTGCGGAATGGCTTTGGTGAAGAAAACAAAAATGCAAAGTGCTTCGGAAGAAGAAATAAAAAACTTGCAACAGGTGAGTCTGTCGGCGTCGCAGCGTGTAATTGCCAACGTCTCCACTACTGCGGTTACACGGCAAGATATTAATAAAGAAATTTCTGCTGTTGGTGTTGTTGATTTTGCAGAACCATTACAAACAACAGTTACTGCTCGATTCAGAGGGCGAATAGAAAAACTCTATGTTAATTACACGGGCGAATTAGTGAAACAAGGTCAGCCGTTATTTGATTTGTACAGCCCCGATTTAGTTTCTGCACAACAGGAATTTATCATCGCGCTGAACTCACTCGGCGATTCACTTTTCTCCGGTGCAAATCAGTCTCTGTTGCTTCAAGCATCCAGAGATAAATTACGCATTCATTTTGGGATGACTGAGAAACAAATTGCCATCATCGAAAAAACCAGACAAACGCAATCAACGATGACATTTTTCTCACCCATCTCCGGCACAGTTATCACAAAAGAAATTCAGGAAGGACAATATGTTGACGAAGGTATGCCCCTTTACAAACTTGCCGACTTATCGAACGTGTGGATTTACTTGGATGTGTACGAAAAAGATATTCGATTCATTTTAATGAATCATCCCGTACAAATTACTACTGAAGTTTACCCTAACGAGAAATTCAGAGGCAAAGTTACATTCATTGACCCGGTCATCAACAATGAAACTAGAACAGTCCGTGTGCGAAGTGAGTTTGCAAATCCAAACGGAAAATTGAAACCACAGATGTATGTGAAGGCTCAGATTCATGTTCCGTCGTCATCCGCGCTCGTTGTTCCTACAACCGCTGTTTTATATACTGGAAAGAGAACTCTTGTTTGGATAGAAGTTAAACCGAACACATTTGAGCCACGTGAGGTAGAACTTGGAATCAGCAGCGGATCTTTCATCGAAGTACTTTCAGGACTTGAAGAAGATGAAAACGTTGTAACCTCAGGAGGATATTTGCTTGAATCGGAGAGTCAGCTCCAGCAACCGGGCGGCGCTTCCAGTGGACATCAACATGAAGGAACAAAGAAAGACCCGGAGGATAACAATAAAAAATCCGGTGACGAACACAAAGAGCATCAAATGTAGAACATTGCTGATTGATTACTGATTACGGATAACAGATTACTGAAATACTAAAAAGGAAATTGAACATGATAAACCAAGGATTTAAGAAACTTGAAATATATCAACGAAGTCATAAACTCGCAATTCAAATTCATGAGATGACCCTAACCTTACCCAAATTTGAAATCTACGAAGAAGGAAGTCAGATACGTCGTTCATCAAAATCTATTCCTTCTAACATAGTAGAAGGATATTGTTTAGGAAAACATAAAAACGAGTTTTTGCTTTATCTCAACCGCTCCTATGCCTCTGCTGAGGAAACAAATGAACATCTCAAACTGTTGTTTGAATCAAATTCTCTCAAAGATGAAAATTCATACAAGACGCTTAGAGCAGAATACGAAATACTGTGCATGATGGTTTCCAAATTCATTCAATCGGTTAGCGAAAATCATACCCCCCCTTTATATCTCAAAGAGGATGAGGCAAGTTACAATACTGAAATCCATAATCCGCAAACCGAAATCTGAAATCGAGGAATTTATGATAGAAAAAATAATTGATTACTGCGCCCGCAACAAATTTATCGTCATTTTATTTTATTTGATAATTGTTGGCTGGGGCATCTGGGCTGTCGTCAACACGCCGCTCGACGCAATTCCTGATTTGTCGGAAAACCAAGTCATCGTCTTTACTGAGTGGATGGGACGTTCACCTAAGCTTATTGAAGACCAAATTACATTTCCGCTTGTAACTGCTTTACAGGGCGTTCCTGAAGTTCATGCTATCCGCGCGCAATCTATGTTCGGTATGTCCTTCATATATATCATATTTGATGAGCGCACAGATTTGTACTGGGCAAGAAGCCGTGTGCTGGAAAAATTATCTACAATCCAATCAGCACTTCCTCAAGGTTCAAAAATGCAACTCGGACCAGATGGAACCGGAGTCGGTCACGTATTTTGGTACACACTCGAAGGCAAGCAAGATTTAGGAACACTGCGAGCGATCCAAGATTGGTACGTAAAGCTGAACCTTCAAGGAGTTCAGGGCGTTGCAGAAGTTGCAAGCATCGGCGGATATGTTCGTCAGTATCAGGTTGATGTTGACCCCAACAAGATGAAATCGTATGGCTTATCTCTTTCTAATATTCAAAACGCAGTTATGCGTTCCAACAATGATGTTGGTGGAAAACTTCTTGAGATCAACGATGCGGAATATTTTGTTCGCGGACAAGGCTATATCAAGTCTGTTCGGGATATTCAAAATATAGTTGTCGGAACAGGTTCGAATGGAGTACCAATCTACGTCAGCAACATTGGAACGGTGCAACTCGGACCTGACATTCGACGCGGCTCAATCGAGAAAGACGGAAAAGGTCAGGTTGTCGGCGGAATAGTCGTGATGCGCTATGGTGAAAATGCAAAAGCGGTGATTGACCGTATCAAACAACGCATAACGGAAATTTCTCCGGGACTTCCTGAAGGAGTTGAAATCAAACCGGCATACGACCGCAGTGATATTATCACAGCCTCGATCGAAACATTAAAAGGCGCGCTCATCGAAGAAGCAATAGTCGTTAGCATTGTAGTATTTCTTTTTCTCCTACATTTCAGAAGCGTTCTTCGCGTTATCATTGAAATTCCGGTCGCGGTATTGATCGCGTTCATCTGCATGAAAATATTTGGCATCACTTCAAACATCATGTCGTTAGGAGGAATTGCCATTGCCATCGGTGTCATTGTTGATGCATCCATTGTGCTTGTGGAAAATGCGTATCGGAACGTCGCACGTGCGCAGGAGGAAAAAGGAGAATTGACGACACAAGACTATATTGAAATCTCCATTGTCTCTGCAAAACAAGTGGGTCCTTCTATTTTCTTTGCAGTCGCAATTATGGTCGTCTCATTCCTTCCCGTCTTTATGTTAGAAGGACAAGAAGGGAAGTTATTTCGTCCACTCGCCTTTACCAAAACATTCGTGTTAGCCGGTTCTGCTATTATAGCCATAACTCTCGTACCAATGTTGATGACCATGCTGACAAGAGGAAAATTTAAATCGGAAAAGAAGAATCCAATCACGCGCCTCCTGAATCGTATTTATGCGCCCGTTATTCATTGGGTGTTGAACCACAGAAAATTAACAATTGCGCTTAACGTGATCGCTCTCCTCATAACAATACCTATGATGACGAATATCGGATCAGAATTCATGCCTCCGTTGGATGAAGGAAGTTTGCTCTTTATGCCGGTTACACTTCCCTCCGCTTCTATCACGGAAGTGAACCGCATACTACAGGTGCAAGATGCGATTATCAAATCGGTACCGGAAGTTGAACAGGTATTGGGAAAAGTTGGAAAAGCAGAAACCTCAACTGACCCCGCGCCGATTAGTATGATTGAATCGATCATCTTATTGAAACCGAAATCTCAATGGCGAAAAGGTTTGACGAAAGATGATATAATTGCCGAACTCGATTCCAAACTCCAGATACCCGGAGTTCGAAACGGTTGGACGCAGCCGATAATCAATCGCATCAACATGCTTTCAACGGGTGTGCGAACCGACCTCGGAATAAAAATATTCGGGAAAGATTTAGACACGCTTGAGCGCCTGGCGATTCAGGCAGAACAAATTGTACGAAAAGTTCCGGGTGCGGCTGACTTGTACGCAGAGCGAACTCAAGGCGGTTACTTTCTAGATATAAAAATTGACCGTGAAGCGGTCGCACGTTATGGAATCAACGTTGGGGACGTGCAAGATATTATTGAAACAGCTATCGGTGGTCAAAATATCGGTGTCGTCATCGATGGACGTCAACGATTTCCCATTCGTGTCCGATATGAACGCGAATACCGAGACAACATCGAAGCGCTCAAGAATCTTCTTGTTCCGGTAAACACAACTTCATCGGAACAAATGAATTCATCATCGTCTCAAAATATTTCTTCAGGTATGAACGGCGGGCAAAGCTCTGGAATGTCGAATTCAAAACAATCTCAAATCTCAAATCCAAAATCTGATATATCAAATCCATCAAAAGTTTCATCTCGCTCTTATTTGCCTCTTGCCCAGTTAGCAAAAATTGAAATTGTTCCCGGTCCTCCAATGATATCGAGCGAGAATGCACAGCTTCGTTCGATAGTATTTCTCAACGTTCGTGGACGCGACATGGGTAGTTTTGTCGGAGAAGCAAAAGATGTTTTGGAAAAAGAGCTCAAACTGCCGCAAGGATACACTCTTCAGTGGAGCGGTCAGTGGGAAAACCAAATCCGCGCTAAGAAACGTCTTGAGGTTCTGATGCCGGTAGTGTTCCTTATAATTTTTGTGATGCTGTACTTTACGACGAAAGATTATTTGGAAGCATTTGTGGTTATGCTATCGGTTCCCTTCGCTTTAATTGGTGGTGTCTATCTGATTTATATTCTCGGATATAATTTTTCAGTAGCTGTTTGGATCGGATTCATTGCGTTATACGGAGTAGCAGTACAAACCGGCGTAGTGATGGTTGTATATCTCCACGAGTCGCTTGACCGGAGACTGCACGATTTCGAATTGGGAAAACGAGGAGCGATAATCCGGCAGGATGTTATAGATGCAACAATTGAAGGAGCTGTACTGCGCTTGCGTCCCAAAATCATGACGGTATGTACGGCACTTATCGGGCTTGTGCCAATCATGTGGAGCACAGGAGTAGGCGCTGACGTTATGAAGCCAATCGCTGCACCAATGATAGGCGGCTTGATTACTTCTGCTATCCACGTGCTTGTTGTAACGCCGATTCTTTTCAGCTACATGAAAGAACATGCTTTGAAGAAAGGCACTCTGAAGAAATCACACATGGCAAGCTGGATGAAAGAAGGATAAACTGAAAATATTTAAATTTGAATAATAATATAACTTAAAGGAGAAATAATATGCAAAACATACATCCGTATTTTGTTCACTTTCCGATTGCAATTCTTGCGGTTGGATTGCTTTGGGACTTACTTGGAATCTTATTGAAAAAAGAATCTCTCAAGAATGCCGGCTGGTGGGCGCAGCTTTTTGGCACCGTTGCAATTGTCATCACGGCTATAACCGGTTTAATCGCCGCCAATACAGTTGTACACAAAGATGCTGCACATGAAATCATGGAGACTCACGAGACAATCGGATTGATAGTTACCGGCGTTTTCATTGTTTTGTTTCTTTGGAGAAGCTTCCTGAAGACAGCATTACCATCCCAAAAACTACAACAAATTATTTATTTGGTAATTGGCGGACTCGCTGTCCTTATGATGCTTTATGGTGCTCATTTAGGCGGAAAATTAGTTTACGAATTCGGCGTTGGTGGAAGCGCTGTACAACAGTCAACTCATCCGCCCCAGCATAATGATGCAAGCGAGGAACATGAGCATGGAGCTGATCGTGATTCAACAGGTGAATCGGAACATCAACATTAAATCATAAGGAATAATACAATGAAACAATTCACATTATATCTGACTATCATCATCTTGAGTATCTTAATCGCATCTGTGAATATTTTTGCTCAATGTTCAATGGGTTCAAGTGGACATCAACATGGCGCGAAGAAAACGGAGCCACATTCTGAACATAAAATAGTAGTACCTCCATCGAAGGGTTATGCATTCATAAATGATGATGGCATGCAGGAAGCCACCATAATAATAAAAGATGGTTACCATCCAAATACAATCGTTGTAAAAAAGGGAATCCCATTGCGTCTCAACTTCGATCTTCAGGAGGAAGGATGCACGGCTACAGTTTCTTTCAAGGATTTCGATGTTGAGAAATTGCTTGCACCGTTTGAAATCAGTCCGGTGGAATTCACACCCGATATTTCCGGCTCATTCACTTTCGCATGTCCCATGAATATGATCGAAGGAACAATTGAGGTTAAGGAATAACAATGAAACACACAGAAAGAATAATGAAACAGATGAAGAAGCAAAACAGTATAGTCCTAATTCTCAATCTAATTTTGATATCCTCGTTTTTGCTGTTTTCCGGATGCATGATGTCGGGGATGATGATGGACCATTCTTCTCATGGACAAAATACAACTCACGAAAAAAATAACACCGAAATACTTGTTAAAGAAATTATCACCAAAGATTATAGAGTCGTTGCTGAGATTCCAACCGTAATAATTGATCGAGAATCATTTGCGTTTCTTCGGGTCTATCCGTCGAACGATTCTACCCTTCTCTCAATGGAAGGTACGGTTACGCTTCGAGATGTTGGTAATAATAACGTTGTTATCTCGAGCCAAAGGTTTATTGTTTCGAAGAATCAGGAATATGAATATAAATTCAGTTTGCATCATCCATCCGATTATCGAATCATCTTCGAGATCGAATCAATTAACGAAAATATACTTGATAAGCCGATCATTGCCGAGGGTTTAGTGAAATTTCAACCGATGAGTGGACACTCTGGCGACAATGGCGGTTTCAAATTGTCAACACCAATGATAATTGGGGGCGTGCTTATGGTTTCGATGATGATAGTAATGATAATGGCGAAACCATTTTAATAACATCACAAATAATAAACAGAAGGAATAACACAATGAAACGATTCACATTTTATCTGGCTGCTTTAATGCTTAGCACATTTCTGTTGGGAACATCGAACTATGCTCAGGAAATAATTCAATCAAAGAAACACGTTAAAGTGCAGAAACAAATCCATAAACAAAAGATTGTTTACACATGCCCCATGGATCCGGAAGTCCAATCTGATAAACCGGGTAAATGTCCAAAGTGCAAGATGAACTTAGAAAAAAGGTTATAAAGATGGACACACAAACAAAAATTCAGAAAGACGTTTACACATGTCCGATGCATGCTGAAGTAACCTCCAATAAACCAGGCATATGTTCTAAATGTGGAATGAAGTTAGAAAAAGTTAAATGATAAGAAAATCAGTTCCCGATGAAATAATAGAAATGAGGAAAAAATGAAACCGATAATAATAATAACAACAATAGCGCTTGCTCTTATAATTGTTGGCTGTTCGAAAGAATCTACATCACCTCTGAACGGTCCACAAACAGATAATTTCACAGTTGATCCCAAAGACGGTGCAGCAGGAGTCCGTTTAGATGCTGGAATTACATTCAGCTTTGCCAAGTCAGTTGATCGAGCGGTGGTAGAAAATAATCTGCATCTCATAAGTGAATTTGCTATGGCTGATTCCCTCTGCCCTATCAGCGATTCTATGGGACATGGTATGATGGGTAATGCGATGATGGATTCTATGAAGATGAATCATCTGATGTCGCAACATCGTACTGCCGGTAAATTTCAATGGAATGGGAATAACACCCAGTGCATTTTACAACCCGATTCAATGATGAGGCCAAACATGAGATATATGATTCATATTGGCAGTGAAATGATTAAGATGATGGAATCACAAATGGGGAATATGAATATTATGGGTAATCATGGAACCGGAATGACTGCAAACGATATGTTCTACCACTTTACAACAATGGACACGACCCAAATAGGAACTGGACATGAAGGACATCATTAAAATCAACACATGACTAAGAAAGATTCTACAACAGCTTCCTTGAGCTGGAGCAATACCAATAATAGTGAGCCGGATGAAAGAGAACTAAGTAAGAATTTAATTAAATATCATAATCAACAAAAATTAATAATAAGGAGTAACAAATGAAATTACGAAATATGTTCGCTCTGTTATTCGTAGTATTAGTATCAGTTTCCGTGGTTTTATCACAATCTGATACCCAAAAAACAGACGCTAAAAAAGAAAAACAAAAAGCATGCTGCCCAACTGATAAGGCCGCAAAGTCCGAAACTAAATCTGAATCTAAATTAGATGACAAAAAATTAGATTGCACATCGAAAGATGCGACTCACAAACACGATGGTAACTCAGATTGCATGAAAAAAGAAACAACTAATAAATCTTCGATGTATAGTTGTCCGATGCATCCTGATGTTACATCAGACAAAGAAGGAAAATGTTCGAAATGCGGAATGGCACTAGAAAAAGTCAAAATTTTGGACAAAGAAACAAAAGTCGAAAAACATTCGAAGATGAGTCACGATGTGTATGGCTGTTCGATGTGTCCGGATGTAAAATCAGACAAACCCGGCAAATGTCCGAAATGCGGAATGAATTTGGAAAAAGTTAAAAAAGGTGAATGATCGTAATAATTATGATATAAAGGTGGAGTCCACTTATCAAGTGGACTCCATCATGTCCGAGGACTTTGCTTGTCACGAATTCTCTTTTCGGGGACATTTTAAATAGTATTAACTACCGTTTTGCAAACTATCATACGACAAATTTCCTTGCGGCAAAAAAAATGGAACGAGCACTATAATCTCTCTATGAAAAGAGGAGTGTCTTGGTCTGTGCTGTTAACTGCAGTTGCCGTTATTTGAGTAGTACGGCTTTGCCGGTCTTATTGTATCTTCCCACCTGTAAACGATAGAAATACACGCCACTTGTCAACTGAGAGCCATTGAATGTAACTTCGTAGCATCCGTGTGGTAATGTAGTGGCGCCTTGAAGCCTGCCGGGAACTTCGTAAAACCACCATACGCTCCCTTGGTGTTGTCACCCCACAGCATTACGCTCATAACACCTGGAGGGCATCTGTCGGGACTAGGTCGACAGTATTGTCGAAACGACCCCATGTGTTGGTACATTTTGGAGAGTCCATGGTCATTGAAGAACAACATTAACAAAAAGACTATCGCTGGCAAAAGCCGTAAAAATTCCCAAACCATTTTTTACATTTGTCTGAGGTTCATTGAGACTTCGGGAATCCTGCTGACGGGATTTGTAGAGATCCACATACTCTTGATTTACACGATACAGCGTTACCTTATGTTTGCCAGTATACTTGATATCTCGATCAAAAATCCGGTAATAATCTTCCATCATTGGTTCCGTTACAAACCGGCGGTCCATAAATGGAGCCATAGAGTCCGATCGAAGAACTTCACGGTTCGGATCGACACTTTCCACTACGACATAATACGATTTTGAATTAGGATTACTCCAGGAAACAATCAGCGAATCTGAAGTGGTAATCATTTCCCTCACTCCACCATGGGGCATGGTTATCGAATCCTTTTTGAAAGTTATAGTTGTTATATTTACAGACATACTCTCAGGTTTCGATGGAACAGTTGTCTCAGCTGTTAAGATCAATCCATTGTAGTGCACTTCAATTTTGTAGTGCTCATTGGAAAGAACAGAAAGATCGTTTCCGGCGTAATAATACTTTCCAGAGTCCTTCACCGAAGGAGTCAATTGATAACTCGTATTATTTTTATAAAGAAGCACATTCGCAGTTGAAATGAGTGTGTTGACCGTATCGGAACTTGAGAGAGACCTGCTCAACATTACGGTAATTTCTGTGACTGGTTCGTCAGCATACAAATATGCTTGAAGGACAAGCTGTTCTTCCTCAGGAATGACAGGATTCTCCTGACAGCTTGAGATAAAAAGGATTAATATGCACAGCAAAGAAATGCTTTTTTCCATGATTGTTTCCTTAAAATTCATATTGAACAAATACGGATGGCAGAAATCCCAATCCCGTCACTTTCGTTATGATGATTGGTTGGCTATTGAGATCATATTCGTAATAAGAAATATTGGTGTAATTATAGACATTAAACAGTGATACACCAACGTTAAAGGAAGACGATTCCCAACGGAACTTCTTTGAAACGCTGACATCAAGGCGATGATAATCCGGCAGCCGATACGCATCCTTTCCACTAACATGGGTATAGCTATAGACAGAGCTATCCAAAAGGACGAGAGAATACTGGCTGATTGGCGCTGTATAAGGTTTTCCAGTTGCATAGATGAATGTTGCAGAAACATTCCAGTCGCTCCCAAGATCAACATTACCAACGATTTTTAACTCATGTGTCTGGTCATTCTCCGCAGGAAAATATTGACCATCGTTCAACTCCGAATAACGCTTCTCCGCTTTGCTTAGCGTATAACTGATCCAGCCATTCCAGAAACCGCTCTTCTTTTGCAATAAACATTCTATACCTTTCACACGTCCATTACCGCTTAAGAATGTATAAAGGTCGAGTGCTTGTCGGCGAAAGCGTTGAGTAAATTCGACTAGGTTACTCATGTCTTTGTAAAATCCTTCGACATCGAAAACAAACGTCTCATTTTCCCATGTAACACCTGCAACAGTGTGGATAGCTCTGCTTGGTGCAAGTGAATTATCCGCAAGAATCCAGAAGTCACGGCTTGCTTCCGTGACATTTTCATTCAGAATGCGGTTCACAAACTGATAATGGATACCAAACGCGGCCTTCAAGGAAATGTTTTCTGTGAGTTCGTAGCGAGAGGAAAGTCTCGGCTCCAAAAACATCGAATTTGTCTCCGAGAAATAGTTGTATCGCAATCCGCCAGTCAGTGTAAACTGTTCCAACAGCATCCACTTGTCCTGAATATATGCTGCACCCAGCCATCCTCGCTGGTTAAAATCCAGAATATTCTGTGTCGTTCTTGATGGATTGAGGCCCGAAAGTGAATATTTCACTTTAGTTTGAGACACCTGAAAACCAAACCCCAACTCATGTACCGGTGTTAGTTTCCAGACATTATCAGCGGAAAAGTTCATATCATCAATATGATTATCTTCATCTGTTGAAAACTGCGTTGCATTACTCCCCTGCGAACCCATGCTCGAGGTATATTTGCTCGTGTATCCATTGTATGCAAGAATCAAATTGGAAAAGAATTCATCGCCCCATTGGGCAAACAGCTTAATACTTCCACCATTATTCCCCTGTTGTGTGTTATTTGAGCGAGACGGTATTTGAGTTGATGACTGTCGAGTCAGATCATACTCATCCGTGCTTTTATAATAGCTTGCAGATAAAATATATTTCGATGCGATGGTGTAGGAATATTTTCCATTCAGGTCAAGAAATGCCGAGGTCGGAGTCTCTTGCTGCGAGATTGCATCACCAAATCTTCCACTCGCTGCTTGTGGTGCATCGGAGCCGGTAAGTAATTCATAAATAGTATTATATGTGCCACTCGCAATAATATCACTGTATGACCTGCGTGCAGACACAAAAAACGAGCCGCCAAACAACGGTCCTTCAAGAGTTGCGTTGCCACTAATAAGACTTAACCCGGCAACTCCATGCACCTCTTCTGGATTTCCTGTCTTTCCAATCATATCGATGACACTCGAAAGTCGTCCACCATATTTCGCCGGAAAGGCTCCTTTGTACACCTGTACATCTTTAATCGCATCAGGATTAAATGCGCTGAAGAATCCAAAGAAATGATCAACATGATATACCGTCATACCATCAAAGAGAACCAGATTCTGGTCGGGTGTGCCTCCGCGAACATACAACCCTGACGATCCATCGTTCGTAGCGGCAATGCCGGGAAGCAATTGAATCGAGCGAAAGATATCCACTTGGCCTACACTTGGGAGTGTAGAAATCTGTGTTGGCGATAATGTTATTAGACTTGGTGTCGCTTCCGATTTTATGAAGTTTGACTGCGCTGCTGAGACTGTCACTCCTTCAATATTAATGGGTGTTTGTTTCATCCTGATGAGCATCCCCGAACTCTTTGTCTGCTTATCTATCGGAACCACGACCGGAGAATATCCCATATATGTCACTTGAAGCGTACAGAGTGTATCAGGAACGTTATGCAGCAGAAAAAAACCTTCGAGATTGGTTTGTGTGCCAATCTTTGTGCCTTTAATGATCACGTTGGCATAAGGCAGCCGCTCCTTACTGTTCCCGTCTATCACTTGACCAGAGATCGTTTTTGTTTTACAAAGGACAGAAGAATGAATTAGGAAACAGCATAGTGTGAATGCTCCAAGCCAGAAAAACAGTATTCTTTTATTGTCAATATCACCCATACGATTCAATTCCTTTTCCTGTCTAGTTGGATTCATAAATCAATTTAATTTCACTTCTGCGATAGGCAATAAAAGTCATTTCATAACTGTTAGTTTCATTGAACGAAAATACCCTCCTGATACCATCCGATATATATACATACCACTTGAAAGATTCGAGGCATCAAAGTTCACAGAATGACTTCCCGCTGTTATTCGTTCATTCACCAGCGTCGCTATGCGTTCTCCAAGTAGGTTAAGCACTTCCAGTCTAACAAAATTTTCTTTTGGCAGTGAAAAAGTAATTACTGTCTTTGGATTAAATGGATTAGGGTAATTTTGCATGAGAACAAATGAATTTGGTAATGCTTTTGAGCTCACGTCAGAGAATTCGGGCGGTGAGGGCGGCATTTCACCGTTGTCAACAATTCTCACCTTATTGGCAGCATGAGCAATTCCACTTACGTTCAGGAAGAGCTGACCGCTCTGGCTCGCTTTCACCCAGTAACCTTGACAAGGTTCTAGTGTATCAACTACCATGTATCCACCATTGTAACCAAAGAAATTATTTAACGTAATGTCTGGTGAACTCGCACCGATCTCTACCACTGAAATGGGACTGCTCAGCAACCCAATCATATTCCAACCCTCCTGAACATCAACAGTATCCGAAAATAAGATATCTCCAACTATGCAGACATCTTGGCCTGAAGGAAATTTCAGCCAGTAGCCAACACCATTTTCTAATGTATCTCGAGCCACGTAGCTTCCATTGTAAGCATATGCTTCAGATATTGCCGTTGGAAAAAGAACTGTCTTTAACATAGTGGCTTGTCGAGGCAGTGAGATCAAATTCCAACTTTGTCGTACACGGTAAAACTGCGCTGTCGGACAATACTTCCCGAAATTAATAGTGAAGTTCAGCGTACTACTGATTGTGATTGTGGTTTCGGCAGCAGTGGGAATTGTCTGTGTCCACCCTTCACGACTTTCGGTATATAAATTAAATGTTCCAGCATTCACATTATTGAAGCTATAGTATCCACTTGTATCCGTCAATATAGAATCGATTGTGGTACCACTCAAGTACACTTTCCATCCCGGCATACCAAGTTCATCATTGTCATAGATTCCATTCTGATTGGAATCATTGAACAAAGTGCCATCGATATTGCCTACAGTGACGACAGTGACGCTGTGGCTGATACTGTCAGATCCGGCACCATTGCTGACTGTCAGAGTAACTGTAAATGTACCAGCCACATTGAAGACATGACTGGGGTTCTGTGCAGTGCTTATTCCCCCGTCACCGAAACTCCAATGCCACGACGTTGGACTATTAGTTGAAGAGTCGATAAACTGAACTGTTTGTCCCACAGTCGGGGAAATCGGCGTGAAGCCAAACTCCGCTTCGGGATCTAACACCGTACCCGCGTCGCGCACGAGCCGGACATAATTGTATATTCTGACAGCGTCTCCCTGCGGACCGAAACCATTTGGGTAATCCGCAGGGTCGCCGGTTTTAGGGTCACTTCGCTGTGCACCCGCCCCATGGACATCAATCCATCCACCATGCACTGCCATATAACCCATTGCTCTTCCGAAACTGATATAAACTGCTGCTTTTCCGTCCGATGTTGTCTGGCTGCTAAAAGTTGTACTTGTCCAATAGCACGGGTAATCTGCAGCTCCAGCTTCATTGGTAATCTGCGTACAGTTAAACATTGTATCAATGGCAGCAGAACTGGATGTAGCAGGAGAACGGGTATAGTCAATAATACTCTGCAGCTCCTTGGCATTGGGTAATCGCCAATCCGTGTGACCTGCATATTGGAAACCTTCGGCATAGCTCAACGCATTCGCCCACAGAATGCCTACCCCGTTATCGTTCTTCATCCACATAAGTCCGGTAGCATTGTCGGTAATCGTACTATCACCATTGTCCGCAAACTGATTTGTTCCATACGCTGTATTGCCGCGAACATACAGCACGTAATACTTTTTTATAGGTGCATCGGCCGGATAACCTTTAATACGTCCATCTACAAAATTAACCCCGAACATAGTTCTATTTCCACCCATTGTTGTGCTTCCATATATCGTAGATGTTGCAATCTGGGCATCGATTAGCCTCTCGCCTGCGCTCAGGTCGCCATAACCAATATCAAAGTACGTAGTATTGATAAACGGAATTACACCTGCTGTTGATGTAGCATTAGGACTTATCTCTGCCCCGCTAAATAAAATCAG
>JAGVIE010000051.1 GCA_020056225.1 Bacteroidota bacterium
AATCAAATTAGGCGGTGGCGGCGGATCTCCTCCTTCCGAATAACTTGCCAGCGCTGCTTCGGATTTTAAAGTCTTAAAAAATTTACCGGAAGTTGTAGCAACATTTTTTTCAGGCACTTTAACCGTTTGCAACTCATTCAATGCAACTACTTGCCAATCACCTCGATTGGATACGTCGAAATATTTTGGATTACTGCCTTGCAGAGATTGCGCTTTGCTTTCGTACTTCAAATACCCATTATCATTCGTTCTTTCATTCTCAGTAAGAATAACATACGGAATTTTTGGCGCTGTTTCTTTGGTAATCTTTACTTCATTTCCGTTTTGGTCGTAGCCGGTTATTTCTTTTACTTTTCTATCGTCTACACTGAACGGATAATAGGCAACTATCAAACCGCCGGCTTGTTCAATTTTAGTATCCGTCCAATTTTCCAAGAACGGCATCATGATCTGTAACTTTGGATATTTCATCGTTAACGATTGGATATCCACTTCTTGGTACGAAGCGCCACCTTTGGCAAGTTTCGATTTCAACGAAGAAGATTTTGCCAATTGCTGAACTTCTGCAATTGAAGCATCAGTCAAATGACTCAGCAGCATATCTCTATCACCGTCAAAACGGTTTGCCATTTTGCTGAAGACTTCTTTACGGTGAAACTCATTCGTATTTAAGTCTACCGCTAATACTTTTGCAAGGTCAGCGGCAGATTTTCGTAACTCTGTAGCATTCGGTGATCTGTCATTCGATACCGATGGCTGTACCACCGGATTATCATCTTGGCAGGCATTAAGCCACAATGCCATAGCCAAAAGGAGAAAAACGCGCGAGTAATTCAATATGCGTTTCATATTTTAGACCTTTCTAATTTTGATGCAAAATAAAAGTTATGTAATTTGCGGGTGCAGTGAGAGAAGCCCCTTCCGTTTATGCGGAAGGATCAGATGCGCTCTCATTTGCGTTATGCCCGTTACAACGCCGCAAGCTTTGTAACGGGTTTTTTATATTGATGTGATTTTGATATCCTCCTTCCTTACCGTTGTGATAGTCTCACATTATCTGGCATAGAGTAAACCGTCGTTTACCTTCCAATCGTGGTCAAAAAAGCCGATCAGATTCACGCTTCGTTTATCCTCTATCGTTCGTTCGTCATACACCATAATGTCATACCATCCGTCAATACCAAACCGTTCGATGGAGTGTTGAATTGCATCCGACGTGACCCCGGTAAACACGGACACATATTTCCCGGACTGCAACGGATTCGGATAGATCGCCCTGATCCCTGCATCGCTGCTGCGGAACGTATGCTTTCCCACGATAAGTCCGTTTGATGTAAGGGAGAACGGAAGCGATGGAAGGATTTTTTTTATGAGCCTGTTCGAAGCCGGAACGCCGATCAACAGGAGATGAGCGGTTGCAATGTCGGCGTCTGTCACCTCGGCGTCGCTTTTCACACTGACCTTCGTAAAAAACCTCTTATACCATTCACGGGCAAAACTCTCCGCTTCCCGCCGGTTGATCTCATTTTCTTTCCGCGTTCCGGAAACGCCGTAGACCACAATGAATTTTGATGAATACATGTGATTGATCGGGCCTTCTATCGCGGATGATTTTTCCTGCCGGGTCGGCGTACTATCAACGTTCCCATTCACGGTGATAAGAGGAACGGACAGAAAAGAACCGGAAAAACTCGGAGCATTATTCGTTACAATCGTCCCTTGTTGTGTCGTTCCACCGATCAAACGCAACGGTTCTAACCGATATTCGATGATGTTCTTTGCCGTTACCGAGATCGCGCTGTCATTCAGTATATCAGCGGTGATTTCCCCGTATCGATATACTGAATCCAACCGAACGATAGAAATTCCTTCCGCCTGATGATATTTCAACTGGGCGGTTCTGTACGTCGTTACGGAAGACTGTTCCGGTTGCGGTAATTCGTGAAGCCATTGATATACCATTGGCTCAGGATCAACAAAATAATTGAAGTGATTTGAGTTAGGTAATTCTTTATACGCAACAGAAACCCCGAATTGTTTCAGTCTTTTGTAAAAGGATCTAGAGTTTTCAATACTGCTGTATTTATCATCAAGACCGTGTAACAATAAGACGGATTTATTACTCAAATTTTGTACAATCTCACTTGGATTATTTGCGTCCAAAAAAAAATGATATGGATGGCTTTTAGGCACATCAACATTTGATCTTTGATCAATTCTATAATCGGTGAATGGCGCAATCGCTGCCACAGCTGTGTACAAGTTCGGAAATCTCATAATGTTGTTGAGTGCTGCAGTGGCTCCTTTGGAATACGAAACCAAACAGATTTTTGAAGTATCAATTGCATAATCCGCTTTCAGTTCGGATAAAATAATCGGTAAATCTTCCTGACCCACTCCCGAATACAGCGCATTACCTCTACCATAAGGCCACACAACAATACACCCGTACTTCTCGCCGAGAGCTTCTCTCTTTTCAACAGCATCTACCCAATTTATTTCGTTACTGTTCATAAACGGCATATCTCTTTCATATTGTCCGTGCAAATGAAACATAACCGGTGCTGTTTTCTTTGAATCGTATGTTGAAGGAACATAGAGTTGATAGTATTGAAAGGAATTATCAATCTGAGAAAGGTACCCGCGAATGAATGATCCTTTTTTATGTTTCAGTGCGTTCGTCCCTTCATTGTTATATCGAAGCAGATCATAAAGAGTAATAATTTGACGAACCACCAACATACTCCGCTCCCTTTTACTGATGCCACGTGCGCCATGAATAAGAGTATCCAACCGTTCAAGATTTCCTCTCCAGCTAATTTCAAATTGATTGGATTTATTTTTTTGAAGAAGCTTTGAAGTTCGATTCCACAAATTGTTGAGTTCTTTATTAAGATTGCCAACAAAAAATTCCTTCCGGATGATAATTTCATTTCTGTTTTCCACTGTGATGTGGAAAATTAAATCATATAAACCAATATCAGTAAGTTTTATTGAAAAGTTCTGTGTTTCGTTGAGAGAAATAGCCGAAGTGACTTTCTGTTTCCCGTCAGGCATAATTATTTCAACAATACACTTTGGTCTTTTTGGAAATAGAGATATTTTTATAACATTCGGCGGATTGAGTTTTAATGATTCCCCGACAACCATTGTATAGTTCGTTAATGGAGAAAACCAAAATTCTTTAACATTGTCTGATAAATATTCCAACACATCTTTCTTCTCACGAAAACGCGCAATAAAACCCCACCCTCCATCTCCATTGTCAACTTTTATCAAACAGGTGTTTACTCCCTTTTGCAACCTGACAGGAATAAAATCGTCGTCAATATGCGTCCCTCTTCCAACATGGTTTTCATGAACAAATTCTCCATTGAACCATATTTTGATTCCGTCATCGCTCCCAACAGCAAGAAGCATCTCTTTATTTTCATCAGAGTAAAACGTGGAAAAAGCATAGGCTACTTTGAAATTAGTAGAATCGAAAATATGTGTAAAGTCAACAACATCTGTCTTACTTTGATGATGAATCCATCCACTCGACTTAAAATTTTTATCAGTTTCACCACCATTGAGAAAATCATGGTTGAATCCATAACAGTGTATTCCATGAGATGTTTTCCGAAGAGAATCGGCGAGCGTATTGGAATATGATTTTGAGATGTACCATTCGCGGAGAAAAATATCCTTCTGAACGTATATTTTGGTTTCCCCTTGGAATAACAAATAATATAATGCCATGTACAAGGCGGTGAACAAAATTACGAAAAGTAGTAAAACTTTTTTTGCTTGATGGTATTTCATAAACATTACTTGTCAAACTCGACTATTGGAAGCATTGTACCGCGTTCAGTTGGGATTAGTGACCGCTTCTTTGATTCAATAATTATTTCTGCAACACTATCTTGAAGTATACAATAACTGTATGTTAATTTATTCTTAGTGTTTTCGAAATGTAAAACAAGTTTATATACGTCTTGGAAAATTGAATCTTGAATCATCGGACCCCCAATTTCACTATTTCCATTTAATGTCATTTTAATAGCAGTTTTATTTTTCACATTAGTGCAATATTTGTAAAATTTTGAATTTTGGGGAATGCGTGTTCGAAACATAACTACACTTTGTTGATTGCTAAAATATGCAACGGGGAGTTCTTTAAATCTGTTTTCCAAAGAAATAATGCGATTTGGTGCGGTTTCCCATCCTTCATTCATCAATCCAGCATTTTTTGTTGACACTATAGCGAATTTATATTCTAATTGCTTTGACGGGCTATTTCCAGACAATTCAATACTGGAGATATCTTTTTCTTTTTTTTCTAACAACACGTATTCATTGCCATACCATGAATTAAAATTTCCGCGAACAACAACTTTATCTTTCAACTTAGGAATAAAATTACCTTGAACAATCTGATTACTCATCTCCACCTTTAGCGACACTTTAAATGGATATACTTCATTCAGGTTGTTGAAATAAGATTTAGATTCGTTCAATTGAGTTCGACGTAAGGTGAGTTTTCTGTTTTCTATTTGTTCCCAGCCGTCATTAGCGGTTGGTCGTTCGTCACCTGGGAGAATTACATATTTGTATTCAATCAAAGTGCTTGAGATTTGAAACTGACCGGAATAGATTCCATCTTTATCTGCATCTTTAAGTTCATAATCTGTTCCCTTCCAGTTGTTAAAGGAACCTCGAACAATGATTTTATCTTTGCGCTCTGGAAAAAAATTTTTAATCTTTATCTGGTTATTCATGTTCACTGTAAATGCAACATTAGATTGTCGACTGAATGCACTTTCAATGAGCACGCCGCTTGCGAACACAACAATGAACAAATATTGAACAATTAATCTGGTCGAAGTCTTTTTGAAAGGTTTTCGCATGGCAGGACTCCCTTGATTGTTAATTCAGCGAAAATGAATTTAACACTTGCGAATATGATAAGGAGGTTTTAGAGGAATGTCAAGAGGCAGGAAAAATATTTTTGACGAGCTTTCACCCCCCGATCTGGCTCATCGTCCTTTGCGGCTTTACAAAACCCGGCTGATTGATGAGATGGCCTTCCTCCTTTTTCCACACTGCTGCTACGATTGCTCGAGAAATTGATTCATCACTTTCCCCACTGCGCAGCATCGATTTCAGATCGGTCTCGTGCAGGGAGAATAAACATGTCCGGAGTTTGCCGTCGGATGTAATACGGATGCGATTGCAATGTGAACAGAACGGCTCGCTAACGGAGCTGATGAATCCCAGCTCCCCCTTCCCGTCTTCGAATCTGAACCTGTCCGCCGGCTGAGCGCCATGATATTCGACCGGGACAAGTTTCGGAAAGTGTTCTTCGATTCGCGCGATGATTTCTCTCGTCGGTACAACTTTCGAATAATCCCAACCGTCGCCGGCGCCAATCGGCATGTATTCGATAAAGCGGATGATGAACGGCCTCGTGCGCGCAAGTCCGGCAAATTTTTCAATCTCGTTCTCGTTGACGCCGCGCATGAGCACAACATTGATTTTTATGGGTCCGATAGGCAGCGTCTGGAGCAGATCCAATCCTGTCCACACTTTGTCGAAGTAGTCTCGTCGTGTCACCTCCGCGAACTTCGATGCGTCAAGCGAATCCATGCTGACGGTGATGCGCTTCAGGCCCGCGTTGTAAAGGTCGACTGCCTGTTCTGTGAGAAAGTACCCGTTCGTCGTGAGCGCGATGTCATGAACCTCCGGAATACGAGCGATCTTTTGAACAAGGAGCGGAAGTTCTTTCCTCATCAATGGCTCGCCGCCGGTGAGGCGAATCTTACTAACACCGAGGCGGGCAACAATCTGCACGGTGCGCTCAATCTCCTCGAACGTGAGCAGTTCGTTCTTTTTCATCCACACGATCCCCTCTTCGGGCATGCAATATTGACAACGGAAATTGCATCGGTCGGTGACCGATATCCGCATATTGTTGATGATGCGACCGAAAGAATCTGTTAGTTGATAACTCATGAAATCCCGCCGCTAAATTGCGTCTATTGTTTTTGTTCAGACATTTGCGAACCCAATAGCTTCAGGCAGTCTGAACAGATACCCTGCAAAAAGATAGCGCCGGCGCGTTGGTTCAGATAAACATCAATGGGAAGCCAGTGGTTTTCTCCGTCTCGAATCCGTTTGCAATTATGACAAATCGGGATAAGACCTTCGAGTACCTTTATGCGATATTGCTGCTGTTGAAGCATGTCCGTGAGAATAGCAAAGGTCGAGAATACGGTTATTCTTATCGAAGCGTTTACAATCGAGTGCACCGTTGTCCAGGGAACATCCCAAACGACAACCGTGAAGAAGAGCCGCACGAGCGGCATCGCAATTGCCAGCGCCAATCCCCACCTTCGTCCGCTATACCACGACGCAAGAAGGACGGGAATGATGAACAATACCGGAAAATCGAGGTACGGATCAGTATTTAAGTTAGCGGCAAGTATAAGGACTGATAATCCAACCCAATAGACGGGCTGGAATTTTGTTGACGATAAAAATTTCATTTCCGGACTCCTGGAATTAGTTAGTGCTGCTACGAAGGCAACTATTTTGGGCTAAAATATGCTTCTCCCAAAGGGATGGCTTTGCCAGACGCGGCGCAGAGAAAACGATCATCCTGAATCCGCTCGCCGAGTCGAGTCTTCGACCTGTGGCGGACGTTTTTTGTTCCGAAGGAATCCCTTCGGGACATGATGCGTCTGCTCCAAAGGCGCATGAGCCTCTGGCTCAGAAGGATGATTGAAATAAGCTCTCTGCGTCCGCCTTTGGCGGACTCAGCATGAACGTATCTGAGTTTTTGTCGAGTAGAGGACTGAATAGATGCTTTTAGGTTTCACCATAGACCTGTTTCCTCATTTCTGATTTTGTGCCTAAGTAGGTGCATACCGTATGTATAT
>JAGVIE010000001.1 GCA_020056225.1 Bacteroidota bacterium
GCGGAGACATTCTGCTATCGGTTATCAATCACCGGTGCAATTTGAATTAAATAATTTTTTGTCTTAACTTGTTGTCCAGAAAATCGGGACAAGATCATCCTTCGACAAGCTCAGGCTGACAGTAATTGATTTTTTTTAGACAGCCCCCAGAAAGTTGGCGAAGTGCAGAGAAATCCGAACTCACCCTAAATCGAGGCTGTCCAAGATGCTTCTTGGCTTTCGGAATACCACAAGCATATAAGGAATATTTTAAGATGTTTTGTCAGCGTGCAGAAACAAAAAAAATCCTAAGCCCATAGGGTTTAGGATTCATCTCATTATTATCGATGAAATCAAAGGGAGCTTACTCTAGCAACTAAAAGTACGAACAGACGAATCATACTACCACCGCAAGATTAAAAACTAGATGAACCTACTTTCGAATAACGGTACTTTTTAGGAGGAGCAACATAACCCCTCTTCCCGGCATTCCCGATACACTCTTTCCGCGACGGGAAACTATCAAAAGAAACAGCCACGACTTTATTGGCGATATACTTCCGCCATTGCCATTGACCATTTTTGTCTTGATAAAATTTCCATTCATCAGCTAGTCGGATCATTTTATAATCTTATCTTTCTGAGTGGCTGAACGCATTAATATTTTTTTAAAAAAGTATCTCATGCCATGGATTTCTGTTAATATCGAATGCCACCTGCGAATCAAAACCTTGTAAGAGAAATCGATTGGTAAAGTCTCAAACCAACATAAATAATATACATGGTATTCGAATGGTATCCTAATAACGCCGGAAATCCGGCAATAAAATCCCAACCTGCAAATGAAATAGCACGTGAGTTGAATACAAATAAAATAGAAACCCCAACCATAACGATTGGGGTTACAATTCAGTTCAGTTTAAACAGAAGATTATTTCAGAAGCATCATCTTCTTTACAGTTTGGAATGTACCTGCTGTTGCGCCGTCTTCATCCAATCCTTCTGCAACAATGCGATAGAAGTATACACCCGAGGAGAATTCATTCGCAATGAACTGCACCTCTTGCGTTCCTTCATTCATATCCTGCCGATCCAGTATAGTTGCCACCTCCTGACCCAGTATATTGTATATCTTCAACGTTACAAGGGCTTCCATTGGCAAATCAAACTGTATAGTTGTTGTTGGGTTGAATGGGTTCGGATAGTTTTGATATAACACGAATCCTTCCGGTTCCTGTGATGTGTAAATATTCTCCAAATGTAACCTCCTTGAAGATATTCCACTTAGATTAGCTCTTAAGAACGGTACATCTACCAGCTTCCGGAATCCTTTGAACCTAAGCGAATCTACGAAATGCAACGTGTCGAGCGGTCCCTCAAATGCATTGTTTATCTTTGCAATAACACTATCAAGCGCTGCAAACACACTATCATGTACAAATTTATGCAATTTCACAGTGATCGGTCTGTCCCACCTGGCATATGTTGAATCTACCAGCCAACCCATCATTAGACTGTCACCAAGCTGGGCAATTTCATCTATCGTTTTGCCATCAAACTGAGTACCCGGATTTACGAAGACCAAATCGCCAAAGCCGGAAGGTGTATAGTTCCAATCGCTCGCTACGATGTTCAATTTCAATGCTATCATATCTGCTAATAGCTTGTTGTTGAACTTTGTGGGTGAAAGTTTTTTCTGTTTGTTCAATATTGCTTTAGTACCACCATCAAATACACCAAAGCCTCGGGCTCCACGGGTATGCATCTGGCCGGTTGCCGATACTATTAGAGTCTTCAACACATCATCGTATTGCAGTGTCTGGAACCATCCGTAAAACCTTACGTAGAATGTTACATCCTCATTAGGGATTTTTCCTACAATCATTCCGTTGGCTCCGTAACGAGTCTTGTAGAATGTCTCGTACATTGCGTTCACGCGGTTCGGCATCGGTAAACACAAAAGATTCTTGACGAATAGCGGGTCTTTCTTCGCTTTCGTTGTAAACATTGTTGCACCACGTCCCCAATAATACTTTGTAACATTTTGTACTTTTCCTTGATTACCAAAGCCATGCACTTCCACCGAATCTCCCAGATTAAGTGCCGTTGGGAAAAACAAATTCCATCTCGCGAACCTTGTGTTGCTAGGTGTCGCTGTTATCGTCGATGGCGGTACAGTATAGAATGGGAAAGTCTTTTCTATTCCTGAACCAAATTCTATATGTAAACTGTTTACATTCATAGAGTCTACACCAAGCTTTGCTGTAAAGTCTGACCTGACTGGCTTTGATGGATTTACATATTTATTGATCTTACCTTTGTTATTTTTATCCAATGCAAGGCTCTCTGCCCGGAAACTCCGGTACATTACTTGATAAGCAAGTTCATCTACAAATGTTGCATTGATAGTCTTATCGCTATTCATCGTTACCGTGATTGAATCATCTGTTCCTCTTGCATCTCCACTCCACATAGAAAATACCCAATTAAGTACGGACGGTTTTGCTTTCAATTCTACCTGTGTGCCATATGGGTAGGTTGGTTGGTCCGGATATTTCGTTACACTGCCGTTTCCTCGGATATCTATGGTTAGGGTATAGTTATTGATAACGAAGTTCGCTCTAACCGTTGCATTCCCGCTTGTTAAAGTGGCTGTTGTGCTCAGTGCCGACAAATTTGCGATTGAAGCAATACCACTCAGTATAGTCCATCCGGTAAAAGTATATCCTACCGAAGCATTAACTGTAATCACCGTCGCAACACCATGATTCACTATGGCGGGTGACGTTGACGGAGCTGTAATAGCTCCTCCTGCCGTTGATGTCACTGTCAGTTGGTATGTATTCAGTATTAAGTTTGCTCTAACTACTGCATTACCGCTTGTCAGTGTAGCTGTCGTACTCAACACTAATGGATTTGCGATTGATACTCCACTTCCACTCACCACTGTCCATCCGGTAAATGTGTATCCGCTTGTCACAACTGCCGTAATCGTTGTTGCAATACCATGAGTTACCGTTATCGGTGATGACGACGGAGCGGTAATAGCTCCTCCGGCAGTCGACGTAACTGTCAGGTTATACGTTTTTATTATAAAGTTCGCCCGAACCGTTGCATTACCGTTTGTCAACGTAGCTGTCGTACTCAACGCTGATGTACTTGCGATTGATACTCCGCTTCCACTCACCACTGTCCATCCGGTAAATGTGTATCCGCTTGCCACAACTGCCGTAATTGTTGTTGCAACACCATGACCAA
>JAGVIE010000008.1 GCA_020056225.1 Bacteroidota bacterium
CGGAGACATTCTGCTATCGGTTATCAATCACCGGTGCAATTTGAATTAAATAATTTTTTGTCTTAACTTGTTGTCCAGAAAATCGGGACAAGATCAGTCGCTATATTTCTACGTTGATAGATAAAGAAGAAAATGCAGGACTTAAAAGTATCACTTTCAATTCTTCTGGTTTAGCAAGTGGAGTCTATTTATATAAAATTAGTTCAGGATTGAATTCATCAACAAGAAAACTAATCATTATGAAATAATATGCCATATAACCCGCCGCTCAACACGGACAGCGTTTTTCAGTGCGGTAATTGTGTAATTATAAAGGTGCGTTTACAAAGTTCAGTTACTCATGCTGTGAAGGAGTTCCGCTCAACCACCAGAAAGCAGGCGGTTAAAAAGGATGCCTGCCTGCCGCAGGCAGAGCGAACACTTGTACTCCTGAACTTCAAGCTGGAATTATGTAAGAGAGTTTAAATCTATTGCAGTTCACTTCAGTGAACTGAAAAAAAGAAAAGAAAAAGCATTTGGCTTCAGCCACATCTGAAATGATGCTAAAGCATCTATCTTATTGATTCTTAGTCATATGACTAATTCAGTTGACTAAAGTCAACTGCAATAAATAAAGAAAGAGATTAAAATTATCCATTGCAAGCATATATTGCAGTTCACTTCAGTGAACTGAAAGATATTTTTACTTCTTGACATACATCCCTCCATTGCCTATATTTCCATCCATCAGAAGTTAAATTTAAAGGTGAACCATGACCAATCCAAAACATACAGATAAGCTTCAGCATCTAAATGAACTGAAGGAAAAAGCCAAACTTGGCGGCGGTGAGAAACGCATCGAAGAACAGCATAAGAAAGGCAAGCTTACAGCACGTGAACGGCTTGTGGTTTTACTCGACCGTAACAGTTTCGAGGAGATCGATATCCTAGTCGAGCACCGCTCTCATGATTTTGGTTTGGAGAAACAGAAAATCCTCGGCGATGGTGTAGTCACCGGTACTGGTACAATCGATGGACGGCTCGTGTTTGTCTTCAGTCAGGATTTTACAGTCTTTGGCGGATCGCTCTCAGAAACACATGCAGAGAAAATTTGCAAGATAATGGATATGGCAATGAAAGTCGGTGCACCTGTTATCGGGTTGAATGATTCCGGCGGTGCGCGCATTCAGGAAGGTGTGGTGAGTCTGGGAGGTTATGCGGATATATTTCTCCGCAACACTTTAGCTTCAGGCGTTATCCCCCAAATCTCTGCTGTCATGGGACCTTGCGCCGGTGGTGCAGTTTACTCACCAGCCATTACCGATTTTACATTCATGGTAAAGAACACGAGCTATATGTTCGTTACAGGTCCAAATGTTGTGAAGACCGTAACACACGAGAATGTTTCGTTCGAAGACCTCGGTGGTGCGATAACGCATGCAACAAAATCTGGGGTTGCACACTTTGCATGTGAGGATGAGATCGTGTGTCTCCAATCCATCAGGAAGCTTGTAAGTTTCCTTCCATCCAATAACATGGATGAGCCGCCAGTGATGAAGCCGAAGGATGATCCGAATCGAATAGAAGAAAAACTGAACTCAATCGTACCGGAAAATCCGAACAAGCCATACGATATGAAGGACGCAATCCGGTTGATAGTTGACGATGGTGATTTCTTTGAAGTCCATGAATTATTCGCGCAAAATATAATTGTCGGGTTTGCACGGCTCGGCGGTAAATCGATTGGCATCGTGGCTAATCAGCCGTCGGCATTAGCGGGTGTGCTTGATATTGATTCGTCTGTAAAAGGTGCCCGCTTCGTAAGGTTCTGTGATGCATTTAAGATTCCGTTAGTTGTATTTGAAGATGTCCCGGGATTCTTGCCTGGTACCGACCAAGAGTGGAGAGGTATAATTAAACATGGAGCGAAACTCCTTTATGCTTTTTGCGAGGCAACAGTTCCTAAAGTAACCGTCATTACACGCAAAGCATATGGCGGGGCTTATGATGTTATGAACTCGAAGCATATTCGCGGCGATTTCAATTATGCCTGGCCCACCGCGGAGATAGCCGTGATGGGACCACAGGGTGCGGTTGAAATAATATTTAAAAAAGAGATTGAGAAAGCAGAAGATAAACAAAAAGCATTGGCTGAAAAAATAGAGGAATATCGTATAAAATTTGCCAATCCTTATATCGCGGCAGCCAGAGGTTACCTTGATGATATTATCGAACCGAGCGAAACCAGACCAAAATTAATACGCTCTCTCCAGATCCTCGAGACGAAAGTGGATGGTAATCCCAAGAAGAAACACGGCAACATCCCTTTATAAATGCGTTTTGTCACAACTTTAGAAGAAAGTCCTTGACATTCTTTCTTAAATCCTTTATATTTTCATCAATTGTAGGTTTTGAACTTGTATTTATTTAGAGAGTATATTGAAAAAATTATCATTGATCATAGCATTTTGCATCGTTCTGTTCGGATGTTCCACTGATAGAACGACAAAGCCATCACCACAGGCAAATCCCCCCATTATTAGTTCAATCCCATCCACGTTTGTTGATACCCTCTCTAAAGACGAAATGGAGTTGGCAGTATCCGATAGTCTGATCGCAGATTCCAATTATGATGATATTACTGCGCAAATGCTGGAGGCGGCACGCCGGCATTATCAGAATGCTCTTGAAGCGGGTGAATCGGGAGATTCTACGCAGACATCGAATGAATTCGAATTTGCTATCGGCATATTGAATGAACTGGCGTATTATCCCGGTATCGAAAACAATCAGGATTTCAACGACCTTAGCCACAGTGTGGTTGAAGATTATGAAAAGTATATCACCAACATCGACAATTTAGGATCCCAAACCTCTGTCTTTGCCCTCAGGCAAAAATTGAATCAGATCGATGAATCGCTCGTGAGCATCGATGAAGATACCCCGAAAAAAATTATCAAGACCACTTCCGTACCGTTAGTTATCAACGGGCATGTAGAACAGAACATCGCATTCTTCCAGGGACGGGGAAGAAGACACTTCGAGCATTGGCTTCGTGAAGGAGGAAAATATTTTCCACTTATGAAAAAAACTTTCCGTGAAGAAAATGTGCCGGAAGAGTTGATATATCTTTCCATGATCGAAAGCGGTTTGAATCCCGTTGCTCGTTCATGGGCAAAAGCCGTCGGACTATGGCAATTCATTAAAGGTACAGGTAAGCTTTATGGATTGGACGGAAATTTCTGGTATGATGAGAGAAGAGATTTTGAGAAAGCCTCTCTCGCCGCCGCCCGTCATCTAAAAGATTTATACGGTGAGTTCGGCGATTGGTATCTTGCGCTTGCGGCATATAATTCAGGCGCCGGTAGGGTTTATCGCGCGATCAGAAGAAGCCACTCACAGGATTTCTGGAAGCTGAGACCCAATCTACCAAGAGAAACTCGTAACTACGTTCCTCAGTATATTGCCGTTACCGCGATGGCATTAGATCCCGGCAGTTATGGATTCGAAATAACTCCGGCAGATCCTCTCATGTACGATCATGCTGTGGTAAATGAGTCTATAGACCTGTCGGTGTTGGCAAGATGCGCTGAAACCGATATTAAGACTATGAAAGATTTGAATCCTGAGTTATTGCGATCGTGTACCCCTCCCGGATATAAAGGATATGAGATAAGAATTCCAGAGGGAAAGAGTGATGTATTCAGAAATAATTATTCGAACATTCCTGACGATCAGAAACGCGATTGGATCGTTCATAACGTGAAGCGCAGGGAAACACTCGGATCGATTGCGAAGAGATACGGTGTTACATCGAACATGATTGCAGAAGCGAACCATCTTAATTCGCACAAGATATCGGTCGGGAAATCGCTGGTGATACCTATCCCGGCGACGTCGAAGAATCGTGCATCAGAGATTGCTGAAGAGACGATTGATAAGCCGTCTAAACACTCATCGCGTAAAGCCCGGCTTTCCGCTGAAGCGAGGAGCGGAAAAACGAAGTTGTTTTATCGCATCCGCAAAGGGGATACACTCGGTAAATTGGCGGGATGGTTCGGTGTTCGTATCAGCGATGTACGGTTGTGGAATGATATCCCCTACGGAAGCTCGATAAAAGCCGGTGCTAAACTTGCACTTTGGATCCCAAATGATGAAGTGGAAAAATATTCCAAGCTCATAGATATGCCGGAATCTGAACATACTCAATTATTAGCATCCTCAACAAATGAGCAATCTGAAAATTCACCATCAAAACATAGCGGATCATATTGGTTAAAGTATCGTGTGAAAACCGGAGATAACCTTGGAAATATAGCAAAGCGATATAGTGTCGCCTCAGAGGATATCCGCAAGTGGAATGGATTGTCATCTACCATTATCAAGGTCGGACAGGAATTGGAAATATCTATTGATGGTAACGGGTCGGTGCAATCTCGTCAAATAGCCATCACACAAAAGGATTCTACGAAAGGAAAGAAAGGTGCTACTTACACAGTGAAGAAGGGTGACACGCTTGACAAGATAGCTTCGAGCTTTGGCGTATCGATTTCACAGTTGCGTTCGTGGAATAAACTTCGTGGAACCCGAATCGTTATCGGTCAGGAAATCGTAATTAACTCTTAAGAGTCGGCATCTCCGCAGTTCATAGCCTTTCTACCTAATTAACCTGTAATTCTGTCATCAGAAAATTGATTTTCACTCTCTTTTTTGGTAGATTGTCATACAAATTTTTCAGGATACATGTCAGAGCAGCTATTCTGAATGTATCCGCCGATTGCGAATATAAACTGAGTTGGGAATATTAATTTTGACTTTTTATTTTTGCATTGTTCGGAGAGGTGTCTGAGTGGTTGAAAGAGCCGGTCTCGAAAACCGGTGTAGGCTTTATGTCTATCGAGAGTTCGAATCTCTCCCTCTCCGCCAAACTACGTCCCGCGATGAAACTGCGGGACTTCGTTTGGCGAGCCATTATATCTCGAAGTTTAAATGACGAAGTTCAAAATGGAACATAGTTAGCAGGTTTTGTGAATGCCTCAATGGTATGTTTACATATTGAAAAGTTTAATAAAGAAATTCGTTTATATTGGCTCGACTAATGATTTGCAAAGGAGATTATTAGAACATAATAATGGACTTGTTCAATCGACGAAAGCGTATCGGCCTTTTGATGTTATAGCATATGTTGCGGTACGCACTGAAAAGAAAGCAAGAGAACTTGAGCGTTATTTGAAAACCGGCTCAGGGAAAGCAATACTTAAGAAGAGAATCTTAACTGACGAAGTTCCGAAGGAACGTAGTCAGTCCTCTCCGCAAGTGAGTCCAGGTTTTAAACCGAATGTACATCCATCCTTTGCAGCCATTGATCCGATGAAAATATAAATGGAACTAGAGAATAAATTACTATCGAGCGTTCTCAAAACGGATGCGCGCGTCAAAGGCGCGTGGGTCGGTATCACCTGGACTGCAATTGAATCCAGATTCGTGGGGGTGAGCCATACATATCAAACATCCGAGAGAATTGATATCGAGAAAGCGGGGGAACTTACTCAATGTACAGCCGCCGAATTGGCAAAACGCATTCTCTCGTGGAAACCGCTCGAAGCATCTATTGGTGTTGCGGCAATCAATTCGCTGATAGAACCGAAAGGTAAAAAAGGCAACATCAAAAAATTTATCCTGAAGAAAGCACGCGGCAAAGTGGTAACGATGATCGGTCGATTTCCATTTTTCGATGAGATTGCCTCGGTTGCACGGAAGGCATATCTGATTGAGATCGATCCGGTCGGCAATGAACTACCTGTGTTTGCATGTGAAGAAATACTGCCCAAATCCGAGATCAACTTAATTACCGGAACCTCACTGATCAATCATTCCCTCCAACGTTTACTACAGCTCGGAAGCAATGGATACAATGTAGTATTGGGACCCTCGACGCCGCTCTCACCGGTGCTGTTTGAGTTTGGCGCCGATGTTCTTGCCGGAGTAAAAGTCACCGATCCGAAAGAAGTTTCCAGATGTATCATGCAGGGTGTGAGGAAAGCAAAGATGCTTCGAGGAGTTGAGCCGGTGTGCTTGTTTAAGAAATCCAACTGAGCAGGGATGCATACCTTGCTGTAAAATTATTTATTGATAATTTAGCATGAAATTAGTATCTTTCAATAATTTAAGACACCAAAGTTCTTTTAAATCTATTCATTCCTTGATAGTAGAGGAACATTATTGCAGGCGAGTAATCAATAGCAGATTATTCTTGCATTCATCATATATATATACAAACATATCATTAGGATGCCGATGGAAAACTTATTACGAGCTATTCTTCTTTCCTTTTTTGTTATCTCAGCTTGCATAGCGCGTGTCGGTGATGTTCTTAAAATTATCAAGACCCCCGGTTCACATCCGACTGGTTTAGCGTTCAATAGCAAGAATCTGAGGATCGCAGATGCAGGCACAGATAAAATCTATTCGATCCTTTGGACATCGGAAGGTAAATGCAGGATATCCGAAGAGAGTTACGGTGTGTGGTCGTCGTTAGGCGAAAATAAATATCATAAACTGCTAATATAATTTTTTTCATCATAAATAATTCACAATCATTTAAGTTAATTATGAACGTACCCCTCGCAGATTTAAAAGCACAATATCAAACGATCAAACCTGAAATTGATGCCGCCATTCAAAATGTAATTGAAAACACTCAATTCATACTTGGTAAAGCAGTTGCCGATTTTGAACAGGCATTCGCGCAAGCACATCAAACGAAACACTGCATCGCTGTTGGTTCAGGGACTGATGCACTTCATGCAGCCCTGTGGGCATTAGGTATCGGAAAAGGAGATGCGGTTGTTACAACGCCATTTACATTCATAGCAACGGTAGAGGCAATTTCACTTACCGGCGCTCAACCGCTCTTTGTCGATATCGAACCGAAAACTTATACAATGGATCCGAACAAGTTAGAAGAGTTAATGAAAACTCCCCAGGGGAAAAGTGTAAGAGCAATACTGCCGATTCATCTTTACGGCCAGCCGGCGGCGATGGATGAAATTCAAATGATCGCTTCTAAGTACAACTTGTATATTATTGAGGATGCGGCGCAATCGCATCTGGCAAAGTTCGGTGGTAAGTT
The DNA here is from genome assembly GCA_020056225.1 of Bacteroidota bacterium. Taxonomy (GTDB): domain Bacteria; phylum Bacteroidota; class Ignavibacteria; order UBA10030; family SZUA-254; genus JAGVIE01. Next base: position 7,112 of record JAGVIE010000008.1, read on the forward strand.
TGTCGGGAATTTTGGAGCAGCAGCGTGTTTCAGTTTCTATCCGGGAAAAAATTTAGGCGCGTACGGTGAAGCGGGTGGAATCATCACAAACGATGATGCTCTAGCAAAAAAAATGCGCCAGCTTCGAGATCATGGACAATCGGAAAAATATAAACATGAGTTCTGGGGACATAATTACCGCATGGATGGAATCCAGGGTGCTGTATTAGGTGTGAAGTTAAAGTATCTGAACCAATGGACTTCTAAACGAAGAGAGATTGCGGCAAAGTATAAACAGCAATTCGATGGTATACCAAACCTTGTTGTTCCTTTTGAATCACCAAAAGCATTTCATGTCTATCATCAATTTGTGCTTCGGACGAATAAGCGCTCTGCATTTCAACAATATCTCACTGAAAAAGGAATTGCCAACGCCTTGCATTATCCAATCCCTATTCATTTTCAGGAAGCGTATCTCCATCTTGGTTATAAGCCCGGAGATTTTCCGGTCAGTGAAGCGTGTGCAGAAGAGTGCATCTCAATTCCAGCACATCCTGAAATGACTGAGGATCAGATAGAATATGTAATCGAGAACGTTAGGAATTTCATTAGATAAGATTAATTGGTATACTAATGGCAATTCATGGAACGAAGCTCAATATACATGGAGTTAATGAGATTGAATCTCGAATATCAAAGGGAAATCTTCATAAACGGCTTATTTTGGCAACGTTTATTGCGCTTGATGATGCTATTATTTTCTCACATTTTTTTAACTTATCAGTTGATATTATTGAAAAAATTCTTTATCTTTCAAACCGATAATGGAGACCTTATTACATACTATGCAAAGTACTCTAGAAGTGCTATGGTGGGGATAATAGTATTCAAATCCCAAAGTCTTTAAATGTATATAATTATCAATCTATGGGTGATGGATATTATTGCAATAATAATCCCATTACGAACATGATTGATCCTATATCTCTTAAATTGTTGTTGTGTCTCACAAGATCAAAGCAACTTTCAGAGTATTTTATATTATTGTAAAAGAGATCGTTTCAATATTCATCATATGTCCAAAGGGGAAATGACATGACAAACGAAAAGATGAACTTGTACGTTGTTATTCCAAGTTCGCAGCAAGATAGTGGAATAAGTGAGGAATATTTTGAAGATTATCCCATGCTGAACCTCCTCCCTTTAGGTCACAAATCAACGATTCAACAACTGATAGATGACTTGCTTAAATTAGAAAAAGATGATAAAATCAATGAACTTTTCCAATTAAAATCGATTCTTCTAGGTACATCTGAAACAAATCGTGATAAGTATTGTTCAAGCTTTCCAAAAAAAGATTCACGTTTGGATTGTCAATTTTCACATACGCTTTCTCATAACTATGGTATGATCTTGTCCCGATTTTCTGGACAACAAGTTAAGACAAAAAATTATTTAATTCAAATTGCACCGGTGATTGATAACCGATAGCAGAATGTCTCCGC
>JAGVIE010000024.1 GCA_020056225.1 Bacteroidota bacterium
AACGCCAATCACTTTGGTTTTCGGTGAAAGATGCTTTGCCACAATCGCACAGCCGGATATCAGTCCGCCGCCGCCGATGGGAACAAACAGGTAATCGAGGTCTTTTATCTCCCGAAAAATTTCAAGTCCAACCGTTCCCTGTCCGGCGATAAGTTTCTCATCATTGTAGGGATGAACGAGTGTGTAGCCGTGTTTATCAATAAGTTCTTGTGTCGTTTTCTCCCGATCATCGGTTGATAATCCGCAGAAGACAACCTCTGCTCCGTAGCACCTTGTCGCCTCAACTTTACTTTTCACAGAGTTTTGCGGCATGACTACAACCGATTTGATATCGAAGATCTTGCTTGCTAAAGCAACGCCCTGGCCGTGGTTGCCCGATGAATGGGCGATGACACCGCGTTTTCGTTCTTCGTCTGTAAGGGATGAAATTTTATTATATGCCCCGCGAAACTTGAACGCGCCTATGCGCTGAAAGTTTTCCGCTTTGAAATAAACCTCGTTACCGGTCATCTCATTGAATGTTCGTGATGAGAGGAGCGGTGTTTTGTGAACAACTGGCTGAAGAATTTTATATGCGGTTTGTATGCTTTCTATATTTATCATGATGAATTAATCTTAAATTCGATTGATATTATCAGCTACCCTTTTAAGAATCAGAATCCGTAATATCCAAATGAAACTTATGCAGGAAACGATGAAATATCGGCGCGATCAACAATCCAGCAGCGACCAGTAAAATTAATCCGCAATAAAGAGCATATATGCCTGCGAATATTTTTCCGCTTTCTGTATGCAATTCATTTACTTCACCCATACCACCCATAATCATTGCGGCGTTCAAGAATGCGTCTGTAAATGAGAGGTTTTCAAAGTAATGATAACCGAGAATTCCCATTACCAGTGAAAAGAGAAGCAATCCAAACGAGCCACATGTGTACATAAGCATGCGCCGATAAAATGCAGAACGCGGTATTAGCGGTTTTCTTCGGTGCTCAAACATGCTGTTTTAATTGATTAATTAATTGATAGATAATTGAACCCTAATCTTTTCGTTGCCATAAACAAAGATGGCAGCCATCTGGTGTGGAAAACATGCCGAACCAGCCCATGTTGAGAACCTTAGATTTTTTGATGATAATAACCCCGCCAGCTTTCTGAACTTTTTTAAGGGTTGCATTAATGTCTTTCACTTCGATGTAAACGTTTATCTGATTGCTCTTCGGCATTTTCTTAACCTCGAAAAAACCGCCGTTTGGTTTCATTCCCGCTCGAAATAAAACATATTCGATTTTCGGGACATCCTGGAATTTCCAGCCGAATACATATCCGAAAAATGTTTTTGCGATTTCAAAGTTCGTAGTCGGGATTTCTATATGTCCGAAATGATTCATGATATTTCCTTTATACTTTTTCGATTTGTTGTGATAAATAATTTTGAATCCCTATCTGCTTAATTTGATCGAGTTGTGATTCTAACCAGTCGATATGATTTTCTTCATCGACAAGGATCGCTTCGAGCATCTCGCGTGTTCCATTATCGCCAACCGAAACTGCAAGTTTTATATCGTCGTTGTAATCTTTTATGGCGTCGCTTTCTGCATTCCAATCGTTTTTGAACTGCTGTTCTACATTTGCACCAATAGACATTTTATTGAGTTTACTAACAACCGGCGTTCCTTCTAAGAATAAAAGACGAGCGATAAGCTTCTCGGCGTGCTTCATTTCCTCGATAGCACGCTTTTCTATAGTGTGATGCAGTTTTTCGTATCCCCAGTTAGCGCACATCTCCGAATGCACGATATATTGATTGATTGCCGTTAACTCATCCGCAAGCCGGTCGTTGAGGATGTTAATGATTTTTGTATTTCCCTTCATGACGATTCTCCTTTATTGTTAGATTGATAAAACTATTTTCCCAAAATTCTTTCTCTCTTCTATTCTCTTGTGTGCGTCAGACGCTTTCTCTAATGGATATACCGAATCTACAACCGGCTGCAATTGAACAGTCCCTTCCCCCCTTTTGAAAAACTTCAACACTTCTATCATCTCACGCTTCGTTCCCATAAAAGAACCAAAAAGTGTAAGATGTTTCGCGTACACATATCGTAAATCAATTTTGCCGACATAATCCGCAGTTGCACCGCAAGTAACTAAACGTCCACCCTTTGCAAGGGCAGGAATGCTCTTCTCGAACACTTCACCGCCGTTATGTTCGAACACAACATCAACTCCACGTTTATCGGTTAAGCGTTTTACTTCTTCCACAAATTCTTTTTCTTTATAGTTTATGACTTCATCGGCTCCAAGTGATTTTGCTTTTACCAACTTTTCTTCGGAACCGGAAGTCGTAATAACATGAGCGCCCAAAAGTTTCGCAATTTGAATTCCGGCAGACCCGACTCCACTGCCGGCGGCATGCACTAAAACTGTTTCACCGGGCTTTATTTTTGTCAAGCCAACAAGCATATGCCACGCTGTCAAAAAAACAAGCGGGATAGCCGCGGCTTGATTGAAATCTAAACTATCCGGTATCGGAAGAACATTAGTTGCCGGAAGTTTTACAAACTCTGCATAGGTTCCATCTTCCTTTGTTCCAAGCACATGATAGGTACGGCAAAGATTATCGGTTCCACCCAAACACATTTCGCAATGACAGCAAGAAATTCCCGGAGAGATTAATACTTTATCTCCAGCTTTCAAGAAATCAACCGCGCTTCCTACATCGGCAATAACTCCCGCACCGTCCGATCCGGGTATGTGAGGAAGAGGAATGTTTTTTTCTCTGTCGCCGCTTCGGACCCAAAGATCAAGATGATTTAATGCAGCCGCTTTCACTTGGAGGAGAACATCGTTAGCTCCAATAGTTGGCTTTGGTGCTTCCTCGAATGTTAAAACATCAGCAGTTCCGAAATTGTGGAAACGGATTGCTTTCATAATCTTTCCTTCGGTTAAATTATCAATCTGAAAGATAACGAAAAGGAACCTCATCTTCAATCCATCAGCATTCAACTCTCATCGCTCTGTGCTTGGAGTTTATCCCGCTGCAAGCGGGACTCTTGGCTTTTAGCTCTTGGTTTGCATCTCACTCACCATTTCACTAATTTCACATAATCTGTTTATTGTCTTAAATATCCTCATGAACCAACAGGAGAATCCATGGCATTCAAAAAAGGTTTAGAAAAATTGAAAACCGGTTTTCATCCGACTTTCTGGGTTGCAAACGGCATGGAACTGTTTGAGCGGCTCGCTCTTTACGGTCAGCAAATTATTATGGGCATTTACTTCCGAAATAAACTTGGGTTCAGCGAAACAGAGGCGGGCGGACTTTCAGGACTTTTCGGCGGCTTGATTTATCTGCTTCCGATTCTCGGTGGAACACTTGCGGATAAATTTGGTTTCCGGCGCGCGTTCATGATTGCATTCTCTATGCTGGCAGTCGGTTACTTTTTGATTGGTTCTGTTGGTATGACAATTTTCTCCGGAATTTACGGCGGCTTGCCGCTCTATCCTGTATTGATTGTGTTTCTTGTGTTCACGGCTATCGGCGGTTCTTTTATCAAACCATCGGTCCTTGGAACCATCGCGGTCACTTCATCCAAAGAAACAAAATCTCTCGGCTATGCAATTTATTATTGGCTTGTGAATATCGGCGCGGCTATTGGTCCTACGATTGCATACTTCGTGAGAGATTCAATCGGTATCGAGTATGTTTACCTTGTTTCTGCAATCAGTTGTGCGGCTATGCTGGTTGTGAATTTTTTCTTTTATAAAGAAGTGAAGAGTGCTTCGACGGAAGTTGTTGAAACGCTCGGAACGAAGATGAAGAATCTCGTTATTGTTCTTGGTAACGTAAAGTTTATGATTTTCCTTCTCATCTTCTCGTTGTTCTGGATTATGTTCTGGCAAGAGTTTGTTATCATACCGTATTATCTTGTTGACTTTGTAGATAAAGATGCGCCTTTCGAGCTTATACAATCGTGGTCGGGAGCCGGTGCGATTATCGTACTGCAGCTTGTTGTGAACCGGTTGACGAAAAATATTCCGACCCGGACAGCGATAGTTATGGGATTTGGTGTCTCAAGTTTCTGTTGGTTAATTATTGGATTGAGTCCCAGTATTCCAACAATTGCCGCGGGCATAGTTGTTTTCGCCATTGGCGAGATGGCACAAGCGCCGCGATATTATGAGTATATTTCTGAATTGGCGCCGCCCGGTCAACAGGGTTTGTTTCAAGGATATGCATTTCTTCCGATCGCCATTGCATGGTTTGTCGGCGGACCTTTTGGCGGATGGATGTACGAGAACGCAAAACGCACGGGCGAGCCGGGAATTATTTGGTTCGTGCTGTTTGGTATTGGAATTCTTGCAACTGTTTTGATGGCGCTCTACAATTATGTTGTGGGTCGCCAGGAAGCAAAGCAGCGAACAGCATGATTATTTTAAAACAGATGTTCATCGTTATTGATGGGTAAACATTAAAGGATGTTGACGAAACATAAGGCGGCTCTTGTTCTTGAAGATGGTTCAGAGTTTCAAGGGTATTCGTTCGGTGCGCGGAGGAATACAAGCGGCGAGGTAGTCTTTAACACGGGAATGGTAGGATATCCCGAAACCCTCACCGATCCTTCTTATGGCGGACAAATTCTTGTTTTTACATATCCGTTAATTGGCAATTATGGAGTTCCGGGAGAAGAAAGAGAAAACGCACTTCTAAAAAATTTTGAATCGGAAAAAATACATGTTCAGGGTTTAATCATCTCTGATTACTCTGAGAACTATTCTCATTGGAACGCCAAGAAGTCTCTTTCCGATTGGATGAAAGAGCACAACGTCCCGGGAATTTACGGCATCGATACAAGACAACTTGCCAAAAAATTACGTCATCAGGGAACAATGCTTGGAAAAATAGTTGTTGATGATTCGAAAGATATTCCGTTCGAAGATCCGAATAAACGGGATTTAGTTTCGGAAGTTGCGGTGACATCCACGGTTCGATACCATAAGCCGGGAAAGAGAATTGCCCTTGTTGATTGCGGCGTGAAGAACAGCATAATTCAAGCATTCCTTAGAAGAAATATAGCAGTCATCAGAGTACCTTACGATCACGATTTTCTTTTAGAAGATGTTGAGGGTGTTGTAATCTCAAATGGTCCCGGTGATCCGAAGATGTGCAAAGTAACGATAGAGCACACCCGACAGGCATTACGATCCAACCTGCCAATTCTTGGAATATGCTTGGGCGGTCAGATTCTTGCGCTGGCTGCAGGCGCAGATACATATAAACTGAAATACGGTCACCGCGGACAAAACCAGCCATGCAATGAATCGGGAACTAAGAGGTGTTATATCACTTCACAAAATCACGGCTACGCAGTAAACGCAGAAACACTCCCTGAGGATTGGCGCGAATGGTTTCAGAACGACAACGACGGAACGAACGAGGGAATTATCCATATCTCGAAACCGTTCTTCGGCGCCCAGTTTCATCCTGAAGCGTCTCCCGGACCGGATGATACAGAATTCATATTCGATATGTTCGTGAGGGCGTTGAAATGATTCGGAAAGGAAAGCCGGAAAAAGTTCTCATTCTCGGTTCAGGCGCACTGCAAATCGGACAGGCAGGTGAGTTCGATTACTCGGGAAGCCAGGCAATTAAAGCGCTCAAAGAAGACGGCATAGAGACCGTTCTCATCAATCCCAATATAGCGACCATACAAACTTCCGAACATCTCGCAGATAAAGTTTATTTCCTTCCGGTAAATGTGGGATTTGTTGAGAGGGTCATCGAGAAAGAAAAACCGGATTCAATTCTGCTCGGCTTCGGAGGTCAAACAGCGCTAAATGTTGGTGTCCAGCTTTTTAAAAAAGGAATACTTGAAAAGTTCAGCGTAAAAGTTCTAGGCACGCCTGTAGAATCAATCATAAACACAGAAGATCGATTGTTGTTCAACCAAAGAGTAACTGAAATCGGCTTGAAGGTTCCAACAAGCAAAACAACAACCTCGATTGAAGAAGCTATTCAGGCGGCAACGGAAATCGGTTATCCGGTCATGTGCAGAATTGCGTATGCGCTTGGCGGACTCGGTTCCGGAATCGTTAACAATCAAAAGGAGTTGGTGGAAAAAGCTAAAAGGGCATTTTCCTTTACGAATCAAATTTTAGTGGAAGAATCTCTCTACGGATGGAAAGAAGTTGAATACGAAATTGTTCGGGATAAATTCAACAACTGCATCACCGTCTGCTCGATGGAAAATGTCGACCCAATGGGAATTCACACAGGGGATAGTATCGTGGTTGCGCCGGTTCAAACACTTTCAGCGATTGAAAATTTCAAGCTTCGCTCAATTGGCATCAAGCTTATCAGACATCTTGGTGTAATTGGTGAGTGCAACATCCAGTATGCACTCGATCCGAACTCGGACGATTATCGAATCATTGAGGTCAATGCACGTCTCAGTCGAAGCTCTGCGCTTGCATCGAAGGCGACCGGCTACCCGCTTGCATTCATTGCGACAAAGTTGACGATTGGTTATGCACTTCACGAAATTGTGAATAGTGTAACGCAAGAAACTTCCGCTTGCTTTGAACCTGCGCTCGATTACATCGCGCTTAAAATGCCGCGGTGGGATTTACAGAAATTCAAACAGGTTAGTGCATTGCTCGGTTCAGAGATGAAGTCTGTCGGCGAAGTGATGTCGCTTGGCAGAAGCTTCGAGGAAGTTTTACAGAAAGCAATCCGCATGCTCGACCTTGGACTGAATGGTTTTGTTTGTAATAAGATTGAATTTGAAAATCTCGATCATGCCCTTCAGGAGCCGACCGATAGACGAATCTTTGCCGTTGCACAAGCGATGAAGGAAGGATATTCGATAGAAAGAATTCACGAGCTATCGAAAATTGATTGTTGGTTTCTCCATAAGCTGAGGATTATCATCGACACAGAGAATAAGATTGCACAGTACAAATTAGATACGCTGCCAAAAGAAGTATTGAAAGAAGCGAAAGAAAAAGGATTCTCAGACAAGCAGATCGGTTTTTTAACGAACGCTACTGAAAATGAGGCTCGTGTTAAAAGAAAAATTTTGGGAATTATTCCTGTCGTTAAACAAATCGATACGATGGCTGCCGAGTTTCCCACAAAGACAAATTATTTATACATGACGTACAATGGAGAAGAAAATGATGTCGACGCCGGGGAAGAGAATCAGGTTATTGTTCTCGGCTCAGGAACATATCGCATTGGTTCTTCTGTCGAATTCGATTGGTGCTGTGTTAATACCGTGCTTACGCTGAACAATCTGAAGCACAGCACGATTATGATCAATTATAATCCCGAGACTGTCAGCACAGATTATGATATCTGCGATAGACTTTACTTTGAGGAGTTAAGCTTCGAGAGAGTGATGGATATTTATGAAAGGGAAAATCCTCTCGGCGTCATCGTCTCGATGGGCGGACAAATTCCGAACAATCTCGCACTGAAACTGCATAATGCAGGAGTGAAAATTCTCGGAACTTCCCCCGAGCAAATTGATAGAGCTGAAAACAGACATAAATTCTCGGAAATATTAGACAAACTTGAAATCGACCAGCCGCAGTGGAGTGAATTAACCGACTTAACCGAAGCAAAAAAGTTTGCCGCGCGTGTCGGTTATCCTGTTCTCATAAGGCCGAGTTATGTTTTAAGCGGCGCCGCGATGAGCATCGTCCTTTCGGAAAATGAGCTTGAAACATATCTAAAGAAAGCTTCCTATATTAGCAGAGAACATCCGGTTGTGATAAGTAAGTTCATCACCGGCGCTCGTGAAATTGAAGTTGATGCAGTTGCTCAGAATGGAAATTTATTTTGTTATGCCATCTCGGAGCATGTGGAAAACGCAGGAGTTCATTCAGGCGACGCTACAATTGTTTTTCCGGCACAACGCACATATCTTGAAACGATCAGAAGAATTAAGCGAATTACAAAACAGATTGCTCATGAATTGAAGATCACCGGACCATTCAATATCCAATTTATAGCTAGAGACAACGCGGTGAAAGTTATCGAATGCAATCTGCGGGCGTCGAGAAGCTTCCCGTTTGTTTCAAAAATACTTAAGATCAACTTCATCGATATCGCCGCAAAACTTATCGCGGGCGCCGATGTTCCTGTATTCAGAAGCTCGGCATTCGATCTGGATTATGTCGGCGTGAAGGCGCCGCAATTTTCGTTCACGCGGTTGAAAGGTTCAGACCCTGTTCTTGGTGTCGAGATGGCGTCGACAGGTGAGGTTGCCTGTCTTGGCGACGATTTTGATGAAGCGTTTCTAAAAAGTTTGATTTCAACTGGAGTGAATATATCGCCGAAATCGGTTTTATTGTCGACCGGATCGCTCAAGAACAAGACAGACTTTTTAAGTGAAGCGCGATTGTTGGCCGGGATGGGAATTCAGTTATACGCTACCGAAGGTACGGCAAACTTCTTCAAAGAGAATAATATCACTGTTGAGTCGGTACAATGGCAGCTCAAGGGTGATGTCCCAGAAGTAATTTCAGTGCTTAACGATCGAAAGGTTGATCTTGTCATCAATATTCCAAAGGATGCAGAAGCGCAATCGTTGGAGAATGATTATAATGTCCGGAGGAAAGCTGTTGACCTCAACATATCTTTGATAACCAACATTGAGTTTGCAAAACGATATGTAAGGGCGATTCATAAATATTCTTCCGATATACTGACAGTAAAAAGTTGGGATGAATATAATTAAGTAATTATGAAAGCCCTCCGATTCCTAAATCTGATTATTCACTCCTTTAATACGACAGAACTCAAATTGAAGTCATTCTCCTCACAGTAGCAAACCAAGAACTTCAGCTCTTGAAAGGAAGTTAGATTCAAGGTGCTGTAATGTTGAAGTTATAAATAGTTTTGTAGCCTCCCATAAAATATTTGCTCCTTAGCCTGCAACTTCTTATATTGGAAACCGTAGAAACCTATTGGGTTTCCATAAATCCTTAAATTATGTACAATTATGGTAAAAAATAGCTAATGCTGGAAAACGATATTGAAATTAAGAAGAGAATCTTAGAAACCGCACGGGATCAATTCTTCAGTCATGGCTTCACTAAAGTAACGGTTGATGAGATAGCTACGCGCATAGGAATGAGTAAAAAAACGATCTACAAGTTTTATCCAAGCAAAGATGATTTAGTGCGGGCAGTAATTGATTCGACGTTATCCGATGTTCACGCATGCTGCAATAATATTATAGAAAATAACAAGCTCGATTCTGTGGAAAAGTTAAGACAGATGATGACAACAGCGGCGCTTCATATATCAAAGATGGGTAAGCCGCTCATCGAAGATCTGGAGAGGAATGCGCCGCATGTTTGGAAAGAGATTTCCGAATTCCGCAACAGACGCATCTATGAAGATTTCGGAAAACTTCTTCACGAAGGAAGGCAGCAGGGAATTTTTAGAAATGATGTAGACGAACAACTTATTTTGCTCATCTATGCCAATGTCATTAGAAACGTTATCAGTCCCGAAATTCTAATGCAGCTTCCTTTTACCGCAGTGCAAGTGTATGAAGCGATTGTGAAAGTTATTTTTGAGGGCATTCTCACAGAAGCAGGCAGGAAATATCACCTGTCGCCAATCAAGAACTGAATTTAATAACTTACGAGGTGTTTATGAAATATTATAGATTACTTATTATCACGTTAATAACATTAATTCTCTTTGGCGACTTGGCGTTTACTCAAGAGACTCTGGAGATAACAATCGAGCAGGCAATTGCTTTCGGGTTAGAGAACAGTAAATCGCTCCACTCTTCGTTGATGAAAGTAGAATACTCTGATGCGAAGTCTAGCGAAACCAACACCCTGCTTTACCCGTCATTGAAATTTGGCGGATCGTACACGAGGTTAAGCGAAGTACCATCATTTCAAATAGGACCATTCGGACAGCTCATGCCCGAGAAAGTTACGGTATCTCAAGCAGTGTTTGATAACTACAACATGCGGCTTACGCTTCAACAACCGTTGTTTACCGGGCTACGGCTTATCAACAGCTCGAAAGCGGCGAGCTATTCGGCAGAGGCGAGTGGGCAGGATTATCAAAAAGATAAGACAGATCTCATCTATAATGTCACCAATGCCTATTGGAGTCTATTCAAGGCGAATGAATTCAAAAAAGTTGTCGATGAGAATGTTGAACAGGTCAAAGCTCATCTCAAGGATGTACAAAATTTCTTTAATCAGGGAATTGTCACAAAAAATGAAGTTCTGAAGGTAGAAGTACAGCTATCCAATGTTCAAGTTCTTCAGATCGATGCTCAGAATAACGTTCAACTTGCAACAATAGGATTGAATAGTTTGATAGGGCTTCCTTTAGAAACGAAGCTTGACCTCTCATCGAAGGCAGAACAAACGGATAAACAGTATGATAATGTGAACACGCTCGTTCAAAAAGCAATCGATAATCGACCGGATATAAAATCCATGGAGCTTCGAGTGAAAGCGGGCGAAGCCGGCGTTTCAATAGCTCGTGCAGGTTGGTTCCCTCAAATTTATCTTGTAGGGAATTATATTTATGCCCGACCGAATCAGCGGATATTCCCAACGCAGGATAAGTTTAAAGACACATGGGATGTTTCGATCTCTGCGTCGCTTGATATTTGGAACTGGGGCACAACAATCTATCAAACTGATGAAGCACAAGCGCAGCTTGCTCAAGCAAAAGACGGTCTTGGACTTCTCAAGGATGGTATCACGCTTGAAGTAACTCAATGTTATTTGAATTTCAATCAATCGAAAGAGCGAATTGCAGTTGCAGAGAAAGGTGTCGGTCAGGCTGAGGAGAATTATCGCATCACGGATGAAAAATTCAAAGCCGGCTTGGCGCTGAATTCAGATTTGCTGGATGCGGAAGCCGCACTTATGCAGGTGAAGTTTAATTACATCCAGTCGCTGGTTGATTTTGAACTTGCTAATGCCCGTTTGCTGAAGGCACTTGGACAGGGTAAGTAGAATTTACGATTTATAATAAAAAACATTTTTCTTAACAAGGAACAGTATCCATGAGAAAAAAAAGAGTTATTATCGTGTCGGTTATAATTATAGCTGCGATTATTGCAATCTTATTTTATAACAAATCTCGCAGCACTTTAAAATCGAAAAGTGAAATACTCACCTCGATATCGGTTTCGGTGACGAAAGTTGAAAAACAAAAACTAGTCACAACACGTATGATGGTAGGAACGATTGCCGCATACAACGATGTCGCAATAATTTCAGAGACATCCGGAAAAGTTATCGCTGTGTACGCGGAAGTCGGACAACATGTATCAGCAAGCGCACCGATTGTTCAGGTTGACGATGAGCTAAAGAAAGCAGCATACATTTCAGCGGAAACGAACTACGAGAAAGCTAAGAAGGACTTAGAACGGTTTGAATCATTGTACAAGCAAAATGCAGCAACCGATCAACAAATCGAGGGCGCGCGGCTTGCGGTAAAAGCAGCAGAGGCACAATACATCTCTGCGCGCAGGCAGTACAACGATACAAAAATCAGCACGCCTATTGCTGGAATCGTAACCTCTCGAAACGTAGATGTGGGGACTTTTGTCTCAAACAATATGCTTGTGGCGAACGTTGTCGATATCTCGCGCCTCAAGGCAAAGATAAATGTTTCCGAAAGTGATGCATTTAGTTTGAAAGTTGGCGATAAAGTAGATATAACGACGGATGTCTATCCGAGTGTAAAGTATGCCGGTAAAATCAAATCAATCAGTTCAAAAGCCGATGAAGCACACACGTATTCCGTTGAGGTTACGCTCGATAATTCCAAACAATATCCTCTCAAGGCAGGAATGTTCGGACGCATTTCATTTACAGCAAAAATGGACGGTAAAGTTCTTGCAATTCCACGTGAAGCCCTTGTCGGCAGCATTAAAACACCGCAGGTGTATATTGTAGATGGAGGTGTTGCCCGTCTCCGGAGTATTGTTGTCGGTTCGGAGATTGGAACAGCCATATCGGTTCTTGGCGGTTTGAACGAGGGAGACACCGTGGTTACAAACGGACAAAATAATCTTAAAGACAGCGTGGCCGTCACAATCATGAAGGAGGATTTTGCAAAGTGAAACGGCATTTCACTATGCACGAATAACGGAGAAACAAATATGACTATAACTGAATTATCAATAAAACGTCCAACACTCGTCATCGTTGTATTTACTATCTTAGGCGTTCTGGGCTTGTTCAGCTACAACCAGTTGAAGTATGAACTGTTGCCCAAAATCACGCCTCCTTTTCTGGTGATCATCACAGTCTATCCGGGCGCATCACCGCAAGAGGTTGAAACTTCGGTAACTAAGGTGCTTGAAGACGCTGTTTCAGGAATCGATAAGATAGCAACTGTATATGCTACATCGCAGGAAGGCGTTTCCATAGTATCATTGGAATTTTCAATGAAGGCAAGTATAAGTATTGCGCTTCAGGATGTGCAGAGGAAAGTGAACGAAGTTTCCGCCCAACTTCCAGCCGGATCAAAAACACCGTCGATAACAAAATTTGCGTTAGATGAACTTCCGGTTCTTCGGATGGGTGTAACTGCGAGTATGCCGTCGAGAGATTTCTATCAATTACTCGATGACCGGATTCAGCCGAGGCTTGCAAAACTTGCCGGGGTCGGGCAAATTACACTCGTAGGCGGCGATGAGCGCGAGATTAAAGTAAATGTCGATCCGCAAAAACTCCGCTCGTATGGATTATCTCTTCTGCAGGTTACGCAGTTGGTTAAATCATCGAATATGGATTTTCCGACAGGGAAGTTGAAAGACGGCGATTATCAATATATTATCCGGCTTGCAGGAAAATATAATTCAATCGAGGAATTAAGACGATTAGTCGTCGGGCAATCGAAGCAGGGAGGAGATATTCGTCTTAGCGATATCGCTGAAGTTGAAGATGGACGAAAGGATTACTCGACACTTAGCAGAATCAACGGTAAAACATCTATCGGCATACTGGTTCAAAAACAAGGTGAGGCAAACTCGGTGGAAGTCAGCCGGATTGTTAGAGCGGAACTCACAAAACTTGAAAAAGATTATTCCAACATCGGGCTAAAGTTTAACATAGCCCAGGATGGTTCTCTCTTTACAACCGAAGCGGCTGATGCGGTGAAACATGACCTTATGTTAGCGATCATTTTTGTTGCCGTAGTGATGCTTGCATTCCTTCACAGTATCCGGAATTCGATTATTGTGATGATTGCTATTCCAACATCGCTTGTTACAACATTCATTGCCGTCTATGCGTTCGGATTCACACTAAACCTGATGGTGCTTCTTGGTTTATCGCTTGTGATAGGTATTCTTGTAGATGATTCGATAGTCGTTCTCGAAAACATTTACCGTTATCTCGAAAAGGGAGATGAAAGGAAGAAAGCATCTCTCCGCGGACGAAACGAAATCGGTTTCGCAGCATTATCGATAACATTGGTTGATGTGGTTGTGTTCGTGCCGCTCACCTTAGTATCAGGCATAGTCGGCAATATCTTGCGCGAGTTTGCAATGGTCGTTGTTTTTTCAACGTTGACTTCACTGTTTGTTTCATTCACCATCACGCCGATGCTTGCTTCACGTTTTGCAAAATTAGAAAGGCAAACCCGTAAAACACTTATCGGCACATTTGCCGTTTGGTTCGAGTCACAGTACCACAAGCTTGCGGCAGAATATCAAAAGATTCTTAAATGGAGTTTAATTCATCGCGGTAAAGTCGCGCTTCTCGCTCTCAGTTTATTCATCGCAACCATCGCGCTAGTGCCCCTTGGGTTCATCGGAACAGAATTTATGACGCCCGTTGATCGCGGTGAATTCACCGTAACGATGGAACTTCCGCCCGGTGCAACGCTCGACTATACAAACTCCGTTGCACAACAGGCGGAAAAAATTGTATCGGCAATACCCGAAGTCCAAAAAATCTTCGTCAACATTGGTGCATCTACAGAAGGATTGATTGGGCAGTCATCGAATAATGTCGCTGAAGTTAATGTTTCCATATTGCCGAAAGAAGAACGTGCACGTTCTACCGATGACATTAGCGGTGAGATTCGCAGTAAGATTTATAAAATTCCGGGTGTTAAAGTTCGTGTCAGCCCGATAGGAATTTTTGGTACGGCAAACCAATCACCGATTCAAATTGTTGTAAGCGGCACTAATTACGATGAAGTTCGTGTTGCCGCGGGACAGTTATCCGAGATGGTCAAAGGAGTTCGAGGTACGGCAGACGTTCGTCTATCTTCGGAAGAAGGGAAACCGGAAACACGCATCGATATTGACCGTGAGAAAATGGCAGACCTTGGCTTGACGCTCGCGGAGGTCGGGGCGGGATTGCGTACGGCGTTTAACGGTGACGACGATTCGAAATTCAGGGATGGCGCCAATGAATATCCGATCAGGATTATTCTCGATCAATTCGACAGAACCAAAACGAGCGACATCGAGAATCTCACATTCGTGAACAAAAAAGGACAAATAATTGAATTGAAACAGTTTGCTCGCATGGCGGTCACCACCGGTCCTACAAAACTTCAACGGCAAGATCGCAATTACTCCGTTACCGTATTCTCGCAAGTCATCGGCAGGCCCTCAGGCGACGTTGCCGGAGACATCAAAAAGGAAGTCGCAAAGAATAGTTTACCTCCGGGCACAATCGTGACGTATCTTGGCGATGAAAAAAACCGCTCGGAGGGCTTTGGTGATTTGGGACTTGCGTTGATGGCGGCAATCTTGTTCGTCTATCTGATCATGGTCGCGCTTTTCGATTCATTTGTTTATCCGTTCATCGTATTATTCTCGATTCCGGTAGCGATGATAGGCGCCTTGCTGGCACTTGCGCTTACAGGTAAAGCGCTTAGTATCTTCACGATTCTCGGTATTATCATGCTTGTAGGACTTGTAAGCAAAAATGCAATATTACTTGTTGACCGCACTAACCAGATGCGTGCCGAACAGAAACTTTCCGTTCACGATGCATTGCTTGAAGCAGGCAACACACGATTGCGCCCGATTCTTATGACAACAGCATCTATGATTGTTGCCATGTTCCCGATAGCAACGAGTTTAAGCTCGGGTTCGGAGTGGAAGTCAGGTCTCGCGTGGGGATTGATCGGCGGATTGACAAGCTCGCTTCTCTTAACGCTTGTTCTTGTTCCGGTTGTTTATACTAAAGTTGATGAGTGGAAAGAAACCGTACCTGCATTCGTCATGAAGCTGTTACGAAGACCTATAAAGAAAAAAATTGAAGAACCGGTACCGGACGATGTTGTTGGTGCTGTGGAGTTTGAGGGGAAATAAAACCACGTCGTCCTGAGCAAAGTTGAAGGACGATGGATATTTTTAACATCAAAACCTTCAGGGTTTCTAAAACTTTGGAGGTTTTTTTGTAATACGGTCAGACAACGTGATTTGTAAAAAAGACGTCCCGCTTGCGACTTATAATAGATGCATTATTTTATGGAGCACGCGGGATGTAATGAGCACTACTGTTCATAAGATAAATCGAATGACTTTTTTACAATTGTTAGCTACAGTTGTGGCTCTGATTAATTCTGTTCTGATTGCAAGACAAAGGACACAAACTCATCTATAGATTTTGCGGTACTCCAAACTGGTTCCTTAATCCGATAGCGTATTTTTGCTTCAGTCATATCTATTTCGACGTCACCAGCCACCGAAACAGTATCTGATGTTAATTCCTGAAGTGATGATACTTCACTAACTTTCACTCTGAGCAGTTCACCTATGTTCGTGACAAAACGGGCTTTTGACCTGATAGTTTCATCTGTCGGTTCTGCATCATCAAGGGGAACCACGCACAAAGCAAATGATGCTTGATTGTTAACAGCGGTCTCTCCCTGTTTGCTCGTCATAGTCACGAAGGGTTTAAGAGTCGATTTGATTTCGACCAATATTTTCTTTGTGCCACCCTGAATCTTTATCAATTGCTCTTGGTTGTCATGGATAAAGTCGTTCTCGATTTCGTAGTCGCTGCCAATACCAGTGCGTGATATATCGAAACCTAACTGTTGGTATTGGTCGCTTCGAAAAATAGCCTCAAATATCTTCTCAACTTTGGAGCCCATCTCTTGATTGGCCTTGACCCGTAGACGGTCTCTTTTATGCTTCTCAAATATCAGGAGCAAATCTGTTGATGGCATTCCGCTTGTGAGCATCGCAATAACTGCTTTATCCAACTCCTGTCTGGTATTTTCATCACCCTTTGCAAGAATATTTCTTAGCAAATCTCCAGCGCTAACTCCCAATCGACTTAGTAATAAAGCAGGTTTGTCCTCATTGAGCTTTGAAATTAAATCCGGCTCGCTTTCAAAAAGGGACGCAAGATTGATGGATGAAGGTTTATCAGCTTTATTTTTTGAAACATAAATCCATGAATTCTTTTTGAGATACAGTAGCCAATGCGATGGATAGACACGGTGGGTAGATCCGCATCCACAAGTTACGTCGATAGGTTGCGACCAACTAGAATCAACTTCAACGACGCAGTTAAGAAGAAACTTGAGAAATTCCACGGTCCTCGATTTCGTTTTTCTAACTCTCTCATAGATCCCTTTGCCTTCCAAATCGAGGTAAGCAATTCGCATCAGATGAATGTTCTCTACAAGATGTTCTTTCTCTTCAGATTGAGAAATCTCGTTTGTTACTTTCAAAGGCTCGACAAGTAAATACTCAAGTTCGTCACCCGATAACTTTGTTTGTTGAGCAAAAATTGGATTGGAGTATATTAACCCATTCTCTGCTAAGTACTGCCAATTCTCAGAGCTAATGCTTTGACTGTAAATCAACGAGAAAATGAAATCTTTTGGGAAAACATTCGAAAAAGATTCAGGCACATTTTGCCATAAACATATAGGCAGCAACAGTTTCTGGTGTTCTGACAAACGAGCGATTGCTACACGTTCTTTCTCATCGGCCTTGTGGCAAACGATAGGAAAGTCTTTTAATAAGTCAGCTCGCTTGTGCATGACTAACCAAGAAAAAAGAGAAATGCTCGTTTCTTGAATGTTACTTCTCTCAAAATCAGTTTCACTCCAATTCTTGACCATTGGCACAATATCCCTTAACAAATCTTCTTGTTTCTTGATGTTTAAGAGTGAGGGATCGAGTGAGATGTCTCGGCGCACAAGCCTTTCTCTGAAATCTATACCAACTTGAATACCTATATCCTTGAGTGATTCTTCAATGTTAGCATCAAGATACAAGTTGTTAGATTTATTTTGGAGAATTCCGTTTTGATTAGGAATGAGAGCATGATCAGCCAGCAATGTCATTTGATTCTGCGATACAATATACCCGAGGAGATTATTGAGCCAAGAAATAGAATCAACAACTCCCGTTGCCGACGATTTGTTCAGAGTCACCGTCAAGGCGTCAAGATTCCGCAAAGCAGAAACGTGTTTGCAGAGTTTTAGTAACGTAAGTGAGCTTTCCAGATTTTCGAGTTTGGTATCCAATAAGTCAGCCCACATTTTGCTAGCCGATAACCAGTGATCTGTGTGAGTCTTTGCAGAGATTTCATCGGGAAATACTTGGAATGATAGATCCCAAAAAATTTCAATGGGTAAGTCAACCGGGAAAAGAGATTTTCTTGGTGAGTTGATGTCGCCGCTTTGGTTTTCGACGAGACTGATGTCTAACAATTGTTGCAAAAGTATTCGTAGGATTCCATTATACCAATTAGCGTCCAGGCCTTTCTGGCTTGTCTTTCCAATTTGAGTTAGATTGAAGAGATTTTTCCATTTCAGTTCTGAACAGCGGCGAACAAGCGACAAATAAAGATTGCTGGCTTGCTCGATGATCCTCTTATTTGCCTTGATGTCGTCAGTCGTATCTTCGCCAAGAAAAAGTCCATCTCGTTCTGGCTTTGGCTTGAAGTCACAACTATTTATGATTGCAGGAAAAGAAAAGTCCTCGGTTCCGAAAAGAGGAAAGTCGAAAAAGAGGCGAGGTATGTCGCTTTGAAGTGCCTTAATTTCGTACTTGTTTTCCGTAATCTCAACAATTTCAACTGCAACTGATGTCCGTCCATCAGTCCCAACAGCGATTGTCATTCTACTCGGTTTATGATGATCTCTAAGATGCTCTACGGAAATGATGCGAATCAGTCCATCTTCGTTCTCCGGTACTGCTAACTTCTTGAACGAGTGAGAAATCCCATTTGTCTTAAGAGTGATTGAATCAAATTTGCGATTGAAGCACAAAACAAACGGAATCAGTCTCGGTAAGTCCTCGACACCTTTATTTGCTATAACAATGGCTTGTGCATCGAGAGGATAGCGATATTGTGTTGTAAAGCCATCAGCTACGTGATAGTCGTTTGCTTGGCTCCTCAAGAATTCTTTCGAAGAGGACTCCATTGCAGTCTCAATCTGGTCTACTGTTTTGCCACTCCTATCCAAGGTGAATTGAAAGTGCTTCTGATTGTTCAGGAGACTTGAGATAATCACCTGCTTCGATAGGAGGTGTGTCGCAAGAAATCCAGTACCAAACTTACCAGTCTTGTCAGACAACCCCTTCTTTGTTGAACCGTGATAAATGAGATGGATTATTTCTTCGTCCGTAAACGCTATCCCGTTATGTCTGAACATTAGTGCTTCATTTGTAAATTCGATCTCAACAGAGACCCTCTTGCTATCGGGAACAGAGTCCTTTGCATTTTGGAGCAACTCCCAAAGCCAACGCCTTTCATGTTCACCACGCTCGTTAAACAGTTTATCTAATTCATCGAAGACTGTTTGGGCATTATTCTCTCGGAATACTATAAGTCTCTTTTCTTCAAATATTTTTTCGTATTCGTTCATTCTAATTTCTTAGTGTAATTTCGGAGCCACAATTGCGCATACTTCGTAATTATATATTGCATTATTACTCTTTTTAATAAATCAAATATAAATCTTGTTCCTTCCAAAATCAACACAAACTCACACTTGCTTCACCGCATGCCGCAGCCGGTACAAGTGAAACAGTAAGACCACCGCACCGAAGAGCAAATATGACTGGATGAAATTAAAATATGTTGCCGCCGTCTTATCGGTGAACTGGAAAAAATTGCTCGAAAGAAAAAATGTAATGGCAAGTAAAATTATCCCGCGCTTCCTGAGATCGTAAACCCCGAGCGTTGCAGGTAAAGCAACCGCAAATATGGGAAGCAGTATGCCGTAATGGTGTTCCCAAGCCACAGGTGATGCAATGGTGAAGCTAAGTACAGCAAGAGATAGATCGAATACATCGGCGTTTTTGTATTCTCTTCGCCGCCAGATCAATGCAAATCCAATTAGTGCAATGGAAGTCAAGAGTGTTCCCCAATAAACTATCGGATTGTATGGTGGAAAACTCCGCGCAACCCACTCAAGGTTGTTTCCGTTGAACAGCATCCGGTTCAGCAATCCGTTCATAGATTGGTTCGGAAAGTACGATTCACCATGTTGTGCGATGAATGTGACAGCATTGAAGTAATCGAGATTGTTTTCCAATCCGTACGCGGCAACCGAGATCGCGGCAAATACAACAACGGCAATAACCAAGGCGAGAACAAACTTCTTTTGCTTTCGTAAAAGTCCCCAGAGCAGCAGCAGTATAAGCTGCGGCTTAATGATACAAATTAATCCTGCAAGAAAACCGGAAAGTTTTTTTCTATGTGTCAACCATGCGAGCGCCATGCCGGTGAAAAGAACATCGATCCACACCTGCACCTGTCCGAGCACGTACGCTTTGAGCAAAGGATAGAACGTCAGCGTAAATGCCGTGCACAAAAAAAGGAGGATAATTTTTTCAGCCGGACTTGTAATATCGAGCTTTGAGTACCGGCTTATACTCATGGTAAGAATTCGCCAAAGCAAAAGTGCCATCAGAAGTATTCCAACCCACGAGATAGTGTTAAGAAGATCGTCGTGTATAAAGCCGTCGGGTGAAAGCTCTCTCAATGGCTCAAGAAGTAAAAGACTTGTGAGCGGGTATTGAAATTTTACTTTCTGGTCGAAGAAGAGAACGGTATAAAGCGGCTTATCATTGAACAGATGACGGAGATCGGGGGTGTGGAGATATTGCAATGCCTGCCGCATAGGCGCCCATGAATCGTTGTATGCCTCACGTTCAAAAAAAGCGCGGGTGTAATGTAAAGTTGTCGTGTCGCTGCTGCCGAGCAGAATCGGAAGATTGATCGCCGCACCGTTGAGGATCGCGAAAAGAATCAGGTACCGCGTGAATGAACTCCATCGTTGTAATATTTTCTGAAACGCTGCCATTTTCTGAATGTACTAATTATCATTTCCACTAACAAATAAAAACCTTTGAAAAATTGTTTTATACTACTAAAGACTGTCACGCTGAGACTTCGGCGTGAGCTCAGTCGAACGCTTGTCGAAGCGTGGAACTATAGTGATATGTCATGGTTCTACAGGCTCACCATGACTACAATTTTATTTTTAAGTCGATGAGAATTTCGTTATCTTTTGTTCAACAAATCATGGAATGAAAAATATGCAGGACAGAATTATACACGTTGGTCACAGTCCAGATCCGGACGATGCGTTCATGTTTTACGGACTTGCCTCCGGTAAGGTGAAGTTGGAAGGAATCCGCATCGAGCATTTTCTTGAAGATATACAATCGCTGAATGAAAGGGCAATGCAGGTAGGGGCGTATCAGGATACGCCCTTGTTGGAAGTAACGGCTATCTCGGCTCATGCTTTTCCATTCGTTGCCGATAAATATTGGATAATGCGAACCGGCGCGAGCATGGGCGAAGGGTATGGCCCGGTTATCGTTTCCAGAAAATATAAATCGCTCGATGAACTGAAAGGAAAAGTCGTCGGCACACCCGGTCTGCTCACAACGGCGACACTTCTGTTCAAAATTTTTACAGAAGGAATCAATAACATTGACTTGCCATTTGATAAAATCATGGATGCAATAGATGATGGCAAGATAGATGCGGGCTTACTGATTCATGAAGGACAAATCACGTACCAATCGCTTGGCTATAATAAAATTTTAGATTTTGGTGAGTTGTGGGAAAAAGAAGCAAACGGACTTCCGCTTCCGCTCGGTCTCGATGTTGTGCGAAAAGATTTAGGCGAAAACATGGCTCGAAAACTTTCACACGGATTGAAAGAAAGCATAAAATACGGCTACGATCATCAGGATGAAGCAATTCCCTACGCGATGAAGTGGGGGCGCGGTATCGATTACAAGCTTGGGGAAAAATTTGTGAAAATGTATGTCAGCGAACTGACAATTGATATGGGTGAGCAAGGCAGGAAAGCGTTGGAGTTGTTGTTCCAAAAAGGATTTGAAAAAGGTTTGATACCCAAAATTCCGGAAATCAACCTTTATTGAGATGCACGAGTTCTTCATGTCTCTCTATACCAAATGACTATCAAACAAGCATATACCGATTGGTCATCAAGCTACGATTCAGATCGGAACCTCACGCGCGATTTAGATGAGCGGGTCACGAGAGACACATTAATGAATTTGCGTTGTAAATCAATTGTTGAAATCGGATGCGGGACCGGCAAGAATACTTCCTTCCTTTCACAAATCGGTGAGAAGGTTCATGCCATCGATTTTTCAGAAGGCATGATCAATAAAGCGAAAGGTAAGATACAGTTACACAATGTTACTTTCTCTATAGCCGACATCACAAAACAATGGCACATTAAAGATGAGTCTGCCAATTTGATTGCCTGCAACCTCGTGTTAGAGCATGTTGAAAATCTTCCCTTCATATTTTCTGAAGCGTCTCGTACTTTAGTTAAGAACGGACGCTTCTTTGTTTGCGAGCTTCATCCATTTCGACAATACGAGGGCACAAAAGCACACTTTCAACGAGATCAAAATACCACCGAGATTCAAGCGTTTGTACATCATATCTCAGATTTCATAGAGGCAGGAAAAAATAACGGATTAACACCTGAGAGTTTCAAAGAGTGGTGGCATGAAGAAGATCAAAACAAACCGCCAAGGCTTGCATCGTTTATGTTTGTGAAATGAATCTAATTGAACATTACTAAGAGCCGTTCCTTACATTGCTTCTGCTTTTTCAAATATCTTCAAAGTATTATAGAGTGTATCTCTCTGAACCGGCGTGAATCCGGAATCCTGAATTAGTTGAATCACTTCAGCCACCGTTGTCTTGTTTACGAAGTCGGCTTCAGCGTGAACGTTTTCTTCGTAGAGCGTCCCGCCGAAATCATCAGCGCCGAAGTGAAGCGCAACCTGTCCGATCTTTTTTCCTTCAGAAAACCACGATGCCTGTATATGATCGAAGTTATCGAGATAAATTCTTGAGAGTGCGAGAATCTGCAAGTAACGTGTTGATGATGCGTATGTAGGAATGATTTTATGAAGCGGTGTATTCCCCGGCTTGAAACTCCATGGTATGAACGCCGTGAAGCCGTGATATTCATCCTGAAGCTGTCGAATTACTTCGAGATGCTCGATGATATCTTCATCTGTTTCAAGATGGCCGTACATCATTGTTGCCGTCGTCTTGTATCCGATCTTGTGTGCTTCCAGCATGACGTTCAGCCAATCGTCGGATGTACCTTTAAGGTGACTGATTTTTTTCTTCACGCGATCTGATAAAATCTCCGCACCACCACCGGGGATTGTTCTCAACCCGGCATCCCACAACTTCCGCAAAACTTCTTGAATCGTAAACTCCGATGCTTGCGACATTCCGATGATTTCTGAAGTTGAAAAGAAATGCGGATGAACTTCCGGCACCTCTTCTATTGTCCGCTTGACTAGTTCAAGATAATAATCGAACGGGAGAGCGGGGTTAACACCACCTTGAAGCAGCACGGTAGTAACACCGTTAGCCGCCGCTGTTTTAAAATTTCGAATCATCTCATCGACAGAATAAGTATACTCACCTGCTTCACCGGGGTGACGGTAGAATGCACAAAAGATGCAGTCGATGTTGCAAATATTAGTATAGTTTGGATTTGTATCGACAACAAATGTAACTTGCTGCTTGGGATTTTTGCGATAACGAATCTCGTTCGCAAGCTCACCGAAATCGAGAAGCTCTACTTTTTGAAGAAGCGATAATCCTTCCTCTCTATTAATTCTTTTCCCTATTTTAACCTCTTCGATTATATCCAATAATTTCATCATTTTCCTTTGCGATCTTCGCGACCTTTGCGAGAAACATGTCACGCAAAGCCCGCAAAGGACGCAACGTTTGCTTTATATTTTTATCTCTTTCTGTTCTAATAATTTTCTGAATTGCATCATGGCTTTTCGCTCCTGCTCGCCAAGCCGGTAGTTGAAGCCCTCAAGATATTCCTTCGTCTCGTTCTTCGTTAAACCGATTTTCTTTCCGTGTGAATAACCAATAATACCAAGATTAACTTCAGACTTCTCGAGTGATGTTGAAATCATTTCTTTCAATTCTTCTCTACGCTCTCCGCTCAATGCTTTTCTACACGCCCAAACAGCGAATACAAACGGCAGCTTTTGCCAATCGTACCACTCTTTCGCAAGATCGAAGACAAGTTCAAATCCATTCAATCCTATCTTATTATGTTTCAGCGCTTCATCGCCGATCAATAGCACAGCGTCAAACATCGAATAATCATTCACCCCCGGATGTAATCTTTCTGGTATAACCTGCACCCTATATTTATTTTCCAATAAGACGCTCAACAGTTGTACCGACGTTGCCGTCTCATCCGTGATTCCGATTTTCTTGCCGTTCAATCCAGCCCAACCCTCTTTCGAAAACAGCATCACGCTCTTTACCTGATCACGCGTGGCAATGCACCAAGGAAGTAATTCCAGACTTTCTTCCTGTTCAAAATAATCCATCAGCGAGAATAATCCTGCATCGAGTTGTCCCTGTTTGCTCAACATGCCCATGCGCCGCGGTGCGACGGGAAGAATCTTGAATCCGCCTGCGGCGGACTTTTCCCGATTATGATAGAACGGTACAGAATTTAGATATGGAATTTTTCCGATTACATTTTCAGAATAAACATTCAGCGGATTGTAAAACGCATCCCGCTCAACGGGAATCTTCCCGGCATCTTTTATAATCTTAATGATTTGATCTTTTGCGAGCTTCATCGGACTAACGGCGCCGGCATCGTGGGCAATGCGTTCCTGTCCGACAGTCCCATCGATGTCATCCGCACCGAAGTTGAGTGCAACCGAAGCGACTTCTTCAGTCAGCATCACCCAATATGCTTTGATGTGGGAAATGTTATCGAGCATAAGTCGTGATACTGCAATAGTTTTCAGATCATCTATAGCTGATGTGAATTGCCTATGAGATTTTCCGCCAGAGGCGGATCCGTCTCCGACGGAGATTCCCGTATCACCCGGCTGGAATGCAAGCGGTATGAACGAAAGAAATCCGCCTGTTTCGTCCTGTGCTTCTCGGAGTTTTATCATGTGTATGAGACGCTCTTCAAGCGTTTCAATATGTCCATAAAGCATTGTGCAGTTTGTTGGAATGCCGAGCTTGTGCGCTGTTTTATGAACTTCGAGATAACCTTTGGCTCCAATTTTTTGAGGGAATAGAAGTTTTCGCACTCGCTCAGTGAAAATCTCAGCACCGCCACCGGGCATTGTTCGCAATCCGGCTGACTGTAATTGTTTTAAAACTTCTTCGATAGATAGCTTGAATTTCTTGTGGAAGAAATCTATCTCAACCGCCGTGTAAGCCTTAACGTCTGCTTCGGGAAATTTTTCGTGAATTTTTCTAACGATGTCGAGGTAACGTTCCCATTTCCAATCGGGGGGCATACCGCCGGTGATGTGGACTTCTCGAATCTCAGGAGTAATGTGTGCAAGTATATTCTCGGTTGTCATCTCATAAGCATCCGGCTCACCTTTTTTCTTGGCGAAGTCGCAGAACTTGCACGAGAGAACACAAACATTTGTATGCTCGATTTTCTGATTGAGCACGAAGTACACAGCATAGCCGCTTTTTTGCTGCTGGACAAAGTTTGCCATCTTGCCAAGCGCGATGATGTCGTTTGTCTTGAAGAGAACAAGTCCGTCTTCCAGCGAGAGACGTTCACCGTGCTGGAGTTTTCGCCAGATTGGAATTAATTGTTTATCACGAAAGCTAAATGTCATTTACTTATCGATATTTATTATAAAATTTAACCACAGATTTTACAGAAAAAACACAGATTGAAAAGGATAAAAAGAACCGATGAGAATCAGTGTCATTTCCGTGTTAATCGGCGGTAAACAAGCGTCACTTCCAAATCTTTCCCCACTTTTCATCGACTCGTTTCACAATCTCTTCATTCATTACCAACGGTTCCGGGTAACCCGGTTTCCACGTGGCGTCAATTCCCATAACGCCTCTATAAATTGGGGAAATTCCGGCGAGTTTCTGCTCAGAGAACACAACATCGCGCTCGCAATCGAAGCGTGTAAACACTCCCCAAATATAATTCTCTTTGTCTTGAATATTCACGTCCTCACTGACAGCGGCAATGATTTTGAGAGATGAAAGTTCAGAAAGTGCCACAAGCCTTTCAACTATTTCTTTGCTAGTCGAATTTGAACCGGAATGGTTTAATGGCGATTCAACTTTAACAAGCAGAAGCGTATCATCAACTAGATTGACATCGATTATTCTTCTATCGCTTGATTTGAGATTTGAGATTAGGGATTTGAGCTTCGATTCTTGACTTGAATCTTGAATCTTGAATCTTAAATCTCTCCCCGGCTTTTTTGTGGCGTCGATAATCATCTTACTTCCAAGGTTCATCTTATAGCTCGTGAAATCAAGCGTATCGAGCGGGACTTTCGGAATCATAATGAAATCGTAATGCGGATCGAAGTTGTCTCTGATTTCTCTCAGCACCGCATGCCAATCTTTTACATCCACGCCCGCCGAAACGAGAATCATACACTTTGTCAGCGAAAGTTGATCCGTTCCCATCATGCCAAGTGCGGCTTTGATAGCTTCCTTCTGGTAGCGTTGCTCTATGGCAGCTACGAGAAGATTATGAAATCCGGCTTCGTAGTACGCCCAGATATCAGTTACTTCTTTATGAATAAGTTTTATGAGCGGACCAAGCATCTGCTGAGTTGCATTGCCTAGAAATTTATCTTCCATCGGCGGCTTGCCTACAACTGTTGCTGGGTAAATCGGATTACGTCGGTGTGTAATTGCTTTCAGATGAAAAACCGGAAATTCAGATGCTGCAGAATAATGTCCGAAGTGATCACCGAATGGTCCTTCCATTCTTCTTTCTTTTGGCGGTACTATTCCCTCTAAAATAAATTCAGCTTGTGCTGGAATATTAATAGAAATTGATTTTCCTTTTGTAAACTCAATTCGTTTGTTCTGAAGGAAGCCTGCAAACATCGCTTCATCAATTCCTTCCGGAAGCGCGGCGACAGTTGCGAAAGTTAATGCGGGTGAAGTACCAAGTGCTACGGCAAGCTCAAACTCTTTTCCCAATTTCTCGGCATAATAATAGTGAAAGCCGCCGCCTTTTTGTATTTGCCAGTGCATTCCGGTCGTTGCTTTATCGAACACATGCATGCGATAAACACCGATGTTCCTTCTTCCGGTAACCGGATGATAGGTAATTACCTGTCCATAAGTTATAAACCTGCCACCGTCTCCCTGCCAACAAACTTGGATAGGAAGAGCATCAAGGTCGGGGGTCCCAACAATTTCTTGTGAGAAACCGGAAGCAACTTGTTTCGTTCGAGCTTTGAGAAATTGTTTAATGGTGGATTTGTTATCTAACACTGCCTTTAGTGTCGGCGGGAAAACCTGTTCGAGAAAATGAATCAACTCTCTCCCGATTTGTTCAGGATGCTTACCTAACGCAAGCTCGATTCGTTTTTCACTTGCATAGTGGTTGATCACAAGCGGATAAGATGATCCTTTCGGATGCTCAACGAGAAGCGCGGGTTTACCTTCTTTGATTGCACGACGGGCAATTTCAGTCATTTCAAGCGCGGGATCGATTTCGACTTGTGTGCGGTGGAGTTCACCTGCCGATTCAAGAGCGCGCAGGTATGATTGGAAATCATAAAACGGCATGAATTATTCCAATTCCTCCGACCGCCAGCCTTTTGCGGTACCGAGGTTTAATGCATGGAGAAGTTTTTCTGTAAATGCCCGGACGTATTCATCTGCAGTCTTCGGAATAAAATAAAGCGGCGGCGAGATCGGCATGATGATGACACCGTTGAGTGAAAGTTTTGCGCATTGTTCCAACGTGATTGTTGAAAGCGGCGTCTCCCGCACGCAAAGAATAAGTTTGTACCGTTCCTTCAATGCTACCTGCGCAGTACGCGTTATGAGTGTATCTCCAATTCCCGAGGCAATCTTTCCGAGCGTAGACGTTGAACAAGGAAGTATCACAAATGCATCGAACTTATTTGAGCCGGAAGCAGTTGGCGCTGTAAGATCGTCATTTGAAAATTCCCGCTTGACGTATTGCTGCAAATCTTTCTCAGCCATTTTCATCTCATCGTTCAACAACACTTTTCCCCATTTACTGACGATGAGAAATTTATCTGCATGGCATTGTTTTAAAAAATCTACCGCATATACAGCGCCGGACGAACCGGTTATTCCGACAATAATTTTCATTTCAGAATCGCTCCAACGATTATCATACCGAAAACCGTAAATCCGAGCCAGGCATTAATTTTAAAAAAAGCAAGATCAACATTTGCCGCCTTAATCCGTTCAATCCACAGTAATACACCAGCAATAAGAAGAAAGGGGAGTGCGTACCATGTATGAATCGAGACAAAAAAGAGTGACGCGAGAGCGATAAAACCGATCAGATGAAAAAGGGCGGAATACCGGAGCGCTTTGTTTCTCCCGAACCTCGAAACGAACGAGTACAAGTTTTCCTTCCGGTCAAATTCTTCGTCGAGTGTAGCGTAAATAATATCGAAGCCGGCACCCCACATAATTGTGAACAAGCATAGAAGCACGGCAGGAAGAAGATTCCCGAAGGATGGAGATACGGCAAACCACCCGCCGAGCGGCGCCATCGACATTCCAAGACCTACACCAAAGTGGGCAAGGACAGTAAACCGCTTCATGTAAGGATAGACAATGAAAATGATAAGAGGAATTGGAGATAGCAACAAACAGAATGCAGATAAGAAAACGGCAGAGCTGAAATATAACATGCATCCTGCAATAAGAACAAATACTGCTTCACGCAGATTCATTCTTCCGCTTGGAAGTTCACGCTGGGCGGTTCGGGGATTCCGGAAATCGATCTCACGATCTATTATTCGGTTCAATGCAAAGGCAATTGTACGCGCGCCGACAGCGGCGGTAAAAACCAAAACTAATAACTCAACCGATGGCGTTTGACGCAGACCTAAAAAAACGCCGCCATAAATTAACGGAAGAGTAAAAAGAGTATGTTCAATTTTAACAAAACGAAGAAATTTTCGCAAGAACGGGCTTTCCAATTATGTTTTTGGTTAAAAAATATAGACAAAAATAGAATTTGAAGCAAGGCACGGTTCTATTCTACAGAGTTCGTATCTTTTGATTATTTCCCAAAATTTGGTTATAATTCAAGTTCAAAATCTCAATAAACCCAACCGTAATACTGCAAACGAAAGGATTATTCACATGAAAGCTGTACTCGGGACCGTATTATCCCTATCAATCATCGCTTTATTTATTGGGGGATGCTCTCCTAAAGCGAGCGATATTATCGTACTTGAAGTTGGACCTGCTAAAGTCAGTCTTGCCGATTATGAGAATTTCTATACGCGCAATAGCGGCAACTGGGAAACAGCGCGGAATACTTCTATGGAAGAAAGAGAACATTTTTTAGATTTACTGACAAACTATAAGTTAAAATTGCAGGATGCTGTTGACCGTAATTTGGCTAATGATTCTGATGTCGTTAAGGAAATAGCCGAGTACCGGGCGAGCCTTGCTTCTACTTACATGATAGAAAAAGATGTTACAGAAGCAGGCATCCAGGATTTATACGATCACAGAAAAGAGGAATTTCGCGCCCAGCATATATTATTGAAATTATCTCCGACAGCATCGCCGGAAGAAACATTAAAAGCTTACACAAAAGCTATGGATATTATACGCCGGGCGAAAGCCGGCGAAAATTATGATTCGCTTGCAGTTCAAAACTCCGATGATCCTTCAGCAAAAGTAAATTATGGAGATATATACTTTTTTACCGGCGGGCAAATGGTGCCACAGTTTGAAGTCGCGGCGTTTGAATTAATGAAGGGTGAGGTTAGCCCGGTTCCCGCAAAGTCGACTTTCGGATATCATATCATTAAAATAACAGACCGTCAACCTGCACGAGGTTCTATAAAAGTCAGCCATATTATGGCGCGCTTTAAAAACCCAACTCCGGATTCTGCAGATACAGCAGCCGCGCTTTTACGCATCAAGGGAATTCAGGATAGCCTGAAGAGCGGTGTGGAATTTCATAAACTTGCCGTAAAACTCTCTGAAGATGGCGGAAGCGCACCGCAGGGCGGCGATCTTGGCTGGTTCGAGCGAAGACGGTTCGTTCAGCCTTTTGACGAAGCCGCATTCAAATTGAAGGTTGGAGAGGTTTCAGGTATTATCCGCACTCCGTATGGATATCATTTAATATTCTGCGACAGCATCAAACCATTTCCACCCATCTCGGATTCTAAATATCGCGATGAGTTGAAAAAAGTATATTCACAACACAAATACAACGAAGACTACGACGCATATATTGTAAAACTAAAGGCGGATTATAAGTATTCATTCAATGAAAAAACCTTCGAGGAATTTGTCGCAAATCTTGATTCATCGAAATCGACTTATGACAGCGCTTGGTCAAGTTCAGTGCCGCCGGAGATTCTGCAACAACCGCTTATAATAATCAACAACCGGCAATTTTCAGTCGATACAATCGTTGTTGTTCTTGGAAGCCGCCCCGAATATCAGAATACGCCTTTAAGATTAAGCGAGTTAAGAAAACGAGCAGATCAAATCGCAAACGCATTCCTGCTCGATGTCAAATCGGTTGGATTGGAACAGCGCTCTCCCGAATTCGCAGCTTTAATGAAGGAGTATACCGATGGAATCATACTATATAAAGCAGAGCAGTTGGAGGTTTGGGGAAAAACCACAGTTTCAGATAGTGCGCTGAAAGAATTCCATAATCAGAATACGGGGAAATTTGTTTTCCCGGATCGTGTGAATATCGGTGTTCTCGTTTTTGACACAGATACACTCGCCGCGCTCGTTTACGATTCTCTGCAGCACGGCGCCGATTTTGCGGAATTGATAACACGATATAAAGAAATGCCACCACCGAAATCAAAAGATGGATCTCGCGGTCTTCAGCCAGTAAATACCGATACCCTGACTAAGGCAGCGTGGACGCTATCTATCGGTCAGATATCCGATCCTATCCGTACCGAGGAAGGAATGTCGGCAATTGTTAAACTTACCGCAAAAGAATCCGCACGCCAGAAGACTTTTGAAGAAGCAGGAGCTGAGATATCGAATGCATATCAGGACTATACTTCAAAGTTACTCGAACATCAATGGCTTGAACGTATAAAACAAACTCATCCTGTTAAACAATACAGGGAAATGCTTTCGAAGGCGTTTGCTTCGCCTCCGCCGAATAAATGAAAAACATAATTCTTATTTTAACATTCTTATTTTCGGTGTTGCTGGCAGGCGGTTGCCGGAAGCACCCGGACGGGAAAATAATTGCCAGAGTCGGCGAGACTACCCTGACATTTGAAGATGCCTTGGCGCACATTGATACTTCCCGAAAGCCGGTTGACGATCAGGTTAAAAGATACATCGCGCAGTGGGTGAACGACGAACTGATTAATCAGGAAGCCGCGCGGAAAGGAATTGAGAGTGATCAGCAATTTCAAATTCGCGTCAGGGAGGCAAGCAGAATTCTTGCTAACCAGTACTTTCTCGAACAGTATATCTATTCCGACACAACCGGTATCGATGAAAAATTGATGCAGGATTATTTTAGAATCCACCGGGAAGAATTTATTGTTCAGGAAGATGTAATCAAGATGAATGTAATTACATTTACCACGCGTGAGAAAGCGAGTTTGTTTGCCGCGTCGGTTTTGCGGGGGACTCTGTGGTCTAACGCTGTAAACTCTTTTCTGGAGGATACATCGACCGGAGTTGTTTCAAATTCCTCCGGTAAGTATACTACCCAACGCACTCTCTTCCCGTCGGAACTTTGGAAGGTTGCATCAACTTTGAGCGTAAAAGAAGTCTCGTTTCCGATAAAGACCTCAATGGGATATACAGTTATTCAAGCACTATCCAACATTAAAAAGGGCGATCCGGCGGAATATTCGCTAGTTCAGGATATGGTGCGTCAGCGCTATATCATTGAACAACGGCGATCGCGTTATAATGAACTTTTAGAAAATTTGCATAAAAGATATAAAGTTGAAATATTATATAATTAGACTATGATCTCAAATAGAAATTTAAATGGCTGCCATGAAAAACAATAAAACGCTCTTATTTCTTTTATTCCTTATTTGTTATGCGCCACGGCTTATTGCGCAACAACAGATTGTCGACGGTATCGTTGCGGTTGTAGGCAAAGAACCAATACTTCTTTCAGACCTCAACGCACAAGTAGAGTTGTATACTTTTACAAACCGCGCCGACCCGAATACACCGGGA
The DNA here is from genome assembly GCA_020056225.1 of Bacteroidota bacterium. Taxonomy (GTDB): domain Bacteria; phylum Bacteroidota; class Ignavibacteria; order UBA10030; family SZUA-254; genus JAGVIE01. The sequence goes on from JAGVIE010000024.1 coordinate 31,723, forward strand.
TTAAAAAAACAAGTTCTCGATGCACTGATAAACGAGAAGCTGATCCTTTCAAAAGCACTTGAGGATACCACTATCACCGTATCGGAAGACGAGGTGAACAGCGAATTAGACGCGCAAATTGCGCAACGCATTCAGCAGCTTGGCTCCGAGAAACGTGTCGAGGAAGCTTTCGGTATGCCGATCAGCAAATTAAGACGGGAATATCGGGACGGAATGCGAAAACAAATACTTGCGGCTAAATGGTGGGAAGCGAAAAAAATCCTGATTAATGTCTCTCGCCGTGAAGTTGAAGATTTTTTTGATCAATTTAAAGATAGTCTTCCCCGCGTTCCCGAAGAATTAGAATTATACCATATATTCATTATTCCGAAGACGAGCGGAATTGCAAAGACACAGCTCAAAGAGCAAGCCCAAAAAATATTAGACTCAATTAAAGCCGGAGGTGATTTCGCCGATTTCGCCAGAAGGTATTCGGACGATATCGGGACAAAAACTTCGGACGGCGATTTGGGATTTGTCAGACGAGGCGAATTTTTTGCCGAATTCGAAGAAGCGGTTTTTTCTCTCAAAGAAAAACAACTATCCGAAGCCGTAGAAACACCGCTGGGATATCATCTCATCCAATTGATTGAACGCCGCGGTGAGCAGGTTCATCCACGTCATATTCTTTTCAGATTTAAGCGCGATGTATCAGAGACTGACTCTGCGATTGCGTTTCTCAAGATTTTAAAGGACAGCGCATCCCAGGGCACCAATTTTTCTGATCTTGCCAAAAGACATTCTGAAGATAAAGAATCGGCATTACTCGGCGGTTTTTTGGGGCAACTTCCCGTTACACAGTTCGAGAAAAATGTTCTTGATGCAATCAAAGATTTGAAGAACGGAGAAATAAGTAACCCCATGGAAATTACTGCCGGAAAAAACAAAGGCTATCAAATTATTTATCTCAAGAAGAGAATCCCCGAACATTCTATGAGCCTTTCCGACGACTGGAACCGGATGGGACAGCTTGCGGCTTCTTTTAAGAGGAATAATGAATATCAAAATTGGATGAAACGGCTGCGCTCAGAAATTTATTGGGATGTACGATTATAAACACAGGAATCTAACGTGGAAAATATACTGAATATAAAAAACTTAAACGATGTTGATGCCGTAAAATCTCTTCAGGCGAACTTCGCCGCCATCAAATCCGAGATCGCCAAAGTTATTATCGGTCAGGATGAGATAGTAGAGCAATTGTTAATTTCTCTTCTCGCGCGCGGGCATTGCCTGCTTATCGGCGTGCCGGGACTGGCAAAAACTCTCCTAATTAAAACGCTCGCGGAAGTGTTGGATTTAAAATTCAGCCGCATCCAGTTTACGCCGGATTTAATGCCCAGCGACATCACGGGAACGGAAATAATTGAAGACAATCGTATAACCGGCAGTAAATCGTTTAAATTTATTCATGGTCCTGTCTTTGCCAATATTCTTCTTGCCGATGAAATCAACAGGACCCCGCCCAAAACTCAAGCCGCGCTTCTCGAAGCGATGCAGGAACACCATGTAACTGCCGCAGGTCAAAAATACATACTTGAAGAACCATTCTTCGTTCTTGCGACTCAAAACCCGATCGAACAGGAAGGAACATACCCGCTTCCCGAAGCTCAATTAGACCGTTTCATGTTTAATCTCTGGCTCGAGTATCCATCCGAGAAAGAAGAATTGGAAATCGTGAAATCCACTACAAGCATGTATGTTGCTTCACTGAACCGTATTCTGGGAAAAGAAGAAATACTTTTTTATCAGGATTTGGTACGTCGCGTGCCCGTTGCAGATAATGTTATTTCTTTTGCCGTCAATCTGGTGACCAGAACAAGACCAAAATTTGCAAGTTCCCCGCAATTCATTAAAGATTGGTTAAGCTGGGGCGCCGGACCGCGCGCTTCACAATATTTGATTTTAGGAGCGAAAACACGCGCAGTACTGGAAGGACGGCATTCCCCCGATATAGACGACGTTCGGAAAGTAGTCGGACCCGTATTACGGCATCGCATAGTTCCCAATTTCAACGCTGAAGCTGATGGGGTAAGTACAATTCAAATCGTCGAGAAACTTCTCGCAACCATATAAACGAATTAATATTATCATGAAGACAACCAGGAATATTATCTGTTTGATATTATTTTTGTTGAACTCTTCAGTACAGCTTTCATATTCACAATCTGTAAAAAAATACTGGGTCTTCTTTACAGATAAAGGTTCTCCTCTCCCGTCTTCGGGATTATTACCTAAGAACAGTATCCATTATGAAGAAGCGCTGAAGTATGTCGGTTCGCGTGCACTCGAACGGCGGGCGAAGATTCGTTCAGCCGATGACCTGATAGACGCCGCCGATCTTCCGGTAAACGAATCGTATATACTGCAAATTCAAAATCTTGGGGGAATCCTCGTTCAGCGAAGCCGATGGATGAATGCGGCTAGTTTTTATATCCAACCGGATTTTATTTCTGCCGTTGATAAGTTGAGGTTTGTAAAAAACATACAGCCGGTAATAAATTTTAGAGACAAGAGAAAAACTGAAATATCTTTTTCTTCTATTCAATCATTCAGCAAGTTAGGAGTTTTTGATTATGGTCAGTCTCTCGCGCAGTTGCAGATGATTAACATTCCCGTGCTTCACAATTTAGGGATTACCGGAAAAGGCGTTCTGATCGGGATGCTTGATTCAGGTTTCCGGTGGAAGGAACACGAAGCGCTTCAAACCCGGAGTATTCTTGCAGAACATGATTTCATCTTCAACGATGATGTAACCGCGAATCAGGTTAATGATTCCAAGAATCAGGATTCGCATGGAACACTCACCTTCTCGGTTATCGGTGGTTATGAACCCGGTAAACTGATCGGTGCGGCATTTAATGCGGATTATATACTCGGCAAGACGGAATATATTCCATCTGAAACCCAACAGGAAGAAGATAACTGGGTTGCGGCAATCGAATGGATGGAAAGTTACGGCGTCGATGTTGTTAGCAGTTCGCTGGGGTATAACGATTTTGATCCGCAGGGTCCGAGCATAGGGGATTATACATGGGAAAACGGCGACTTCGACGGGAAAACAACGATAACGGCAAAAGCGGCGGCGCGTGCGGCACGTCTTGGTGTTGTTGTATGCACTGCAATGGGAAATGAGGGCAACGATGATGGCGTCGCAGGCACGCTGTTAACGCCGGCAGATACCGATAGTATTATTTCAGTTGGGGCGGCTGCATTTAACCGTACACTCTGGTATCGCAGTTCTAAGGGTCCAACGAACGACGGCAGAACAAAACCCGATGTCGTTGCTCCGGGTGTCGGCGTTTATCATGCTACCGTTCCCGGTCCAAGTACATACGGTGCATCGTCGGGAACATCGCTTGCTACACCGCTAACGGCTGGCGTCGCAGCGCTTTTACTCTCTGCCCGTCCCGAACTAACACCTATTCAAATTCGAGATGCATTACGCTCATCTGCCGACACAATTGATTCCTTCACGTATCCAAATCGCCCAAATAATTTTATCGGTTGGGGATTAGTAAACTCTCTCAATGCGGCATTATCGTTTGGTCCGATATTAAGTAACGAACCGACAATAACCGTTGTATCCAATCTAAGTATTGTTTCTATTAATGTTATATCTAAGTTTGGCATTCAACCCGACAGTGTAATCCTTTTCTATGAAGTGGGATCGGAAAACACATTTTCCAGAATTCCAATGACGCTTAATGTCCCGGATATTTTTTCAACATCGGGGATATATCGAGCCGTTATTCCTCAGCAGGAATTCGGTACCCCGATCCGGTGTCACATAGAAGCGAACGATAGCGCCGGATATACATATCAAAGCCCCGCTTCAATTCTTGGGACACAATGGAATTTTATCTACGGCGTTCCCGGTTTAACGGATCACAAAGCCGGCCCGGCAACCCACGTACTTAATCAAAATTATCCCAATCCGTTTCATGCCTCAGCGAGCTTGCCATCCGGTCTTCTGCCGGGTTCGTTTACGATAATATCTTTTGATCTTATAAGAACGGAACATGTAATTCTCAAGGTATACAATTTATTCGGAGAAGAGCTTGCAACATTAGCAAACGATGTCTATCCAAAAGGTTCTTATACAAGAGTTTGGGATGCCTCACATTATCCCAGCGGAGTTTATTTTTATCGGCTCCTGACACCATCATTCTCGGAAACGAGAAAAATGTTATATATCCGGTGAAGCCATGCTTACTGCGAGTATGGATATAACGTTAGGCGGAAGCCTTCTTGTCCTAATCCTTTCGCTCATTATTGCAGTTGGGGCGGCGTTGCTTTTTTATCGGTACACGCTTCCACCTCTTCCCGCAAGACTCAAAATTATTTTATCTTCTCTACGGTCACTCTCGCTGGTATTGATTATTCTGATCTTGTTCGAGCCTGTGCTTCGTTTTGTCAATCACAACGAGCAGACGCCGGTAGTTGCCGTTCTTATCGATGATTCTCAAAGCATGACGATCAAAGAGGGAACGGAAAACAGGGCGGAAGCTGTTAAACGATTTTTAAAGGGGAAATATTTAGGGAATGTATCGCCGGACATCAAAATTCATTATTACGCGGCATCATCGAAGTTGAATGAACACTATACAACCCTCCCGGATTCTCTGATGTTTAAAGGTGAAACGACTGATCTTTCAAACGTTTTTTCAGAATTAAAGGAACAAATGCAACGGGATAACATTCAGTCCGTCGTACTCATTACCGATGGAGAATATAATATCGGAAAGAACCCGCTCTACGAGGCAGAAGCTTTGGGAATTCCCGTTTATACCATCGGTGTCGGTGATACGAGTGAACAGAAGGATATTCTTGTTAAAAAGATTATAACCAACAATCTTGCCTATGCCGGAACACGCGTTCCAGTTGATGTTGCGGTTAAAACCTCAGGTTATAACAATGCTAATGTTGAAGTAATCCTCAGTGAGAATGAGACAACAATAGATCGGAAAGTTGTACAGGTTACCGGAGGAACACACGAGTATCCTGTTCGATTATTTCTGGATTCAAAGGAAGAAGGAACAAAAAAATACACGGTGAGTGTATCGAAACTTCCGGAAGAATTGACCGACAGAAATAACGCGCGTACTTTTTTCTTGAAAGTCCTTCGAAGCAAAATTAAAGCGCTTCTTATCGCCGGCGCCCCCAGCCCGGATGTATCTTCGGTGAGACAAGCCCTCGTCGAGGAAGAGCATTTTTCAGTCCAATCGCTTGTGCAAAAAGATGGAAATGGTTTTTATGAGGGCGGCTTCACAAGCTCTACAGCCGATAGTGTGGATTGTTTTGTGTTTGTCGGATTCCCTTCGATGATGACTGATGAAGGAATTATCCGGCGGCTTCAGGAAATCGTCGAGCAGAAAAAGATCCCCGTATTGTTTGTCAACAGTAAGACAATAAGTTATGACAAGTTAAGAACTTTCGAATCGATTCTGCCCTTTACCTGGACGAATACCAGCACGGATGAAATTTTTGTCTTTCCCTCTGTCGCCGAGAAACAAAAAACACATCCGCTGGTTACGCTGGAAGGAAATATGACGCCGGAAATCTGGCACCAATTGCCGCCGATATATAAGACACAAACTCTTTTCAAAATTAAACCTGAAGCCGATATAATTGCTGCTGTGAAAATGCAGAATGTAGTTCTTTCCGAGCCGCTTGTAGCTATTAGAACAATCAACCGGCAAAAATCGTTTGCGATAACCGGATATGGTATATGGCGATGGCGGCTTCTCGCACACAGCAACCCGGAAACTGAAAAATTTCTCCCGTTTCTTATCTCCAACGCTGTTCGCTGGCTGACGACAAAAGAAGATGAGAAGAACGTGCGGGTCGTACCAGTCAAGGAAACATTTACCACGGCAGAGCCGATTGAATTCACGGGGCAGGTATATGATGAACAATTAAAACCTGTGAGTGATGCAGAAGTTACGGTCGAGCTGGTTCACGGCAGCGAAAAAATTCCACTTGTTCTACGCGCAATCGGAGACGGGCGTTATGAAGGATCTCTCGATGGTGCAGGTGAGGGCGATTATCTTTTTACGGCAAAGGCATCCGGTGATGGAAGAATGATTGGAGTGGATAAGGGCAGATTTTCTGTCGGTCAAATGAATGTCGAGTTTCTTGAAACTAAGATGAATAAATCTCTGCTTGAACAAATCGCATATCGGACCGGTGGAAAATATTACGATATCGGTAAAGTTGATGTCCTCGGCGCGGATATCGGGAGAGATGTAAAATTCACGCCGAAAGAAATTGTTCGCACGAGTGAAATTGAACTTTGGAATTGGAAATATATTGCCGCTATAATCGTTCTTCTTCTTGGCATTGAATGGTTTTTACGGAAAAGGAGCGGAATGTTATGATATTTCGGATGGTAGTCAACGCACATTCCTTTGTTGATATTGATAGTTAAAGAAAATAAATACAGTTTTGCTGGAATATTTTTAAAACTTACCGATTAGCATAGCACTTTGTGACCGGCATAGAACGCACGACGGGTTTTCCCGGGCATCAATCATATTTTTGGATTTACGAGATGAAAGCAGTATTATGAAATATCAAATTATTAAGGAAGCAATGGAACATCTACTAAGGAAACATCATCTATCTCATATCTCCGAATTGAAAGTCGGAGAAAACCTTTTTAAGCATCGGTTCTCAACCGGTTGCTCTATGTCAAATTGTAACGGTGTCTGCTGTAAGCTTGGTGTGTATGCGGATGTTAGAGAGCGGGATAAAATTTTATCTCATGTCGATTTAATACACAAGTATATGGAACCTCATCAGGAGCACAATCCGGAACGATGGTTTGACGCTGATGAATCAGATGACAAAGATTTTCCATCCGGCAGAGCGATAGGCACGATAGCGATGGATTATGGATGTGTGTTTTTAGACAGCGCGGGGCGCTGTATCCTGCAAAAAGCTTGTACTGCCGAGGGAATGCCTCCATATTTTCTTAAACCGTTCTATTGCGTAGCTTTCCCGGTTACAGTAGATCATGGTTTTCTTATTGTAGATGATGTCGAGTTGGAAAATCGTCCCCCGTGCTGTATCATCGATCCGAAAGGTTCGTTGAATGTATTCGATGTGTGCCCAACCGAGCTTGAATATGTTTTAGGGAGAGAGGGCGCAGAGGAGCTTCGTACACTTTTCAACTCTGCAAAGTAATTATACGAATACAGGTTGTTACGTAAATGAAACCGGAGATCAATAATACCGGTAGGTATGTAATTCACCCTTCGGAAAATTGCAAACATTAATCTGATCTTGTCCCGATTTTCTGGACAACAAGTTAAGACAAAAAATTATTTAATTCAAATTGCACCGGTGATTGATAACCGATAGCAGAATGTCTCCGC
>JAGVIE010000007.1 GCA_020056225.1 Bacteroidota bacterium
ATACCGACGGCTATCGCGATACCAACTATGATAACGCCTAAGATGATGAGTAAAAGTTGCTGTTGACCCATGATAAATCTCCTTTATTTGTTTATGAATTATTTTGAATTAATTTTTTACGCTTTATTTTCTCTTTCTAATTCCATCCTGTATAACTGACCATCGTGAATCCGGTGCTGTCTACTCTGCATGTTGCTATCCATGTATTGTTCATCGATGATATTCCTCTAAGTATCAACTGGCTCTCTGTTGCAGCGCCGTCAAGTGAATATGTTCCATTATCATCGGACTGCAACTTTACCGGTATTGAATATCCTACATAAGAAGGTCTGCCGCCACCTAAAATTTTAGGACGCAATTTATACTGATGTGCATCTGCCGCTATGTTGACTAAACTCGATGTAACTCCATCTTTATTCGATTCGGCACTGTTCGCACCAAACATTGTTATACCTACTGCTATTGCCAGTCCTACTACAATCACACCGAGAATTAATAGAAGAAGCTGCTGCTGACCCATAAATTATTATTGGTTAATTATGATAGCTATTAATTTGTTATTGTATCTGCAAGGTATGTGCCAATACCAACCAATAATATTATCACAGAAAAATCCAAAAATTAGAATGATTCCTGGAATAATTAGAGAATTTAGAAAAATTTCTGATAGTAGATAAGGTAATTATTACTACATACTCAGTAATTAATACTGACACTGAAATAGGTAGAATGATCTCCCGTTATTCTATTATTTATGCGTATTTATTTCTTTTTATAAATCGACCCCGTCCCGAACGACCGCTCCATTCACCACGATTGATAATAACCTCGCCTCTTAATAGAACTGTCTCTGCAAATCCTTGAACCTTGAAACCTTCATACATCGAGTAATCAACTCTCATATGGTGTGTTCGCGATGAGATTGTGTGAGTCTTATTGGGATCCCAAATTACTAAATCGGCATCGCTATCAACTTCAATCGTACCTTTCTTAGGAAATAATCCAAACAGCTTTGCCGGTGTTGTTGATATGATAGCTACCCACTGATTGATATTAATACGTTTCTTTAGTACTCCACCATCGAACAGCAGATGCAATCTATTTTCGATGCCGGGTCCTCCGTTGGGAATTTTTCTGAAATCATTTATCCCCAAATCTTTCTGTCCGTGGAAATTGAACGGACAATGATCGGTCGATACTATCTGGAGATGATTATTTTTTATACCGCCCCATAATTTATCTTGATTCCATTTTTCCCGCAACGGTGGCGTAAGGACATATTTTGCGCCCTCAAAGTCTGGTTTCTCCAGATCATCGATGGAGAGAAACAGATATTGCGGACATGTTTCCGCAAATATCTTAACTTTTTTATTCCTTGCTTCAATAATTTTCTGCAAGGCATCTTGGGAAGAGACATGAACGATGTAAACTGGAACATCGGCTTCCTTTGCCAAATCAATCGCGCGTTGAACTGCTTCGGCTTCGGATGCTGGGGGTCGTGTAAGCGCATGATAAATCGGTAATGTTTTGCCTTGGGCAATTGTTTTCTTTACAATAGCTTCGATCTTGTTTCCATCCTCGGCGTGCATACAGATCAATCCGCCATTCTCCGCTGCTTTCTTCATCGCCTTAAGAATAGTTGCATCATCCACCATCAAAACACCCGGATAAGCCATAAACAATTTAAAGCTTGTTACGCCTTGATCGATCATCTCATCCATGTCATTCAGGTAATCATCCGGCAATTCGGTGATGATCATATGGAAGCCGTAATCGACACATGCTTTACCTTCCGCTTTTTTCCGCCATACAGATAATGCATCCCGCATCCTCATTCCTTTTGACTGCGTCGCGTAGTCTATGATTGTCGTCGTACCACCGAATGCGGCAGCCCGTGTTCCCGTCTCAAAGTCGTCGCTGGAAGAAATATTTCCCAACGGCATATCGAGGTGTGTATGTACATCGACACCACCCGGTATAACATATTTTCCTGCGGCATCAACGATTCTATTCGCCTGATATGGCAAGCCAACCCCGATAGCTGTAATTTTCTCTTGTGCAATGAATATATCGGCGATGTAGTTTTCATCGGCGGTTACAATTCTACCGTTTCTAATCATTACTGACATTAATTAACCGTCCAAAGTTGATATTTATTTAAGATCATTACAAGAAATTAATCAATTTAGAATCCATTGGCAAGGATTGCTTTTCCGATGTGTATGATGTATATTCACCTTGCACACTCAAAGGAACAATAAGTGGATAAATTTATAATTCACGGCGGAAAAAGACTAAACGGAACAGTCACCATCGGCGGCTCGAAGAATGCCGCCCTCGCACTTATGCCCGCAACACTTTTGGCTAGCGGTAAGTATCAATTCGATAATGTTCCCGAGTTGCGGGATATCACTACGATGGGCAAATTGCTCGAGATGATGGGCGCTGATGTAGAAAAAAACGGACATACACTGACTCTAAACACATTTCGCGTGAATAAATTCGAAGCACCGTACGACCAAGTAAAGAAAATGCGAGCGTCAATTTATGTGCTCGGTCCGCTGATTGCACGGTATGGTTATGCAAAAGTTTCTCTTCCCGGGGGATGTGCCTGGGGACCAAGACCCGTGAACCTGCATATAGAAGGAATAAAAAAACTCGGAGCTAAAATAGAAATCGATCGGGGATATATTATAGCCAGAGCAAAACGGCTTCGTGCGGCAAAGATTGCTTTCGATGTTTCAAGTGTTGGTGCTACAGGCAATATCCTGATGGCAGCCGTACTTGCGAAAGGAACAACCGTAATTGAAAATGCGGCAATTGAACCTGAGATTACTGCACTCTCAGAATTTCTTATAAAGATGGGGGCGCATATCGATGGCATAGGAACCAGACACATCGAGATTGAAGGTGTTGACGCGCTTCACCCTGTAAACGAAAGAATGATTCCGGATCGCATTGAAGCGGGAACGTTTCTCGCGGCAGCCGCACTGACTGCAGGTACAGTTAAACTCGAAAACTGCAACCCGTGTCATTTAACAACCGTCATTTCGAAATTTAAAGAAGCCGGCGCATCTATTCAGGTTGGAGAGGGATGGATAAAAATCAAATCCTCAAAAACGATTAAACCTGTTGATGTAACAACGGCAGTCTATCCCGGATTTCCAACCGACATGCAAGCACAATGGATATCGTTAATGACAATCGCTAAAGGATCATCGGTGATCACTGATTCAATCTATTATGATAGGTTTAAACATGTACCGGAACTCATTCGCTTGGGCGCAAATATCGAACTGAACAAAAACGTTGCTGTAATAAAAGGTGTAAAGAAACTACGCGGCGCGAAGGTCATGTCGACAGATTTGCGCGCATCCGCGAGTCTCGTGCTTGCAGGACTTGCCGCCGAGGGAAAAACCGAAGTGCTGCGAGTCTATCATCTGGATCGTGGTTATGAACATTTAGAAAAGAAACTGCATTTACTCGGCGCGAAGATACGCCGCATTTCCGGAAAAGAATATTAACAAGTAATTGAATCAATCTATGAAAGTCATTGTTGTAATGCCGGCATATAACGCCGCACGAACTCTCGAACCGACGGTAAGAGATATCCCGCCGGGAAGTGTAGACGAAATCATCCTCGTTGACGATGCAAGTCAGGATAACACAATCGAAGTTGCAAAACGTTTGAAACTTACAATCGGCACACATAATTCGAACCGCGGATATGGCGCAAATCAAAAAACATGTTATCGCCTTGCGCTCGAGCATGGCGCCGATATTGTGGTAATGATCCATCCCGATTATCAATATGACAGCAGGCTCACACCATATCTTGTCGGATTATTAAAGGATGCCCATTTAGACGTTATGCTCGGCTCGCGCATCCGAACACGTAAGGAAGCGTTAGACGGCGGAATGCCGCATTATAAATATTTTGCCAACAGGGTGTTGACGCTTTTCGAAAATATCGGAACCGGAATGAATCTATCGGAATGGCACACTGGTTTCCGCGCATTCCACCGCAGGGTTCTTGAAACTATACCGTGGGAAAATAATTCCGACGATTTCGTATTCGACAGCCAAATTCTGATGCAGTGCGTCGCATTCGGTTTTCGCATCGGCGAAGTACCTGTACCGGTACGTTACCACGACACGTCTTCCTCCATCAATTGGAAAAGAAGCATTACTTACGGATTAAGAACAATGCAAACCCTCGGAAAATTCTTACTCCACAGAATCCATCTCATCCAATCACCACTGTTTACACCACAGCATAATCGTGATTGATTTCTTCAGTTCGATATTATACGTCGTGCGGCAATGACATCACCATCTACAATTACAAGCCGCTGGAAATTTCTAATCATCATAACGGCATCTGTTGTGCTGGTTTACGGACAGACATTAAAATTCGGCTTCGTTAATTATGATGACGATGAGCTGATCTATAACAATCAAAAGTTCCTTTCCGATTGGCGTAATGTTGGCACAGCATTTACTGCTCATGCATTTATCGGCGCAGGAGGTGAGAGCGTCTATTACAGACCACTGCACGTCGTTACACTTATAATTGATTATCATATCTGGCAATTGGATCCATTTGGTTACCATCTGACCAGCGTCATTCTTCATACGATGACTGCAATTTTAGTTTTCTTATTGTTAGAAACCATCTTCGGAAATTCTATCCTCGCATTATTCGGTTCATTGATCTTCGCGCTCCATCCGGTTCAAACTGAATCCGTCGGTTGGATTGCTGGCAGGAACGATATACTTTTGGGATTCTTCATAACATTAATGATGATCTCGCATATTCAATCACTACGGAATAATGTAAGAATAAAACCTTACCAGATACTCACTCCGATTTTTTTTACATTCGCCATATTCACAAAAGAATCAGCTGCATTTTATCTGCTCTTGTTACCGATCTACGAGATTTGTTTTCGAAATAAAACATTAAGTGAGATAGTATCTAAGAAAAATATTTTGAAGTTCTTGCCGATAATGATAATACTCGCACTCTATTTTATCATCCGTCTCAATATTTTTGGCTCACTTATCGGAGCCGAGCAAATGTATGGAAAGGGTAAACCATTTCCGGATCGCCTCGCTAATATTCCCGGGATAATCGCCGAACATCTGCAATTGTTAATAGCGCCTTTCAGTTTATCGGTCGCTCACCCGCTATCCGACATTATCTGGTTAAAACAGCCGTGGTATTTTGTTTCAATTATTGTCTTACTCCTTTTTACTATCGCGCTCTGGCGGTCATGGCGAAAGCATCCGATATTATTTTTTGGATTAGCTTGGCTTGCAATAGGGTTACTGCCCGCTCTGAATCTTTTCCCGATGCCGAAACCGATACTGGAGCACCGTCTTTACGTGCCGATGACGGGCGTAGCGCTAGCTGTAAGTTTCGGGATCGATCGCTTCTCAAATATATTTCAGACCGTTAAATTCAGAGAAGTTCTTTTTTCTATTCTAATAATTGTCTTAGCTATTCTATCCTGCTTGCGGCTGCCGGTTTGGGAAAACGGTATAACATTATTTTCCGATGCTGTTAAAAAAGCTCCAACCGATCTTCACTCGAATTATTCCTTAGCCCGGGCCCAATACGATATAGGAAATTACAGCGAATGCAACCAAACATTAGATTATTATTTGACATTGGCTCCGACCGATCCGAGAGTGTACAGATTCCTCAGAGAGGTTTACTATGTTACCGGCAGACGCAAAGAAGTTGCCGCAATTTGCAAAAAAATGATTGAATTGCAGCCGGATAACCCCCAGCGTTACCTCGAAGCTGGCGTCATTTATGAGGAACTCGGTCAACCGGATTCCGCCGCTATTTATTACCGGCAAGGAATCGGGATTGATTCGTCGGTCGCACAATTACACTTTCGATTAGGTATAGTAAGTGAGCGGATTGGTCAACCTATTATTGCAACGAAATCGTATGAGAATGCGATCACTTTGAACATTCGGGACGCGGATGCTTATTTTTATCTGGCAAAAATATATGCATCGGTGAGCGATCTGCGTTCTGCAATCCAAGTTCTGGAAAGCGGTCTCTCGATTAAATCGCCGTCAATTGATTATCTCACACTGTTGATGGATCTCTACTACAAATCGGGGGATGAAACAAAAGCTATCGAACTCAAACGGAGATTTAATTTTTAGTTTGACTATGGACAATCCCACAGAAATTAAATCATCCTGGAAATATTTTCTGATCATCATTTTTTGCATCGGCATCGTATATGTTCAGACATTAAGTTATGATTTTGTAAATTATGATGATTACGACCTTGTCCTGAACAATGAAAATTTTCTGAGTCATCCGTCTAACATCGCCGCATCGTTTACAACACACGCATTCACCACACACAAAAAAGAAGGCGTTTACTATCGTCCGATCCTGCTTGTAAGCTATATCCTCGATTATCAAATATGGAAACTTAATCCGCTCGGTTATCACCTCACGAATATTCTTCTACATTGTTTGACGGCGATGCTGGTTTTTCTTCTGATAAATTCTCTCATTCAAAACCAGAGCATAGCTCTTCTGTCGAGCCTGATCTTCGCTCTTCATCCGATTCAGGTCGAATCGGTGGCATGGATTGCCGGGAGAAATGATATACTGGTCGGGTTGTTCATAGCCATGACGATGTATTTCTACATACAACACCATAAAAAACCCGGAAGAATAAAGTTATATCTGTTTTTTTCCGTAATATCCTTTACTCTCGCACTCTTCACAAAAGAATCGGCGGCATTTTGCATCTTCATACTGCCGCTTTATGACATTGTCGTAAGAAAAAATACTCTGACCACGCTGTTCTCAAAAGATACTTTATTAAAATTCACACCCTTAGCGGCAATCATTGGCATTTATCTCATAATCCGGTTAATGGTATTTGATGAGATTATAGGTACTGAAAAATTATACGGAATGTTCTCGCTTACCGAACGACTACAATTTTTACCCGCAATAATAGTTGAATATTTTTCGTTTCTGATCGCGCCATTCCGGCTGAGCATCGAACATCCACTTGCCAAAATTATCTGGTTCGATTTTCCATGGAATTTGTTCGCTATAGTTATTATTATTTCATTTATTGCTATTATTTGGTGGGCATTGCAACGCGAATCAATTCTTGCTTTTGCACTTTCATGGCTAAGCGTTTGTCTGTTTCCGGCATTAAATATATTCCCTCTTGCAGTCCCAATCCTAGAGCATCGTCTTTATACAGCGTCTATTGGATTTGTGCTTTTCATCGGTATGGGAATTTACCAGATGTTTAAATCCCACACACAGTTCGCCGGGAGGTTATTACTTGTATTACTTGTCGTCGCTTGTGGAATCGGTTCATTCATCCGCATACCTGTCTGGCGAAATAGTGAATCGCTTTGGATGGATGCAATTAATAAAGCTCCGACCGTCCACCGCGCTTACTTTAATCTTGCCGGATACTATTTCGACCTTCGGCAATATAACAAAACAATAGAGTTACTTAACAAGTATATCGATTTGAGACCGGACGATTTCACGGGTTACTCGAAATTAAGACAATCTTATTATGCAGCAGGACAATATAATAAAGCAGTAGAAGTATGCAGACAGATGATTGTACTGGATACTCGTGACCAAAATCGATATGTCGATCTCGGAATATTTTTTGAAAGCATGGGTTTGCCCGACAGTGCTATCAAAGTTTATCGAGATGGATTGCAAATCGATTCTGCTTTCTATCAATTGCATGTTCGTCTCGGAAGAATGTACCATAACCGGGGTGACGTTGTTAATGCCGAAAAACATTACAGCCAATCGATCAAAGTCAAACCGGATTTTGCCACCGGGTATTTCAGTCTTGGGGTTCTCGAAGCTTCCATGGGAAAAGATTCACTCGCCCTTCAAGCGTTAGAACAAGGCGCAAAATTTGAAACCCCGACATCCGATGTTGCACAGCTTATCGAATACCTTCGCAATAAACTCGGACAGGATAGGAAATAACATGAGTAAATTTTCTGTGAATAATTCTTTTCATATCGGACATCTGGCAATTCTAATCGTCGTAGCGGTTCTTTGTTATCTCCCATTCATCAATAAAGCTGTGCACATAGATGATCCGTTATTTATCCGGGCAGCTCAACACATTCTAAACCATCCATCCGATCCGTACGGCTTCGATGTCAATTGGTACGGCAAAACAATGCCAATGTATGAAGTTACAAAAAATCCTCCCTTAGCTTCTTACTACATGGCGGCTGGAGCTTATTTTTTCGGCTGGGGTGAGCAAACACTGCATCTCCTATTTATACTGCCTTTCGTCGGATTCATAATTGGAACCTATTTACTTAGCATGCTTTTTTGTTCGCGACCACTCGATGCATCACTCATCGCCCTTCTTACACCGGTTGTTCTTCTCTCAGCCACAACTCTGATGTGCGATATATTGATGACAGCTTTTTGGGTATGGGCAATATTTTCATGGATGAAAGGAATTCAAAAAAATAACAGACTGCTCATATTCACATCGGCATTGTTTATCGCATGTTCCGCATTAACGAAATATTTTGGAATGAATTTAATCCTCCTGCTTTTAGTCTGGACTGTCATTGAGAAGCGGCGATTGGATGCATCCTTGTTATTCTTGCTCATACCTGCCGGTATTCTTGCGGGGTACCATTGGGTAACATATATTCTCTACGGAAAAGGTCTCCTGATAGATGCGGCTTCATACTCTGTTCAATTCGGTACGATTGGAAGTAAAGCCTATCTTACAAAATTTCTGCTGGGCTTCGCATTTACGGGCGGCTGTTTTATTATCATTCTTTTTTATCTTCGTCGGTTGTGGAGTCCGGTGTTCCTGCTTTTTAACGGAGTGCTCGCCGCCGGACTTATTGTACTCCTTATTAAACTCGGATCAATCGGAAAAGTAACGCTCGCGAGCGATGCGGGAATAAGGTGGGATTATATTTTACAATTCAGTCTATATGCGCTTGCCGGAATAAATATCATTGTTATCGCAACTGTAGAAATAATTAAAAAGAGAGATGCCGGCTTGGTTTTACTCTTCCTTTGGGTAATCGGAGTTTTTCTGTTCGCGGTGTTGATTAACTGGTCGATAAATGGAAGGACGCTTCTCCCCCTGGCTCCGGCAGTCGGGATTCTAATTGTCAGACATAACGAATCATTACAAAAGACCGTAGCTTCTCGATCCGGATGGAAAAATTATTTCCCGCTTTTACCGGCAGGATTACTTGCTCTCCTGATAACCTACTCCGATTATAATCTCGCAAACACTATCCGTGATGACGCCACAACAATCGTCAAACGATATCAATCAGGCAACTCAACGATCTGGTTTCAGGGGCATTGGGGATTCCAATATTACATGGAATCACTCGGATGTAAATCTCTCGATATATCCCAACCGAATCTCGATGCTGGTGATATAATCGTGAATCCGATCAATAACACAAATCTCTACCGTCTGCCCGGTTATATGCCTCTTCGCGACTCACTTGAGAGCAAAACATTCACGTGGCTGACATGTATGAATAAACTAGCCCGTGCCGGATTTTACTCCGACGTCTGGGGTCCGCTTCCATTTGTCTTCGGCAGGGTACAACCGGAGCGCTATGATATTCATATCTCTCAAAAAAGATTGCGCTACAGGTAGATTTTTGAATTTGAATTTACAAAGACGTTTGCTAGTAAATGTCATTGTAAGTTTCGTTTTACCACCATTAAAAGATCTTCCATTGAGGGTGGTTTACTCATAAATTCGTTTGCACCATATTTGAGTGCTTCAATAGCATTTTTTATCCCAGAATGGCCTGTCAATATTATTACTTTAGTATCAGGATTATGCTCTTTAACATACTTCAGGACCATCAAACCACTAATCTTTGGTATCTCAATATCAAGAAGTATCAAATCAAAGATATTACCTCTAATCAATTGTAACGCTTTTTCACCATTGTTAGACACGAGAATATTATAATCTTCATCTTTCAAAACTATCTCCAACAGTTGGGCAAAGCTTACATCATCATCAACTATAAGTATATTTTTCTTGCTACTTTTTACTCGCTCCATCGATTTTTCCACCGTATGTTAGTTCCATCGAATTTTTTTGTGGGGATAAATTTATCCGGAACCCAATATCCTTGACATTATCGTATTCCACATTTAGTTGGCACCCATTTGCACTAAATACATCATTCCACCATTTAATTGAATTGATTACTTTAGATGGATGAGGGAATGGCGTGCCTATTGGTTTAATCGGTATTCCACTATTAGTGATAAAAATTGAATGTATATCCTTGATCGAACGTATTCTTATTAGATCGTGACTCCTCGAGTACTTACTGACAGATCGAACAAACGTGGCTAGAAGACTTGTAATAAGTTTATCTTCCAAATTGGAGATGTTATTCTTTGTTTTTTTCTCATACTTATGTCCTCTGATTTGCCAGTAATGTATGTAATGTTCTAATGCTCTTCGTGCATAAATTGTATCTGCAAGATATACTAAAAATAAAGTTGCAGTCTCGTAAAATTTTTCAGCTTTATCATTACTTCCATAATTTTTTGACAATTCTGATACGTCCTCATAAGCCGAATAAATCCATCTTGCAATTCCCTCATTAATCACAGTAGCTTTCGAAGCAATTTGAGAAAATGCAATACTAACATGTTCCAATTTGTCCCAGGATTTTAGTAATCCTTGTTTCATGATATCATTACGATTCCCTGCAGTAGGAGCTGCAAAATTCAATTTGAACTCTTGCTTTGAAAGGATTCCTTCTAGCTCTAACAAGGTTAATTCCGCTAACAAATACATTTTGTTGACAAGATATGATCTCAGTATCTCCGAAAGATATCTTATGGACGCATTATAGTTTCTATTTAACAGAGTCTCTCTCGCCTTAATTCTTTTATTAAGTATTTCACCAAATATTTCAACAGTAGATTTTAATGCTTCCTCTATAACGTCAAAAGTCAAAACTAAACATGGGGAACCATTTGTAATAGTCAAAACAGCTAAATATGCACCAGTCTTAAACTCGGGTTTGACCTTTACTTCAAATTCTTTCGGAGTTTGTTTTGATTTAACATCCATTTTTATTGTCTTAACTTTCTCTCCAGATTCAGTATAAATCTCTAATCGTGGACAGAGCTTACTCCGCTTATCCAATTTTGAAGAGATTGCACAGTGAAATTTAATCTCCGTTCCAGAAGTCACAATTCTCGGATCGCAATAGCCATTAAGAATCCAATATAGTTTAGGATGTTTTTCCATCGAATAAATATTAATTCAGCAACGATAATTCAGTTTCCAAATGCTTAAATAAAGACGGATGGTTTGGTAATTGATCATGAGTTGCAATGGGTTCTCGTATAGGTATACGTTTTTCTGCTGGGGAGGATAGTGTTGCGCTCGCCATTGATACAGTTCCATCACCTTTAATATAAGATGGAATTTTTTGAATTATTTCAAAATCCTGATCAACTAGATAATCCTGCGAAGTTACAACTTCAGTACCGTAGATAGTAACCGTCGAAGGGAAATAAGATTCAAAGATTTGTTTGTGTGTTTCTCTAGCATTCAGAATTTTTTGTGAATATTGATTTGGCCACACTTTCTCTTCAACGGCACTGAACCGATCTCCTGTCTCACGTTGAAGTATACGTTCACTGACTGGAGGCAATAATTGATATAATGAATCAAATCCACGAATCGCCTCCATGAGAGATAACCATATTTTCGGATTAATGTGACTTTTTATTCTCAGAATTGCATCAAAAAATACATTGAATTCCGGTGAGTGCTTTAATGAATAGCAGGCTGATGACGATCCTCCTGTTGGAGGTGCAATTTGTATAAATAATGTTGTCTTATCTCTTATCATTTCATGCGAAATGTTCTCAAGTAGAAGTCTGATCTTGTCCCGATTTTCTGGACAACAAGTTAAGACAAAAAATTATTTAATTCAAATTGCACCGGTGATTGATAACCGATAGCAGAATGTCTCCGC
>JAGVIE010000027.1 GCA_020056225.1 Bacteroidota bacterium
CTCATGAGCGAGCAGCTTTTGTGGTTGCGCTATTGTTTGCTCATTCATGTTTGTACACTCTTTCATGCGCAACCACTCGCGAGCGAATGGCTGCGGAACATCTGTAAAAACGCAATATTGCGTTTTTACTGTTTTTAGTTTTGGCTTATTTAAGCAGTTTCTGTGATTCATCTGATATTTTATGTTCGTCTTTCGTTATCAGGAAATCAAGCGGACTCCGTATTCGCCCAAGTCCTTTTGGACTAACATGTGTATATATCTCTGTTGTTTTAACGCTCTGGTGACCCAACAACTCCTGAATATATCTTAAATCAGTTCCGTGATCTAATAAGTGTGTTGCAAACGAGTGACGCAGGGTGTGCATCGAAACTCGTTTGGTGATACCGCTTGCCTGTATTGTTCTTGCTAAAACCGCTTGAATACTTCGCGCCGCTAAATGTTTGTCGTTTGTATCTCCTTGAAAAAGCCAACCGCTGGTTCCAAGCTTATATTTTTTCCAATATGCAATTAACTGTCCTCGCAGCGATTCGGGAAATACTGTGAACCGATCTTTCTTCCCCTTCGCGTTGCGAATATGAATAAGTCCCCGGCTGCCATCAATATCTTCTATTTTTATTCGAACCAATTCACTCACTCTTAAACCACTTGCATACGCAAGCATCAACATCGTTTGATGTTTCAAGTTGTGTACTGCCTTGAATATCCTTACAACCTCATCCTCATTTAAAACATCGGGTAATTTTTTCTCTTTCATCGGTCGCGGAAGTTTACCGATGATGTACGACATCATGTACAATTCTACATACAAAAACCTGAGCGCGTTAAATACTTGATTTACAGAACTCGCTGACCTTTTCTCAACCATCAATAAATGCAGAAGATATTTTTTAATATCATCTTCAGTTAGATTCCGTGGATGCTTCGGTGAAAAATATTTTACAAAGGAACGCAAACAACTTACATAAGATTTAATTGTCTTATTACTATAATTGCGCAGGCGAAGTTCCCTCCGCACCGTTTCAAAGAATCCTATAGTATGTTTATCATTCGCCAAACCATTTACCTCACATAGGCGGTTTTTTCATTCCCATCTGATTAGCATTATTGTAACAATTATTTATCCGAATGTCAATAAATATATTCTTCGGATTATATCTAATTTTCTAACTTCTTCGGTACAACTTTATCCGCCGGTATTTTGTCATTATTGCTGTATTTACCCTGTTTTCAGCATTGCGTTTCTTTTTATCCATTCTGCATAATTTATATCTCGCATTGTGCTTGTTCTTTTGCCATTGTGTCCTCCCCGTATGCCATTGTGTCGATTCATTTCGGCTTTGCGTTGTATTTGGTTCTCATTGTGCTGAGGTTTCTTAACATTGTTTCAAATTTTCTCTCAATGCTGATAGTTCATCTGTCATTGCTTGATCTTCTTCCGTCATTGTTTTGTTTTTATTTCAATCGCGTCAAAGTTGACTCACTCTGTTTAAATTTATTTTGACTTCGTAAAACCATCGCTCTTTTAAGTTTATATGAATCCGGCTATGTTGCACTTTCCCTGCACTTTTCGTAAATTACCCCCGTTCTATAACCTCTCACTAAAGGAAATTCAATGAGTTTACTGGTCGTTGGTTCTATCGCAATCGATTCCATCGAGACGCCGTTCGGCAAAGTTGAAAATGTTTTGGGCGGCTCTGCTACTTATATCTCGATAGCGGCGAGTTATTTCATTTCTCCCATCAGGCTCGTCGGTGTAGTCGGGGGCGATTTCTCGAATGATTATATCAAATTCCTCGAAGAACGCGACATCGATCTTGAGGGGCTTCAAATAATCAAGGAAGGAAAAACATTCCGGTGGGGCGGACGTTACCATTACGACCTTAACGTTCGCGATACTCTGTACACCGATCTGAATGTCTTTGAGCATTTCAATCCCGTAATCCCCGACTCGTTTAAGAAAACAACTTATGTATGCCTCGGCAATATCGATCCGGTTCTGCAACGGCGTGTGCTGGAACAGATCAAGAAACCCCGGCTCGTTGTAGGCGATACGATGAACTTTTGGATTAAAGGAAAGAACGACGAGTTGAAGAAAACTTTAAAGCTTCTCGATGTCATTATTCTGAATGAATCAGAGGCGCGCGAAATAACTAACGAGCCGAACCTGATCCGTGCGGGCAAAGCGATAATGAGTATGGGTCCAGGTGTTGTTGTAATCAAGAAAGGTGAACATGGCGCGCTGTTGATTACCGCTAACACGATTTTTTCCGCGCCTGCTTACCCCCTTGAAAACATTTACGATCCGACCGGCGCCGGCGATACATTCGCGGGAGGTTTTATCGGATGGATAGCTAAAACCGATGACCTGTCCGATGAGAACCTGAAACGCGCAGTCGTTCACGGAAGTACGCTCGCCTCTTTCTGTGTCGAGAGGTTTAGTCTGGATCGGTTCAAAGATTTAACTTATTACGAAATCCTTGACCGCTTCAGCGAATTCAGAGAATTGTCAAAATTTGATGATACGATAACAGCGTAAATATAGATGTTTAAATCAATCGAATGGTGCGGTGATTCCGTCCGGTTCATCGATCAAACAAAACTTCCGTTGGAAGAAACTTATATCCAGTCGCACGATTACCGTGTCATCGCCGAAGCAATCCGAAAGCTTAAAATCCGCGGTGCGCCGCTGATCGGAATTGCATCAGCTTATGGTGTAGCGGTAGCGGCAATTCATTCCGGCGAAAAAAACTATCAATCTTTCTCTCACGAAATTCAGAACGTTATCAAAGAATTTGCATCTACCCGCCCGACTGCAGTCAATCTGTTTTGGGCGCTTAAGAGAATGGAAAATATTCTCTCTGTCCCGGCAGATATTGATGCTGTCATAAAATCACTAACCGGGGAAGCGGTCCGAATTCATCGGGAGGATGAAGAAATGTGCCGCAAGATCGGTGAGAACGGTCAGAAACTCATCCCGCAATCTGCTGTAATACTCACTCATTGCAATACCGGCGCTCTAGCTACGGGCGGAGAAGGAACTGCGCAAAGTGTAATAACTACTGCATACCGGTTGGGGAAATCAATCAAAGTATATGCCGATGAAACGCGTCCGCTACTTCAGGGTGCGCGGCTCACAACATGGGAATTGATGAAACTCGGAATCGATGTTACTTTGATTACCGATAGCATGGCGGCGTTTCTTATGCAGCAAAAGAAGATCGATCTCGTCATCACCGGTTCCGATCGGATTGCAATAAATGGCGACGCGGCAAATAAAATTGGTACGTATAGTTTAGCCGTCAATGCGAAACATCATGGCGTGCCTTTTTACATTGCCGCGCCAACTTCAACAATAGATCCGTCAATTGCTTCAGGCAAAAATATTCCAATAGAAGAACGCCATGCCGACGAAGTTGTTCAGGGCTTCGGCAAACGCACCGCGCCCGATGGTGTAAAAGTTTATTCGCCTGCGTTCGATATCACTCCCTCAACACTTATCACTGCAATAATAACCGATTTAAAAGTGTATCATCCGCCATTCGATTTTTCACGAGCCCCATCTTCATCATTCAAAGTATGAGTACGATTGTCAAGACAGAGGCGATTGTGCTGCGGTCGGTTAACATCCGGGAATCGAGCAAGGTCGTTACTTTCTACACGCGGCAATTTGGGAAAGTTGCCGGCATGGTAAAAGGTGCGCGTCAATCGAAGAGTAAGTTCGGTTCGTCGCTCGAGCCGATGTCGTATGTCCTCTTGGTTTTTTATAAGAAGGAAGGCAGAGATATTCAAACTGTATCTCATTGCGATTTAATGAAGCCGTTCCGTAAACTGTACGAAGACCTCGATAAGATGGCAGTCGGTATGACGATGATTGAATTGGTGAACATCGTCGCGCATGAGCAGGAGCAGAACATAGAACTATTCACACTTCTTCAGCGTACATTAAATACGCTGAATACTGCAACTCATAACCCGTCTAATTTGTTATATTATTTTGAGATCAGACTGGCGAAGGTTTTGGGCTTCGAGCCGATATTCGGTCATTGTGTGTCCTGCAGAAAGGAACTGAAAGAAGTAGCAGAGGTCCGTTCGTACAAGATTCATGTTGAGAAGGGCGGATTGATCTGCGCGAAATGTTCGGCAGTTTATGGTCATACTGCTCTGCTTCCAGCGGGTATTCTTAAAATCTTCCGTCAAATATTGGCATCTAATGAGATGGAAGCTGTTTTCGATTTTGAAGTTGATGAAAAAACGAGAAATATCATGGAAAGTTTTATCTGGACATATCTGCGGTATCATATTTCCGGATTGCGAGCGCTGAAATCCGATCAAGTATTCTCGAAAATGTTCGCAGGGTTGAAAAACGCGGAGGGAAATTAACTCAAAGCTATACCATCGGACCGGACGGCTTAATATATTTTAATTCGTTTTCTCGTAACAAAATATTTTAATGGAAGTATAATCGGATAAATAGGTATTTAATAAAGGAGATTCATTAATGACAAATAAATCAATTCTGGGAGCGATGTTTCTTATTTTTATAGGGATAATTTTCGGAGTCGTTCTCGTTTCTAATTTTCATTTTGGGGTAACTCCGGGATTTGCCGGCGATCCGCAAGTGAAGATCGGCGCGCCGAGTCAGGTAAACAACCCTGATTATAAAGCCCTGAGTAAAGCATACATCGAAGTCAGCAAAGCAGTTTCACCGACCGTAGTTTCGATAACTGTTACAACTAAAGAAAAAAAGAAGAGCGCCGGAGATATGAGGGATTTCTTCCATTTTTTCGGACCTGAAGGACAGATGCCGGAGCAAACGCCGCAGGTAGAAGGCGGTTCAGGTTTTGTGATCAGCGCTGATGGGTATATCATGACAAATAATCACGTGGTTGCCGATGCGGATGCGAATAAGATTGAAGTTACATTCAGTGACGGCAGTAAAGAGAAAGCAAAAATCACCGGCACCGATCCTACAACCGATCTGGCTATAATAAAAGTTGATGGTAAAGATTTGCCGGCGTCTGCTCTGGGAAATTCGGACGATCTTGAGATTGGTGAAATGGTGTTAGCGATTGGAAACCCGCTCGGTTTGCAGGGAACAGTCACGGCTGGTATCGTCAGCGCAATCGGAAGGAATATAGGAATTCTTCAGGAACGCGGCGGATTAGGAATAGAGAATTTCATTCAAACAGATGCGGCGATTAATCCGGGCAACAGCGGCGGTCCTTTGGTGAATTTAAAAGGAGAAGTTGTAGGAATTAATTCTGCTATTGCAACTACGAATGCTCGTTACCAGGGGTACGGTTTCGCTATTCCCATTAATCTTGCGAAGGCAGTAGCAGAGGATATCATCAAGAGCGGGAAGGTCAGGCGGGCTTATGTCGGACTTCAGATGTATCAGGTTTCTCCGGCAATGGCGAAAGCTCTCGGTTTGGATAAACCCGAAGGCGCTTTGGTTCAGAAAATTGAGGATAAGAGTCCGGCTGAATCCGCAGGTTTGAAAGAGAAAGATATTATACTCGCAATAGACGGGAAGGAAATGAAAACCCCGAGTGACGTACAAACATACATTGCACGTAAACATCCCGGTGAAGAAGTAATGTTTAAAATATTCCGCGATGGAAAAACATTTGATAAGAAAGTCACTCTTCAACAGAGAAAAGACGCAGTTGCCGTGAAAGATGACGGACAGGATGACCAAAGCGGAGGCGACAGCCAGGATGAAACATCGCCGCAATCGATGACCTTCGAAAATCTCGGCATTACAGTACAGCAGATGACATCGCAGGATAAAAAGAAAAATTCAGTCGATAACGGTCTTATCGTCAGTGAATCAAAACCGTATGGCGAGGCATTCAATAACGGGATCACAACCGGCAATATACTTATAGAAGCCGACAAACAAATATTGAATTCACCGAAGGATCTAAAGAAGATAATCGACAAGCGTAAACCGGGGGATGCTATTTTGTTCCGGGTAAAAAGAGGCGACGGAATAGGTTTTTTTGCGGTTCAAATCCCTAAAGATTAAATATACTCGATCAATTGATAAGCCCTGCCGGATATGGCGGGGCTTTTCTTTTTCGCCCTTCCTCTAAGATATTCAGATAACGTGGCGCGGGAAGTACGAACGTGCGAGCGAACGAATCTCCTTCTTTTGGAGATTTGTTTGAGCGAGCATGGAGTACTTCCCGAAGATGTGCGACGTTCGCGAAGCGAACGAGCACATCGAGGGCGACAGTCCGCGCCACGATGTGACGGACACGCTTA
>JAGVIE010000023.1 GCA_020056225.1 Bacteroidota bacterium
AGACGTAGAGCGAGCATGGAGTACTTCCCGAAGATGTGCGACGTTCGCGAAGCGAACGAGCACATCGAGGGCGACAGCCCGCGCCACGATGTGACGGACACGCTTATGAGCGAAGCGCATGCATTTACTTTCAAAATTATTTTGATAGTTGTTCATGGAACGTGTTAGTAATAAACTCGTTTGCACCTTGTGCTGAGTGAATGTCCGTCACAACATCTGTAATAACGCAATATGTCGTTATTACGCTTTTTATTTTTTGCTTATTTAAGCAATTTCTGTGATTCATCTGATATTTTGTGTTCGTCTTTCGTTTCCAGGAAATCAAGCTGACTACGGATGCGCCCAAGTCCTTTCAGGTTAATATGCGGATAAATTCCAATCGTTTTTGAGTTACTTTTAATGATAAGTTAAGCTTCCAAACTCCGATCCTCAATATGTTCGCCGCCCAAGATTTTACGAAATAATATTCACAATGTCAAGCATGAAAGTGCGACTCACTTACGCGTTGGTTTCAGGTGCAAAGTGAGTCGCACTTGGCAAACTTGAAATCAAAAATATTTCATGTATATTTACAGTAGGAAAGCATGATAGGAGAAAAACAAATATCGCTCAAGGAACTGCTCAACAGTCATACGCGTGCCGGTGAATTATATCGCAACATCGGAGATGGGAAAATCGAATGTTTTGCATGCGGTCACCGGTGTAAGATCGGAGAGGGAAAAGATGGTATATGCAAGATTCGCTTCAATCGTGGCGGGAAACTTTTTGTACCCTGGGGTTATGTCGGTTCACTCGCGCTTGACCCGATTGAGAAGAAGCCATTCTTCCATGCACTGCCCGGAAGCCTCGCGATGAGCTTCGGAATGCTCGGTTGTGATTATCATTGTTCATTCTGTCAGAATTGGATTACATCGCAAACCCTTCGCGATCCTTATGCAGTTTCTAACATAGAAATAATATCTCAAGAAGAGATCGTTCTATCCGCCCGTCAGCATAAAGCACAGATCATTACAAGCACATATAATGAGCCGCTTATCACGAGTGAATGGGGTGTTGAGGTTTTTAAGATTGCCAAGCGCTCTAAACTTATCACCTCGTTTGTCTCGAACGGCAACGGCACACCTGAAGTGGTTGAGTATCTGAAGCCATGGCTTGATCTCTTTAAAATAGATCTTAAAGGATTCAACGACAAACGATACAGGGAGCTTGGCGGCGTATTGCAGAATGTGCTTGATACGATCAAATTGGCATACGAGAAAAAATTTTGGGTTGAGATCGTTACATTAATCATTCCCGGATTTAATGATTCAAAAGAAGAATTGACAGACATTGCGGACTTCATCAAATCAGTATCAGCCGATATCCCTTGGCATGTAACCGCGTTCCACTCGGACTACAAGATGACGGATATCCCTAACACGCCTGTTAATACGGTCTTACAAGCAGTAAAGATCGGATATGATGCAGGTTTGCATTATGTTTATGCGGGAAATATTCCGGGCGCTGTTAGGAATTTCGAGAATACATACTGTCACTCGTGCGGTGAACTGCTGATAGAGCGGTTGGGTTATCATATCCGGGAGAATCGAGTGAAGGATGGCCATTGTCCGAAATGTGATACTTCGATTCCGGGCGTTTGGAAATTTCCGGACGATTAAAATGATTGCATTATGGTTTTCTTTTTACTATTTTAAATTATATTAAAATTAGTAACTGTCTGTAAGTAAAATTATTTTATGAAACAATCATCACAACAAGACATTCATATATCTTCCGAAGATTGGGAAGAATTCGAGCGTGGAGTATCCTACTTCAACAACGGGCAATTCCCGCATTCTTTAGAAGCTTGGGAATTATTGTGGGAAAGAAAAGATTCGCGAGATAAGGTATTCTTTCGCGGTTTGATGGAACTTACATCGGCATGCCAATGTCTTTTCAAAAATCAAGATGCTTCAGATGCAATTGATAATTTAGAGAAAGCCCAGACGAAATTACAAAAATTTATGCCTGAGTATTTCGGCATTCCCATCGAACCCCTGTTGAAATATATCGGAGAAAGTAAGGAAGCAGTACGATGCAGATCTCGCAACGGGCAACGTAAGAAAGGGTATCCGCTTCCGCAAATCGAATTTCATAAACCCGATAACCCGGATTTAAATGTCGAATTATGCGAGATATTGCAATCCGCACAATTTTTAGAGGGAATAAGATTATTTAACAGTGGGTTTTACTGGGAGGCTCATGAAGAATGGGAAGAAGTATGGCGTGAACAAACGGGAGACGGGAAAATATTCGTTGAAGCTTTTGTTCAGATGGCAGAAGCGTACAGTTTTATTAAACTCGGTAAAGCCGCTACGGCTGTATATCTTTTCGAAAAATCAATTAAGAAATTTGCCGAGTATAAACGGATTCGCTGTGCCATCTTGATATCTGCAATTGTTGCCGACATGAAAAAAACTCTTGATAGCCTCCGCATGTTATCGACCAATGGAAAGATTTCCATCAAGCCGATGAAAATCCAAGTTAGTGATAATAAAAGAGGTGAATAGCTTTCCTCAATCCGATATTGAAAGTATCGGCTTCAATTATCTATAATCCGAGTTGCCTCCTAATTTTCTGTTCAAGCGAGAGATGCTCATCGGCGGAAATGTTTAATTCGCTTCGCAGACGTTCGAGATGCGAAACGTCATCAGGTGAGAGAGTTCCATCCTGCCATGCTTTCTTCAACGCCTCCATGTAAGCTTCAGGTTTAATTTGTGTTTCTATTTTCAGGTGCTCATCTACGGAAATCTGAAGCGAAGTGCGTAACGCATCAAAGTACGATTCTTCCGTAGCTCCGGGGACGCCTTCACTCCAGGCGAGTTTAAGAAGTCGGGTGTAAATTTCTGTGTATGTACTTGGCTGAATTTCTTTTTCTTTCTTGACCCTGTCTTCGAGTGATGATGAGATTGCATTGGATACAATTTGTTCGAGTTGTTTCGCTTCGTAATTGTCTTTATTGATAAAATTAATCTTCAGGATTTCAATTCTCGCGTCGTCATAAGCTTCACTGGCTACCAGCTTTTTCGCACGCTCAAGATATTCAGCCAATTTTGCTTCAGTCGCGTTCCGTTTGCCCTCTTCCAGCGCATTCTTCAAAGTCGCCTCTTCTTGCTTTCTGAGCCGCTCCTCTTCCTTTCGTTTCTGCATTTCTTCGTCAAGTTTGCGCCTTGCTTCTGCTTCGGTTTTCCGGCGTTCTTCCGCTTCGATCCGAATTCTCTCCTCCTCTGCCGCTTTCCTTCGTTTTTCTTCCTCCTTTTCCCGTCGTTTCCTTTCTTCTTCTTCTGCCTTCCGCCGGGCTTCTTCCTCAGCTCGTTTATGCGCGATCTCTTCATTGCGTTTCAGCTCTTCTTGCAGACGCAGCTTTTCTTCATCTATACGCTTGCGTGTTTCGGCTTCTAACCGGACTCTGTCATCGGCGAGTTTTTTCTTGGTTTCTTCTTCAACTTTGCGGCGAGTATCCTCAGCGACTTTCCGATCTTCCTCTTCCCGCTGCCGGTTGATTTCTATTTCAAGCGCACGACGTCTTAACTCCTGCTCTGCGCGCTGCCGTTCTGTATCGGTACGCTTTTTTTCTTCAGTATCCCTTTGCCGGTCAGCTTGTAATTTTCTCTGAAGTTCTTCCGTGTCGTTCTGACTCTCATCATCATATGTGTCCTCGCCTGAATGTGCTGGTGACTCAGGCGTTTGAGATCGCTGAGATTTTGAAGGAGGATGCTGTTGTGAATTTTGTATCCTGTCTTTATAAGCACGGGCGTAAAAATTTCCCGGATCGATTTCAAGCGCCTTCTCTATTCTTTCCAATGCGGCTGGAAAATCGCCGTTTTTAAAAAATTTATCGGCGCTCTTGAGAAAATCGCTCGCTTGTTTTTTCCGATCAAGGTCTTCTTTTGATATTTCTTTCTTTGCCACTCTTTAAATCCAATCAATATTATAAGTCACTGTTACACTGTTGCTTTTTATTTCAATGGTTCTTGAATTAAAGCGCGAAAATCCGGTTGATCAAACATATTGTAAAAATCAGAATTAGTAATCTCTATGACGCGGTAATTGAGCGCCAGTGCTTCACGAAGGTATTTCAAAGCAGTTTCCTTCTTCTTCTCATTAAGTTTCTTTTCTTTCTGGTCGTACATCTGTAAGGAGTATGTCTGTGCAATCCGATATTTAACAAAATCATCGGACGGAGCAAGTGCGGCGGCTCTTTCAGCGGCAGTAATCGCCTCAGAATATCTTCCCAGTCTTGTTAATGTGAGTGCGAGATACACCAAGACGTGAGAATCTTTTGGATTATTCTGGAGCAGATTTTGAAGGACATCTGCCGTTGTCCGAAGTATATCGACCGCATCGGTATCGCCCATTATTTGCCGCAAGCGTGCCAGATGATATAGGGTTATATAGTCGTTCGAATTCATATTGATACGGCGATAACTTGCGGCTATAATTCTGTTGCTCTGGTTCAATCGCAAGTCGGGATCACCGGATATCGCATCCGAAAGTGTAATAGAAAGATAAGCCAATGGATCGGCAGAATATTTAAGCGCCGCCTCATGGTAGGGCATACCTTGCTTTGTAGAACCGACAAGTTGGTAAACAGCGGCAATATTTTGCAGGATTTCAGTATCCATCCCGTTATATTTGTATGCCTCATTCAGCGTATTGATTGCCTCGGCGTATTTCCCGATTTTCAAAAAGATTTTACCCTTTTCGAAATCGATGATACTATTATTCGGTGCGAGACTATGTGCGCTATCGAGTTGTGCAAGTGCCGGAGTATATTTTTTCTGGAATGCAAGAATCTTTGCCTTCGCGATATAACCAATTTCCAGCGAGGGATTTTCTCGTACTGCGGCATCGGCTAAATGTTGAGCTTGAATAACGACGGAATCACCCCGGCTCCAACCATTTTCCAGTCTGAATTCTAAGACATCTGCCGCAGAAGCAAACCCTTCAGCAAAACCGGGATCTTGTTGAATTGCCTGAAGGAATAACATATAGGCGTTTTCCGAACTTTCTTGAGTGCGTCTTAGAAGTATCTCTTTTCCCCGAAGGTAAAAGAGATAAGCATCGGGATCAGAACACGTTGTTGCAGATTTGAACCCCGGGGAGATATCTCCCGTTCCAACTCCGAGCGCATCGATAAAGTGCTGAGATATTTCTGCTGGTAGTTCAGCTAAACCTGTAAATGGTTTTACATATTGTCCCGTCCATTCTTCATTACCGAGAGAGTCGACTAACTTCATTTCTATCGATACCGAATTCTCGGATCGAGATAATTTTCCAAGGAGTAAATATGTGTATCCTAATCTGAATGCCTCACGTTCCGGCTCTTTTATGCGTTGCCTCAGGTTATAGCCTGATGAAAAACCTAAGACGTGTAATGTCTTCACACTTCCAAGTCGTCGTGTTACTTCCTCTGCTATCGAAGACCCAAGGATGTTCTCTTCCAGTGAGCCGGACGATCCGCCCCACGGCATTATAGCTATTGTAGCCGGCAGTCTGAATGCCGGTTTTTTCAATTGGAAGATTATTACGACTACTATAACTAGTATAAGAGCAATAATACGCAGGATGTATGGTACTGAAAAGCGTTTTTTCTCGGTTGTAGAGGGTTCGGAAGCTTTTAAAGGAACGCGTTTTTTGGGTTTGCGTTTTTTGGGAATTGATTCTGAGATGGGTGTTTCAATTCCGCCGATAGCCGTTTTAATTTGTGTTTCAATATCGAGTGCGCGCCGGTTAACCGGATCGTTGACCAACGCTTTGGCTATCTCTACCAAAGCATTTTCATTATCACCGTTAGCAAAATAATTTTCCGCACTTAGGATTAGCGATGCAATCCGTTCTTTTCGTTCTTCCTCTACTCTGCGCTGTTCTTCATCCCGACGTTGTTGTTCGAGGTCGAGGCGTTGTTGTTGTTCTTCGCGTCGGCGCTGTTCATCTGTTTCTTTAAGTCTGCGTTCTTCCTCTACGCGACGAAGTTCATCCTCTCGTTTGCGTCGTTCTTCTTCTTCAGATTTCTTGCGTGTCCACTCTTCCTCTAACTTTCTTCTTTGTTCTTCGGCTTGCCGCCGTTCTCCGATATTCTTTTCTAACTCCGCTTCAATTTTTGTACTATATTCGATTTCAAGATTTAGCAGAATATTCTCTTGCGTCTCTCGCTCTTTTCTTGCCTGGTCGAGTTTCTGCTGAGCGATTCTTTCCTCTCCGGCTAGAAGATTCTTTAGCTCTTCTTGGGCGTATGATGTCGCCTCTAAGTCAAGCCGGTTTGCTTCTTGTTCTGTCGCTGTTTTTGTAACTTCTTCAGCTTTTCGCTTTAATTCTTCAATTCGTCTCTGATCCTGCAGTTCTTCCACCATACCCCTTTCTATATTTCCTGAACAGGAAAAATATAGAGAAATTGAAACCTAATGTCAACCGGCTTTGTGATAAATATTATTTTGTTTTAAAGTTTGATTTTTGTTACTTTAGGGGCGGTTTTTAACCTATTTTGTATAAAAGTAATATTGATTTAATACATGATAATGGAAGTTCCATTCGACTGTTTTTCTGTCATTTACCTATAACAAAAATATGAAGAACAAAAAGAAAACCATTGCTGCAAAACTTACCGGTCTTGATCGCAGGTACGATGCCGAAAACCTAGACTCGATTGATATTGAAGCGCTGGATACATTCCCATATGAGTATCCGGGAATAGATGTTGTCATCAACATCGATAGCGATGAGTTTACTGCTGTATGCCCATTCTCAGGTCTTCCTGATTTTGCGGTACTAAAAATTAACTATATTCCCGGCAAGAGCATCATCGAGTTGAGATCATTGAAATATTATTTACTCTCGTACCGGAATGTAGGCATATATCAGGAACACGTTGTGAACAGAATCTTAAACGATCTCGTAAAATGCTGCAAGCCTAAATGGATGCAGGTGATCGCTGATTATAAAATTCGCGGCGGTGTCCATACGGTAGCAAGCGTGGAATGGGGTAAAAAATAATCCCTACTATTTATTTTTTTGGAAGCGGTGACGCAAAAACTCGAACACAGCGGGAAGCACTGAGATGACAATGATCGCGACGATTACCAGCGTGAAATGGTTTTTAACTGCGGGTAGATTGCCGAAGTAATATCCTCCAAAAACAAAAATACCTACCCATGCAATTCCCGCAACGACATTGAAGAACATGAAACGTCCGTACTTCATGAAGCCAATACCAGCTACAAAAGGAGCGAATGTGCGAATGATTGGAACAAATCGCGCAATGACCATAGTTTTACCTCCATGTTTTTCGTAAAATTTATGAGTTCGCTCCAAATAATCTTTGTTGATAAACCGGAGATTTTTTTTCTGCATAATGTTGGGACCGAGATAATATCCGATTGAATAGTTAACGATATTACCGGTTATTGCCGCTATGGATAGAAGAACAAATAGCCATACTGCATCTAGTGATCCTGTTGCCGCAAATGCACCTGCTGCAAAGAGGAGAGAATCGCCCGGGAGAAATGGTGCTACGACCAATCCGGTTTCAGAGAATATTATTATAAAAAGGATTGCATATGTCCATACGCCGTACGTGGAGATAATTCCTTGAAGATGGACGTCGATGTGAAGTATAAAATCGATTATTTGTTGTATGAGTTCCAAGATTGATCCTTGTTATGTTATTTGAAATAGGCGATGGCTGACAATATAAGAAAAATTGGAAAGAAGCGAAAGAATTCGTTCAGGCGGCTCATTCCACGAGCATAAAATCAATCTGACGCTCTTCAGGATCGACCCGAACCACTTTAATGTTCACTTTGTCGCCGAGCCTGTATCGTTTTTTTGTGCGGCGGCCCGTAAGCGCGTAGTGTTTTTCATCGAATACGTAATAGTCATCTTCCATATCTCTAACGCGAATCAAACCTTCAACCAAGATATCCGTTATCTCTACAAAGATTCCGAAATTAGTAACACCGGAAATGATTGCGTGAAATTCATCGCCGACATGGCGTTTCATATATTCAACCTGCATAACCTTGACCGAAGCGCGTTCGGCTTCCATTGCAATCCGCTCAGTTTCGGAAGATTGGGTGCAGATATCGGGCAGGGTTTTCAGTAATTGCGCTCTTCGCTTGTGCGGCATTTTGTTTGCGTATTCTAGAAGAAGTCGATGTACGATCAAATCGGGATACCTTCGTATAGGAGATGTGAAGTGTGTATAGTACGTAAATCCAAGTCCAAAATGACCCAAGTTATCCGGAGAGTAAACAGCTTTTGCCATAGAACGGATTGCCACCTCGTTAACAACATTTTCTTCTTCCTTACCTTTAATATCGCTCAATAATTTCTGAAGCGCGCGGGAAGTTACACCACCTGAGAAATTTAATGAATAGCCGAGATGTTCAACGAACGATACCAGGTCTTGAAGCTTTTCAGGGGGCGGTACATCATGAACACGGTAAATAAACGGACGGATATTTTCTTCTTTCTTTTGATATCCGATATGCTTTGCCACGCACTGGTTTGCAAGCAGCATGAATTCCTCGACGAGTCGATTAGATTCCGATCTAACTTTTTTAACGATTTCCGAGGGCTTACCTTCTTTATCAAAACGGAATTTCGTTTCGGAAGATTCAAAATCGACGCTTCCTTCCTTCATCCTTTTTTTAAGCAATGCCTGGCTCAGAGAGTACATTTGTTTTATTATTTCGGAATAATCTCCCCGATTTGTCTCGATAATTTTCTGTACCTCTTCATAAGTAAACCGGCGTTTACTGTGGATGACGCTTTTCTCAATAAGATAATCCTTAATAACGCCTTTCGGACTCACAGTCATGATTGTAGAATAGGTGAGACGATCTTCTTTTGGCCTCAGGCTACATATACCGTTGGATAGTTTTTCCGGCAGCATAGGTATAACCTCATCCGCAAGATAAACGCTCGTTCCGCGTTTATAAGATTCCTCATCCAGCGCTGTGCCTTCACGAACGTAGTGACTGACATCTGCGATATGCACGCCGAGTTTGAAATTTCCATCGGGCAGTTGTTCCAGCGAAACAGCATCGTCAAAATCTTTTGCGTCTTCAGGATCGATCGTGAAGCAGATCAATTTGCGAAGATCCAACCTGTTTTTGATTTCTTCTTTGGGAATCGAATCGGGAATATTATCTGCTTCCGATAAAACTTCTTTGGGGAATTGAAGAGGCAGGCGAAATTCGCGTGCAACTGCCGTCATCTCTGCGCGTACTTCACCCGAGGAACCGAGGATCTCGATAATATGTCCTTCGGGGTTTAGATTTTTTGATTCCCAAACATCCAACTGGGCAACTACTTTTTGTCCGGGACGGGCGCCTTTCGTTTTTCCTTTCGGTATATAAATATCCCTGCCAATTCTGCGCCCATCGGGAATTACAAAACAGAAATTTTTATTTTTCTCAAACACTCCGACGATTGGTCTCTGGTTTCGCTCGATGATTTCAACTATCTCGCCTTCAGCCTCTTGTAAGGCGACGAGCTTCTCGTCTTTATTCGCGCTTGATTGCGCGAAGAGGACAACGCTAACAGTATCGCCATCGAGTGCGGTATAAGTGAATTGTGAGGATATTCCCACGTTCCCCTCGTTGGGTGGATGTAACCTGACGATACCCCCGCCGGTTTTAATCGCTTTATACGTTCCAAAAAGATGATGCGAAGCCGGTGGAGTTGTGTGTCCATAGCGTTTCCGTTTTCCGCGGGATATTGAATCAGCCTGCGAGAGTTCATTTAGGGCTTTCAGAAGAAACCGATACTCGTCTTGTTCTTTTATTGCTAATCGACGAGCGAGAACTTTCGGTTTGAATTGTTCGGAAGGATTTTTTGCCAGAAAGCGTAAAATCTTTTCTTTTATTTGTTCGAATGATAAAGTATGCATATTTTAGAAAGAAAATTTGTAAAATATTCGTGCTTCGTTTGTTAGTTTCTTGTCATCGGGATTATCTCCTTCGACTTTGCGCAGAATTTCAAGATATAGATTTCTTATTTTTACGGAGTTCAGGAATTCACCGAGACTCAACTGGTAACTAACGTTAGTGTTTCCCAAATCGTTAAAAATTCTTCCGCCGACACGGAGATGACCTTTGAAAGCCGTTGCGCTGACATTCAAGCTGGTGCCGGCTTGGAAATTTCCACCCTGATAGCTTACTTCAACTCTGCGGATAGAAGGGAACTCGCGTTTTAAGACATCCGAAAAAATGCTGGACAGCAAGCTCGATGCAACAGATGTACCGGTTGCCGAACCAAGATTCGTAAAATCCTGCTGTTCCTTCGATGTCAGTTGGTCTCTGAATTTTCCGGTGATAATAAATGAGATAGCGTCGGATTGGACATCGCCGCCTTTTGCCTCCGAAGCCCAATCTACTGGGTTTTCATCAGTTCTGGATTGTACTTTCATCGACATAGTGAGCTTTGGCTCGAAACGGGTGCCGCCTATTTTTAATTCTACGATAACTTTTTGTTCGGTAGACAATTGTGCGGCAGAGAGATTTGTCTGTTCGATTGGCGCGTTCTCTGTAGTAGTCGTCTGTGTTATTTGCCGATAACCTTCGTATGTTGCATTGATATCGAGTTCAGGGTTATTCCAATTACCGACAAATTTCAATTTGCCTGTAGCGTCAAACCGCTTGAAAAAATTGTAATATGAACGAGGTGAAATTTCGATCACTCCGTACAAGTTCGGAATTCCCTGATCGTTGATGGCGTTTATTTTACCATCCAATTCGGCATATAATTCTTCACCGGTTGTTGGTGTAAAAACCATCGTGAGTGCCGTTAGTCCGCGTGTTTCTATACTCAAATTGTACCGGAGACGATCGATAAGTGAATACTCTCGTATCTCTCCGTTCTTTTCTGCCGATGCTTCCGCTGAATCGATTTCAGAATAAAATTTTGAAATCTTTTGACCTGCTTTTTCTTGCTTTGTTGTATCGTCGATAACTACATAGCGAAGCGTCAGGTCGGAATTGGCGGTTTCCGTTTTCTTAGTCGGAGGGAATGTGAGATTCGCTTCGTTTATGTAAAGTGTTCCGGAGATGTACGGACGTTCAAGAGTACCCTGAAGCTTAAGCCCCTCCAGGCTTGTCTCTGTCAGCAGAAGTCCATACATGTTTGGATTCACATTCCGGGTAGCATCGGTCATCAGCAAAAGTTGACCTCTTGCGATGACATCGAAGGAACTGATTTTGAAATTCTGGGTTGAAAGTGAGCCTGTAAAAGTTGCTTCACCGTTTATTTTATTTTCAGAAGTATTTTTTATTAAAAATGATTTGAATACGATTTGCTCTCCTTTTGGTTCCAATTCACCATTGACAACATAACTGATATTGTTCGGAACAAAAAGAAATCTTGTATCGCTCAAGCTGATAGCTCCCCGATATGCCGGAACACGCGGTGTGCCTCCAATTACGACGTCGCATCTAAGTATGCCGGAAAGATTATCGAAATCCGGCAGAAGGGGATCGAGAATGTTTAAGTTGAAACGGTCAGACTTAATTTCAAGGTGTTGTTCGTTATCTGGAAACCGTTCGGTTACATTCGAGAAGGCAAGATCGATAGGGAGCGTGCCATTGATCGCGAAACTTGGAACGGTGTCTGTGTAGTTTTGTTTTGCGATCAGATTAATCGAAGCATTTTGTTTGTTATAATCAATTGAAGTTGTTACCTGCCCTATACGTGTTTGCCGGAAGTAAAGATTATTTATATCGGAGCGAAATGAAATAGACAGATCTGCCGGGGTTCCTGTTAAATGCAAATCGAAATTCGCTTTCCCCGATAATCCATGTTGACGGCTGGTTAGCTGTGGATTCCGTAAGAAAATTCCAAGGCTTCCAAGCTCGAAATTTCTCACAGCCGCACTGAGATCGAACGTCCCCCCGGAATAAATCGCGCCGGTGAGGGATACTGATTCAT
Source organism: Bacteroidota bacterium (assembly GCA_020056225.1). Classification (GTDB taxonomy): domain Bacteria; phylum Bacteroidota; class Ignavibacteria; order UBA10030; family SZUA-254; genus JAGVIE01. Next base: position 11,965 of record JAGVIE010000023.1, read on the forward strand.
CAGATCTCCGCAGTAATCCCCGCATAAGCCGGAGTCCTTCAGTGTTGAGCCGGAACTGGACATCCTGATCGTTCAACCATGTACGATCCGCACATGTGACATTCAAACTGTCGAAATCGAATGCGTAAGTATGCGGCTGAACGGAAATATTGCCTGTCGCGCTTATGTTATATAATGAATCTAACAGGTAGTGCCCCCTAACCTTACTATTCATCTTCTTGTAATCTAATTCGAGTGCGATAGAATGCAATGTCCGTGTGTTTAGTAATCCGGAGTCAATCGAAAGTTTGACATTTCCGATTAGGTGCTCGAGTGTCTCTGTATCCGACAAAGAATCGAGTCTGAGGGAAAGCGATCCGCTCTTAAACAGCGCTCCTCCTCTGCTTGTTCCTATAAAAAATTCATCGATAGTACCGTCGCACGAAAAAGAAAGTTTATTTTCCGTGCCTTTAAGTTGTCCCGTTATTTCTGCCTGAGCGTTGAACGGTGTACCATCGAGAACGGAAGCAACCGGGTCGAGATCCTTTATTTTCAATTTATAATTCAGATCTATTTTCTGTTGGGGTAGATCTTTTTTACGCAGAATTCTAACGGGAGATATTCCGGCTGTTAAGCTCGATTCAGGCGTTGCATGTTGTTCTGTAACGCGGATTAAATTGTCGGTCTGATGAATTAAAGTTTTTATAGTAGAAGATAAATCAAATATTCCCTCGATTGACACATCTGAAATAGGAGATTGTATAGTGAGACTTTTTGCGTTACTATCCCGCTGGTCGAGTGACAGCAAGATATTGCCTGAATTTAATGTATGACCTCTGAAGGATGAGGGAAATAACGATAGGTCTAATTCGGCATCGAGATTACTCAGCGATTGCCCCGATCCTGAGAATGTCCCCTGTAAATTGAGATCGCTTTTGTATAGTGAATCATCGAAAAGAGAAGATAAGTCAAGGGATGTGAATTCGATGTTTCCACTCATTGCTTTGAGAGACGTTTCAGATACTTCTGCCTGTCCGTTGAACAAAGCTTTCATTCTATCGGAATTAAGAGAAACCACCGCATCGATGATATTGTGAGAGGAATTTGTTGTGATTCTGGAATTGTTCAAATGTATATTCTGGATATCCGATGAATCGATACTCATATCCAGCTTGGTTGAAAGATCGTTGAACGAAAATCCGCTGCCTGTAATTGTCCCGTTTGTCGAGATGATCGTTTTAATTTCACCAAGATCAAAATAATTTGATAGATTTAATTTTGAGGTTAGAAAGGAAAAATCGTATGATGGTGGTGAAGACTCAAGATTCAACATACCGGTTATTTCGGCTTCGCTCTTTATCCCGCGCAGTGTCGTTCGAGTTCGGAAGTTTATCGGTTTTCCAATGAATGTTGTTGCGAATTCTAATGCCTCTTCTTCTTTGAACGGAGGCAGAGGCAATCCCGGTAATAGCTTCGGTACATCTGCCGGTACAATTTTACTGTCTCCTATGATCACATCGAGGTATAGCTGGTCGGGCTTGTGAAGATTGCTAATATTGCCCGATAAGTTCAAGGTGTTTCGGAACGTCTTTAAATTGAGATGATTGATAGTTAGATTGCCGAATTCTCCGGTAGCTGTTAAATTGACGTACGCTGAACCGTCGAGAAAATTAATTTGAGGGATGAAACTTTTCAATTCAGATAGATCGATATTCTTCGCTCGAAATTGCAGGCGTGTCGAATCGTGCTCAAGGTCTTCCAGTTCGATCCCCTTAAATATATTGATCTTGCTTATCGATGCATCAAATTCCAAATATGATTTTCCTGTTTGAATAATTGTGTTCCTGGCGGTAATCTCTTTATCTGAAAGAGTAAAATCTCCCTTGAAATGTGTCAACTCGAATTGCGATTGCGGCGAATAACAGCTCAGGTGATTTATCCGCGCGCTGATGTTTTTTTCTCGAATAATCGCGTTCAATTTTATGTTCAGGTCGTTGACGGAGAAATTATGGTACTCGAAATACGATGCTGGCATATCCCAATGATCGTGAGCAAAGAGCGATGTGGAATCCATCAGAACGATACTGGCATTCTTCAGTTCGACATCGTCAAATTGTAATATCCAATCGAGCCTGCCGGCAGCAGTATCAGCGCTCGGTTTTATGATGTTCGAGAGGTTCCATTTTCCGTCCATCGAGCGGACGAACCGGATCTTCGGCTGCTCGATAATGAGATACTTCATCTTCAATCTTTTCTCAAATACCGGAACAATATCGTATTGGCAAGTTATCTTTCCTGTCGTGATCAAGATTCCCTTGTCGTCGAATATTGCCAGTGAATCGATACTAAAACCGGAAAGAAAATTCCCTTCAATTGTTCCAAGGTGCAGTGTGCCGTTGATGTTCGTGGAGATGGACGATGCAATTATAACCCGCAGCCGATCTTTGAAGAATTGTGTTTGTGTGAAAAGCGCGAGGAGAATGACGAGGGAAATAAAAACTCCTGCTGAGATACCGACAATTTTCAATATCCGCTTTAATTGTTTCATTCAGATAATCTCACCGGGGACCGAATCGTTCAAGAACTCTATCTATAATTGACGTTGTCGAGCGGTCTGGAATGAAATCGATTGTGATGACTTTACCTCCCGCTTTTTTGACAACCTCTTTTCCGACAATATCATCAACTTTCCAATCTGCGCCTTTGACAAGAATATCAGGCACGATAGCAGAAATAAGATTAAGGGGAGTATCCTCATCGAACAAACAAACAAAGTCAACAGGGAGGAGGTTAGCTACTACGAACGCACGGTCGCCTTCGCTGACGACGGGTCGTTTATCTCCTTTAATCCGGCGGACAGAAGCGTCGGTGTTAATTCCAACAATTAGCACATCGCCTAATGCTTTCGACTTGGCAAGATACTCAACATGTCCGCGATGGATAATATCGAAGACTCCGTTGGTGAACACGATTATCTTCTTCTGCTCTCGAAGAGATTCCCGAAAAGATTTTAGTTCTGGTATGCTTAAAACTTTACCCATTAAATTATTTTCTTTCCGGCTGTTGGCGATCGTGATCGCGAAGGATCGAGCGCTTTAATTCTTCAGGATCGATAGGCACAATACCGATGTAGCCGCAAACAATTCCTCCGGCGAAGTTTGCAAGTGTGGCGGCTTCTTTAATTGTTGCGCCGCCGGAGAGCGCCATAGTGAGAGTTGAAATGACCGTATCGCCCGCGCCGGATACATCTGCAACATTTAACGCCTTGGTCGGCATGGAAGATATTGTTCCATCCGATTCAAAGAGCGACATACCGCGGTCGCCGAGAGTTAAGAGTATATTTTTCGCTCCAAGTTTCTGGAGGAGAGATTTTCCCGCATAGATAATATCCTCGTCGGTTTTTATGCGTGTACCTAAAACATCTTCGGTTTCTTTGCGGTTCGGCTTGACGACTGTGACATTCTTATACTCGAAGAAATTATTAAACTTCGGATCGACAGCTATGATTTTATTATGCTTGTTGGAAATAGAGACGAGTTGCGCAATCAGATTTTTAACAACGGCGCCTTTGTTATAATCCTCGATGATGATGCCGTCTATTGTATCAATATTTTTTCGCAGGACGTCGAGCAACTTTTCCTGAATTGTATTTGAGATATCGGTTTTCTGTTCGCGGTCGATCCGGACTACATGCTGGTTGTGCGCGATGACGCGTGTCTTCACGGTTGTCGGTCGTGAGTTATCCATAACGATGCCCTCGACGGAAAATTTACTTTCCCGTACAACATCATAAAGTTGTTTGCCGCTGTTGTCGTCTCCGATAACTCCGAGTAACAGGGGTTCACCGCCCAAAGACTTAATATTTTTTGCAACGTTTGCTGCTCCGCCGAGCCGTGCCTGCTCCTGTTCCATATCTACAACTGGCACCGGCGCTTCTGGAGAAATTCGGCTGACGCTTCCCCAAATGTAGCGGTCGAGCATCAGGTCGCCGACTACGGCAATCCGCTTGCCGTTCATTCCGGTAAGAAGTTCATTCAATCGTTTTTCAGAAATAGTAACCAACCGCAAGCTCCTTGTATTATATGCTCTTATGTTTGATAGAAATATAGCCAGATGCAGTGAGAGAAGCAAGAAAATGAAGAAGATTTAATACTAAGCTGAAAATCCGGCAAAAAATGTGTGAGAACAAGTGATGCTTTTAATCGGATGTTTGTTTTTGTATTTTCCTTCCCCATTTTCTATATTATTTACACTATGAATTCATTCGAACTAATATCATTATCACGGCTCAAAACCTACTCCAAACTGTTACAAAAGAAATACCGTCAAACCGACGGGAAGTTTTTGGTAGAAGGAATTCACCTCGTAGAGGAGGCATTGAAATCCGATTGGGAAGTAGAAGCGATTGTAGTAAGCGATCATGGTTTAGTGAAAGAGATTGGGAAATTAGAAAGCTGGGATGTTAGACAGGATATAGAATTATTGGAATGCTCGGAGAGGGAGTTCAATAAACTTACAGATACAGTTACCTCCCAGGGAATTGTGGCAGTTGTAAAAATCAAGTATAATACGCTGGAAGGTTTTTGGGAAAAACTTCCCGAGCGCTCAATCATAGTTGCGCTTGATGATGTCGCTGACCCGGGAAACATAGGAACAATCCTCCGTACGTGCGATTGGTTTGGGGTCGACGGTGTAGTGCTGAGTGAAAATTCTGTCGAGTTGTATAACTCCAAAGTTATACGGTCAACGATGGGCGCAATCTTTCATCTTCCGGTATTCATAGATGTTGATTTACGATCCACGATTCAAGATGCACGCAAGGCTGGATTTAATGTTATCACGACTGTTCTTGATGGCGGAAAACCATTGAACAAATTTTCGTTTCCTGAAAGATCGATCATTGTTTTTGGGAATGAAACACATGGTATTTCGAAAGAGATTGAACAAATGGCTGACGCATCGATTACGATACCAAAATATGGAAAAGCAGAATCGTTGAATGTTGCTATCTCTTGTGGTATCATTCTGAACGCAGCCAGTACATATCAAATCTGACATCTTTTTTAGTGTCATTAGTCATTGGTCACCTGTCACTGGTTATTAACATCAACAATCTTGAAAATTGAAACATAAATCGTGAATCATCCATCTTGAATCGTGCATCATTCTGCGTTTGGGTGCTGTCCTAAGTTCGTTTTATTGTCCTAATTTGATTTTGAAATAATCGTTCTGTTTCGTTAGATTGATACCCTCTATCATTGTTCTTTCATCCATAAAAAGGTATCCAATTGGCAAAGATTAAGGCAAGTGAGATGCTCTCAGATATTGTCCGTTTCCGGGATGGTATCTTTACTGAAGAACTACTACTACAAGCTCAAAATGCGTATCAATCGCTTGTAAACGAAAAGATATGTAATGACCTGCACAGTTCTTCTACATCTGAAATTGCGAGCATGGTCGATGATATTCTTGCTCTGAACACCTATCCAGAGATCAAACTTTATCTTGCGAAAAAGAATCCAAATCTAATTGCTTTTCTATTTGCTCGAATACAACACTTTGTCCATTATTTGGAGTCTTTGGAAGATTTATCCGTACAGTTTCTAACTCCGCCAAAATCTGTTCTGAGGTGGGGCGTGGTAGATTTTTGGAATGATTCTCCACCTTCGAGTGACCGATATTAACCATTGAAGTTTTTCTCCTTGACTTTTTATTATTAGTATCGTAGATTACGATGTGTCAAGGATGTATTTGAAGCTCCACATTCACCGTGTGGGGCTTCTCTCGTTTATGGGCACTTTGTGAATCTATATATTTATATTCTCTTTGTCAAGCTAACGTTTTGTTTACGCCGCCTGCCGTTGTTCTTCGTGGTTCAAGAATCTTTCCCATGACCAAATATACTTCGTTAATCCCGCCTGCATCGCGGGTGTCATTCTCAACGATTCGTGTACTCTGGCAAAGTTATAGTGCCAGAAATGAAGGGCTAACGCTGCATTTAAGTTCTCAAGTTTCTTTGAATAAGCATTTGTCAATCGTGTAAATCTCCGCATTTGCATTCTCATTGTCAAGTTCTGACGTTCTACAAATGACGTACTGATATACTTTCTGTCGGGATAACCTGTAATCGGACGTATTATCGCCCTCACAATTCTTGCCGGACTGTATCGTCTTTCGCCTTGAGGTTCTTCGTCATAAACTTTGTGAACTTGACCGTAATGAATATCATCACCGAAAACCCTATCTACTGCATCTCTATATCCGGTGAATGAATCGGTTGAAAGCTGAAAAATAGTATTGATTCTCGTTCTCAGTTCCATCATAAACGAAGCGGCGAGATGTGAGGTACGTTTACCTACTCTGAATGTTGGAATGAGTTTCGTATCAGCGTCTAAGGCAACAAAAACATATTGATCGCCTAACTCTAAACTACCTGCTTCATCTTGTTTCAAGTGCTTCTGTTTCTTTCCTACAAACGTCCAAATCTCGTCTACCTGCAATCTTCCTACCTTGAGGTTAACCATTTCACGGTTCAAAAACTCAGCGCATTGTTCGCCTACTGAAACCGTTAATCGCATGATCGTATCTCGATGTACGCCGGACATTCTTTCAATGGCTCTGATTGAGTTACCTTCTGAAAGAAGGGACAAGACTAAGACTTTCTTTTCGTTTGGTAATGTGTTCATATTACACTCCTTGATTTTGTGCCGTAAGGAGCGTATATTGTATTAGGTCTTTTGTCGCTCCAAACAGCGATGATTGATTAGGGTTTGTAGGTACTTCGAATACTTACAAACCTGTTTTATTTATAAACTTATTTTTGCCTTTTCTTCCATGCTTCAACTTCTTCTTTTGAAACTAACGTGAGAGTTTTGAATTTGTACGTTGTCAGCTTCTCATCGTAAAGATAATTACGAATTGCTGTTGTTTTAATTCCTAACTCCGTTGCAGCTTCATCTACTGTGAAGAAATCAGCATCATTGACTTGTTTGAGTTGTTTTACTTTATTCATATATACAATATAAGTGATAGAGTATCAAATGTCAAGTGTAAAGTGAGAAATATCCTCTTGACTTTGAATTTTGTGATGCGTATCTTATAAATAAGCGGAAAGGGTAGGGGTCGAACCTACTACTCGTTAGAGTACCTCAGACATATCAATCCGGTGCTTTAACCGTTCAGCCACCTCTCCGTTGTTTGTTACATTATTATTCTAAGCGGTATCACTGTATACACCTTCCTTTCTCAAGTGCGTTAACACTTGTTAAAGTTTATAGTTTTGGTTGAAGCCCTCTTTTGAGGGCTTTTTTTATTAGTAAGATATTTAATCGTATAGATGTTACCTATTTTACCTTTAAAGTAATAAAAGTAAAAAAAGTAATACGCTCATTCGTTATATTTTGAGGCGGCTTTGCGGCAATACCCAAGTTCGGAAAGCATCTTACTGATAAGATGATAGGCAGAATTGCGCGATTTAAAAGTTTCCAATGTGCCAAGATTATCCATTCCAATCGCTTGAGCGATCTGATACTTAATCTCTCTCCTTATGGTTTGACCCTTTGGTAATTTACGCTTTTGGCACTCCTTTCTACATTCTTCCAACAAAACTTTCTTAACCGATGCTCTCCCCTGTGATGGAGCAAAAAAATTTCCCATACGTTCTCCTTCTGTTTGGATATTTGTTTTCGTGCTTAACTCAAGATTGTGTCTTTTCACTGCTACTTCAAGACGATTAATGTATACCGTTTTAAATTCACTATAAATGCTCGTAACGGGTAGAAACATCGAATTAAAATCGTTGCTTCTCCCAAGAGATGCAGCAATTCTTCTGAAGGTCTGTTCTTGCTGGCTTAATGCAACCTTGTACCGTTTATAGAAAAGATTAACTATCTTCACGTTCAAAGGCTTTGTAATTGTGCTACTGAATCGGTGTATTACACTCTCAAAAGCGGATAAAAAATCCGCACCTATATTCTCGGCGTGTTCCCTTAATAAGTTATATCGGTTGAATATCGGATCGATACTTTGATCCTGTTGTATTAACGAAATACTCTCATCGTTTATTTTCTGTTTTAATTCTCTTGACCTCTCCCGATATAGATTACGAAGCTCTGTTTCAAATAAGTCAAACACCTCATTGAATGATTCTTCATTCGGACTATCATTGTTCATAGGTATAAGAATAAAAAATCCTTCCCGTGCCTTAGAGCAAACTCTTGTTTACCCCCGCTCTCAATGGAGCGGACGAGAAGGATTTCTAAATTCTTTTATCACACATCTAAGGCGGTGTGCGATGTTTTCTTGCTCAAATTTACGTCATTTTTACACCTTATTCAAGTCAAAAAGTATATTTGATTTATCCATATATTCTATTTACTTTTGTCAATACGGGTTCAAGTAAAACCAACATTAAGGATATATCATGGAATTAACACCCCAAGAACTTACGATTATTAGCACTCTTGCTGGTACTTTCATTGGCTCTCTTTTCATGTATCTTGGAATGAGGGCTTCAATAAAATCAGAAGAGCGAAAACATTATCGAGATATAGTAATAAAAGCAGCGCTTGAAAATTGGAAGGCATCAATCGACTCAGCAAAATTAAAAGCATCTGCGACTGGAGGCCCTCAACTCGCTTATCCTTTGGATTCATTTATTATTCACATGATAAAGTTGTTAGAACTGGTGCTCAATAAAAATCTCAAAAAATCAAATGTCATCGATAGATTAAAAGAGGTTGATGAAATTACTGATCTGGTTATAAAACACGTAAATACTAAAGTTTTCTGATCCTTTCCAAAATATCCAACCAAACATCGATTATTTTATCAAAAGGATGAGTGAATGCTATAATCGTTGTTATTACGCCCAGCATATATCCCGAAAGAACAGCCACTATAAGTAACCAATCAGAAGGATTAGTATTATTCATATTAGGACAATCCTTTCCGAATAAGGACAGTACCTGCGTTTGCAATTCTTCTCCTTTTTTCCTAAATTTTCATTCAATACTAATCAATTTCCATTTAATCAAATAATACATGCTTGTTGATTACATTCCAATCGGTATCATGATCGTTTTTGGTGTTGCTTTCGGTGTGTTTATGTCGAAAGCAAGCGAATGGTTGGGTCCGAAAAATCCAAATGATGTCAAGCAATCGATCTATGAAAGCGGCATGGAGCCTGTGCGCTCTGCGCGTGAACGCATGTCGATCAAATACTATATGGTTGCAATGCTGTTCATCATCTTCGATATCGAAGTGGTTTTCCTTTATCCGTGGGCTGTCAACTTCAAACAACTTGGAATGTTCGGCCTCATTGAGATGTTTATATTTATAGTGATATTGATGTTGGGCTTTGTATATGTATGGAAGAAAGGCGCATTGAAATGGGATTGATGAAAACAGACGAATCGTTCATTACTACAAAATTGGACGATATGATTGGGTGGGCAAGGAAGAATTCACTCTGGCCCATGCCGATGGGAATTTCATGCTGTGCAATCGAGATGATGTCGTTCGCAGGTCCGCGTTACGATTGCGCACGATTCGGTTCCGAAGCATTTCGTTTTTCACCCCGTCAGGCTGATTTAATGATCGTTGCAGGAACGGTAACGTATAAGATGTCGCACGTTGTTCGTAAAATTTACGATCAGATGCCCGATCCGAAGTGGGTGATTGCTATGGGCGCATGTACATCGAGCGGCGGAATGTACCGCTCGTATTCAGTTGTCCAGGGAATCGATCTTTTCATTCCTGTAGATGTTTATATTGCCGGATGCCCACCGAGACCCGATAATCTGATAAACGGATTGATAGAAGTTCAAAAGAAAATCGCGCGCGGTGAGAAACCGGGACAGGCGCAAAAAGTTTATATTCAGGAACCAACTCTTATTCATGAAAGACAGACTGCTCGATAAGTTAAATTCTAATTTCAAAGATTCCATCGAATCGGTGAGCGAGTTCCGCAAGGAACTCACGATAATCATCAAGAGAGATGACATTGTAAAGGTATGTCAATTTCTCCGCGATGATGAAGAACTTAGATTCGATTCGCTCCGCGATGTGTGCGGCGCTGATCGGTTCACACCAGAAGAACGCTTTGAGGTTATTTATAATCTGTATTCGTTAAAAAATAATTTTCGGCTTAGGCTCAAAGTTCATATAGGAGCAGAAAATCCCCGGGTCCCTACGGTCACAGGTATTTGGCCCACAGCTAATTTCGAGGAGCGTGAAGCTTACGATATGTTCGGAATTATCTTCGATGGTCATCCCGATTTGAGACGCATTTACATGCCGGAAGAATTCGAATATCACCCGTTGCGTAAAGATTTCCCGTTGATGGGAATTCCCGGGTCACTCCCTTTACCGCGAAAATAAGACAGCGACCAATGCCAATCGATACCAAACAACAGGAAGCGCGTCAAAAGATTCTCACTGCTCTCGAGAACCAGCATACAACAGTTACGTTCGACGATCCGCTTGAGAACGACATGGTGCTCAATATGGGTCCACAACATCCTGCAACGCACGGTGTGCTTCGGCTGCTTGTTAGGTTAGATGGTGAAACGATAGTCGCGGCGGTTCCCGATCTCGGTTACTTGCATCGCGGCTACGAAAAACTCGCGGAGAACATGAACTATCACGAATATATTCCGCATACCGACCGGCTCGATTATCTATCTCCGCTTGCAAATAATGTCGCTTACGTTCTAGCAGTCGAGAAGCTCGCAGGAATCGAAGTGCCGCTAAGAGCACAGTACATTCGTGTTATCTGTGCCGAGCTTGCTCGTATCGCATCGCATCTCGTTTGGCTTGGCACGATGGCAATGGATGTTGGCGCGGTGACAGTATTGTTATGGGGATTCCGTGAGCGTGAAAAGATACAGGATATTTGGGATATCTTTACAGGTGTTCGATTCACAACAAGCTTCACTCGGATCGGCGGATTAGCGAATGATTTATCGCCTGAAGCGATTGCCGCGACGAAGAAATTCATCGATGAACTTCCAGCTTCGCTTGATGAATGTGAAAACGTATTGGTTAGAAACCGGATTTTTATCGACCGCTGTGAAGGAATCGGGTATGTTTCGAAAGAAGATACAATCGCCATGGGATTGACAGGCCCGCTGCTTCGTGCCGCGGGAGTCGATCATGACCTTCGCCGCGATGAACCATATCTTATTTATGACAAACTTGATTTCCATGTTCCGGTATATACTGATGGTGATGTGCTCGCGCGGTTTTATGTGCGCATGACAGAGCTAAGAGAAAGCATAAAGATTATGCGGCAGGTATTGGAAAAGATTCCGGCAGGTCCTATTCACGCTAACAAACCCAAAAAAGTTCTTCCGCGAAAAGAAAAAGTTTATGGGAAGATGGAAGAACTGATTCATGATTTTATGATTGTTAATTTTGGAATTAACCCGCCGGTTGGCGAAGTTTATCAAGCTATTGAAGCATCGAAAGGCGAGTTGGGGTTTTATATTCAGAGCCGCGGTGAAGGATATCCGTGGCGCTTAAAAATCCGATCGCCGTCATTTGTAAATATACAATCGCTTCCCATGATGCTTAGGGGTGGATTGATTTCCGATGTCGTTGCTGTAATCGGAAGTCTTGATCCTGTAATGGGTGAAGCGGATAAGTAACAATTAAAAATGCAAAAGTAAAAAGGCAAAAATATTTCATTTAAAATTTTGATGCCTTAATTTGAATAAAGCGAGATGTTAACACAGGAAAATCTAAATAAAATAGAAGAACTTAAAAAGCGTTATCCCGACACGAAGTCGCTAACGATACCAGTTCTCCATATTGCTCAAGAACAATATGGCTGGATATCGGAAGAAACGATGAAGGAGATCGCCAAACTTCTTAATCTCCCGGTAAACCATGTAATTGGAGTAGCAACATTCTACACGATGTTCAATAAAAAGCCAGTAGGAAAATATCACATACAGGTTTGCACGAATATTTCCTGTCAATTACTCGGAGCGGAAAAAATATCGGAATATATCTGCAAGAAATTAGATATAAGAGTTGGCGGCACGACAGATGATAAAATGTTCACAATATCCGAAGTCGAGTGCCTCGGTTCGTGCGGCACCGCGCCGATGATGCAAGTAAATGACGATTACCACGAAAATCTCACCATTGAAAAAATCGATAAGCTCCTTAAAGAATTAAAATAGATTATGTCCGATTTCCCAGATAAATTACTTCTCCCTGATATACCGAATCTTCACCGGATCGATGTTTATGAGCAACATGGCGGATATGCGGCTATTCGGAAAGCGTTGGCCATGACGACCGATGCAGTCATAGATGAAGTGAAGAAATCAAATCTGAAAGGACGTGGAGGGGCAGGATTCCCGACGGGACTCAAATGGACATTTATGCCGAAGCAAACATCGAAGCCGAAATATTTATGCGCGAACGGTGATGAGGGAGAACCGGGTACTTTCAAGGACAGACAAATCTTCGAATTAAACCCGCACCAATTCATAGAGGGATGTTTGATTGCTTCGTACGCGATGGGTGTTCGCGCAACGTATGTCTATATCCGCGGTGAATATGTTAAATGGATAAACATCCTCCAACACGCGATTGATGAAGCATATGCAAAAAATTACATCGGCAATAAAATCTGTGGAACAAACTTCAGTACGGATGTGTACATTGTTCGCGGTGCCGGCGCTTATATCTGCGGTGAAGAATCGTCGCTTATGAATTCGATTGAGGGCGACCGGGGTTATCCGCGTGTGAAGCCTCCGTTCCCGGCACAGGTTGGATTATGGGGTTGTCCAACAACTATAAATAATATTGAGACCCTCACTAATATTCCGGTTATAATGAATCGTGGCGGCGATTGGTATTCGAAAATCGGTTCTTCGAAACATCCGGGAACCTTGCTCTACGGTATCAGTGGTCATGTGAATAAACCGGGTGTTTATGAACTGCCTACCGGTGTTCTGCTAACCGATCTGATTCACAAACATGCCGGCGGGATTCATGGAGGCAAAAAAATTAAAGCTGTAATCCCGGGCGGCTCGTCGACTATGTGGCTGCGTGGTGATGAACTTGAAGGCGTCAGGATGGATGCTGATTCTTTGAAGGCGGCAGGTACTTCAATCGGAACTGCCGGCGTTATAGTTATGGATGAAGATACTGATGTTCTGAAAGTTCTTGCACGTATCACACATTTCTATCATCACGAGTCGTGCGGACAATGCACACCATGCCGCGAGGGCTGCGGTTGGATGGAAAAGATATTGAAACGATTCATGTCCGTAGATGGAAACATAGAGGATATCGATCTTCTGTTAAACGTTGCAAACAATATCGAAGGAAATACAGTTTGTGCTTTAGGTGATGCAGCGGCGTGGCCCGTACAAAGCGTCATTAAAAAATTCCGGGAGGAATTTGAGAAACGTATCGGAAAAATTCCGGCGGAAAATAAATACATCCCGCCCCCGCATCTTGTAGCTAAATCGGGTTAAGATCCGCCGTCAGCTCCTTCTTTTACCCACTGGCGAAGTCCCGTTTTTTGGTTATCGTTCAATTGCGGCTGACCGGATGGCGGCATCTTACTTGTACTTTTTCCTTCAACGGTGAGAATCAGCAGGCTTGCATCGGGATTTTTTGGAAGAACTACTTTTATATCCCCAAACATCAGATGATCATAAGAGTCGAGACTGAATTTATTCATCGTGAACGTATCCGGTCCGTGGCAGGCGTTACTTTGGCCTCCGCATCCTGCATTGAAAAGTTGTTGAACTTTACTATATGAAACGTTAGAAGCGGGAAAAACTATCGTTGACAAATTCCCACCGGTCACTGTATCTTTGCATTCCCACACTCCAGCGATGAGTATCAAAAGGATTGTCACAATCATTATAAATTTAATTTTATTCATATAGGCATGACGGATAATTCTTGAATATCCCGGCTGATCTGACCATATAGATGAAATCGGACGAGAGTAACATAAAACGATGTGAAAAATACACCGAAGATCAATACAATCAAACCTAAAGACGCAAGAATGTCACAAGCATAACACAAAGCCACAATGATTAAAACATCCTGCCAAATAAATTTAAATGACCGTAAAATCTTCGAAATCTGTAATCCATCACCGATTCGCTCCCTTTCGGCAAATTTAACTGCAATGATGGGCGTTAACAAAGATATAAAGAGCGAGTACAGAACGATTATCGAGATAAGGCTCATAACTATTATACTACCTTCGATGAATGCAAGTGGCGCTAACCCTTGAGTCAATAAGATAAACATCAATATGATCATTGGCAGAGAGATAATCGTTACCGGCAGATAAAATATGAATAGGATAACTAGATATTTCAGACCTAAAATGAATAAGATTCCAACGTCTTTCCATTCCGGTAATGGTTTTTGTTCACCACGCTGAACGCGCTGTAATAGCGTAATACTGTAACCGTAAATTACCGGTATTCCAATTAGAAATATTGAAAGAAATACAAAAAACGCGCCAATAGCGATTTTGGCTATCCAGTTGGGGTCTTTAAAAATGAATGTGAACGCTTCCGGTATATTCTTCACGGTTTATTTATTTCATTTTGTTGAAAAAGAATCAAATTCAATTTAAAGAAATATTATTAAATGAGCAATCCGTGAAAAAAGTATGATAATTTCAACGAAATACCTTGACTATTATAATAACTTATTTTATCTTGCTACACACTTCCTTTTAGGTGATATCAGAATCAAAAGAGATTACTTTGTTCTTCAATTGATATAAATCTGAAATAATAATTCATTTTTCGGGCAATGTCTCATCTAAGAAATCTTACAGATAATAAAGATAGTTTATTAATTCATCATAATCTTCAGGAGTAATATTATGAAATACTTTTCTATCAGTTTATTAATTCTCGTCCTCGTAGTATCAGCGAATGGTCAAACCAATGTGTCAGGAACTGTATCCGGGACGTGGAATCTTGCAGGTAGTCCGTACACTGTTGTTGGGACGGTTACAATAAATAACGCAACAACATTAACCGTCGATTCAGGAGTGGTGGTTCGATTCACTGCCGGACAATTGATGTATGTGTGGGGAACTGTGAATGCTACACACGCAACGTTTACTTCTTCAAAAGATACGACAGGAGGGTCGCCAGCGAAAGGGGATTGGGCTTACATTCAGGTAGGAACAGGTGCAACTGCAGGCAGTTTGAATCTGAACAATTGCGTAATAAAATATGGCGGCACGGCATCTCCTCAGTATGCGGCGACTATTTATATTGAAAACGGAACTGCATCTCTAACCTCGTGCGATATGAACAACTCAAAAAATTATGGAATCATCTTATATACTAATGCCTCTGTAACATTAACAAACACAAATATTTCCAATTGTGGTTGGCCCATCTCTTATAACGGTCCCGGTTCGCTCGTCTTCAACGGGATAAATAATCTGACGGGCAATACTAATAACGGTATTTATCTATATTTTAATAATAACTCGAATGCGCTCGTGCTGGATACCATTGCTGTTCCGTATGTTTTCTATTCTCACCATACAGTAAATACCGGTGGCTCGCTCCAAATAGCATCTACAAACATTCTGAAGTTTGTTGATGGTGCATTTCTCTATGTTGATGGAATTTTACAGGCGATAGCTGGAGATGGGCAATCGATTTATTTCACGACCTATCGAAATGATAACCTTGGCGGCGATACAAACGGCGATGGGACTGCAAGTATTCCGAGTTCGAGCAATTGGTACGGCATATATTTCAGGGATGCGAGTATCGATGCATCTTGTGTCCTTCGACGATGCAATATTACATATGCGGGATATGGAAACTACGGTGGAATCAGCATGACAGATGCCAGTCCAACTATTGATTACTGCTCGATGGCGAACAATTACTACGGTGCGATGATGATGGGTGTCTCTAATCCTGTCTTTACTAACAATACTATCGGTTCGAGCCAGGTAACGCCGATAGCAATGTCGTTCTCATGCAATCCCACTTTCGACAATAACACTTTTTCGTTTTCAGATAATACATACGATGCTATTGGTCTTTTAGGAGGGACACTCCCGGCTGATGCGATCATCCCGATCCGATCTGTTACTTCCGTTCCAAATGTCACGTATGTGCTTTTGGGTGATGTCATTGTACCTGCAGGGCGAACATTAACGATTAACAAAGGTGTAGTGTTAAAAGGAATATATTATTGGTACCGCCTCGATATTCAGGGAAAACTTGTTGCTAACGGAACCGCAGACAGCATGATAACAATTACATCTATAAAAGATGATAATCATGGCGGAGATACAAATAAAGATGGTACTGTAACTTCACCCGCACGTTATGACTGGGGTGGAATATTATTTGAAACATCAAGTGATTCAACATCAATGCTTAATTATTGTCGGATTAAATATGGAACAGTTCCTTCTTATGGCGCCGCACAGATTGCAACGGTTGGCGCTCATCCAACAATCTCCAACTGCGAAATTAAAGATGTTGTTTACGGTTTGATAGCGTATCAAACATCGAGAGTGAAAATATCTAACACATCAATCATCAATTCTCAATATACGCCAATAGCCATGTCGGTTTCCGCCGATCCTGAAATGACCGGATTAACATTTTTGAATCCTGGTTGGAATGGTCTTGGTTTGATAAGTGAAGCTGTTGGATTCAACGGAACAATCAAGAAACGTGATGTTGCTGGTTATACAAACATAACATACGTTCTTCTTGGAGATTTAACGATCAATGCCGGGACAAACGTTGATGTTGAACCTGGTATTGTACTCAAAATGAATGATTATGTGGGTATCTGGGTTAACGGAGGTTTCCGAGCTAAAGGAACCACTACGGGTGGTGAAATAATCTTCTCCGGAATAAGGGATGATAATGTCGGTAATCCTTTTGATACAAATGGAGATGGACAAGGAAGTGCGCCTGCAAGAGGAAATTGGTACACTATCAGATTCCAATCTTCGAGTGATGATGGTTATTGCCTGCTCGATAGCTGTCAGGTAAAATTCAGCGGCGGAAATTGGTGGGGGGCGGTAACCTTCACGGATGCAAGCAGCATATTACGAAATTCAACGATAATCAATTCTGCTTTTTATGGAATCCGTTGCGAAGGTGCATCAGTTCCAACGGTCACCAATGTAAATATTAGCAGTTGCGGATATGATCCCATAGCTATGTCTTTAAAATCAGATCCGGTTCTAACAAGTATTTCATTTGCGGGTAATGGAAGTCAGGGAATCAGATTATTAGAAGGTACATTATCTTCAAATGCATATTTAAGGAAACGTGATGTTGCCGGAATAAGCAATATTGCATACATTATCCAGGGACTCACGATTAGTGCGAATGCCGTTCTTACTATCGAACCGGGTGTTGTAATTAAAAATGTAGTCGACGGATGGAATGGCATCGGTGTTAGTGGTGCGCTCGTTGCTGAAGGTACTGCTACTCAAAAAATTGTTTTCACATCCATCCGGGATGATTCAAAGGGTGGCGATACAAATAATGATGGAAATGCTACTGCACCGTATCAGGGTTACTGGTTTGGTATTGCATTTTATAATTCAGGGCTTGATACCTTGAATTCTTTGAAGAATTGTGAAATTCGTTATGGAGGAAGCGGTGTAGGAGGTTACTTTAATTGGGGTGAAGTATTATTCTCAAACTGTGATGGAAAGATAGATAGTTGTGCGATTGAACATTCCGCATCGAGTGGCATCGGTGTTTATGGAAGTGGCAATCCGGATATAAGAAATACTCAAATTAACAATGTAAGCTGGACTCCGGTATCATTGAGTATGTTCTCAAATCCAACTTTTACAAATATGTCATCACAAAATGTCGGATATATGGCATTCGGTGTTGCACCGGAAACATATTCGGTTACTGCGACAATTCCTAAACGCGATTTTGCCGGTTACACAAATATTACTTATCAAATACTTTCGAATTTGGCGGTCAATTCCGGGACGACTATTACAATTCCAGCTGGAGTTGTATTTAAGGGTGGATATATCAGTGTCAGCGGCGGGTTGATTGTGAATGGAACCGTCTCTGAGCCGGTTGTCTTTACCGGTGTTGATGATGATCTGTATGGTAATCCCAAAGATACTCAGGGCAATGGCTTCACCTGGCCCGGTATCTGGTGGGGTTATGCGCGAATTTATTTTTACGACATCAGCGACGATCCGAACTGCTCGTTGAGTAATACTATTCTTCGATATGCAGAAACCGGCGTCTATATGAATCAAGCTTCACCAAATATATCGAATTGCCGTTTCGACCGTGACTATCGTGGATTACATTTAACGGGATTATCTGCGCCAGTTGTTGATAGCTGTGTGTTTCATAACCTCGATAATGCACCGATGCTTACTTCGATACTTTCATTTCCAAGCTCATACGTCGGTAATATTCTTTCAGGTACAACATGGCGCGGTATCCGCATAATGGATGAAACGCTTTCTCAAGACTTTACACTTGTGAAACGAACCTTTGCCGGATTTTCTAACATCCCATACCTTTTTGGCAGTTTCACTGTCGGAACAAGTTCAACACTCACGTTGGAACCGGGTGTTATTATTAAGTTTGAATCAGGTGGTGTTCTCTATGTTCATAAAGGATTAATCGCCGAAGGCGGTTCAACAACCGACAGTACGATTGTGTTCACTTCTTGGCGTGATGATTTCTATGGCGGCGATACAAATGCCGATAGCAACGCTACTGGTCCATGGTATGAAAATTGGTCGAGCATTCAGTTCTTAGGTGATGCGCTTGATCCAGAATGCCGCTTAAAAAATTGTGTACTCCGGTATGGTGGATATTACTGGAATGGCGCTGCTGCCGTTTATACTAACAACGCCAGTCCAACTATCACTAACTGTTCATTTAGTATGAATAGAAACGGTATCAATCTCACAGGTGCTTCGAATCCTGTTATCAACAATTGCGACATCTATCAGTGTTCCGGTTACAGTGGACCACCATATATATCCGGATACGGAATCTATAATACTGATAAAACCTTTAACATCGATGCGACAAACAATTGGTGGGGCGATGACACAGGACCGTATCACGCTACACTAAACCCCGGCGGAAAGGGATTGGTTGTCTCCGATAGCGTTAACTTCATACCATTCACTTCGCATGGATCCCTTAAGCCCAAATTGGGCGATGTTAGTTTGAATGGCTCTATTCAGGCATATGATGCTTCGTTGGTACTCCAGCATGTCGTTTCCCTGATCACTCTAACTGATCCGCAGAAAGTAGTAGCTATGGTCAGTAAAGACACAACGATCAGCGCCTACGACGCATCGCTGATTCTTCAATATGTTGTTGGTCTTATCACGACATTCCCGGCTCAAGATAGCGGGGCGAGCGCCTTAATAAAAGATTCACCTGTTCTCGCTTCATCGATTGAATTAGGAAATATCGAAGGAGCGTTCGGCTCAACAGTTACAGTGCCGATTAGATTAAACGGTGTCAAGCATCTTGCCGGCGCCGATATTGTCCTGAAATTCAACGGTGATATCTTGACGGCAAAAGAAGCAAAACTGACTTCTGCGGTCGGCGAAATGAACCTCGCTTCGAATTTCTCGAAGGGAGAAGCACGAATCGCGCTTGCAGGGTCAAAGTACATTGATATAGATGGAGATGCTATTCTTCTAACGTTCGATATCTCGAAAGATATTCGCGGCTATTCAAGTTCGTCAATACGATTCGAAAGAGTACTACTCAACGAACAGGATTTCACTCTCTTGGCAACATCAAACAATACGAAGATTGAAGGTAAACCGATTCAGTATGTTCTGAATCAAAACTATCCTAATCCGTTCAATCCATCGACGAAGATTCAATATCAAGTTCCCGATGATATTGCTCATGTGAAAATAGTTGTTTACAGTTCGCTGGGCGAAGTAGTCAGTACAATAGTCAACCGCGATCATTCTGCAGGAATGTTTGAAGTCGTTTGGGATGGAACAAACGATGCGGGTGAGAAAGTTGGAAGCGGTGTTTATTTCTATCGGATCACTGCAAACGGTGAAAAAGAATTTACCAGTATTAAGAAAATGCTTCTGGTGAAATGAGGATCAGGTAAAATGCCTGACATGTGCATAAAATTCATTTCACAACGAAAAAAGGAGCATTTACAATGAAACGATTAATTTGTTTTCTCGTGGTATTCGCCGCCGTTGCTGTTCAGGCAGTGGCGGCGGAGCCGATTCGGCTCGCGCTGAAAGATACAACCGTTCTGCGGGGGAGTACGTTTCTTTACCCTGTATTAGTCGACAGCAGTCTGACAGGATTAAACGTTACCTCGTACGAATTGGATATTACCTACGATCCCAACGCTTTCCGAATTGATAGTATCATTGTCGCTGGAACAATGACACAGAGTTGGGGAACGCCTATCTCTAATGTCTCCAGTAGCCATATTATAGTTGCCGGTGCCGGAATCACTTCGTTATCGGGTACGGGGATATTACTTTACTTTAAAATTACCGCACCACTCGCACTTAGCGGTTGGGGCAGCGGTTTTACTTTCTCGAAAGCCATGCTGAACGAGGGCAGCCCTACAACCACAACACGTAATGGGACTGTTTGGATTACCAATCTACCGACAATCAATGTATATCCCGACGTTGCGACATTTAGTGTGGGTGATCAACAGCAGTTCTGGGTATCCGGAGCTGTAGCTCCAAACAATTGGTATTCTACCAATCCATCGGTAGCCACCATTGATGCCAACGGATTATTAACCGGATTGCAATCCGGTTTTACTCGTGTTGTCGCACAAGACAGTCGAGCGATTGTCGATACTTCCGGACAAATTGAAGTCCGCGCATTCAAGATGATTATTAGGGATAGCACATTTCTGCAGAGTTATACAGTTAATATTCCGATTTATGTCACGGATCTGAGTCAAGTCGATGTCACTTCGGGCCAATACACAATAACTTACGATCCGAACCTTCTGACATTTCTAGGTTCAAGTCAAATTGGAACACTCCTCGAAGGTTATACTCCTCCAACAATAAATCAGGTATCAAATCGTTTAGAGATATCCTTCGCGGGTTCTTCTCGGCTCAACGGTGTTGGGACTCAAATATTGATGTACCTCAGATTTAGAGCATCTATCCAATCTTATGGCGGGACCTGGCTCAATATTTCGAACCTTCTATTTAATGAGAATATCCCTGGCGTTATCGACGATGGATATTTAGTCGTAAGCAACCGGACAGTTCTCGGTATATCACCCACCAGTGCAAATCTTCTTGTTGGAGATTCATTACAATTCATGGTTAATAGCGGTGCGCCGGTATATCCATTAAAGTGGTCGGTTACCGACACAACGCTAGTGCGAATAAAACAAAATGGCATGCTCACAGCCCTAAAGAGCGGTAGTGTTGTGGTTGGCGTGGAAGATGCGGTCGGTAAAATTGGTTACACGCAGAATATTAATATCTACGATATATCTCTATCGATGCCGGATACGAATGCATTGTCAAGGGATTCCGTTATTATACCAATATCAATAACACAATACGCTCCTGGTATTACCGCCGCTCAGATGATTGTAAAATTCGATTCAACATATTTTGAGAATCCTAGTGTTATCACCGAGGGAACATTAACCGGTGCACAGGAAGTATATAGTTTCGCAAGGCGGGAGACATTATCGATAGCGACCGCGAGCATCACACCCGTAACAGGTCCAGGTGTACTCTGGAAAGTGAAACTCTTCGTCCGTTACGGAGCTCCAAAATTGACGACATCGACGATCAGACTTGTTGGAATTATATTTAACCAAGGTGTTCCGATTCCACTCGTCAAAGATTGTAATTTTTATGTTAGATGGGAGCGGGATGTCCGCGTCAATGACATCTATGATCCGTTCGGTGTAATCAGCCGCGATACAGTCGTTACACCAAGGATGCAAATCGCAAACGTGCGCGGTGTTCAACAGACCGCGTTGTATCGATTTGATATCGGAAACCTTTATACCGATACAATGACTGTAACCCTTGCACCGTGGGAAACAAGAACTATTACATTCGCGAAATCGTGGACAGCCGTTCCATCAGGTACGTACGTACTGCGGGCGGCGGCAATTCTCGTAAGAGATCAGGATACATCTAATAATGTTGTTACCCGAAATCTTGCCGTTGTTCGCACAAGCGCCGATCCGCTGATTCTATCTATGACGCCGAACTATGGAGGAAATAATGGAATTGTAACAGCGCTAATCCACGGACAGCATTTTAAAACCGGTGCTACAGTTCGGTTAAGTAAAATCGGCTACCCGGATTATGTTGTGGATACTTCTTACATCCGTGTTATTGACCCGACGAAACTAAAGGTCGTTTTTGATTTTTATGATGAACCGTTGGGAACATGGGATGTCACAGTGATGAATCCCGATAGCGGCTCGGCAACATTCTACGATGGTTTCACTATCGAAGAACCATCAAAAAGACTCTGGGTGAATTTAGCCGGTCAGAGTCGAATTCGGGTGGGACGAGATCAAACCTATACCGTCATGTACGGGAACGTGGGAAATGTTGATGCTGTTGGAGTTCTTGTTTTGATCAGAGGGATTCTCCGAGGCACTGAGTGGAAAATGGATTTCACTTTTGCTCCATCTCCGGAACCGGATGGTATTAATTGGAGCGAAGGGCTTGGTTTTATTGAAACGGAAACTGAAAAAATTATTCCACTCTTCATCCCAATATTGCGTGCGAACCATACAGGTCAGGTGAGTTTCAGTTTAAAGGTTCCTATCGGAACGCCGCCATTTACACTCACTGCCGGAATAAGCGAAACTGAAACGCACCTTTATTCACCAGGTTTCCTTAAATCTTATGGTGCAAAAATGCCATATGGTTTGATGGGTACAGATGATATCAATTGGGCATGCGTTACTTCAATCGCATCGCTGGCTGCGAATGTTCTTGGTGCAGTTCTGCCGTATAATTGTTATAGTTTTGCTGTCAATGGAGCAATTAATATAGCTTCGTTGGCAACCTCAGACGAAACGAATTGGTCGTTCGTTCAATTTGTTGCGAACACGGTAAAGGATGCCGCATTTTGTGCGGGTGAAATTCTTGGTGGTCCAATTGCTACCGCTATTAAGGTTGCATCGGTAGCAGCCGATGTAATTTCCGGCGCGGCTGGTATTTACCAAAATTGTTTCCCACCACCGGGCGCCGAATTGCCAATTCAACCTGTAATGTCAATGGATCCAAATTTTAAAACAGGACCGAATGGATTTGATACGACAGCGCATTATACAACGAGCGATCAGCCTTTCGTGTATATGGTAGAATTTGAAAATATGGCGTCGGCATCTGCCGAAGCTGAAACGGTAGTTGTTTACGATACACTCGATACTAATCTCGATATGAGTACGTTCAGTATGATTACTTCAACCCATCCATCGGTACTAACAACTACTGTTGATACAACTTCACGATCCATCACATGGCGGTTCAGCGGAATCAATCTTCCGCCGAACGTTAATCCTCCGGAAGGTCAGGGGTGGACTATATTCAGCATAATGCCGAAACAAAATCTCGCATCCGGAACGCAGATAAAAAATTCTGCCAACATAATCTTCGATGTTAATCCGCCTATAGCGACGAATACTTTCATCAACACCATCGATTCCGGTAAACCGAGCAGTCAAGTGTTCACTTTGCCTGATACTACAATGACCGGTGAGTTTGACGTACACTGGTCAGGAATAGATGATTCTGCCGGATCGGGTATTCGATCGTATGATATCTATGTGAAGTACGATTCCGGCGCGTATGTTCCATGGCTTGTTGGAACAACCGATACGATAGCAACGTTCATCGGACAAAATGAACGGGTTCATTCTTTCTACAGTATTGCAACGGATAATGTAGGATTGCGAGAAGATCCACCACTTTCGCCGGATGCCATAACATGGGTGAACGGTATTTCTGCACCGGTGTATCTATTGCCGTTAGATCATTCTGCTTCGAGCGGTAAAATACCGACGTTCGGCTGGACACCAACTGCCGGTAAAACGGGTCATTATGATTTACAATATACGCTCGACAGTTTGTTCCTTAGCAACGTAACAATGGTATCGGGCATGACGGATACGTTTTACACTTTACCTGATTCACTTCTTGATGGACTCTATTTCTGGAGAGTAGAAGCGGTGAGCGGGTCGGGAAGCCACAGCGGGTATCGGACACCGTTCAGGTTTACAATCGATACTCAACCGCCCTCGATGCCGGTATTGATAAGTCTTGAAGACAGTTCGGTAATTAAAGTTGCGATGCCAACATTCACATGGACTCGTACATCGGATGAAGGCAGTAAGTATTTCTGGGAGTGTGCGACTGATACCTCTTTCGATACGGTGAAGGCGGCATATTATTCAAGCGATACGATTATTACCGTTCCTCAGAATATGTCGTTAAATAGAGGTACATACTACTGGCATGTGTGTGCGGTAGATAGGGCGCTGAACAAGAGCGCGTTCCAGTCGCATCCGTACATGTTCATAATAGATACGACATTCGTAGGAGTGAAAGAGAAGGTCGAGATACCTCAGAAGTTCGTACTTCACCAGAATTATCCGAATCCGTTCAACCCGCTGACGAAGATACGGTATGAGTTGCCGGTGGCGAGCCAGGTGAGATTGAAGATATACAACCTCCTCGGTCAGGAAGTTATGACACTTGTGGATGAAGTACAACCTGCCGGTTATGTTGCTATCGATTGGAATTCGACGAACAATGCCGGCGCTTCGGTAGCAAGCGGTATTTATTTTTACCAGCTCGAAGCGACCAACATTGCAAACCCGAAAGATTCATTCGTACAGGTGAAAAAACTGATGCTGATTAAGTAAGTCAGCTTATCTTAGTCCCCCTCTCGACATTTAGATATTGAGAGGGGGATTTTTTATTTATGTGACGCGACTTGTTTGCTATTTATTGGTTTTGACATTGACATAGAAGTTTGGTAATTTGCTCTGGTGGCAAGGATGATAGACAAATCCAATATCTGTTTATTCATTAAAGTAATTGAATGGAAATTAAGACTCATCATAAAATAATTAACGGCGATAGTCGGGAAATGACCGAATTGCCGGACAATTCTGTGCATCTTGTCATAACTTCTCCACCGTATTGGCAGCTAAAAGATTACGGTTCCGAAAATCAGATTGGCTATCATGAAAAAAGACTTTCCATTTCAATCCCTAAGGAAGTGTGACCATGAAAGAGAGTTTAGTTCAATGGACATTATTAAATAATCAGGCATATCTCTCCAAGTGCTTAAGTTTTCCAATTTCTAAAAAGATTGGACAAGAAATTACTACTGAATTTGGTAGGTTAGATTTTATTTTGGAAAATAACAGACAGCAACAGTTGATAGTTGAATTAGAAACTATTCTAAACTCCTCCGACAAACTGAACTATTGCTTTAATCAGGTCTTGAATTATCGTAATGTTAGGTTTGTTGAGGACACAAGATATTGTATTCTTTATGCTAAAGAAACTTCGAAAGCCAATATTTCTAAAGTTGAAAAATTTGGGAAAGAAAATGATGTTTTGATTCGTTCTTATTCGCTCAATGCAACAAAAGAGCTTTATTCAGAAACTGTTGAACGGTTAAGCTTAAATGTGGGATTGGCTCTGCCCAATCCTAAAAACTACACAATCTGTTTTTTAAGATGGTTAAATAAAATCCTTAAACCGTTTAGTGATTTTCAAAAACAAAAGCTAACATATGATGAAATATTTTCCCATTTCACAGGAAGAACAAATTTCAACTGCTACAAAAGATTGGCTCTGGATTTTGAGATGATTACTGAACAAGATGATATTTATTCTATAACCTCATACGGTAAAAATTTCATTGATAACTTCAGTCCGTTTGTTTTTCAAAATAGCAATGTATCTTCTATAGATTTGACTAATGAACAAAAAAGGTTACTTCTCAAAATTTTGACGAATGGAAATTGGGACGGTAAAATCCATAAAATGAATATATATTGGTTTTTAAGATTTTTAGAAGTAACAAATGGAGATTGGTTGCCTAAGCGATTTCCTTTTGACCAAGATAAATTAGAAATAACCAGAGGATTGTTTAAGGTATCATATAGTTTTCAAACTATGCAACAGTTTTTGAACTGGTGTTGCAATTACTGTGAGGAACTCGGGTTAGTTGAAAGAATAAAATCAACCACAACATACGATCGTTTAATACTAACTCCTTTGGGGGTTGAGGTCAACAATATTTTTAGTATGGACTTACTACTGAAGAAGAGCAGGATGAATTTAAGTTTTAAGTATTCTGAATGATGGATAACTACATTAAAAAATATTTAGTGGAAAATCGAGAATGCTTTGATAGGTTTACATTTGATAAAATATTTAGATTTCTATTAACAAATCAATATTCACACGAAGAAGCAAAAGACATAATTCTTTATAATTGTTCATTGTCAGCGATAATCTTTCAAGAACGTATTGATAATGGTTATTACAAAATCATAAAGGTGAATGAACAAATGTCAAAGGATTTACTAATATTAAAAAACGAAATATTCAATTCAAAAACTCCAAGGCATTTTTTAAATTAATCTTACTAAACGCTCTTTAAAAAATACGGCAAGGGGG
The DNA here is from genome assembly GCA_020056225.1 of Bacteroidota bacterium. Lineage (GTDB taxonomy): Bacteria > Bacteroidota > Ignavibacteria > UBA10030 > SZUA-254 > JAGVIE01. Next base: position 38,645 of record JAGVIE010000023.1, read on the forward strand.
AAAAAGTATTAAACTAGCGACTTCGTGTTTAATCGGACGAAAATTCAAGAAAGATATATGTAGAATAGTGCAAGTTGATTCCTTGCCACAATCTTCGTATATTTCGAACGTAATTGATAATTGGCAATTGTTAATTGATAATTAATCCGGGGCTGTAGCTCAGTCCCAATCTGACTGAACTTAACAAATGAAATGCAGTTAAGTTCATCGTCAGATTGAGAATCCCGCTGAAAGCGGGATTGGGCTACGGCAGAAAAATAAATGGGGCTGTAGCTCAGTTGGGAGAGCGCCTGAATGGCATTCAGGAGGTCGAGGGTCCGATCCCCTTCAGCTCCACAAGATTGGTAAATGTTCGCCGGAGATAAACGCTTCTCCGGTTAAGTGAGTGATAAGGTATCGGTTCAAATTATAAGATTCTTCATCGCTTCACTCCTCAGATGACAGTTAAAATTATTTTTTAGTCAATCCTCATTTCACGTATTCGCAGATTAACCTTTGAGTGAAAGGCAAACTATGAGTAAACGTCTTGATGAGTTTCAATCCTTCCGAAAAAAAATGAATGATCGTATCCTGAGCGCTGATAATCGAGCCATAAAAAGATTTTTCGGTGTCGATACGCTTACCTACGAACCGGGTAAGTTGAACGATAAAACCAAAGAGATGCTCGGGCTTGTTGCTTCGATGGTTTTACGCTGTGACGATTGCGTATCCTACCACATCATGCAGTGCAAAGAAGCAGGTGTAACCGATGAAGAGATGTTCGAAATATTCAGTGTCGCCTTAACGGTTGGCGGATCGATAGTTATACCGCATCTCAGACGGGCTGTCGCGTTTTTAGATGAACTGAACGAGCAATCTCAAACGAAGAAATAAATATAAGGTAAGTTAAATCAATGCCGCTCAATCCATCCAATATCGATTCCTCTCATCTAAGAATGATCGTGGATGCGACAAGCGATCTGGTTATTATCTCCGACCTGCAACGAAATATCATCTATGTGAACCGGTCAACATGCGAAAAGACCGGATATTCGAAAAAAGAACTTCTCAATACAAAAGTCAATCTGCTCTACCCGCCAGGCAAACAGCAACATTATAGCGCGAAGATATCGAGCGCTCTTCACCGAAGAGGAAAGTGGCACGGACAATCGGAAACACTTCGAAAAGACGGCAGTACATTCTGGACAGACTCGATTATCGAGTGGCTGCGTGACAGAGACGGCAAACCTACGGGCATGATTGGAATCGGGCGTGATCTAAGTACTACAAGAATGCTAAGCAAGCAACAATGGGAATCCGAAACTTCACTCGTATCGATCATGAAGTCGATGATAGACGGACTCTTTGTCTGCGATACAAATGGAAATATTTTAATGTGCAATGCTTCCTTTGAATCAATGGTAGGGTATAGCGAAGAAGAAATAATCGGAAGCCGGTTTCCCTATCTGTGGCTGGACAAACAGGGGAATAAGAAACTTGAAGAATATTTTCGCCTTCTCCGGAAGGACAGGCAATTACATAATTGTCCGTTGGCGCTAAAACATAGTAACGGAAAGGTTATCAAGTCAAGTTTAATGATGTCATTCTTTTCGAACACGACAAAAAAAGAAGACCGGTTTATCGTTACACTCAGGGATGTTTCCGATGTCCAATATGTTGACGAACTATGGAGAGCTAAAGAGCAGATCGAGCGGCTGATGCTTGATTCAAAGCGCAAAGCGATGCAATTGCAAATCCTTCAGGAAGCGAATAATTTAGTTTTAAATAACAGCGACATAGCCGCAGTGTTCAGGGCAGTCACTGACGGGGTTAAGAAAGTTGTTGAGCATGATCTTGCCGGTATCTATGTATATCATCAGGGAAAGAACGCATTTATTCCACATACATTATCGAAGCAGACGAAATTTTCCAGGGAACTCGGGAAACATCCACTACCGCTCGGTGAAGGGATAATAAGCGCCGCCGCTATATCGGGGGAAATGGTGTGGGTTAATAACGCGCAACTCGATCCCCGCTCAAGGTATCCGAAAGGTGTTAGACCTGAGAAAGAACATTTCATCGCCATACCGTTGATGGACAGTAAAGCTGTTTTTGGCATATTGGTAGTAGCACGAAACCGTGATCCGCAATTTATCGAAGAAGAAATTAGTATTGTTGAATTATTCGCCAAAGCTGTTAGCGTAGCGCTTGAAAATGTACGTTTGCGTAATGAACTTAAACTCGCTCAGGGAGGAATTGATCAAGCCGGCAATAAAGTATCAACACATCAACGAGACGGTAAGGTAGCGGCGGGCAGAAGGCTAATCAATTTTGACGGATTGAAGATGGGCGCAACACGGGACAGAAGATAAATGAAATCCGGGATATTATATCAATTCAAACTTGGAACAGGCAGTAATAAGCGATGGCAGGATGAAATAAGGAACGAAAGGATGAGATGAAAATAATCGAATTCCTTGGATTGAACTTCATACTTGGCGCCGCCATCGTACTGGTGGTGTTCGTATATATTGTGTCGCTGATTAACAAACGCAAGAAAAATAAATTCCTTCATAACGATATGAAGGGATGAAAATCAAAGAGCTAATTTTATTTACATCGCTGCCCTTCAACCCAAATGGAGGGTATTTTTTTATTGCTACTCTGACTGTACTGTATTATATTAATTCAATTCATAGAATCCCGAAAGGAGAATCGTCCAATACATGATAGTAATGAAATTCGGCGGGACATCGACACAGGATGCCGCGGCAATTGCCAACGTTGTAAAAATCGTTAAATCTCGTTTGTCTATGAGACCGATGGTTGTAGTTTCTGCAATCGCGCAGGCTACCAATGTACTTGAGCGTGCAGGCAAACTTGCCTCGGAGAACAAATCGGATTCCGCGCTTAATATACTTCAACAGTTATCGGATCGTCATGTCGGGATTATCAATAATATGATCGAAGACAGCCAACGCCGCGATGTTCTTATTAATATTATTGAGATATCGTTCAATGAACTTCGTGATCTTGTTAAAGGCGTTTCGATTTTGCGTGAACTTACTCCAAGAACATTGGATTCGTTCTACTGCTATGGCGAGCTTCTATCATCACGGATTGTAGCGGCTGCATTGCAAGAGGCAAATATAGATTCCTGGTGGATCGACACAAAAGATTTCATGATCACAGATGAGAACTTTACACGTGCCATGCCTATGATCGAATATGTTGAAGACCGGTTGAAGGCTATCGTAAAACCGCTTTTCGAAAATAACATTGTACCTGTGACGCAAGGTTTTATCGGTGTAACGACTGCCGGCAGACGAACCACGATGGGGAGGGAAAGCTCGGATTACTCTGCGTCGGTTGTCGGCTGCGCACTGAACGCTGACGACATACAGATATGGACAGATGTGGATGGCGTTCTAACAGCCGATCCGACTGTAGTCCCGGAGCCGAAAAAAATAAAGTTACTCTCATTTGAGGAAGCATTTGATCTTTCATATTTCGGCGCGAAGGTGCTTCACCCGAATACGATGCTGCCAGCCATCGAAAAAAATATTCCGATTCACATTTATAATTCCCAGAAGCCTACTCTTTCAGGAACTCTTGTAGCAAAACAAACAGATGCCAAAGACACAATCCCCAAGTCGGTTGCGTATAAACGAAATGTTCTTATTCTAAATATCGTTCCCAAAAAACGTTACGGACAATATATCTTCTGGGAACATGTCAATAATGTACTCACGAAACATGATGTTGCTTCACATATGACGGCGACATCGGAGTATAATTATTCGGTCGTATTGGATGCCAAGGATAATATTTCGGCAATCGTTCACGATTTGAATACTATTGGAACGGTGAGTGTAATAGAGGGGAAAGGGATCGTCTGTCTGGTTGGTTCAAATCTAAGGCAATCACCGGGACTGCTGGATAAGATATTCCATTCGATTATCGATGTTGGTGTTGAGATGATAACATTCGGTCCATCGAAATCCAACATAAGTTTTATCGTTGAGGATAATGATGTTCTCGATGTGGTTAGAAGAATTCACAATAATTTCTTTTCTGTTGTGAAGGATGATGATATATTTGAGATTCTTGAACATCACCACACGCCTGAGTAACAACGATGAGAACCGCGCAGGTTTTGCTGAGACGAAAGATAAAGCGTATTGCAGTCAAGTTAGAAAAGTATCTTGGTACGCCGCATCCACCCAGTACGCGTGCCAAACCGATCGATATGCTTATTGCGACATTACTTTCCCAAAATACCAACGATAAAAATAGTCACCGGGCATACATCCAATTGAAAAAAACATTCCCAAGTTGGAGTGAAATAGCCGGAGTGCCCTGGCAGAAAATTGCTTCCTCTATTCACTCAGGAGGTATGGCAAATCAAAAAAGCAAGCGCATCAAAAAAATAATCAGAACAATCGAAAAAGAATACGGTTCAATCGATCTTGATTTCCTGTATGAAAAATCAGACGATGAGGTCATTGAAATATTGTCGTCGTTCGACGGCGTCGGAATTAAAACAGCGGCTTGTGTTCTCACCTTTTCATTGGGGAGAGATATCTTCCCCGTTGATACGCATGTTCATAGAATATGCAACAGATTAGGATTGACATCGAATTGTAAAACGCCTGAATGCACTTTTCAGCAGATGAAACCGAACATACCCAATGGTAAGGGATATTCTTTCCATACGAATCTAATCCGCTTCGGCAGGAAGATTTGTAAGGCGAATAATCCACTTTGCAATATATGTCCTGCATACAAAGAATGCCGTTATGAAAACAAGGAGATATTTGCGATAAAGCGTACTAATAGAATTACTCAAAAGGATTATGAGTTCATGTTATTAGATAATGTCTAAAGGTAATGTTTACTATGAAACAGAGTAAATCTTTTAATATTATCCGGGTTGGAGTGATTTGTTTTTTACTCTTATCAGTGTTCTGTCAGGGTGGTGCACAAATAAAATTATTTGGCGGATTAAGTATACCGATGAGCGATCTTGCATCGATAGACAGCTCTTCTGGCGGGTTTGCAAGACCCGGATTTTCTTTAGGAATAGAATATGTTTCTAAATTCTTATTTGACATCGATGTCGGGGTATCTGGTATATTTTCTTACTATCCGGTCGATGTGAAGGCGATGTTAAATAGTCAGCCGCACATACCGATGGGCAGTCCGATCAAATCGGGACCGTGGATTCTCTTCTGGCCCACGGCAAGCGCCGGTTATACATATCCAATCTCAGAAAATGTTAAAACCTACTGCCGCGCGCATGCCGGTTTTATTTATGGTGTGCTTCCTGAAATAACGGTTGTCGAAACCGGTACGACGAAATTTACCCGGAATTTTTCCATTGAAGTCGCTTTCGGATGGGGTGCAAGTACCGGAATTACACTTAGCGACAAGTATAATTTTGAAATCAGATTCATGGTGTCACGACCGCAGTACGAATTGAACACACCGGTTGGTGGAGTAACGAATACAAGCAAACTGACAATTGATACGAAGACAATTCAATTCACACTCGGCTATATCTTGTAAGAATATATTATGGACAGGCGTCAGCCTGCCGCCCTAGCGGATTGATTGCATCTTGATAATTACAAATTATTTATAGGAGTCTTTATGAAACAAATATTAACTTTTGGTATCCTTATAGTAATATTTATTTGTTCGCTCTACGGTCAGAATGGCTTTCTGCCGTATCATGCGCAAAATGATTTTTCATTGACCTCGCCCGGTGCGCTGAAATATGGTCTCTATGGATTTGATAATCCTGCGCTTCTCACATATCTGCATCAACCCGATTTCATGTTTACATGGTCTGATGCTAGCGGTAAGTGGAACGACTTCAATCGCTGGGGTTTGTTCACGGCGATACCTCATGTCGGGTTCGGATTGATTCATCAAAAAGAAGGGCCAGATGCTGTTACCGATTATCGACTGTCGTTTGCACTTGGTAATAGGAGTGCCGGCTTTGGTTTATCTTACGGGTGGTCGGGCGGTAATACATCCTTGTTCCAGCGTTCAAAAATAATTTCGATTGGCACTCTTATCAGACCAAATGAATATGTTTCAGTTGGTACAGTCGGTTCAGCCGCATTGAGCGGTGATAGAAAGGAAGCAGTTCTCGATTTAGCCGTGCGCCCTCTTGGAAATGAGATCGTTGCAATCTTCACCGATTACGCGATTGAAAACTATCAATCTATAAAAGACGGCGCCTGGAGTGTTGGTACTGCAATAGAGATGATTCCGGGCGTACGTGTCACCGGACGATATTTTGATACAAAAGCTTTTACCATCGGACTTCAATTCAGCTTCGGTAATCTCGGAGTCAGCACTCAATCTTATTACAACGATAAGAGTAAATATGGTTATCAATCTTATGGGATACGTTTAGGAGCCAATGATCGGACGCTGTTTGGGACAAAGATATTTCCTCAAGAGAAATATCTCGATATGAATCTTCTTGGTCCGATCAAATATCAGCGTTATAAATTTTTTGATAGAGCAAACACTCTTGCTTCACTCCTCGAGCAAATTAAAGCGGCAAAAGATGATCCAAGTGTACGAGGAATTGCAATCAATACGTCAGGGATGATTGGTAACAGGGAAATGTATTGGGAAATTCGTGAACAGTTGAAAGATTTTAAATCTGCCGGGAAACATGTAGTTATGTTTGTTGATCGTCCCAATATAGATATTTACCATCTTGCATCAATAGCCGATAAAATTGTTATGGATCCGACCGGGAGTCTGACGCTTGAAGGTTACATTATGGGAAGAACATATCTAAAAGGAACTTTCGAGAAATTGGGTATCGGTTTTGACGAGTTGAGATTCTTTAAATATAAATCGGCGGTTGAGTCGTTCTCGCGCGATAAGATGACGGATGCAGATAGAGAACAGCGTCAAAAACTCGTAGATGATTATTACAGGTTAGCCAAGACAGAAATATGTGAAGCGCGGAAAATATCTCCCGATAGATTCGATCAATTTGTCGATGATATCGTTTTCTTCAGTCCCGATTCAGCTATGAAAGAAGGATTGATCGACACAATTGGTAGGTGGGAAAAAGTGAAAGAGGTTGTGAAGAATCTGGATGGTGAGGATAATTATTTCGTGGGCGCCGGTTCATTGGAGAAATTTCAGCTTCCATTTGATAACCGGTGGGGAGAGAAACCGAAGATTGCGATCATCTATGCTCTTGGTGCATGTGCAATGGATGAGGGAATAACTGCACGCAATCTTGTGAAAGATGTTGAAGCAGTTACCAACGATACCCGCGTGAAAGCGGTCGTACTTCGTGTCGATTCTCCCGGCGGTGACGGCATGGCATCGGATTATATCGCGGAGGCGTTGAAAAAATGTAAAGAGCAAAAACCTGTCATCATATCCCAGGGTTATGTGGCTGCTTCAGGTGGATACTGGCTCTCAATGTATGGCGATACGATTGTTGCCGCGCCAAATACGATCACCGGCTCAATCGGTGTTATTGGCGGATGGGCTTATAACAAAGGATTGAAAGATTCATTAGGGATGACAACAGATCATGTGAAAGTCGGTAAACATGCCGATCTGGGATTTGGAATGATGCTGCCGATTATCGGTGTAGGATTGCCCGACCGAGATTTCACACCTGAAGAGCGCTCACGTCTTGAAACAGAAATCAAAACGATGTATAAAGAATTTGTTACAAAAGTTGCCTCAGGCAGAAAGAAACAATTTGATGATATTGAGCCGATTGCACAGGGCAGAGTCTGGTCCGGTTACGATGGAAAGGAAAATGGTTTGGTTGATGTGCTTGGTGGACTTGAAACCGCAATCAAAATTGCGCGGGAGCGGGCAGGGATTTGTCCCAAAGCGGATGTTGAAATCGTAGAGTTGCCTGAGAAAGGTTGGTTCGATATGAGTGGATTCATGCCGAAGCTTTTACCTTTCAGTGTCGAAGATGATCCTATTTTAAACCACCTTAAATTTCGATTGAAACATAACGGTGAGCCGATGCCGATTATGCCGATGGACGAGATCGAAATAAACCATAATAAATAATAAGTTTATTCCGTGGTGTCAGGTGTTCCCACCTGATACAAACAAAGTTCTCTGCTTACATAGTTTACAGTGTAAGTGTCAGGACGTAAGTCCTGCCACCACACTAAAAGATTATAAATGTAACTACGTCAGCAGTGACATGTGATATGATTGCAATTTATATCCTTTTTCCTATATTATTGCGTTTATGATGGATGACAAAATATGACTTCTCAAAAAGATACCATATCGAAACGAACGCTCGTCTTCCGCTACGCCGCGCTCTCTATCCTGACGGCATATCTCACAACAATGGTTGCAACTTCATTTCTGTTGTTACACCGTGAGGTTCAAAGCTCTAACACTTACAGGGGATGGTGGATGGGAAATTTGGGAGGATCCGCAAGTTTCTATGACTTCGGCAGGATTCGACGCGCTGGTGGAGTGATCGTTGCCTCGGTGGATCCCGTATCTCCCGCTGAGAAAGCTGGTCTCGAAGTCGGTGACACGATTATTGCAGTGAACGGCGTAACTCTCACTGAGCACCCGCAAGCATACTTCCGCTTTAATCTTACCGCCGACGCAGGTGATTCAGCTTTCTTTACCGTTCGGAGGGGAAATGCAATTAAAATCAAGACATTTGTCATCGTCGACCGTGACAGTGCCTTCAGCAAGATGGGCTACCTTGGGGTAGTATCTCGATTAATGAATCGAGATTCCCTTAAAGCGCGGAAGCTGAGCACTGAAAGTGGAATACTGATAGAGGAGGTCAATCCAAGTTCACCGGCGGAAGTGACTGGGCTTAAGGCTGGAGACATTCTTACCACGTTCGATGGGGTTCGAATAGAAAGTGACACCCAATTCACACGGTTGGTCTTGATGATCCCGCCAGCCAAAAACGTGAAACTCGAACTGATCAGAGATGGAACAAGCACAACGCTTGTTGCCACTCTTTCGAGCAAACCATCCAACCTCGGCATCCAAATCTGGTTCTATGGTTCCATCCTCGGAGGTTCTCCTGCAAAAGTAGTTTGGATGTATTATTTCCCACGGATAATTCTTCCTCTATTGTTGCTCATCGTTGGTGCTCTGGTAGGATGGATGAGACCGAGAGATTCAGTGGCATTCGATTCGGCGTTGCTCTTCCTATGCTTTGGCAGCACAATGGCTTTGAACGATATTCCCGGTACAGGTTCGCTGCAAGATTGGTTTCTAGTGATCTTGGTTTCAGGTTCGAACTTACTGGCGGGCATGATATTTCCTCTCTCATTTAGGTTACTCTCGGTCTTTCCAGTCCCGACGAAGTTGGGGAAGATGTTCCTGCGATGGCAAGGCGTTGCCTTTGTCATCTTCGGATTGTATGGCATCCGATGGTTTGTCGCTGAGATCTCGATTCTCTTCGGTTGGAAAGATCCGATTCCGTTCAATCTCTCAGAAAATTGGCCCCTGATAATTCTCTGCCTTGGAATGATTGTGCTCATGGTCGCCCAAAGGAGAGCATCGCGCAATCAACCACAGGCTCGGCTCAGGTTATTCGAATTTAGCGTCTTCCTCGGTGCTGTTGCAGGGTTGATCTTTACGTTTCGCGACTCGTTCTTAGACATTACTCCCGAGTGGCTAAAACCGGCGTACGGATATGTCATGTGGTGGCTTCCCGTGCTTTTGTGGGCTGTTTTTCCAATTGCCTTTGGTTACACCGTTTTAACAAAAAAAGTCTTCGATATCCGTTTCATCATCCGTAAAGGCCTCCGATATATTTTATTATCGAGAGGAGCGTTGGTCATCGAAGGCATCATCGTCTTCCTGATCGTCTTTCAAGTCATCACGCACGGAGGAGAGAACATCGCCGGTTCACCATTTGCTGTGAGTAGTTTGTCAGTAGGAAGTACATTAGCGGTCATCTTTGTGCTTGGGAAAGTCAATCGCAAACTCATGCCGGTGATTGACCGGCGATTCTTCCGTGAAGCTTTGGACGTGAGAAAGTTGTTGATGGATTTGAACGAACAATTATCTGAATTGAGGGAACAAGATAAGATTCTCCAGTTGACTGCTTCGACTGTTCTCAAAACACTCCATCCACTACGAGTTGTATTTTTGTTGAAAGATGAAAAAGCAAAGGACTTCAAATGTGTTCTTGTACAGGAATATGAAGCGAAACAACCACCTTCCTCAGATGTCATTCTGATACCGACCGAAGGTCGGGAGAAGAATCTGATTATGGTAGGAGACTCTTCGTCCCGTCCCGAAGAAATTGGGACGAGACTCAGAGTGACAAATGGTTTGAGTGCCAACGATCCCATTATCCGCCAGTTAGAAGAAAAGAGATCCTTTGTAACCCTCTATCCCGAAAAACTCAATCCAGCGCTGGAAGAAGATAAACGACTACTCGATCTCGACTGCGAACTTCTAATCGCAATCCAAGGAAGCGCCGGACTAGTTGGTATCATGGCGCTTGGCGGAAAACTCTCCGAAGAGCCATACAGCAAAGAAGATCGAGATTTACTAACGACAGTTGCCCGACAAATGGGACTTTCGCTGGAGAATGCAGAGCTATTGGAAATCGCAAAGCGGGAAGCCGAGCAATCACGAGACCTGGAGATTGCGAGATCAGTACAACAAAACCTTTTCCCAAAACAACTGCCGGTTGTTGCGGGCTGGGAGTTTGCCGGAATCTGTAATCCTGCAAAAGCAGTAGGCGGAGATTACTACGACATCTTTGAAGCAGTACCTGGGAAAGTAGTTGTAGCGTTAGGAGATGTATCAGGTAAAGGACTTGGTGCTTCGTTTGTAATGTCGGGCGTACACAGCACGATTCGAACGAACGCAGAAAAGTCAATCGACAATCCCGTTGGACTAATCAATGAGTTGAATAAATATCTGCTCGAATCGACATCGAAGAACATATTCGTTACTTTGTTTTTGGCAATCATCGATCTTGAGACTGGCTTGATGAGATACGTTAATTGCGGTCATCCACCTGCGTTTGTTGTTCGGAAAGAAAGTGGTGAAATAGAGAAGCTTACACGGACCGGTCTTGCACTCGGCATGATGAACACCATACAATTTACTCAAGGATCATCGACATTGAAAGCAGGTGATTCGCTCATCGTCTACAGCGATGGCATCACCGAAGCGATGAATGAGAAGGAAGAAATGTATGAGGAAGAACGATTATCGCAATTGTTGAGTAACGCAACAGGTTTAGAAGCATCGACGATCATGGAGAAAATCTTAAACTCAGTCGAGACATTTGCCTCAGGTGCTGAACAGGCGGATGATATATCGGTAATTGTGGTCAGTCGGAAATAAGACAACAATCAAACCAAATTCTTGAAGGAGAGCGGAGGATTGTTTATATTAAACTACTATGAAACAATACTTTCGCATCGTTAAATACCTGAAGGAATTCTGGAAGCCGCTAACGGCTTCAACAGTGTGCAATATTTTATTTGTTGTATTTGCCACCCTTTCGGTCGCTTCAATCATGCCGTTCATGGATATCGTATTCAATCCCCCGGCACAAGTCAATCAGAAACCTGTCGAATTCAATCTCTTCCAGCTTCGTGAGTATACAACACTACGTCTTCAGCAGTTGGTATTAAATTATGATCGCATAGATTTACTCCTCGGCTTATGTATTATCCTGATAGTAACCTTCTTCATGAAGAATTTATTCATGTACTTTCAAGGTTATTTTATGTCAACCGTTGAGCAGGGAGTTACACGACGGCTGCGTGAAAATTTATACGCTCATCTGCATCAACTATCGATGGGATTTTTCAATAATGAAAGAAAGGGAAACCTCGTTTCAACGATTGTTAACGACGTAAGAGTTGTTCAAGAATCTCTTTCGGTTGCTATGAATGGCATGTTTCGCGATCCGCTGCAAATTATACTTTTTACGCTCGTACTCTTTTTCTTCGATTGGTCTCTCTCTTTGTTTATGTGCGTATTATTACCCATTACGGGTCTGCTTATTACGAAATTGGGACAAATGCTGCGCCGAGAGAGCAAACTCGCGCAGGAGAGAATGGCTGATGTGATTTCTGTTTTAACAGAGACTTTATCCAACGTGCGAGTAGTTAAAGCTTTCCGAATGGAAGAATTTGAGATCAACAAATTCAAACATCATACTTTCAGTTATTTTAAAACCATGCGGGGAATTCAGAGGCGGAAAAATCTTGCAAGCCCGCTGACTGAGTTTCTTGGTGTAATAACTGTAGCCATCATACTCTGGTTTATCGGGAAGAACGTAATCCATGGAACAACCGCGATGACACCGGGAGCGCTACTGCTCTACATCGGAATTATCGTACAGATGCTGCCGTCGTTGAAATCGTTCGGATTAGTATTCAACAGCATTCAGGAAGGAGTCGCAGCCGCTAATAGGGTTTTTGGAATTCTGGATATCAAGCCGCAGATTATAGATCAATCGAATGCTGTCGTCATTACCGGTTTTCATAACAAGATTAAATTTGACAATGTTTATTTCAAATACGAATCGGGTGAGATTGTATTAAAAGATGTCAATTGCGAAATCAATGCTGGTGAAACAATCGCGATAGTAGGACCAAGCGGCGCCGGTAAGTCAACTATGGTCGATTTGATTCCACGATTTTATGATGCGACCGATGGACGTGTTTTAATCGACGGAGTTGATATCCGCAACATCACGATGGATTCACTTCGCTCACTCATGGGCATCGTGACACAGGAAACCATATTATTCAATGATTCGGTTCGGAATAATATAGCTTACGGACATCAGGATGTTGAATTTGAAAAAATAATCGCGGCGGCAAAAGTTGCCAACGCCCACGATTTCATTCTTGGTTTCCCGGAAGGATATGAAACGGTCATCGGTGATCGCGGCGTAAAATTATCCGGCGGCGAACGTCAGCGCATCTCGCTCGCGCGTGCAATCTTAAAAAATCCACCCATTCTAATTCTGGATGAAGCAACATCTGCGCTTGATACAGAATCTGAAATACTCGTTCAGCAGGCAATCGAGCGTCTCATGATCGGCAGAACGTCTATCATTATAGCCCACCGATTATCTACCGTCCAGCGCGCTGATCGCATCATAGTTATTGAAAACGGAAGGATAGTGGAAACGGGCAAGCATCTCTCTCTTCTTTCCAAGACTAACAGTGTTTACAAGAAATTGTACGAGCTGCAATTCCAGGTTTGAGAAACAACGATTGACGACACAATAAGTTATTCTTTATCCAGAACGCGATATATATAAACAGTCCGATTTATATTGTATTTAGGATTCAGGATGTAAAGCAGATCGTCAACAAGACTCGGATTTATTTGTTTTACAAATTTCTGTTCCGGGAATATTGATTTTAGTTTATCTATTCTTTCCTGCAAGTGATCATCTCCCATGTAGATAATATACGAGGGCGGTAAAGATCTGTCGTTTATCAAAATGATCTTTAAAGAATCAAAAGGTTTTTCATGGCTGACTTCATATATCCGGCAGGTTCTCCCCATATAAAAAAAGGGCATCATCGGAATAGAAGCCAATTCATCATCGATGAGAATGGCTTGCACCTCGGGCTTGTCGTAGAAGAATCGCATACTCTCGACTCGTGTTTTTTTTGAATAAGTAAATAATGTTAATACGAGTAACATGGCATTGACAACCCAGAACCACCGCCACATCCATTTATTAATCCGGTCCCATGTCAAAGATACTTTCATTTCTTTTTTCAACCAATACCAACCGATAGTCGCGCCGATCAAAATGAAAGGGATAGCCGGAAGTATAAATCTTTCCTGTTTATTGGGATATAAAGAATGAAAGATTAAAAAAGCGACTGTCGGGAATACTAAATAACGTGCCTTTTTCCAAGCTGTTATGAATATGGAGAATATCATTAGACTCGTCGGTGGGATGAGAAAACCGAGCACCGTTCCGGCATAAGTATACCAGACATTCGTCGTGTATTCGTACATGTTCTTTGAGTCGGCGTTATAACGGAGATACTCGATGAAAGTTGTAAATGGTTTGCCGTACACAAAGTATTCCGGGATTCCGAGAGCAATAAAACAGATAACTATAAATCCTGCCATTAATCCTATCAGTCGGGTCCATTTTCTTTCAATAAGAAGCAGCAATCCAAGCAGTCCGATAAATGAAGCTGTCTGGTATCTCAACACAAATGCAAATCCGGAAACTACCCCTGCCGAGACTGCGAAAAGCAGTTCTTTGTTTTGATTTTTCTTTATCAGTAAATAAGCGCCGATCATGAGAGGGGGGATACACACTATCTCAACGAGGTTTCTGACAGCCATGAAAGGTAAGATCCAGAAAAGCGCCAATAGTATGCCTGCAAATTTTGCAGTATTCTTATCGGATAGTTCTTCTGTAATTTTCATACCAAACCAGACGATAAGAAGAGAATAAATCGCGTGGAGGATCCTGACGATAAACATTTTAATTTGCGGATCGAAGACCCCGACCTGTTCAAATCCGCTGAACAATAAATAATGCGAACCTATATAAAATAAATTTCTAAGAGAAGAATCTCTCGCATCCGGCAATGCAATTCCATCTACCCAATTCTGGGCAACTTCGATGACACAGAAATGGTCATCGTGCATACCGTATCCTCTTGCAAAGATTGCCGCGATCAGCCGAACTATCAACGCAATTACCATGATAGCTCCGTAAGGATACTTAGTCCAAATATTTTTAAAATATTCTTTCATCCGGCTGGCTTCAGATATTGAAACATACTAGCAATTATTTTAGTATTATGGCAACCTGATTCACAGTAATGCCAGATTTATTCAGTAAGATATCTGCGATTGCTAATTTACCGCAGAATGAATATATTGAAAAAAATATTAATATAAAATCAATGCCATTAAAGCAGGTCAAGCGGATTAGTCCTTTCAGATGAATGAAACCATCCTACATCAAACATTTTACCTCCGGCTACTTTTCAAACGGTTATTGATTGTACTTGCCCTTTTTACGGTATATCGCGCCCTTTTTTATGTATTCAATCATGGAGTGTTCGCAGATAGTACATTAGAGATCATAGCCGCGTTCATATACGGCATCCGCTTCGACATCTCTGCGATAATCTATTTTAACTTCTTATTTATATTTCTTCATCTCATTCCCATCCCATTGCGCGATGACCGGTTTTATCGGTTGATGACAAAGATCGTATTTCATCTATCCACTGTTTTTATTATTCTGGTTTCGGTAATCGATCTCGAGTATTTTAAATATTCTAAGAAAAGAACTACATACGATGTTTTCGGGATGAGCAGTGACTGGCCGCAGTTGTTACTTCAATATCTTAAAGATTTCTGGTATCTCGTTTTAATTCTGATAGGTTTGATAATAATAATTGAAGTCCTCTACCGTAAAACGGAGCGGCGCCCCGCCAGTGTTAGAATAAATTATCTATTCCAGTCGGCGCTTCTTATCATATTCGGAGCCGCGTTTATAATCGGCGCGAGGGGTGGGTTTCAGTTAAAACCTATTAAAATGAGCGATGCCGCTCTTCATGTAAATCCAAAAAATATTTCACTCGTATTGAATACTCCCTTTACAATCATGCGCACCTATGGCAGGAAAGGACTTGCCGAGGTTCGCTATATGTCTGATGACCAGGCGGCTATGCTTGTTCCAATTCATAAACGAAAAAATTCTGAGGCTACTTTCAGGAAAATGAATGTGGTCATCATAATCGTCGAGAGTCTTTCCAGAGAATTTATCGGCAGATTGAATCGATATCCGGGATATACGCCATTTCTGGATTCGCTTAGTTATCATGGGCTGATTTGTACAAACGCTTATGCTAATGGAACAAGATCAATGGAGGCGGTTCCGGCAATCCTTGCAAGCATACCCAACCTGATGGATGATTCTTATATTTTCTCCGTCTACCAGAGCAATGCGATTAACAGCATCGGAAGTATATTGCGCGATCAAGGTTACAATACTTCTTTCTTCCATGGCGGAACTAACGGTACGATGGGATTCGACAGCTTCATCAGGCTGGCAGGTTTTGAAAAATATTACGGCAGGACCGAGTACGGCAATGAAAATGATTACGATGGTTACTGGGGGATTTCGGATGAGGAGTTTCTCCAATATACAGCGATGAAATTGAATGAAACATCCGAGCCATTTTGTGCCACGATATTTACTCTCTCATCGCATCACCCGTATTCTCTTCCGCCGAAGCATGCAAATGATTTTAAAGGCGGAACGATGCCGATTCAAAGAACAATAATGTACACAGATTATTCATTGAAGAAGTTTTTTGAAACTGCTTCGTCTCTAAATTGGTACGATAACACTCTGTTTGTTATCACCGGAGATCATACACCGGCGGAAACAGAACATCCATTTTACCGTTCACAGGTTGGAATGTACGCCCTGCCGATAATTTTCTTCCATCCGGGAAGCGATTTAACCGGTACATTTGAGTCGGTTGTTCAGCAGATCGACATCATGCCGTCGATACTGGATTACTTGCATTATGACAATGAGTATACTGCATTCGGCAACAGTATATTTGATACAAGCAAGCACCGTTTTGTATATAATTTTTTAGATGGTTATCAAGTATTCAGTGACGAGTATGCTTTATCGTTCAGTGGTGAAACGAGTACCGGTGTGATTAAGTACGAATCGGATAGTTTGTCTGCTATAAATCTAATAAAGTCACATCCGGAAGTTTCTAACCGACTTGAAAAACAGATGAAGGGGATGATTCAGGTGTATAATCGCGCGCTAATTCATAATGAGATGAAATGAAGCATCCAGGCATATACAAAGCGGGGATCAATAATTAATCACAAACAAAAATTATTATATTATTATATGATTACTCTAAAATGGCGGAAATGATTTCTATAGGATTTATTTTAAAGTTCATTCGTTTCGGTATTGTCGGATTCTCGGGTGTATTCGTCGATTTCGGCATTACGTATCTTTTAAAAGAGAAGATCAAGATAAATAAGTATATTTCTAATAGCACCGGATTCTTGACGGCAACGGCAAGTAATTATACATTAAATAGAATCTGGACGTTTCACAGCATTGATCCGGCTATTGCAACCCAGTTTTCTAAATTTCTTCTGATATCCGCTATCGGTTTGGGAATTAACAACATGATCCTATACATCCTGACTAATAAATATAAAATGAATTTCTACGTATCAAAAGGCATTGCAACCGTAGCAGTGATGTTGTGGAATTTCTTTGCAAATTATTACTACACATTTCACGAGTGATAACCAAGGGTTGGAATGCGACTTAAATCAAATAATTAAGGACAAGATCGGTTTACTTTATACAATCGAATAAATCTATGATAGATAACGATGTAAGTTCAACTTATGGTACCGGGAATAAAATATTAATAAATATTATCGTCGATTGTACTTTCGCTTTCGTATTTTGCTCGACATTCTCCATAGCATTTTCTCAGATTGCATATTTCGGCGGACTGATGCTGTGGCTGTTTCTCATAGTTAGAAAAAAAGATAATGTTGGCAAGACACCGCTCGATGTATATTTTATAATATATCTATACTTTGAGGCGATTACGACAATCTTCGCATTCAATTCCTTTGATGCTCTAATGCATATACAGAAGAGACTTCTGCTGATTCCTATAGTTTATGTTGTAATAAGATTCGCAGATAGCCGTCTGCTGGTTCAGAAACTTATCATTACATGGTTTGTGTCGGCAGTACTGGTTGGGATTTTCAGCGCAGTTTCGATTGCCACAGAATTCGCCGACTACTCACATTATCTGAAACGTTTCGGTCTCTATAATCACTATATGACAATCGGCGGTTTGTCGATGTTCATGATCTTACTGATGACGCCATTCGCTCTTCATGAAAAAACGCCAATGCGTATCAGGTTTCTCTCGATCATCGGGATTGGATTTATTTTATTCACGCTTCTGTTCACTTTCACGCGGAGTTCCTGGATGGGTGTGATAGCAGGAATATTTGTTATTGCCGTAATCAGATATAAAAAGCTTGTTGCGATTATTGTCGCGGTTGCCGCAGGTATCGCTATATTCGGAAGCCCGGAACTGCATGCGCGATTCTTCTCGATATTTAACCCGAACGATCCAAGTAACGCTGAGCGACTTCAGATGTGGGGAGTGGGATTGCAAATATTTCGTGATTATCCTTTGTTTGGCGTAGGTGATGTTAACCTGATGGCTTTAAGCCGGATGTATTCACACAGTAGTTTTGGTTTTGGTCATGCACATAATAATATTATAATGTGGCTGATCACGCTTGGAGTTGTAGGATTTGTTTTTATTCTTTTCTGGTTTATCAAGATCTGGAAAGTATTGTGGAATACATATAAAAAATCGCAGAACGATTGGCTGTTTGAATCATTCACGCTCGGGGCGATTGCCGCGTTCATCGGGTTTCATGTGAACGGTATGTTTGAATGGAATTTTGGCGACGCAGAAATATTCATGATGTTCTGGATCATGGTCGGTATGGTTATGTCGATCAAAAAAATAATCGAGCGTAACAAATCAGGTGAACCCGCGAAATGATCGACCGAATTCGTATACTGCACATTTCTTCTTCGCGCTCATGGGGAGGGGCAGAGATGGCGGCGGTTAAATTAGCAAATAATTTTGCTCTGCGGGGACACGAAGTTATTTTCGCTGCCCATCCGAAAAGCCGGATAATAAAAGAATTAGAAAATACGGATGTCGACGTGATTCCGATTAATTATATTCGCCACTTTGATCCTGTCACTGTGATCAAGCTGATGAAAATTATCAAAGACCGACAGATTGATGTTATTCATTGTCATCTGTCACGGGATCTGGTTCATCTCTATTGGGTAACAGTTCTCTCGCGGTCACTGCCAATTATCTTAGATAAGCAAGTTTCTTCAGGTGTTTCTAAAAAAGGCATCATTCATAAGATGATTTATGCCAAAGTTTCAAAAGTATTTGTACTCTCCACTTATTTGGCAAAAAATGTTCTTGATACTTGCCCGGTAACGAATGATAAAGTAGTTGTAATTCCCGGCGGCATCAGGCTTGAGGATTATAACATACCTGAAGGTGTGCGTGGGATATTAAGATCTCATTGGCAGCTACCATCGAATGAGATTGTGTTTGGAACAGTGAGCCGAATTGATCGGCAAAAAGGGCTGGAAGATTTAGTGCGGGCATTCGCTTTACTCTGTGCGAAATATAAATCTATTAAATTAGTCATCGTAGGTGAGCCAACTTATGGTGAACCGGAGTATGCCAATGAATTAACAAATATCATTAAAGAATTAGGAGTGGAGGATAAAGTGATCTTACCGGGATTTCGTTCCGATATTCCGCGTGTATTATCTGCGTTTGATATTTTTGTTCTCCCGTCGTATTCAGAGTCGTTCGGTTATGTTTTTATAGAAGCGCTTAGCGCCAGATTGCCCGTTATTGCAACCAATGCCGGAGGAGTTCCGGATATTATTGAGAACGAAGTATGTGGATTGTTAGTCCCGCCGATGGATCGACAAAGCTTGTATGACGCTATGGAACGATTTTTAACCAACGATGCATTACGAAAACAATTCGGGTCTGCAGGTAGAAAGAGAGTGAAAGATAATTTTTTAGAAAGTGAGATACTTGATAAAATTGAAAGAGAATATTTGAACCTTATTGAAAGGAGAGTCTAAGTTCTAAAGATATAATTATTATGGATTTTTTTTCGGTTGAACACCTTTATTCTTTGTAAATTCTTCGAAACTAATTTTCTTATAATGTTCACCACCGATGTATTGTATTATTAGGAGGAAACGATCTGCCGGAACGAATGATCCTAATTTATTTATCGCATCTCCATTTGAATCCATAAAGAGTATTGTCGGAAATCCGGTAACGCCGAAACTCTGGGTCAGTCCGCTTTCGGTTATAGTTTCGCCTTTATATTTTAGATTTTCTTTCCCTTCGCCATTTACCTTAACAGGGATATAATATTTATTCAGATAATCGACTACCTTGGGATCTGTGTATACTTCGGCGTCGAGCTTTTTGCACCATTTACACCAGTCGGTATAAACATCAATGAGTATTTTTTTCTTAGCCTTTTTTGCCTCAGCAACACCGGCATCGAATTTTCTCCATTTTAATTCTGCCTTATCCCCGGCTAAGATGGTCGTAGCTCCGAGAAGAATGAAAAGAATAAGCAAAGATGTTATTTTCGTTTTCATAAGTATAATCTATCCTGATAATTAAAATTCAAAACTAAGCGACACACTATGTGTCGATCCGAAATCGTAACGGAATGGGACATATGCATAATCCAGTTGCATAATTCTGTAATGAATACCGAAACCTGCAGAAATATTTTTTGCTTCGTATCCTGTTTGGAAACCGAAACGCAGGGCGAGCATATTCTTATAACTAAGCTCGGTACCTAAATGCAAATGTGTTTCGCTTTCACGCGTGTATGTGACGACATCTGAGGCGAAAGTCAGTTTGCTATCAATGTTCTCAACGCCCAACTGATAAGCGATACCGCCGCGCACGGTTGTGGGCAGCTTTATTGATTCATACAGTAATTTGTTCATTGATCCGATGTTGGCTATCACGAATGCAATATCGAAATTCCAGGGTGTTCGGTACAATCCGCCTAAATCAACAGCATATCCTGAAGCATCATCAACAAAAATCTTTTCATAAAGATATTTTCCTGTAATGCCGATATTAATAGATGTATCAATCTGATAAGCGGCAGAAAAACCGATCGCGACATCATGTGATGAGAAGGTGCTCAGAGCATCTCCGGGTTGTGTTCGTACCTGAATGTCTGCTGTGCCAGTAGCATTCAAACTGAAACCGAATGAAAACCTACCTGACGGAACAGACGCGCCGATGAATTCCGTTTTCGTATCCTCGATCCATTCTTTGTGCATAAGGAGAATCTGGGCATTTTTCGAAATAGCAAGCGCCGCCGGATTGTAGTAAGTCGCTGAAGGGTCTGTGGCAATTGCCGAGTATGCTTCACCCATTCCGAGCGCTCTGCCGCTGATACCGTGCTTCAGAAACGCCAGACCCGTTTGACCTGTTTGTGAGTATGAAATACCGTTCATCAGTATATATGATGCGGTAACAAAAAAAAGGATTTTTTTCATGATGCCTAAAATGTGGTTGATAAAGTTATGATATGCATTGCGTGAGGTGCATAGGATTCAAAAACAAAAGCATACGTTAACGCCGGTGTCCAATCGCCGAACGATTTCTTTGCGGAAAAACCGAACGATGGTTTCGCTCCTGTGGCTTTATCGCTGAAATCGATACGATCTATGCCGCTTCTGACGCTGAAATATTCCATGAAATTATATTCCGCTCCTATCCGAACAATGTTTGTTTTCTCGGATGAGTTTTCAAATTCTGCCGATACAACTCCCATATGCGAAGGAAGTAAATACGCTAATCCGATGCGGCGAAGATTCGGAAATTTATCCGTAGTCGTTTTACCTTCGGGATCTGGATAGATCGCGTGCGTATCCCATTTGTATTTTGAACCTATATCCTGAATTGAAAGACCTGCGTAGAGATTATCTAGAATTTGTACGCAGGCGCCGATATCGAAACCGACGGTTGTTGAGGTTACTTCCTCGAATAACTTACTATGATAAATTTTTACCGCAACTCCGAGGGAGACTCTTTCATCAACCCGGTTCGAGAAAGCAAGATAGAATTGGTTTTCATATGTGGAGTAATCCTCTGTGTGAATGCCGTCGCTGTTACGTCCGTCAATATTGCCGACACCGGCATTGATCAATCCTACAGATAAACCTGCTTTCGGTTTTACAGATTGTGTGTAACTCAGAAAATTCAGCCTTCGGTCCAGAGATAGAATACCGAATGAAGCGGCGGCAGTCCGGTGTTCCGAAAATGCCGATAGCGCAGGGTTATAGTATGTACTGATGTCGCCGGTAACGACTGCCGTCATTGAGTTACCCATCGCCATTCCGCGTGCGCCAAAACCCATACGGGCGAACGCGCCTGCTGTGCCTGCGTTTTGCGGGTAAGCGATCGTTGTATAAAGAAGGAGTAAAACGATATATCGAGAATAAGGCTTCATATTATTGCAGTACTAAAATTTTTCCAAATATCGGTTCGTCATTATCGATCTTGACGGAATAAAAATAAACGCCGTTCGCCACAATCCTACCTTCATCATCTCTTCCGTCCCACATTTCATCGATCTCTATGTTCGATTGCCGTGTTGCGTTATTAATTAGTGTCCGAACGCGGTTCATTCCGAAATCAAAAATATCGATAGACACTTCCCTTGTAGATCCGGCGCTCGTTTGTTTTTCGCCGTAATGAATTCTAACATATGCTTCGGGATCGGAGAGATTCGTTTTTGGCTGGAACGGATTCGGATATGCGAAAGTTTTACTCGATGCCCCGACCTTTTCGTAAGTTCGTCCGATAGACCACACCGAACCGAAAGGATTTTCGAAGTTGTCTATTGTTCGTACGAAACCTTCATTCGTGACGAGGAAAACCGTATCGCCGATTACCGCAACCGAGAAGACCTGAGCAGAAAGTATCGACTGATGAACCGAAGCGTCTGTGAAGTTTGATATTTTAATGAAACTCTTTCCGCTGTTATCCGTTCGGTAAATTCCCGCGTCTGTGGCGATGTAGGTGATGGAATCTTTGAATGCAAAATCGTAAGCCCTGACACCATTGAGAAGATTATTCCATGAATTACCGTCGTTATCCGTGTAGCTTACACCGAATTCTTCAGCATTGTCTTCTGCTTTCCAGTTTGTCGTCCAGATACGTTTTGTGCCGTTGAAATTCTGCTCTCTGATCGCAATGATCCAGTTTCCGAGTATCGGATGAGATTGATTGCGATGGTTGAATTTTATCCATGTAGTTCCGCCATCGGTCGATCTGTTGATGCCCCCTGCAGTACCGCACCAAATTGTATTCCGGTCACTTGCGTGAACAGAGAATGCCAGCAGGTTATTGTTCTTTCGTGGATCGAACTTTTTGAAGTACCTCGTTATCGCATCTGATCCATAAGTCCATAATGTATCGCTCACCCTCAGCGTATCCATATTATCCAATGGTAGAAGAATGCGCTGCCATGTTGCGCCATTGTCGGTCGATTTGCGCAATCCGCTTGCCCAACTGGCAATCCAAACTGTTCCTTCCGATAAAGCGATATCGAATGTAACATTCTGTTCCGGCACGAGAACCGGTAAAAACCAAACCGAGTCGTTAATGCAGATTGAATCGGGGATGCAATATCTGAAAATGCTGTCACCGCGGTTGTCGAGCGTTTGCGGGAGATGCTGCCAGCCCGTATCTCCGTTTACACTGAAAGTATAACCACTGCCTGTCTGTACGCTTCCGCCGCTGATTTCTGTATTGTAGCCTGTCGAAACCCATACTGTTTCCCGGTTGGCGGCTATCGCGAATATACCTTCATCTGCAAATGCGGGATCAGTGCGGTAACTTGTCCACGTGCGACCTCCGTTAGCACTTCTTGCAAATCCTCTGCCTGTGCCGATGTATAGCACGGAATCGGATACTGCAATATGTGAAATACTGTTGCTTGGCGGAAGTGCCAGTTGTGCACTGGAAGAAGGGATTGAAAATTCTTTTAGATATTTCGATTGTGCATTCATTATAGATGGAATTCCGACTGCAACTGCAAGCATCAGAAAGATATATGTATTCAATTGTTTGATCATTGCGCTATAATCGTGATTGTGTGATCAAGAGAATCTCCGAGGAAACCCGACTTATCGATTGCATAGAACCGTAATAATTTTGAGCCTAATGTGTTTGATGAATCTACTTGCAGTAGAGTCGAATATCTTCCATCCCCCGCAACTGAATCTCCATCCGAAGAGAAATTGCCGTCATCGTACAATGGATTCTTGGTGCTGGAATTTACAGAACTGAGATTTCGGAAATAAACCTGATCTATATCCGCAAGACCATCAGGGTCACTCGCAGATATACGGAAATAAACGAGTGTCCTGCCGTGAAGCGGACGAATAAATGTATCTTGAGCAGAAAGGTTCCAGATGTGCGGAGGTCCGCTGTTCTTCGCAATCAGTAAACCCAGCTGAATCGAATTACTGATAGAATTTCCCTGACCTTGCGCAAACATTTCGATTATGTAAATACCGGTCGATGAACGCTCCATTGTGAACGATGCGTTAGTGTTATAAACAGCTTCGTCCGGCAATGTACTATCCGGCAAAAAGGACAGATTCCCCCTTTGAATGACATCATGCGATACGGGTGAATAAATTCTGTAAGATACTTGCTTAATGTCGTCGATTCCATTAGCATCCTCGACATGTGCAGTTATCGTGAAATTTATCTTATATTTTCCATCTGTCAGATGAGTAACCGCACCTGAGCTTGTTGTATCTATGTGAAGATAATATGTATTCAATATCGCTGTAGTAACATAGGGCGGTACTCCTTGTGTGTCGATTAGCCCGCTACGATCTTTCTCGCACGAAAGAGCAGTCAGGATAAAGATAATGAAGATGATGATTAAAGGATTTTTCATTGGCTGATTTGAAATATAAAAAAGCCGAGTAGTCAGAACGTAACATAAAGACTCGCTCGGTGAGCTTTCTCCAAAAAGTTACCGTTGTTTAGTTAGTGACTTGGTAACAAAGAATCGTAAGTTTCCTGCTATAATTGAACAAGTTGAGGATTTAAACTACTAAAAACTAAGAAATCCTTTCCATAAAGTCAAATTTGAGTAATGTACTAGTTTCAGAAGGAAGAAGTCAACAGCAGACCTCACCTATAATCGTTCGACTGAGCTTCCGACGAAGTCCTCTCCTAAAAGGAGAGGATGAAATATCTATGCACTCGTATTTGCGCAGGCAATAACGGGGCTGTCTAAAAAGAATCAATTACTGTCAGCCTGAGCTTGTCGAAGGCTCAATGCCGCTCAATTTCACATTTCGACAAGCTCAATGTGACACACTCTCAGACTTATTAGACATCCCCTACGGGTGAGGTCTGTTCATCATTGATCGCTCTGAACATTTTTCAAACTGATACACCCCATAAATTTGCTTACACTCCAAAATCTATGAACGGCACCGGCGGAAAAGTGAGTATAAAGGTGATGAAAGCAAACCATCCCAAGAATTTTCTTGTTGGAGTCAGTACCGTATCATCGTTTATCTCAGGATGTTTTAACTTAATCAGGAAGTATAAAATTGCCGCCCATAGCAGCCATCCTATAGATCCAAGATACAGCTTGAATCCGAAGAACGGAATGAAGCTAAGCAATCCCATGGCAATCAGCAGACCGAAAAAGATTTTTGCTATGATAGTTTGCCGCTTCCCGCCGATGAGCGCATACATAACATGACCCCCGTCCAATTGACCGACAGGCATTAAGTTGAGCGCTGTAACAAACAGACCGAACCAGCCGACACAAAGATATGGATAGTGGTAGATTTCATTCATTGGCGGAACGAAGCCGTTCCAGGTGAAAAGCTTCGTTATGCCGTAGAAGAAAATTGACTGACCGAATGAAAATCCGTTTGTTGGAATTTCGCCTGACGGTAAATATTCCGGATGGATTGAATAAATAAATGATTTATCCGGGAGCGTGAGTAATCCATACACTAAAATAATAATAGTAACGATGAACCCTGCAATTGGTCCGGTTATGCCGATATCGAATAAAGATTTCTTGGAAGAAAAACTTGAGCGGATGCGAATGACCGCGCCAAGTGTGCCGAACGGATTCACAAGAAACGGCGGCGCAGGGATGTAATACGGAAGTGTTGTGTTTAACTTATGGTACTTTGCAGCGAAGTAATGTCCAAACTCATGAGCCGATAACATCGCCAATATACTGATTGAATAGGGAAGACCATACCAGAAGTTAGCAAGCTCCAGCGGATCTTTGTTCAACCACTGCACTCCGGCGAGTGTTGTAGTGAAGAACGTGAGAACAAATAAACTAATGTTGAGTGTGTACGACCAGAATTTTTTCAAAGATACTGTTTCCGAAATTATATAAAAGATAGATTAAGATACTGAAATATTATTTGATTTAAAATGATGTTTTGTAATTATTGAGGAAGTGCGACTCACTTCCAATGCTGACTCTACGCTGAAAGTGAGTCGCACATTACTTCTCCCGCCTTCGGCGGGATCAGAATTACATGTTGGCATTTCCCGATTGAGCTTCGAGCAGTTTCCTGCAAACGTCTCTGGCAATCTCAAGTGCTTCAGTTACCGTTCTACCCTGGGCAACAAGTCCTTGTACATCATCCGAAGTTGCGAGGTACAAATCTTCAGGAAGTTTTTCTATGTGGATTTTGATAATGCGTTCCATGATTGATCCATTTTGTTCTATTATATAAAGTTGTCATGTTGATCCCGCTTCAGCGGGAGAAACATCTTCTTTTTCTTGCGTTTGAGACCCTTCGCTGCGCTCAGGGTGACAAAGGAAGCAATTTTTCAAAAGTCTCTATTGATAAATTTCCGAACTAATGTAAGAGAGATAAAAAGATAAACAAACAAACTTATATACGATTGCCAGTGATCTAATTTGTTTCAAACGCTAATAAAGATAATGAAATTACACGATATTTAAAATGATAAAAAGGTGGGATATTTTACGTTGATTCTCAATAAGAAATTGCTATATTTACTGAGCGATAAATTTGTAATAAAGAGGGTAGTGATATACCCTAAGAGATTAGTGCGGATAATTGGAATAGTAAATATGAGAGAGCTGTCGCAGAAAAAGTATTATATTATGACCAGTTTCATTTTATTTCGATGTATAATTCAGTTATAATAAGCGAGATCAATAATGTGAGCCCCGCGCCTAATGGGCAGGCAAAGCCGCTTGCTCAAAGTAGCCTAATTGAACTGTCTGAGTTTCCCACGACACGATATCAAGGCAGCAAGAGAAAACTCGTATACTGGATTTGGGAAGGCCTACGAGGGATTAAGTTTGACACCGCTCTTGATGCTTTTGGAGGTACCGCCTCTGTGAGCTATCTGTTTAAGAGAATGGGAAAAGCAGTCACTTACAATGACAAGCTCCACTTTAATTACCTAGTAGGCAAGGCCATCATTGAGAATGACGAGGTGATTTTAACTGACGAAGATATTGATTGGCTAGTCCGGTCCCACGACAATGGATGCTACACGGACTTCATATCTGACCATTTCCAAGGGATGTATTACATGGACCATGAGAACCGGTGGCTCGACATGGTCAATAGTAACATTCTCCAGATGGTGGAAACAGACAAAAAGGTGTTGCAATACAAACAATCGTTGGCATATTATGCTTTGTTCCAAGCTTGTTTAGTTAAGCGTCCTTTTAATTTGTTTCATCGATCAAATCTGGGTTTGAGAACAAGCAATGTCAAGCGAACCTTCGGAAACAAGGTAGCATGGGAAAAGCCTTTCGAAATCCTGTTCCGTCGATTTGTTCAGGAAGCAAACAGGCTGGTGATAAGCACAGACGTGAGATGTTCCGCGCTTAACAGATCGGCTTTTGACATCGATCCTGATGGGTACGACGCGGTGTATCTTGATCCACCATATCTTAGGTCGACAGGGAGTAATGAAACGTCTGATTATTTCAGGTGCTACCACTTTCTGGAAGGCATGAGTCAATACTCCGATTGGGCAAGTCTACTGTGCGCGAGGAAACAAAACACGGGATCGGATTTTACGCTTGGTAGTGCACATGGAATCTTTGAAGAATTGCTCGCGCGATTCCGCCATAGTGTACTCATTATCTCATATAAGCGAGGTGGGATACCTTCTATTGAATTTATAGTTACATGCCTAAAGAGGCTTGGCAAGAAAGTGAATACAAAGAGCGTGCACTATTCGTACGCTTTAAACCATCAGAACGGTGATGCCAAAAAAAATCGAGAGGTTCTCATAATTGGTCAATAGTAATTTACTAACTAAGCATGCCTGATTTCGTCAAACAACTAACTGTCGACAAGCGGATCGTACCGCTACTGAGCAAGTCTGCCTATCAGAGGAGCTTTGCATACGCCGTCCGTGAAATGGTAAGCAACGCCTATGATGCAGACGCAACAACAGTCCACATAACGATCGATCTAAAGGATGATGAGATTGTAATCGAAGACAATGGTAACGGAATGACAGTTGAAGAGTTTGACCACTACCTGAGAATTGCTGGTCAGAAGAGAGGTAGAAGAGAGAGCCCGAAGTTTGGCAGAAAGCGGATCGGGCAGTTTGGAGTGGGATTCCTCGCTGTTTTCCCCTTCTGCGAAACGCTTGAAATCACATCAACGGCTGAGAATTCGGATCAGTTGTTTACAGCAAAAGTGCCAGCATCAAAATTTTTCCGGGAAACGAGCAAGACAGAAGAAGTTGGTGAGTTAGATATCCCGGGATATATCTCACAAGACAAGAATAAGCGGAGCGACCATTACACACGATTGAGACTGCGAGGGCTGACGGATAACGCCAAGAGGTACTTTGACAGTAAACCTACCAAAGCTGATCGCAATAGCGTTCTTTCCTGGAAAGGGCTTGAGAAACTCAAGTGGGAATTACAGGAAGATCTCCCAATATCGTTCCCAACTAACTCGAAGCTTGGTAAACTACTTCCTTATTCTGAACCGTATGCTATGGAAGTTTACCTTCAAGGAGAAAAGATTTATCGAAACGACTGGGAGGGTGACATACTCGACCATGGAGAAATAACAGCTAGTGGTATCAGGTTCAGATACGCGATCATAACGGCTTGGAAGCCAGTCAAACCCCATCAAATGAGGGCACTCAAGATTCGAGTGAATAATGTTGGGGTGGGTCCCCGAGATAACTTTGACGTGGAAAGAACCCGGCGTTACAGTCGCTTTCACTGGTTAACAGGAGAAATACAGGTGCTTGGTGGATTGGATGATGCACTAACATTAAGTCGAGATTCATTTGTCGTAAGCTCTGAATACGAAGAATTCCGTGAGAAGATAGTGTCACTCCTTAGGAAGCAAGCGGATTACATTGAGTTGGTGGATGTGGCGGCGAAGGACATGACTAAGCAAGTACGTGGTGGCAAACAGACACGGGTGGCTTCCAAACGAGACATTGTAGAAAAGAACATAAAGAAGTTGGTCGAGAAGGGATTTACGGTTAAGACGGCGGAGGTTGGTACTTTACTTCTTAGCGAGCCAGTGAAGGTAGATAAGGGCAAGAAAGAGGTCATTGTTATTGAAGGACACCCGGGGTTGGAGGATTCGATTACTGTCTCAGGTCGGAAGAAAAAGGTAGTCTATACATCGTGGGATCCAAAGGGAGACGTAAGGTTTTCAGCCTGTAGAATAAATGATGTGGGGCAGATTGAAGTAAATACGCAGTACCCTCTGTTCAAATCAAAGAGATATGGAGAAGTATTCTTGAAAGTACACATACTAGCACTATTAGCCGCAGATGAATGCTTATCAGCAAAGCAAATGCATGAATTCCTCGTTCAGAATTTGCTGAAGGAATTTCAGGAGTTTTAACATCAACGATTGAATAAGATAAAGGAGATCAAGGATGTACATTTCGCATTTTGAGATTAATAACTATCGAAGCCTTAAGGGAGTGAAAATCAATGGACTGCTCTCGGTATGCATTTTTCATGGCTTAAACAATTCAGGTAAATCAAATATCCTATCAGCTCTTGAGATGATCTTCAAGAGAAAGCTCGAAGAGGGAACACCGAATAAATGGCGTCCTGTGAGGTTCTGGCGAGGACGTATTGAAAACTTTACCGACAACTTCTTTAAAAACGATAGAAAAGATATTACGTTTTCTGTTACCGTTTCTTTTGAACATGCGGAGGTCGAGCCCTTCATGGAAATCCTGAAAAAGCTGAAGACTCATTTGGAGAAGCCGTCATATAAGAAAGACTTAACATTGGTTGGGCGTATAAAATACATAGATGAGCACATCGCAAATGCAGAACTTGAATGCGTTACACTAAACACGGATTACAAGATAATGACATCGTCCGTTGGTAAAGGATTAGAATTATTCCCCGGTCTGAAGGATGTGTCAAATGAAAAAAAACTCCAGACCTTTGAAAGGATAATGGATTTGATGAACGATTCTTTCGTCGTAATACCATCTAACAGATTTCTCACGACAGAGGCGGAATCAGGCAAAAAAGACTTGCCTATGACACCAAATACTTTTAAGGCATGGCTGTTCAATCTTTCGCTCGACCGATCTAAGTATTATATGTTTCAACAAATAAAGGACATTTTCAATGGAGAACCTTTCAAATTTGGTGAGTTGAGCTTCACACGGAATGATAACGAAATTGAAATCATGGTTGATAAGGATGGTGTTCGGCTTCCAATAAATAGGATGGGCTCAGGATTACAACAAATACTCTTTTTAGTTTCGAATCTGGTATTATTGAAAGGCAAAATGGTCGGTATTGAGGAACTTGAAATCAATCTTTCTCCTACTGCGCAAATGCAGATATTTGAAAAAATCAAATCATACTTAAAAAAGGATAACAAACTAATAAGCCAAGTGATTATCACAAGTCACAGTGATTACTTCGGTGGCCGAGGAGATGTTAGATGCTACGAAACAAGCCATGATGGAGAGAAAACAATCGTGTCTAATTGGACTAATGCTATGCGCCGTGCATTTTTCAAACACTAACATAGGTTATCCTACTCAGTCGTTATCGAATAATTTGTGTACATCGCGAGTGAACTTCATTCCATGAAACTTTAACAGGCTCACCCCCCAACACAAATCTAAAGTCGATGCCCTCTGGGACAAATTCTGGTCTGGAGGTATTGCAGGTGTAATATCTCAGGGTTCATTGGGACTAAAGTCCATATATTTTTTTGATTGCTTACCACGTGCTAAAGCTCGTGGCAATTTTTCCAAAAGGATAATAAGAATCAACGCCTTTCCATCCAGGTAAAATACATCAAATCAAGTTCACTGTCCGAAACATCAAACAGTTTTAATCGTAATTGCTTAGTAGTTACTCAATTTTATAAGCAAATGCGATCTCCAAATTTCTCATCCACAATCATGCATCTTCCAATAGAAGCGTTGAAATCAGACTCCTTGGATCTGTGGCACGGTGTTTCTGCCGTTTCTCCGACACTAAATAGCTGCTACACGATTGATGACCAAGTTCTGAAAGAGGCAGAGGTTGAACGGCTGATGCGCGATGTGGATGCTTCCATAGACGAGTTAAAAGCATCCGGACGTGCTGTGCGGAGACGAGCCACCGGAATACGAAGTCGGATTCAGCGTTCCATCGTCCAGCTCCTCCACAGCTTCGACTGCGTTATCGACGTCGACATGGAGCAATCTTTTTCAAGAGTTACCGATGAATTCATCGAACAGGCGTACGAGTTCGATCCACAAATCAGCGAGGAAGCCATCTATCAGGCATCGAGGAACCTCCTGATCATGAACACGTTTCAGATGCACCTTGGGAAGGAGATTACACTTGCGCCATCGGTCTTTGCATACAGCATGCTTTACCCGTACACCGATAACTACTTAGATGCTGTTGAGATTTCCGCACATGCGAAGCACGAACGGAATGAATGGCTGCTGCTTCGTCTATCCGGGATTGTGGCAACACCGCGGAACCGCCAAGAGCGAACCATCGATCGGCTTGCTGAAATGATCGAAGCCGAGTACGATCGGCATGTGTATCCTAACGTGTACGAGAGTCTTCTCGCGATTCATAAAGCACAGACGAGAAGCGTGGCACAGCAGTGCGGCGATCTTTCAGTTGATGAGCTGCTCGATATAAGTGTAGAAAAAGGAGGGACATCCGTTCTCGCGGATGGATACCTTGTGGCAGGGGAGCTATCGGCGGCTGACGCAGAGTTCTTCTTTCGGTTCGGAGTCTTGCTGCAGCTTATCGACGATCTGCAAGATCTTCAGGAAGATAGCTCTCTTCAACATCGAACGCTCGCGAACTGTGCAGTAGAAAAAGGAAAAATGGAAAATTTCACAGATAGGCTGCTGTCGTATGCCGATGTAGTTTTAAAATCCGCCCTTTCTCACCAACAGAAATTACGAACGTTGATCGAACGCAGTTGCCGGCTGTTGATCTTGGAGGCAATCGCATCCAATCACAACTACTACAGCGACCAGTACCTTCTAACTATGGAGCGGTGTGCACCGGTACGGTTCGAATATCTAAGAAGCGTGCAGCGACGATTTAAGGAAAGATACGATACTCATCAAGTCGAGGAGTTACGAAAGTATCGACGTTTTGGGATGCGGGCGAAAAAAGGAATTTTTGTATGAGGTAATTGGAGGGGTTTGAGCACTACTTTTCCCCACGAGGAGGTGAAAATACAAAAGGGGTTGAAACGATTATATGACTGAAATATTCAATAAAAAAGAAATGAAGGAGAGACGACAGTCTCTTCGCAATCAAGCGACAGATACAGAAATACTTTTATGGGAACGCATCCGTAAAAAACAAGTGCTTGGTGTTCGCTTTCGTAGGCAATTCAGTATCGGTCACTATATCGTTGATTTCTATTCTCCTAAGATTAAACTTGCTATAGAGATAGATGGTAAAAGCCATGATCGAGAATCAAAACGAGAATATGATTCAACTCGCGAGGAAGAAATCAAGCAGCTTGGCATCAACATGCTCAGGTTTAGAAACCACGAAGTCCTCGAAGATATGGATGGAGTCGTACGGAAAATTGAGACTGCGGTAAAAACATTAACCGTTAGCAAGGACGAACCGGCAAAAGTTCTTTGACCCCCTGTAGTCCCCCTTCGTAAGGGGGACGGTTTCACAATGCTATGTGCGCCAATACTTTTCCCCTCGAGGAGGGGAAAATACAAAAGGGGTCAGATAAGGCAAGGTATGAACTAGTTTATTTCCAATTCTTCAAAAACTCCACAAGCAACCTGACGCCAACACCTGAGCCGCCTTTGGGTGCGTACGGGTGTTGCTCTTCGAGCATCGCAGTGCCGGCGATATCGAGATGAACCCACTTGTAATCGCCTATAAATTTCTTCAGGAAAAATCCTGCGGTGATTGCACCTGCCCATTTGCCGCCAACATTCTTTACATCGGCAATGTCGCTCTTGATTTGTTTTTCGTATTCATCGAAGAGCGGTAACTGCCAAACCCGCTCAAAAGTTTTATCGCCTGCGGTTTTCAACTTTGCCATCAATTCTTCATCGTTACCCATCATACCGGTTGCGTGCATACCAAGAGCTACAACACAGGCACCCGTGAGTGTCGCAAGATCGATGACGGCTTTTGGTTTATATGTTGCCGCATACGCTAATGCATCAGCAAGTATGAGCCGACCTTCAGCATCGGTATTATCAACTTCAGATGTCTTGCCGCCGTAATGTTTGATGATGTCGCCGGGTTTCATTGCCGAGCCGCTCGGTAGATTTTCTGTCGCTGGAATTAAGCCAACAAGGTGAACTGGCAATTTCAATCGCACTGCCGCTTCCATTGTTCCGATAACAGCCGCCGCACCCGACATATCCATCTTCATCTCTGCCATACCGCTTGATGGTTTGATGGAGATACCACCGCTGTCGAAGGTGACACCTTTTCCAACCAACACAATAGTATCGAGGTCTTTCTTGTTAGAATTGTGCTCAAGGATGATAAAGCGTGGAGGTTTTGTACTGCCTGCGTTCACAGCGAGGAGGCCGCCGAATTCTTCCCTCTCAATTTTCTTTTTATCCCAGATCGTTATGTTGTATCCGTATTGCTCGGCAGATTTCTTAGCTGTATCTGCCAATGTCTCGGGATAAATCTCGCAGGCAGGGGCGTTCGCAAGGTCTCTTGCTAAAGTTGTCGCTTCACAAATTATGCGGACATCGTTTAGTTCTTTCTTTACATCTTTGACGGTTGACTCGGCAGGATCGAAAATTGTAATTTCGGTAATTCTGCTCTGCTCGTCTTTCTTTTTCGTCTGGTATTTATCGAATTTGTAGAGCGAGAGGTAAGCACCTTCGGCAATAGCATGAGAGATTTTACCGGTCTCGGTTTGACCAAAAGCCGGAAGATTAAACGCAAGATGTTTAATGCGTGATGCTTGTGCCTGTCTTGCAACGGCGGCAGATGCACGGCGGTAGCTTTCATGAGAAAGTTTTTTCTCTTCACCGAGTCCGGCAAGATATAATCGTGGAGCGGTTAATTTCTTTTCCGTCAGGATGGAAAGAACCTCAGCTACCTTTCCTTTAAAGTTTTCAAGCGAGATGATAGTATCGATTCTCTTTCCCAGAATCTTCCTTAGATAGGCAATATCCTGTTGGAAAAGTTTTTTATCTTCCCGGATAAAAACCGTGACGGCATCTGCCTTTACCTGTCGTAATGTCGATTTCTGTGCTGTTAATCTCATATTAATAATCCTTATATTTACGATTCAAGTTTCATGTTTCACGTCTCAAAATGCAGGTTATGTCAAAACAATAATCCGTCAATCCATCAATTATTCCACCACTCCAATACTCATCTACTCAACTACTCTGTACTCATATACTTTCCTGCTTTCTCAAGGATAAGCGGAATAACCTCATCGAGCTTCTTATCGAAAATTCTGGCTCCTGCGGCGTTAAGGTGCCCATTGCCGTTAAATTCTTTTGCCAACTCGTTGATAGGAATATTTCCTTTTGAGCGGAAACTGATCTTAACCCCGTTATGAAGCTCGTTGATAAGAACACCAACAACTACGCCTTTAATGCTCATCGGATAAATTGTGAAATTATCTGTATCAACTTCTGTCGTGTTTGTTGCCTGAAACATTTTTTGCGTGCAGATCATGTAAGCGAGTTTGCCGTCGTACTCGGTCTTGAGTGTATCAAGGGCTTCACCGAGAAGACGCATCCGTCCTTGAGTCCAATTCTCATAAACGTTGACGAAAATTTCGGTTGGATCCGCGCCCGCCTCAATGAGCTGTGCGATTGCATTGTGAGTTTCGGCATCGGTTCGCGGATATCGAAACGATCCTGTGTCGGTCATTATCGCTGTATATAGCGCGGTGGCAATTTCTTTATCGATAGTGACTTCACTCATCTCTTTAAGCATCTTATAAATTATTTCTCCGGTAGATGTAGCATCATTATCGATGAGATAATAATCGCCGAATGGGTGCGGCTCGAGATGATGATCGATTACAATCTTTATCGCCTTGGATTGCTTTACAAACGGTTCGAGACTTCGTAACCGATCCGGTTGATTGACATCGAGAATGAAAATAATATCGGCGTTAAGGATATGATCGCGATGCTGCTCAGGTATGAATTGCAGGATTTTCTTTTCCAGGTCGAGCCACAAATAGTTATCGGGTGTGGTATTATGGTTGATGATGACAGCGTTTTTCCCGAGTTGTGTGAGAACTGCTCTCATTGCGAGTTCACAGCCGAGCGCATCCCCGTCGGGATTGACGTGGGTTGTTATGACGAAGTTCTGGTGCTGGCTAATTAGGGATTCGATCTGTTTTAAATCTGAAATCATTGAGCAATATAATAAAAAAAAGTCAGAATTATGATAATAATTATCTCCTCTTGTTCTATGAAAAAGGCGAGAATCTCTTCTCGCCTGCATTGACGTGTGTATTTAACACCCTGTCATGATATTATTTAATCGTCCAGGTCTCGCCGTGTTTTAATAATTTTTCTAAATCCCCGATGCCTTGTTTTGCAATCGCCTTGTCTATTTGTTCAGTTACCACGTCATCATAAAGCGGTCTGGCAACCGCATATATGATTCCGATCGGTTGCGGGAGTTCCGGGATATTCGACATACGGGCGAGAATGAAAGAGAGCATTGTATCTTTTTCGTTATGGATGATCAAATCGCTGACGGAATATTTTCCATCCTTCAGAGATACTACTGTTGGTGTGAAACCTTCGAGTTTGATTCCTTTATCTTTTTCTTTTCCGAATATCATCGGTTTGTTATGTTCGAGGTAGACGATGTTATCGTCTTTTGTTTCTTTCTCGGTCAATGTGGAAAAGGCGCCGTCGTTAAACACATTGCAGTTTTGATATATTTCCACAAAGGAAGTCCCTTGATGTTCCGCCGCTCGTTTGATGATTGTTTGTAAATGTTTCGGATCGCGATCGAGTGAACGTGCGACAAAAGACGCTTCTGCGCCGAGCGCAACTAGAAGGGGATTGAAAGGATGATCGGGAGCGCCATACGGACTCGATTTGGTGATTTTACCGAACTCCGAAGTAGGAGAGTATTGTCCTTTGGTAAGTCCGTAAATTTGATTGTTGAAGAGGAGAATCTTTACGTTAATATTTCGCCTACAAATGTGTATGAAATGATTTCCGCCTATACTTAGTCCGTCACCGTCCCCGGTAGCAACCCATACAGAGAGATCAGGGCGCGCAACTTTTAAACCGCTTGCAATCGCCGCCGCTCTTCCGTGTATACCGTGGAATCCATAAGTATCTAAATAATACGGGAATCGACTTGAACACCCTATACCAGATACGAAAACAAGATTGTGTTTCGGAATATTAAGTTCAGGCAGAACGCGCTGTACCTGTGCGAGAATGGAATAATCGCCGCAGCCGGGGCACCAGCGAACATCCTGATCTGACTGGAAATCTTTTGCAATGTATTTCTTTGTCGGAATAGCCGGCGCATCTTTGAGTATTTTATCTACTAATTTCATCGTAATCGCTCACTTCAGAATTTCATCTATCTTCTGTTCAATTTCAATTGCTCTAAATGGGAGTCCCTGAACTTTATTAAGTTTAATTACAGGAATCAAATATTTGGCTTGAAGAAGTAACGCAAGTTGTCCTAGGTTCAGTTCGGGGACTAATATTTTCTTATAGTTCTTGAGTATATCTCCAATGTTTTTCTGGAATGGATAAACATAC
The DNA here is from genome assembly GCA_020056225.1 of Bacteroidota bacterium. Lineage (GTDB taxonomy): Bacteria > Bacteroidota > Ignavibacteria > UBA10030 > SZUA-254 > JAGVIE01. The sequence continues at coordinate 75,586 of JAGVIE010000023.1, forward strand.
TTCAAGTGTAAATGTGAAACAGATTTACCTTGCCGGCGTTTTTCCTCTACGGCAGTCTTAATTGCCCCGTACGTTCCACCCCAACCAACAACGAGTAAATCACCTTTCTCATCGCCATCGACTTTTGCCAGCGGAAGGTAATTCGCAATGCGGTCGACTTTTTCCTGTCGAATTTTAACCATCAACTCATGATTCTCAGCATCGTAGCTTACGTTGCCGGTGATGTTTTCTTTTTCCAATCCGCCGATTCTGTGTTCGAGTCCGGGAGTTCCGGGAATAGCCCACGGTCGTGCGAGTGTTTTTTCATCCCGCATGTAAGGGAAAAAGCCATTCGGATCCGTTCGGAATTTTGCTGAAATATCCGGTAATGATTTTACGGGTGGTATTAACCAAGGCTCGGCTCCGTTGGCAATGTAACCATCGGTGAGTAGAATTACCGGTGTCATATGTTCTATTGCCAATTTAACAGCTTCGAAAGCGGCATCGAAACAGCCTGCTGGAGTGCATGCGGCAAGAACCGGAATTGGAGCCTCACTGTTTCTGCCGTGAACAGCTTGAAGAAGATCCGCTTGTTCAGTTTTGGTAGGCAAGCCTGTGCTTGGTCCGCCGCGCTGTACATCGACGATCACGAGAGGCAATTCCAGCATTACCGCGAGTCCCATGGCTTCAGTTTTTAGTGCCATACCCGGACCGCTTGTAGTTGTAACGCCGATAGCCCCGCCATATGATGCGCCGATAGCGGAACTGATTCCGGCAATTTCATCTTCAGCTTGAAAAGTTTTAACACGAAAATTTTTGTGTTTAGCTAGCTCATGAAGAATTTCACTTGCCGGCGTTATTGGATAGCTGCCGAGGAATAAATCTAATTCAGATTTGACTGAAGCCGCAATCAATCCCCAAGCAACAGCTTCATTGCCCGTTACACTACGGTATGTACCCGGTTTTAAAGCGGCGGCTTCAACTTCGTAGTGAGCATGGAAGATTTCGGTCGTTTCGCCGAATGCATATCCAGCTTTCAGAACTCGGATGTTGGCTTCTACCAATTCAGGTGTTTTACTGAATTTTTCTTGAATCCACCTGACAGTGGATTCCACCGGACGCGTGTACATCCAGTACATCATGCCGAGAGCGAAGAAATTTTTACTACGTTCTGCAATTTTTGTTGATAGCCCAAGATCAAGAACGGCGTTCGTGGTTAATTTTGTTATGTCTACAGCATGAACCTGATATTTTTCCAACGATCCGTCATCCAAAGGATTTTTTTCATATCCCGCGAGTTTAAGATTCTTATCATTAAAGCCATCCCTGTTAGCGACAATGACACCGCCATCTATCAGACTGTGTAAGTTAACTTTAAGAGCCGCAGGATTCATCGCAACCAACACATCGCATGTATCCCCGGGAGTGCTTATTTCTTTTTTACCGAAATGAATTTGGAATCCGCTCACGCCGAAGAGTGTTCCGGCAGGCGCGCGTATCTCGGCAGGATAATCCGGCAGAGTACTCAGGTCATTGCCAAGTAAAGCCGTAGTACTTGTGAATTGGGAGCCGGTGAGTTGCATTCCGTCGCCGGAATCTCCTGCAAAACGAATCGTTACTTCATCTAATTTTTTTAATTCTTTTGTCATCTATCCTAACTCACTTAAAAAAGGAAACCATTTAGCAAAATATCCGGACAGTAGTGTCAGGTAATTCGTCATAATTAGAACACCAATTAAGATCAATAAGATTCCACCTACGATTTCGACTTTATGGAGGTGCCGCTTGAATTTGTTAAATACATTAAAGAATGCTGACAGACTCAGAGCAGTAAGAAAGAATGGTATTGCCAGTCCTAAAGAGTAAGAAGTTAGTAATATTATCCCCTGTCCGATTGTTTCCTGGCGGCTTGCGAGCACAAGAATGCCTGCAAGAATCGGTCCGATGCAGGGAGTCCAGCCAAACGCGAAGGCAAAGCCGACTAAGAAAGCGCCGAGAAGACTAATCTTTTTTCCCTTAGTATGAAATCTCTTTTCATAATTCAGAAATGGAATTTTGAAAATTCCCGTCATGTGAATTCCGAATATTATTATCAGACCACCGGCAATTTTACTGATTAAGTTCTGTTGTTCATGAAGAAATTGTCCGATGGCAGTCGCTGATGCGCCCAGACCGATGAAAACCAGAGAAAAGCCGAGGATGAAGAAAAGTGCATTCAGTATAATTCGTTTTCGGATCGCAGATCTGTTGTTGGTGTTCTGCATCTCTTCAAATGAAACACCTGAAATGAAGGAGAGGTATCCCGGGACTATCGGGAGGACGCAGGGGGAGATGAATGAGATTAACCCGAATACAAAAGCAGTGAGTATGCCTACATTTTCCACTTTAAATCCTATCTATTACTGAAGATCAAATGATTGAAATATAATTCAAATAGGAGGCTGATAATAGTCAACTCTCCTAATCTCTTAGATGCAGATTGGATGAAAAAGATTTCACTCCCGGGTATTAAGTTCGAGAGTAATTACTCTCGAACCACCCAGATTTTGACCTTTCCGGCAACATCGGTATGCAGTTTAATGTTTACTGTATATATGCCAAGCGCTTTGATCGGTTCATCGAGTTCGATAATCCGCTTGTCAATGGTTAATCCTTTTTCTATGAGCGCGTCAGCGATCATCTGAGACGTAACCGATCCGAAAAGTTTTTCATCTTCACCCACTTTTACTTTTAATGTAACCGAAATTTTTTCCAGTTCCGATGCCATCTTCTTAGCATGCTGTAATGCACGTGTTTGATTGGTCGTATGCTGTTTTTTCTCCTCATCTAACTTGCGAAGATTACCTGCATTAGCTAGAAAACCGATTTTTCTTGGGATTAGGTAGTTGCGGGCATAACCATCTTTAACTTCGACGACATCCCCGATTTTTCCTAATTTTTCATAATCTTGTCGTAATATGATTTTCATAATGTTCCTTTTATGGTCGTAGTTTATCTAATTGTTTCTGAGACGTAAGGGATTAATGCGAGGTGGCGCGCGCGTTTAATCGCCTGAACGAGCTGGCGCTGATGCTTTGCGCAGGTTCCGGTAATTCGCTTCGGGATAATCTTTCCCTGCTCAGAGATGAACTTCACTAAACGCTTATCGTCTCGATAATCGATATAGATTTCTTTATTCTCACAAAATCGACAAGGTCGATATTTTTTTATTTGTTGCTCTTGTTTTGCCATAATATTTTATCCTTGGGGTAATGCTGTTGGTTGTTCTTTTAAAAGTTGTGATTCTTCACTAGTTAAGAATTTATCGAAGGAATCGTCTTCAACACTAGAAGGCTCTTCCTCGTTATGATTGCATTGACTGTTGTTATGTAACGGTTCCGAGGAGATTGTTCTCTTGTTCAGAAATTGTATCCGACGCGCTTTAATCTCAACGACGCTTCGATTCTGACCTTCGTCGTTTTTGAATAAATGACTTTGTAATTCACCGTCTATCAAAACTGCGCTTCCTTTTTTTAATCGATTATTACAACTATCGGCTAACTTATTCCATGCGACGATACCGATATAACAAACATCTTCCTGCCACTGGTTTGCTGCGTCCCGATACTTACGGTTCGACGCGATACAAAAATTTACAACAGGAGTACCGCTTATCGTTCTGTGGAATACAGGGTCCCTCGTTAAATTACCTGCAATAACAACGCTGTTAATCTCAGGCATTTTTAGATCAGCCATGGTTATTCCTCATGTTTCAACGATTGCTAATTATCGATTGAGCCGTTTACTTGATTTCCGGAGGAACAACCACATCTTCTTCATCTTCGAAAAGTGGTTCCGGGATAATAGGTATCGGTTCAACCATGCTTTCGAGGATTGGAGGGGGCTGCTTGCGGGCATCTAGCGCTCTCTGATCAAGTTGAATAGACAAAAATCGGATGACGTTCTCATCTAACGTTAGCATGCGTTCAAGTTGAGGAATTAAGGCTCCTGCCGCAACGAATTCTATATTCGCATAGTAACCGTTGTTCTTCTTCTGGATAGTGTAGGCGAGCCGTTTTCTTCCCCATTTGTTTACCGCGGTGATTTCACCGCCATTCCTGGTTATCAACTCTGTCACCTGAGTTATGAATGTTTCGATCTGAGTATCTTCAAGTGACGCGTTGATGATGAAGGTGATTTCGTAAGGTTTTTTTACTTGTTCCATATATGTTCCCTTCGGACGTTTATAATTGATCTCGAAATAATTATCCCTGATGATAGCGATAAATTCCGAGACAGGGTGAATTAAACTTGTATGTTATTATAGCGATTACTTGCTGTCTTGAAACCTTCTGTTACTGCGGTCAATACTACTTCTTGTGCCGCCAGAACAAGCCTTTGCACGATTTTCATCTCATTTGATGTGAAACATGAGAGAACAAAATCTGACGCTTTGCTTTTTTCTTCAAGCACCGGTTCGACACCGATTCCGCACCTGAGCCGGGGGAATTCCTCTGTGCTCAAGTGATATATGATAGAATATAAACCGTTGTGTCCGCCGGAACTTCCGCGTTTACGAAGTCTAATCTTACCGAGCGGAAGATTGAAATCATCCGTTATAACAAGCAACTGGCATAAGTTTATATCGAGAGATTCTGTAATTTCTCTTACGGCAGTACCTGAGTTATTCATATACGTCAAAGGTTTGACGAGCGTAATCTTTTTACTGCCTATCATTCCCGAACCTATCATATACTCTCCTTTTCCTTCGGAGAGCGTAATATCTGTTCGATGCGCTACAGCGTCGACGACTGCGAAACCGATATTGTGCCGGGTGTTTTCGTATGAAGATCCCGGATTCCCCAGTCCAACGATGACCAGTAGATTATCGGTCGTATAAAATCCTTTTTACTTCTTCTCTTCTTTTGCAGAGGCAGTGGGTTTTGCAGGGGCTTCAGCTTTTTTATCTGCGGCACCTTCGGTTTCGGCTCCTTCTTCAACCTTCTTGCCTTTTCCGATGACCTCAGGTTCAGCTGGCGCTTCGGCAACCACTTCGGGCGTGGGTTCTTTCTCAACTGTCGGAGGCATGATGCCGACGATCGAATTATTCTCGTTTTCAAGAATGGTTACATTCTCAACCTTAAGATCGGAAACGTGAACGAAATTATTGATCTTTAAATTTTCAACGTTCACTTCAATATGTTCAGGAATAAATTTTGGCAAGCAGGCAATCTTAAGCCTGTGAATAATTTGCTGGAGTACACCGCCTTCGCGTACGCCTAACGGAATACCGCCTGTAATAACAATCGGAACTTCCAACGTAATCTTTTCATCTTCCCTTAAACCCTGAAGATCAAAATGGATGGGCTTGTCGGTTACAGCATCGAATTGTATATCCCGGAGGATGCAATTTTTGTCAACGCCGCTGTTCAATTTCAGATTAATAATGTGAGTTTCTAAAGTATGGATCAGCGGTCTCAAACTTTTTTCCGGGACCATGATGGGTATATTATCTTCACCATGAATATAATACACTCCGGGAATATTTCCCTGACGGCGGAGACTATTCACCTGTTTGCCGATCAGTGTTCGAACTTCTGCAGTTAATGTTAATTCGCGCATTCTTTTTCCTTTTCTTATCCTTTGTCTATATCAAATAATGAGCTTATCGATTCATTTCGGTAAGCCCGTAAAATTGCTTCACCAAATAATTCTGAGACAGAGAGAATTTCTATTTTTTGCATTGCAGCCGCCTGCTGACTGAGCGGTATAGAATCGGTAACAAAAACTTTCGATACTTCAGACTCCGCAATACGGGCGAGTGAATCTCCGGAAAATATCGGATGAGTACACGCGCCAAATATTGATTTTGCTCCTGATGCCATAAGCGCTTTGGCAGCGCTTGTGAATGTTCCGCCTGTATCGATTAAATCATCCACAATAATAATATTCCGATCTTCCGCATTACCGATAATGTTCATAACTTCCGATTGATTAGGCTTGGGCCGCCTCTTATCGATTAGAAGTAGATCGGCGTCTAATCGTTTTGCAAAGGCGCGTGCCATTTTGATTCCACCGACATCCGGTGAAACAAGCGTAAGGTTCGGAATCTTTTTGTTAGCAAAGAACGTTATATAAACCGCAGATGAATAAAGATGATCGACCGGTATATCAAAAAAACCTTGAATCTGTGGTGCATGTAAATCCATCGTAATAACGCGATCAGCGCCAGCGGTTGCGATCAAATTTGCAACGAGTTTTGCCGTTATCGAAACTCTCGGTTGATCTTTTCTATCCTGACGAGCATAGCCAAAATACGGTATTACTGCCGTTACCTTTCGCGCAGATGCGCGCTTAGCGGCATCAATCATAATCAGCAATTCCATCAAATTCGTTGCCGGTGGATTTGTTGATTGCAATATGAAGACATCGGTGCCGCGGATGTTCTCATTGAATTTTACCCAAATCTCGCCGTCACTGAAATTTGTTACGTCACATTTGCCGATCGGGATACCGATTTTCGCGGCTACTTTCTCAGCGAGTTCGGGATTTGACCTGCCAGTAAATAATTTAAGTTCAGACATTCAAGAAATATTGATAGGCAGAAATCATTAATTTATTAGCCGGATAGCATAAAAACGATGCTTTTGCAATAAAATCCGTTCTAAATATACGTAAAATCTGAAAATCTTGCAAGAAGTTTCTCAAATGAGATGTTCGAATCGCAGATTAGGAAATTTTGCAGAACCTACATATTGTTATTTTAATAAAAGCATCTTTCTTACTTCAACATAATTTTTCTGAGTGCTCTTTGCCGAGATGCGATAAAAATATAAACCTGAACTGTTGGCATTGCCGTTTCTCAAACTGCCCGAATCGAATTCGATCTGATGATTTCCTGCATCCATCCCTATGTCGTTGATAAGTGTCGATACCTCCTGTCCAAGCAGGTTGTATACTTTTAGGCTTACAACGGCGTTGCTTGGCAATGCAAACTCGATCACAGTCGATGGATTGAATGGATTCGGGTAATTTTGTTTCAAAGAAAAATCTTTCGGGATAAGTTTTGAAATATCAGCATTGAACGCGATGGATCGGATCGATGGATTTGATATTTGAACGCTGCCGGCGCGTGAACCGTTCGATTGATTCAAACATCTACCGGACGAAATATCTATCAGACTCACTGATTGGATCGATGATTGTTTAATATCCCAGCTAATGGTAACAGGATATGCTTCAGTTTGGAAATCAATAGTCAGTCGTCGCAATCGATCCGAGATAAATTCTACTGCCTGCTGAGAAGAGAATCGTGCATCGAAGATTCCATTCGGCGGCAGAGGCGGGAGTTCGTATCCGCCTTCCGATGCCGGTGAATTCCCTTTCTCCCCGAAGTATAAAGTTTGTTTGCCGCCATTTTTATCGGCGATGGTAATAGTGTTTAACTGGTGAAGCATATCTGCATCATACCTGTTATTCTCTTTAGAATAAACCGTGCCGGACTTGGTAAGAATGAGGTCACCGGGCAGGTTAGTTTTGACCCAGTACGCCTTAGATGGTTTTATTGAATCGCTGGGATCATAGGAAGTAGTAAAAGAATAATAGTCGCTCAGTACCATATTGGAAGGAAGTCGCTGAATAGTTGATATAGGTACCGGTGACGATATTGAACCTATCATATTCCATCCCTCGTTCAGATGGAAAGTATCGGTTGTAAGTTCTGTACCGTCGATTGGCACAAGTTCGGGTGCCATAAATTTTAACCAATATCCGTATCTGTTTGCCAGAGTGTCGGTGCTATAATATTGGTTGGTGAATCCGAATGCGCTTGATATCGCAGTGGGGAAGATTGTCGTCTTATAATTATCGCCTCTTAAATTGACAGGAATGGAAACCATGTTCCATCCTTGATTGAATAAGTAATAAGAAGGCGCATTGTAAACAATCTCAAATGAAGTAACGGTTGGGTCGGTTATGATAAATGAATTCTGATTTCTCATATCAACAGAAAATTTTACACCATGAGTTGTGCCGTCTCTTAGAATAATATTTCCGAAAGGGAAGATAGTATTATCCCAATTGAGCGTGAAAGGATACCCGGCGGACCCCGGCTGGAATGAACATGTATAAGTTATTTGCTGGTGTGTATAACTTAGGATGTTACGGATATCGGTGTCGGTTCCGTTTGTTGCAGGTATCGACCATCGTGCATCAAAAAAGCCTAATGATGGTTTCGGTGCGAGTTGTACTTCCTGCCAATAGGGATCGATGCCGTCTGTCGCACCGGGTGCGGCACCAAAAATTAACATCGTAGTTCCGGATCCATTGTCCGATATAGTTAAGCTATCAATGAACTGTTGAGGGTGTTTCCAATAATATTCGCTTCTGCCGATATACCAGGTGGAGAATTTAGAAACTGAATCAAGACTAATTGAAACAATATCACTATCGAGATAATTGCTGACCCCCATATTGAAAATAATACCGCTTGAATCTCTGAATAAGCCCAGATAATCGATCGGAATGGAAGTTTCGGATGTATCATATCGCAGTGATAATTGGGAAAGATAATTACTTCCACCGATTGCCGAAATCGAATAATACCGTTTTACAAAAACAGTATCTGATAAACCTGGACCTAATGTATTCGGATAACTTGTCATCAAGACGGTATCAGGAAGCGTGCCGACAGGATGAAATATTACATATGTTAACTGGCTCTCGAATCTATATTCATATGATGTGCCTTGATTGATCGCACGTTTGATAGTTCCACCGTTTATGAATCCAGCACCTTGAAACCCCTGTGGATCAGGATTCTGAATTGTCAGTGTGTCAAATTGCCGAAGAGAGATATTTGTCTGTAGAGTTAAATTATTTTTTATTGTAATATTACCGAGAGATTGAACGACAGCATTATTAGTGATAAACATGTTGAAGAATGATCCGCGCAACTGAGCATTATTGGAGATAATGAAAGTTGATTTTGCGGGATTCAAACTGCCGTTTGTTCCGAATGCAAGGTTGTCTCCCGTAATTATCTCCAGCGACGATGTCGGTTCGATATCGAGTGTACCATCGATCTTTAAGGTTCCGCTTACCGCAAGCTGGGCAAGACCTCCTCCGATCGTTAATTTTGCTCCGGCATCTATTCGTAAGCCTCCAATGTTAATTTGCTGTAAAAGACTGCGCAGAACAGGTCTGTTAACTGTTACCGGTATATAGACACTATCGCCTTTTTCCGGCACACCAACAGGTATCCAATTAGCAGGAGATGTCCAAAGAGAATCCACAGAGCCGGTCCATCTGCGAATCGGAAGCGGAGAGATGGCAGAACATATCAAGGTTCCGCCTTGTCCAGCGGCGAAGAGTGTACCTCCGCCGGAAGCAGATTTTACAAGAACTATATCCCAGAGAGTATTTTGTGTCCCGCTGTTTTGGACAGACCAAGTTGCGCCCATATCAGTGGTCTTTACTACAGTTCCGTCATCACCGACTGCCCAGCCGGTTGTTCGGTCTATGAATGTTATCCCATATAAACTCGCCCATCCATCAACAGTTGCCGGAGTCCATATGTTTCCGCCGTCAGTTGTTGAAACGACAGATCCAAAATCACCTGATGCATATACGGTATTCTCATCGACGATATCGATTCCATATAAAGTCTGACTTGTATTGCTGACTTGAGAAATCCAATTATGACCGCCATCGACTGTTTTTAGTATTTCGCCGCCATAACCAACTGCCCAACCAATATTTGCGTTATAAAATTTTATGCGCATCAACGGCGCTGAAACATTAGATGTTTCCGGTTTCCAGATGAGTCCACCATTAATTGTGTTAAGGATAGTTCCGAAATCACCGACAGCCCAACCAGTTGTAGGAGAGATAAAGAATACCGAATATAATGACAGATCTGAGTGACTGTTCTGTTCAGTCCATGAGCCGCCGCCGGTAGTTGTTCTAATGATAACGGCACTATCACCGACCGCCCATCCGGTAGTACTGTTGATCATGTGAACTCCATAAAGAGTTTGGATCACTCCGCTTGTCTGTTGTGCCCACGAGGTTCCCCCGTCTTGCGACAATACCACAGTGCCTTCTTCACCAACAGCGATGCCGAATGACTGACCTGAAAAAGAGATCGCGTCTAAAATGCTTTTGGTCCCGCTCGACTGAGAAATCCAATTTATACCCCCATCGGTTGTGGCTACTATCGTACCGAAGTCACCGGTTGCCCAACCGGTTGTTGAAGATGAAAAACTTATTCCGTAAAGATCATTATATGTGTTACTCGTTTGCTCGAACCAAGAAAAGCCTCCATTGGTAGTCTTGATCATAACACCAAAACTGCCGGTTGCATAACCGATGAGAGGTGAAGTAAATTGGAGTCCATATAAACTATAATCGATTCCACTTGCCAGCGGAACCCATGTGTTGCCTCCGTTCGTCGATTTGATGATCATTCCGAATGTGCCGACAGCATAACCTACAGATGAAGAAATGAATTGGACATTGTACAAATTTTGGACCGTGTTTGTTGTTTTAGTGACCCAAGTGTTCCCGCCATCGGTAGTCGCGATTAATTTACCTTCTGTCCCAACTGCCCAGCCCATAGTGGGTGTCAGAAAATACATTCCGTAAATAGTTACTGTTATACCGCTATTTTGCTCTGTCCATGATGTGCCGCCGTCAGTTGTTTTATAGATCATCCCTTGAGCGCCTGCAATCCAGCCTGTGCTTTCTGAAATAAAATCGGATGTAAAAATATCTTTTATTGTAGAGATATACTGTATAAACCAAGTATTGCCAGCATCAGTTGTTTTAAGAATTTTTCCATATTCTCCAACTGCCCACCCAACCGATTTGGAAACGAATTGCGTACTATAAAATGCTTCCGTAACTCCGGCGGCTGTTGGCGTCACTTGCCATGTCTTTCCACCGTTAGTTGTTTTAATTATTGTTCCGTTGTTGGCGATTGCAAAAGCAGTATCTTGACTAATCGCGGTAACGCCGTTGATGGCATTGCCCTGCGGTAAAGGATTAACCCATTGCCACGATGTTTGTTGTGACCGGAGGATTTGTTGAGTTCCGAGAAACAGGGCGAGAAACAGAAATATGTGTTTCATTTATGATTACCTTTGTGATGTTATTTTACGAGAAGCATCTTATCCATTAATTGAACTATAGGATTACCATTAAGCGGTTGAGCTATTAGGCGATAAAAATAAACTCCGGATGAATGTTTACTTCCATCGAAATTAAAATAGTATCTGCCGCCGGCATAAGCCTGATTCGATATCAGTGATTCTACCTGTTGCCCGACTACATTGAATACGTTAAGCGTAATAACCGAGCGAGCCGGCAAATCGAATTGTATTGTTGTAGAAGGATTAAAGGGATTTGGGTAGTTACGAAACAGAGAAAATTTTACCGGTATAAATTCGGTTGTTATTTTTTTAAGAGTAACCGACTTGACATCAGGGTTCGATATCAACATTGATCCTTCATTTACTATAGATTGTATTCCAATATGACCGTTTGCATCAGTCAATTCAAATTGTTCGGTTCCGGTATTGTGAACATTCCAGTCGACCTTTATTGGATAAGAAGACGATTGTATCAGAATCGTCGCGTCTAATGTTTTATTCGTTTGTAAGGGAAACAGTTCTAACATTCTTTGCGATGCAAATCTGACGTCGAAAGATCCCTCCGGTGGAACCGGCGGCAATTCATAATCAGTAAGCGAAACATTTCCATCATTATCCAATCCAAAATAAAGTTTAGTACTCCTTCCGGAGTTGTCCGATATCGTAATGGTATTGAATAATTGAAGTATTTCATTAGAATTGATTTTATACTCTAATGCTTCTGATGGCTTTATACATGAAATTATTAGATTCCGAGGACCCTTAATCCAGAAACCCTCTCCGGGAGTGAATAACTCAGGTTCGTAATACGAGCCATTGTACCCGAAAAGCCGACAAGGTGGAGGATCACACTGCATTTGTGAGACTAATGTCGGACATCCTAAACCGCCAATCATCGACCATCCCGTCGGTAATTGGATCGTGTCGTGAGTGATCGGTGTTCCTGCGTATTGTATCGTGTCGGCATTTGAATATTTAATCCAATATGACTTTCCATATTCGAGTGTGTCTTTTGCTACATAACTTCCTTCATACGCAAACGCATCCGAAACAGCATTAGCATATAATTGGGATTTTGTCCGGTTATCAGTCATCATCGGTACGGATACCATCGACCATCCTGAGAGAATAGGGAACACTATGGTATCAAGCATAGTGTGTGTTATCTCTATACAGTTAATAGCGTCATTCGCGATTATGACTCCTGTATCAGCTAACATATTGATATTCAATAATGTTCCATGAGTAGTTCCATCACGCATGTGCCATCCACCTCTTGAGAATGATTGTGGATTCCATTTGAGCGTGAATGGGTATCCATCCGGACCCGGCTGAAATTCGGCTATGTACAGATTAGATGAATTGTCCATGCTTAGAGTATCGCGCAGGTCGAGGATTGTTCCGTATGTTTCTGAAATTCTCCATCGGGCATCAAACGTGCCGGGCGATGGTTTCAGATGCAATTCTCTTTCTCCTAATAATGAATCAATTCCATCAGTACAATGTGTAAGTTCACCGAAAATGAGCGAATCTATTCCTGCTCCATTATCACTCAATCGAAGAATTGGTAGTGCTGGTCGATATGCCGTGATGCGGATATCATCGAGGTACCAGCCATCGCGATTATCACTTCCATCGGATATGAGCGAGAATCGGAGTGATATCAGTTGATCGCTGAATTGTGATAAATCAATTTCTTGTTCAACCCAATCGAGACCGGGAGTATAACCATCGTATCCCCAAGTACCTGAGTATTGTATTCCATATCCGGACCCCGTGCGTGAGAGTTTACTGCGTAAACTTTTCCATGTACTGCCGTTGTTGGTCGAAACTTCAATCTTGGCAAAGTCAGTTGTAGGTTCAATAGCCCATTTTGTCCAGAATTTCAAAGTGCAAAAATCATAATTGGTCAAATCTAATGAGTTGCTTAATGTCAGAAAATTATAAGCTGATCCACTATAATATCCCGAAGGACTATCCGTGAATGAATAGGGAGGTGTGTGTGAAGTGGATGTTATACCCCATGTGCCTTCAATATTCCAGTTACCTGTTCCTGCGTTTGCGCTATCATCGATGAGAGTGATAGGTGATCCTATAATCGTTGAGGCAGTATCGCGGTGAAAATATCCATCGGTCGATGTAAATGTGAAGTAAAAGTTTATCGCTGAGGTCATCGGGCAATCTGGTTTTACCATACCACTGAAATTCACGGTTGAATCGCTGCGAGCAAGCATCGATGATAGAGTGACTGAATTTATGCTGAACGCAATTCCCGGCAGACTCGAGGAAACCGCCACGGTTAAATTTTCAGCATCCTTCAGACCCTTATTCCTGATTGTAGTCGAGAGAGTAAATTCTTCACCGGAAGTCAACTGACCGTCATTATCCGGATCTTTTATTTCGATTCGTTTTAAGATAGTGTATTGACCGGAGACATATGACAAATATTTATTAGCGGACAAATTTTTAATAGCTAAAGGCAGAATTTCATTAGTGGGGGGCCAGAAACCGGATGTTCCTACTTCGGGTGTCATGGCATAGGTTTTTGTCATTGTACCGCTATACATATAATCGTCGGAGTTTCCCCGCGTGGAGTAATTTACAGTTTGCTGGTCCGTTCCGGTTGTATACCGATTTTCACTCACCATATCGAAAGCGAACTCTCTGAAATTCAGCGAGTCATCGGTTTCCGTCGTAAGATAACCCCACGGGAATATGAGGTAGTTTCCATATGTGTGATAGTTTAGGCAAGTCTGTATATTGTGTGACCACATGAACTCATCGATTGCAAATGTTTCAGGCTCTGAGAAAGGTGAAGGACCTCGATAGGTGTCGTCACCCGGATTAGTGCTCGATCCCCCATTAGGTCCGTTCCACATTTCGTAAGTTCCATAATTTCTATTTAAATCGACTCCGTAACTTCCGCTATTATTTCTTCTGTTTTTTCTCCAGTAACCGAAATAAACAGGCGGTCCCGGACGGTACAACGATTCATTATAACAATATCCATCAGGATTAACGACCGGAATAAACCACATCTGTCTGTTATCGACAAGATATGTTGCATCGGAATCGGTTCCATAATTCTGGAGTAACCACCACATGTAATATATTACAGTCATCATTCCTTCGGGTTCGCGCGCATGATGCAGTGCGGTATAAAGCGCTTCCGGTTCATTATCTTCTGCGACGCTTGGATTATCAGATATTTTTACAGTCCAAATTGCTCGTCCCTCATGTGTGTGTCCAATACTATCCCGCGTTGTGATTAAGTTGGGGAAGAGAATTCTCATTGAGTCGAGTTGTTTGAGAACTTCGCTATAGGTATAAAATCCTGACATACTTCCGGAACCAAATCCAAGTGCGTCAACTGGACCTGAGATATAGCCCGCCTCTGATTGAAGACTAATATCATCCTTAATTACCTCGTATTGAATACCGTCAGTAGTCAGTCTCTGACGTTCAAGTAGATTTGTCGTGAATTCCATCCAGCCGCCTATCTTCCCGCGTGAACCTTCGAAATCGATTCCTGTTTTCCAGATGCGGTCGAGTGTTGTTCGATCAGGAACCAACACTTTAATCTGAGAATACTGCTCAACTGATTCAGCAATCAGAATTGCAGGCATTAGTAAAATAATAAAACAGATCGTAGATAGTTTCACGTCAGAGGGCTTGGATGTTGGTTTCATGAATTAACTCTAATATAGAGATTGTCTAATTGAACTTCAAGAGTATAAGATTGAATACTCCTATATTGCCGTTTTTACTTAAAATTACAGGGGAATAACAAAAAAGTCGGTTCATCACCGACCTTTTGCCGACCACTATAGATAATTATTACTACTGATGGCCCATTACGAATTTTTTATAGCGTTGGTTGATTCGTTCCCAATGCAAATTCGTAAAGTAATTGTCGATGTATGCGGCTCGTTTCGCACCATCCTTGTGATAGTATGCATGTTCGAAAACGTCGAGTGAGATGAGCGGAACTCCACCCCAGATTGCGCCGTACTGATGCTCATCGACAAGAACGTTGAGTAAACGGCCTGAGTACAAGCGATCGAAAACAAGTAAGCCCCAGCCGCTTAACTTAGCAGAGACCGCTGTAGCTTTGAAATCTTCCTTCCATTTATCGAACGATCCGAATTCTTTCTCAATCGCCGCTAGAATATCCGGTCCTTTTTTAGGATCACCATCACCGCCTAATACTTCCCAATATACATCGTGAAGCAATGCGCCTGAGTGATTCCAGGTAAAACGGCGTTTCAATTCACCGACCTCGCTGTAGTTACCGTTTGCCTTAGAGCGATCTGCCGTTTCCAATCCTTTCTCGATTGTGTTCAGGGCAGTAACGTAACCTTTGTGGTGTGTGTTATAATGCCAATCCGTAGTCTCAATAGAAACAACATTTTTTAATAGTGACTTAGCTTCATCATCAGAGTACGGACGCGGTTTGAATTTCCATTCGTATGACATATATATTCCTTCCTTTATTGTTTGTTGTTGTTTGAAAAATAAATTCTTATCTGCTAAGGATATCATTCCACCGAGTATTGATGCCTTTATAAATTTGCGGCGTTTCATTTGATCTTGTAATGTTACATAAAACCAAGTTCTAATTTAGCGGCTTCAGTCATTCTGCTCGGATCCCAAGGCGGATCCCAAACAACTTTTACATGTGCAGCGGCTACCCCGGAAACAGTTTGGATTTTCTGTTCAATCTCTCCCGGAAGTGATTGAATTGCCGGGCATGACGGAGATGTCAATGTCATCTTTACTGTTACTTCGCCTTGGTCGTTAATATCGATATTGTACACAAGTCCGAGTTCGTAAACATTCACCGGGATTTCAGGATCGTAACAGGTTCTGAGTGCTTCGACAACCTGAGCCTCCATTACGGTTTTTTCAATCGAACTTAATATTTTGTTTTCCATTTGCTATTCTGTTGATACGCGAAATTCTTTTGATGTCAGCGCTGAATGTAATGTATGCCATGCGAGCGTAGCGCATTTTACCCGAGCCGGATATTCCGACACGCCTGAGAAGGCGGCAAGTTTTCCGAATGTTTCAAAATCTTCGAGCGGGTCAGCTTCGCCTTTTACCAGTGAATGAAATTTCTTAAAAAGTTTTTCAGCCTCTTCGATTGTTTTTCCTTTTACTGCCGCGCTCATAACCGATGCCGATGCTTTAGAGATTGCGCATCCCGCGCCATCGAAGCTGATATCGACAATTATACCTTTATCGATTTTTACAAAAAGTGTAAAATGATCTCCGCAAAGCGGGTTATAGCCGTCGATTTTCCTGTCCGCATCTTCCATACGTCGATAGTTGCGCGGACTTTTGTTATGGTCGAGTATGACCTCTTGATATAATTCTCGCAGAGCTGTCATTAACTAAACACCTCGATGACTCTATAAATTCCTTTGATGAGTGCATCGACCTCTTCTTTAGTGTTGTACATCGCAAACGATGCCCGTGCTGTTGCGGGTACTTCGAAACACTTCATTAGCGGTTGTGCACAGTGATGTCCGGTGCGGATCGCGATCCCGTCATCATCCAGTATCGTCCCAATATCGTGAGGATGAATATTTTCGATAACGAATGATATTACGCTCGATTTTTCTTTAGCTGTTCCAATCAGTCTCAAGCCTCTGATGCCCAGTAATTTTTGGGTCGCATATTCCAATATATCATGCTCGTGCTTCAATACAGCATCGAAATCGATTTGGCTGATGTAATCGATCGTTGCACCCATTCCAACACCGCCGACTATGTTCGGAGTTCCCGCTTCGAACTTATGCGGAAGGTCGTTATAAATAGTTTTTTCGAATGAAACTGATTTGATCATATCGCCGCCGCTTTGGTAAGGAGGCATCGCTTCGAGAAGAGTTTCTTTTCCGAATAGAACTCCAACCCCGGTAGGTCCATACATCTTGTGACCTGAGAATGCATAAAAATCACAGTCAAGCTCCTGTACATCAACTTTTAAATGCTGAATTGCCTGAGCGCCATCTATTAGAACCGGCACTCCGAATTGGTGCGCGATGTCAACCATCCGTTTAACAGGATTGATTGTTCCGAGGACGTTGGAAACGTGAACGACTGCTGCCATTTTTGTCCGGCTATTGAACATTTTTTCGTATTTATAAATGAACAACTCGCCTTTATCGTTAATCGGTATAATCCGTAACACGATTCCTTTTTCATCGCGAAGAATTTGCCAGGGCACAATATTAGAATGATGTTCCATGGCTGAAATGATAACCTCATCGCCTTCCTTAAAATTAAATCTTCCGTAACTTTGAGCGACCAAGTTTATTGCTTCTGTTGTACCCCGGACAAAAATTATTTCATGTGCGTGCGCGGCATTGATGTGCTTTTGAATTTTGATTCTTCCGGCTTCATACGATTGTGTAGCCTTATCACTTAGGAAGTGAACGCCTCTGTGAATGTTTGAATTTTCCTCGGTATAGTATCTGGTCATCGCATCTATCACCGACTGCGGTTTTTGACTTGTTGCTGCGTTATCCAGATAGATGAGCGGTTTTTCGTTTACCATTTGCCTGAGGATTGGGAAATCTTCTCTGATATTATCAACATCGAATGATCTCTTGATGATGCCGGTCTGGTCTATGTCTGGTGCAGGTTTCATTTATATGTTTTCTAATAGTCGCCCTTGTTTGAGCCGTGTGTATAAAATTCGATTCGTGAATTCCCGGATCGGTTCAATCGAGATTCTATTTATTACATCATTGGCAAACGCGTATGTTAGAATATCTCTCGCGATAGATTCCTCGATACCGCGGGATCGTAAATAAAAAATGGCATCGGCATCGAGGTACCCGATAGTTGCACCATGTGTGCATTTAACATCATCGGCAAAGATTTCAAGTTGCGGCTTTGCGTTCATAGTCGCATTGTCTGAAAGGAGAAGCGTTTTGTTTGTTTGCTTGGCATCGGTTTTTTGGGCATCCTGTCTGACAAATATTTTACCGTTAAACACACCCTTTGATTTCCCGTCGAGTATTGCCTTGTATAACTCGTGGCTTGCGCAATTAGGTTTCGCATGATCGATGGCAGTATGATTGTCGATCAATTGCTCACCTGTGGCAAGCGATAATCCATTCAGCGAACTTTCAATGTATTCCCCGTCGAGCGTAACAAAAATACTATTGCGCGCAACCGCACCGCCGATCATAATAGTATTTGAGGTTAAATTACTGCCCGATTGCTGATGGATGTATGTTGAACCTATATGGTATGACTTCGAGCTTTCTGTTTGTAACTTTGTATGTGAGACCACAGCTTTGTCAGCAACAACTAGTTCTGTTACGGCATTAGTGAAATATGTATTTTCGGCGAGGCTTATATAATGCTCAACTACCGATACACGGCTATTTTCCCCGACAATAATAAGCGTCCTTGGATGTATTGCAAATGGAGAGTCGATTTCAGTTGATATGTAAACAACATATATCGGATCATTTATTACAGTATTTGCCGGAATAAGAACAACAGCTCCATCATCAACGAAACCCGTGTTCAATGCAGTGAATGTGCTTTGTTTAAACGATGCATATTTCCCCAAGGACTGTTCAATAAGATCAGGTTCTGATTTTAACAAATCACTTAGGTTCCCTATTTTTAATTGCTCTGAATGTATGCTGATATTCGAATGCTGTTCTGAGTAACGGCCGTTTAGGAACACGAGGCTTGTTCCACTGATGCTATTTAAGAATACCTTATTCAATTTCTCGTTCGATACATTGACTTTTCCCGGATTAATGAGTTGTGTGAATTTCATTCGTGCAATCGGTGTGATGTTGGTAAATCGCCACTCTTCATCGTGAGTTGTTGGAAATCCCAGTTCACTGAAATATTCCATTGCTGAACGTCTCATAGAATGGATAGGAGATTTCGAATTGCCGTTAAGGTTTTTCTCGAACAGTTCAAAGTCAGTCAAAAAGAATTTTCTATAATCTCCCGCAGGAGCTGCTTGTTCATTCTTATGCATTAACTTCTGTTTCCTCTTTAATCCAGTCGTAACCTTTTTCTTCAAGTTCCAGAGCAAGTTCTTTACCTCCGGATTTTACAATTCGACCCTCTTTGAGTACATGAACAAACTCGGGGATAATGTAATTTAGAAGGCGCTGGTAGTGAGTCACTACAATTGTGGAATTATCCGCTCGGCGTAATTTATTTACGCCATCTGCAACGATTCTGAGAGCATCAATATCAAGGCCCGAATCGGTTTCATCAAGTATAGCGAGTTTGGGTTCAAGAACCGCCATCTGGAAAATTTCATTTCGTTTTTTCTCGCCGCCTGAAAATCCCTCATTTACAGGACGGTTGAGTAAGTCTTGCTCGATTTCGACCAATTTCATTTTCTTCTTCATGTGTACTAGAAAATCAACCGCGTCCATCGTGTCCAATCCGTTGTATTTCCTGATAGCATTGAGCGCTGCCTTAAGAAAATATGTATTGCTCACGCCTGGAATTTCTATCGGATACTGGAATGCTAAGAATATTCCTTCACGTGCACGATCTTCAGGAGCCATTGTTAAAAGATTTTTTTTGTTGTAAAGAACTTCGCCCTGAGTGACTTGATAAGTCTCCCTGCCGGCAAGGACTTGAGCAAGTGTGCTTTTACCCGAACCGTTAGGTCCCATTATGGCGTGCACTTCACCGGCATTTACTTTCAGATTTATTCCTCTTAAAATTTCATTCCCGTTTATTGACGCATGTAGATTTTTAATTTCCAACATTTCTTGTTTTATCCTTTTAGATTAATTTACTATCCGACACTTCCCTCAAGACTGACCCCGAGTAATTTTTGAGCTTCAACTGCAAATTCCATCGGCAATTCGCGAAAGACTTCTTTGCAAAAACCGTTGACGATCAGATTAACAGCATCCTCCACCGATAGCCCGCGCTGTTTACAGTAAAAGATTTGGTCTTCGCCTATTTTTGAAGTCGATGCCTCATGCTCAACTTTGGATGATGTATTTTTCACTTCGATGTATGGAAATGTATGCGCGCCGCATTTGTCACCGAGCAGGAGGGAGTCGCACTGGGAAAAATTTCTAGCATTTGTAGCGCCTTTTTGAATTTTTACCAAGCCGCGATAGGAATTCTGTCCAAACTTACCGGATATCCCTTTTGAAACGATTGTGCTTTTTGTATTCTTCCCAATATGGATCATCTTTGTTCCGGTATCTGCTTGCTGGTAATTAGTTGTAACAGCGACGGAATAGAACTCTCCGACTGAATTATCTCCCTGCAAGATGCAGCTTGGATACTTCCATGTAATCGCTGATCCGGTCTCAACCTGCGTCCATGAAATTTTTGAATTCGCACCGGCGCATTTACCGCGTTTAGTGACGAAGTTATAAATTCCTCCTTTGCCGTCCTTGTCTCCGGGATACCAGTTTTGAACCGTTGAATATTTTATCTGCGCGTTACCAAGTGCAAGAAGTTCAACCACTGCCGCGTGTAATTGATTCTCATCGCGCATCGGCGCCGTGCATCCTTCGAGGTAACTCACGTAGGCACCGTCTTCAGCTATGATCAAAGTTCTTTCAAATTGTCCGGTCTGTGCGGCATTTATTCTAAAATATGTCGATAGTTCCATCGGACATCGCACCCCTTTTGGAATGTAGCAGAAAGAACCATCAGTGAAGACTGCCGAATTTAGAGTTGCAAAAAAATTATCGTTGTATGGTACAACTGAGCCAAGATATTTTTTTACAAGATCCGGATGTTCTTGAACTGCCTCTGAAAACGAACAGAAAATAATGCCCGCCTCGGCAAGTTTCCCTTTGAAAGTTGTTGCAACTGATACACTGTCGAAAACTGCATCCACGGCTACGCCGGCGAATTGTTTTTGTTCTTCCAAAGGTATTCCAAGTTTTTCGTATGCTTTTATCAGTTCGGGGTCTACTTCATCTATACTTTGAAGCTTCTTTTTTTGCTTCGGCGCAGAATAATAAATAATATCCTGATAATCGATCGGTGGATACTTTACATTTTCCCACTTGGGTTCGGTCATAGTCAGCCAATGACGGTATGCTTTCAATCGCCAATCGAGAAGCCATTGCGGCTCTTTCTTTTTAGCGGAGATAAACCGTATTATATCTTCGTTCAAACCGCGTGGAGCTGTATCAGATTCGATGTCTGTTATGAATCCCCATTTGTATTCGCTGTTTGCTAATTTTTCAATAGTATCTGGTCTGTCGATCATAAAAATATTAATCTTCTGAAATTTATTACGCCGTTTTCTTATCTTGTCGAGGGAGTGCAAAGTCAGGGTAATTGACTACCCATGATTGATGATCGATCCGCTTCAAGATTCCATTTGTCTCAAATGCTAAGCTTGTTTCCCTCGCAATAATCTCGGAGAGCTGATATGTATTTTTCATATTATGTTCTTTCAGAAAAGCCATGATACCATAATGGAAATCCCTGAAGAAGAAATTTGAATTATGGATAATGGTAAACCTTGACTTCAAGAATATAAGGAAATCAGTTTTATTGTTCAGTATGAATTCAGTCTCTTTCATGGAACCTCATTATTGTTGTTGAACTATTTCTCTTGATCTCGAAAATGATGGGGATTGGCTTCTGAGTTTATCAACGGTTTCGATTACTCGATTGATCACATAATCAACTTCTTCTTCTGTTGTGAAGCGACCCAGTCCGAAACGGATTGCGGAGTGCAGCCGTTCCTGAGGAAGATGCAATGCCTTTAAAACATGAGATGGTTCCGGATCTGCTGTACTGCAAGCTGATCCTATTGATAGAGCAATATCTTTCAAGCTCATCATAAGTGCGTTGTCTTCTACACCGAGGAAACTGATATTTAAATTGTTTGGAAGCCGTTCTATTGGATGTCCGTTAAGCTGAACCTTCTCGATACGAGTTATAAAAGCGTTGTACATCTTATCCCGATATCGTTTAATGCGTTCAGTCTCATCAGCTATCGAAAGTATTGAGATTTCCAGTGCTTTTGCTAAACCAACGATTCCGGGAACATTTAAAGTTCCTGAGCGAATGCCTCGTTCATGCCCACCGCCATCCATCTGCATAGTTAGTTTTACTTTCGGGTTAGCACTTCTAACATATAAAACGCCGACACCCTTTGGTCCGTACATTTTATGCGCTGAAAAAGAAAGCAAATCGATATTCATTGAAGTAACGTCGATAGGAATTTTGCCAACTGCCTGTGTGGCATCTGAATGGAAGAATACGCCTTTTGTATGGCAAATATTACCTATATCTGCAATATTTTGTATCGTACCGATTTCGTTATTCGCCGCCATGATAGAAACCAGTATCGTTTTCGGTGTGATCGATTCGCTTAGCTTATCGAGGTTGATCTGTCCGAATTGGTCCACACCCAAATACGTAATTCTGATACCAAGTTTTTCTAATTTTTTGCATGTATCTAACACCGACCTATGTTCTGTCGCGGCAGTGATGATATGATCACCATTCTGCTTTGATGATTCAACAACGCCTTTAATAGATAAGTTATTCGATTCGGTAGCTCCGCTTGTGAAAATGATTTCACGTGGCTCGGCTCTTATATGTTTAGCAATTGTTCCCCGAGCGGAAGTAACTGCTTCTTCCGATATCCAACCGAATTGATGCTGGCGGCTTGCCGGGTTGCCAAACTTATCCGAAAAGAATGGCATCATTGCATCCAGCACTCGCGGATCGACAGGAGTAGTAGCGTGATAATCCATGTAAATCGGTAGTTTCATCAAAACATTTCCATAACAGTCAATTCATCGATAACTTTATTAATGTTGCTTTGCAATTTCACGAGAGGATTTTTTATCGTACAGGTTGTATGGATACTGCAGTTCTCAGGTGTTTCAGATTCACATTGTACTATAGTGACTGACGGCTTGCCTTCAATAGCATAGATTATTTCTGAGACTTTCAATTCTACCGGATTGCGAGACAATATGTAACCGCCATTCACTCCTTGATATGATTCGATAATCCTGTGTTTGGAAAGTTTCTGCATAAGCTTGGCGAGCAGATCGTAGGGCAACTGATATTTATCTGATATTTCTTTTGTAGTGAACAATTGCCCACGACGTCCGTAAGCCATGTGTTTGATAGCGATCAGGGCGTATTCAATTTTTTTTGATAATTGGAACATTTTTATGTTGAAATATAAGTACGACTAACTAAGTCCGATTTCAATGCAAAAAAAGATTCCGTTGCCGGAATCTCGTGACGTTAAATTCTTCGATTATCAGTTGACACTAATCTTGACCCTGCGATTCTCTGTCGTGGGTCCATGAAGACTTACTTCAACTTTATCAAGGTCAATGTGTACAACTTCTTCGCAGTATGCACAAATTTTTGTAACCTGCCGATCAAAATTAATTGGGTTTCCACAACAAGGGCAACTTGTAATAACCAAGCCAATCACCTTTGCTTTTTGTTTCACTATGCTAATACCTTTCAAAATGTACTAAATTTGAATAATTTTCGGGGATTTGAGTTTTTGCATTTATAATATAAACAAAAAATTTAGAAAAACAATCCCCGTGGGAATTAAAATTTTTTAAAGTATGTTAACTCACATTAGACTCTACTTTTAAACGGTTGGTTTACTTGAAAGTTACAAATTCCGTATGGCATCCTATAATATCTTGCCATTCGCTAGTTTTATAGTTAACTTTGGTACGGAGTACGATGAATATAGGAATAGCTTGTTATCCCACATATGGTGGCAGTGGTGTTGTTGCTGCCGAATTAGGTAAGGCGTTGGCTGAACGAGGCCATCGTATTCACTTTATCAGTTATGCAATGCCTTTCCGGCTTGATAGTTTTAGCGATAATATCGTCTATCATGAAGTCGAGATTTCTAACTATCCCTTATTCGATTATCCTCTCTACACACCTGCACTTGCGAGTAAAATTGTCGAGGTTGCCCAGTTCGAAAAACTTGATATCATTCATGCCCATTATGCGATTCCACATGCAATTAGTGCCTATCTGGCAAAACAAATTATAGGGAAAAATCAACTAAAAATTGTAACCACTCTTCACGGCACCGATATTACTCTCGTTGGTCTTGAACCGAGCTACCTATCTGTAATGAAGTTTAGCATCGAACAGAGCGATGGTGTTACTGCTGTTTCCCGATTCCTTAAAGAAAAGACTCTTATTAATTACAAGATAGAGAAAGATATTCAGGTTATTCCTAACTTTGTTGATATCGATAAATATCAACGCGTAGATTCACCTGAGATACACAAGCGTCTTGCATCTCAAGGGGAAAAAATTCTAATTCATGTCTCCAATTTCAGACCTCTGAAAAGAGTCCATGACGTAATTAAAATATTTCAAATAGTTCGACAGAGAATCCCGTCCAAATTAATCCTTGTCGGCGATGGTCCAGATCGTTCGAGTTGCGAACAGCTTGCGCGCGATTTGAAAGTATTTGATGATGTCAAATTCCTTGGGAAACAGATTGAACTTGTTCCTCTTCTTTCTACCGCAAATCTTTTTCTGATTCCAAGTCAGTCCGAAAGTTTCGGACTTTCAGCACTGGAAGCGATGGCATGTGAATTACCCGTCATAGCTTCGAGCGTCGGCGGCTTACCCGAACTTATTGTGCACGGAGAAACAGGATATATTGCGGAGATTGGTGATATTGAGCGCATGGCTAAATATACCGTTGACCTATTGACGAATGAAACTAAATATAAAATCTTTGCTGCTTCATGCAGGAAGCGGGCTGTGGAGGAATTCAATAAAAACAAAATCGTTGATATGTACGAGGAACATTACAATCGTGTTCTTGCTAAATGATTATGTCCCGTTTATGAATTTTATATCACGTTGTAACGCACTAATAATCATGTCAAAACTATAGACAATAATCTTTCACCCGGACCGCACAGCATCACCATTATTTTCTTATGAAACCTATTTTCGTCATCGGATTCTATATTTTCTTTTTTGCCCTATACGGATTATTAAACTATTATATATTCATCAGGGGTTTTCAGGCTATACCTCACACGGCGCCATACCGTATCCATTATATTATCACTTTTATCGTTGTAGCGCTGTCTTTCTTTTTAGGCAGGATATTAGAAAACTATTGGTTATCACCTGTTAGTAAAACATTTGTGTGGATAGGTTCCTTCTGGCTGGCATCGATGCTGTATTTTTTTATCGCAGTTGTATTGCTTGATGCTGGTCGGCTGCTGAATTCTTTCATGCCGGTATTCCCTAAATACATAATTAATAATTATCAGCAGACGAAGCAGATATTGTTATTTTCCGTGTTGATTGTAGTTGTTACTTCGCTTATCGCCGGGCATATCAATGCAAGAAATCCTATCATCAAGAAAATAAACCTAGCAGTTTCAAAAAAAGGGCGCGGCATGCAATCCTTGAATATAGTTACCGCTTCAGATATACATCTTGGTTCGATTATTGGAAAAAGCAGATTTGACGATATAGTCTCCATCATAAATAGTTTAAATCCGGATATCGTTCTTCTTCCCGGTGATATAGTCGATGAAGACCTCAATCCGGTCGTCAAAGAAAATTTAGGCGAGAGTCTTAGAAACATTAAATCGAAGTTTGGTGTTTTCGCGGTAACAGGAAATCATGAATATATCGGCGGTGTGGAAGATGCGGTAGCATATCTTACAGAGAACGGTGTTCGTTTCCTCAGAGACGAAACTGTCCTGCTCAACCACACTGCTTATCTTGTGGGTCGGGAGGATCGAAGCATCAACCGATTTGGAAACAAGGATCGAAAAAGTTTAAAAGAGTTGATATCCGGTGTGGATGAGACTTATCCTATTATCATGATGGATCATCAACCGTTTCAATTGGCAACTGCGAATGAAAATGGTATCGATTTACAATTGTCTGGTCACACGCATGGCGGACAGTTATGGCCCCTCAATTTCATAACCGATGCTGTTTACGAATTAAGTTACGGGTATAAGAAAATTGGAGGAACTAACATTTATGTTTCGTGCGGAATCGGGACGTGGGGTCCGCCTGTACGATTGGGCAATCGTCCTGAGATAGTAAACATTAGATTGAATTTTGAATAGTCTAAGATAACCAATTGCGCATAAATCCCTTGCTTTATATGAGAAAAACTTGTATTTTCTTCAAGCGGAATTATTTTACAAACACTTTGCAAAGGAATTGTTGTGAATAAGAAACAAAAGAATGCGAGTAAAAAACACAGAAAAAACGTCCAAAGAGTTAAAGCGAAACAGAAGATATCAAGGGCAGCGGCGAAAAAACCGCAATAGATTCTAAGGGTATCCTGAGTGATACCCTTTTTTTTCTCTCACGATAAATATTGATAATCGATAGTAGGTATTGTGACATCGATATATAAATTTGGTGCTGTAGAGTACGATCTGAAGTCTCGAACTCATATTATGGGAGTTCTAAACGTCACACCGGATTCATTTTCAGATGGTGGGAAGTTTTATGATACCCATTCAGCCGTGGATAGAGGACTTGAGATGATAGAACAGGGAGCCGATTTTATTGATGTAGGTGGAGAATCTACACGTCCGGGCGCGGAATCCGTACCTGCATCGGAAGAGTTGAAAAGGGTTTTACCTGTAATCGAAAGACTTGTCAACAGCACGAAAACACCGATCTCAATCGACACTTATAAATCAGTCGTAGCAGAGCGAGCGCTCGGAGCAGGCGCTGTGATTGTAAATGATATCTCCGGCTCGCATATGGACCCACGTATTTCGGAAGTAGCAGCTTCATACAATGCTTCTGTTATCCTCATGCACATAAAAGGAATTCCAAGAACAATGCAAGCGGATCCTGTGTATGATAATCTGATCGAAGAAATTTGTTCATACATATATGAAGGCATCCGAGTTGCAAAGAGCAACGGTATAAAACAAATCATAATCGATCCGGGAATTGGTTTTGGCAAGACAGTAGAACATAATTTACAAATTCTCAAAAACCTTCGAATGTTCGAGAAATTTGAATATCCAATTATGATCGGTCCTTCCCGAAAATCATTTATCGGGAAAATATTGGATCTACCGATCAATCAAAGATTGGAAGGTACTGCCGCTGCCTCTGCTGTTGCCATTATGAATGGTACCAATATACTCCGTGTTCATGATGTGAAAGAAATAAAACGTGTTTCACAAATCGTAGATGCTATCGCCCATGCTTAACTTTTATCATGTCGTATTGCTGTATTTGATCTGATTTATGGAACTCTTCAAAATAGGATTCCTTACGGTCACTATCGTGGATATCTTCGATATCCTTCTTGTATCGTTCATCTTTTACAGATTGTATCTAGTTATACGAGGAACGGTAGCCGCTCAGATATTTGTCGGGCTTCTTCTGATACTTGCATTTTCTTTCATCGCCGAAGCCACAAACCTGAAAGCGATGAACTGGATATTGAGAACGCTTACCGATATCTGGGTGATTGCGTTCATCATTCTATTCCAACCGGAACTGAGAAGATTATTAGTGCTTCTCGGTCGAACGAGAATAATACGATCTTTTTTTAAGATTGATGTAGAAGAATCAATCGAAGAAATTATCAGTGCGGCATCCGAATTAGCGCGGAAACATCACGGCATGCTTGTAGTGATAGTTCGTTCGACAACCCTCAGAACGTTCGTTGATACCGGAACACCTTTGCAGGCAAGAATAAGCAAAGCGCTCCTTGTCTCTATATTCAATCCGCGCTCACCACTACACGATGGTGCCGTAATAGTACATGACAGAATAATTGAAGCGGCGCGCGTTACACTGCCGCTTTCGCAAACTTCAAATATCGGTGACACAGTACTTGGTATGCGGCATCGGGCGGCATTAGGTATTTCGGAACAAGCGGATGTGGTTGCTATTATGGTTTCAGAAGAAACCGGTAAGATATCGATAGCCGATAATGGTATTCTTGTGCGTGGACTGACGATCCAGGAATTGCGGCACGAACTTTATACTCGTCTCTCTATCATGCCGGGTAAATCAGCTAAATCGGAGATGAGATTCTTGAAAGTACATAATTAACAAAATGATAATTAATTCAAAACGAAAATCCGCCCCCCGCTTTAATTTCGAGCGCGATGAGATGATAGAACTCATCCGGCAAAGGGGCATAAGTGATGAGCGATTGTTGAAGGCGATGTCTCTTGTCGATAGAAGGGGTTTCGTTCAGCAAGCATTACTGAATCGCGCTTACGATGATTGTGCATTGCCCATCGGTCATTCGCAAACAATCTCACAGCCGTACACAGTCGCTTTTATGACAGAAATGTTAGCAGTGAAGCCTGGTGATAAAGTACTCGAGATCGGAACCGGCTCAGGTTATCAAGCAGCGATACTTGCTGAAATGGGTGCCCGCGTTTACACGGTTGAACGTAATATGGATTTGCTGAATGTGTCAAGAAAACGTTTCGAATCGCTTGGTTACCAGATCGTGTCTAAATGTGGCGACGGAACAATAGGATGGAAGGATTTTGCACCATACGACAGTATCATCGTCACAGCAGGTGCTCCTGAAACTCCCCAACCACTTCTCGACCAACTGAAGGACGGTGGAATATTAGTAATTCCCATTGGTGACATGGATATTCAAAACATCCACATTATCCGTCGTATTAAAAATGAATTCGAAACCAAAGAAGCTCACGGTTTCAAATTTGTTCCGCTCATTGGCAAAAAGGGATGGAAATGAAAATATATATTCGATGGTCGCATTAAATATCAGACAGCAAATACCTGAATCCGAATCTCCCAAAGTGCTTGTCCTTGTCGGTCCTACTGCATCAGGAAAAACTCCGCTATCTTTGCTTATAGCCGAACGCCTCAATGCAGAAATAATCTCAGCCGATTCGCGCCAGATTTATAAACTGATGGATATCGGAACGGCAAAACCGAATAATGAGGATCGTCAAAAGATCAAACATTATTTTGTCGATGAATTACTTCCTGATCAGGAATTTAATGCCGCGGAATTCGGAAAGCAAGGTCGTCTTATCATCGATGATATTCTACTGCGTAAGAAAGTTCCAATGGTTGTTGGCGGTTCAGGTTTGTACGTCCGATCTCTGATCGATGGATTCTTCGAAGGGTCACCTCCAGACTCCGAGATACGAAAGCATTTATATGATCGTTTGAATCGGGAGGGAGCGGAGAAACTCCTGGAGGAATTAAGAGTTGTCGATCCGGAAGCCGCTTCGAAAATGCTTCCAACAAATACGAGGAGGATTGTCAGGGCGCTGGAAGTGTACTCATTAACAGGGGTTCCCATCTCACAACTTCAGAAGTCGAAAATTGAAATCAGTTTCATGCCTGTTTTTGCGGGCATCAGTTGGAAGAGAAATATTTTATATGATCGGATTAATAGGCGTGTAGACATGATGATTGAATACGGCCTTCTCGAAGAAGTACAACGATTGAAGGAGTTAGGTTACCCGCCTGCATTGAACGCTCTCCAGACAGTCGGATATAAAGAAGTTTTTGAATATTTTGACGGAAAGATAGATTATAAGAAGATGATCGAATCGATCAAACAAAATTCCAGAAGGTATGCGAAGCGGCAGTTAACATGGTTTCGACATGATAAAAGAATAAAATGGTTTGATGCCCTCAGCGAAGAAGATTTCGTGGATGTTGCTTCGGAGGTAACAAAATATTATGTTTCGTAAGTCGGGGCCGACCTTGGCGCCAAAGGCGCCACGCTCTAGCCGTTGTCTAGATCAATAAGGAAACGATTTATTCCACGTTTCTTAATTTTAGATTCGAACTGGATGGCAAGTGAACGAGTAGGAAATGTATTATGAAAAATCAGGCGCCACGGTTTGCCGTGCCGGGTAGAAAGAGATTTGCCGTTGTTATGTTCAATGAGGCGTTTCGATAAATCCTGAGTTTGCCCGACATAATAACGATCAGTAATCAAACTCTGAATGATGTATACAGTGAAGGACATAATAGTTGCATGGAAAAGAGTCGGGGCGGGCGGATTTGAACCGCCGACCTCTTGGTCCCGAACCAAGCGCTCTAGCCGGGCTGAGCCACGCCCCGAGTATCACGCATCAAATTACGAATAAATCACAAAATAAACAAACGGAAAATAAATGTACATTCTTATCGTCGAAGATAATCTTTCACATCAGAAAATTACAGAGTATGTTCTGAAACAAAATAAAGTCCCGGCAAAGTTTTTAGTTGTCAGGGATGGACAGGAGGTTCTGGATTATCTATACAGGAGAGGGATATATTCCGATCACGAAAAATATCCGATGCCAAACTTGATTCTTCTCGATTTGAATCTTCCCAAGCGTGACGGGAGGGAAGTTCTGAGACTTTTAAAAGAAGATGTAAATCTTAAAGAAATTCCGATAGTTATATTAAGTACATCGGACCGGGAAGAAGATATCACATTCGCTTCTCATTTGGGAGTTGTCGGATATATCAGCAAGTCTATAGGTTTCGATAGATACAGCGCCGAACTAAGTTCAGTAATCAAATATGCGCGCGAGTAATCTATGGCTCGCCAAGCAATGTCGGTTATCCATAAATTGAATCTGTGAACGGAAATTCGTATTATGAATCGGAAAATATTATATGTCTAAAATACTTGCCATCATAGGCCGTCCAAACGTCGGCAAATCTACACTCTTTAACCGCATAGTCGGTGCGAGAGACGCAATCGTACATGATGAACCCGGAGTGACGAGAGATCGCCATTATGCATCGGCAGATTGGGCGGGAAAATCATTCACGCTGATTGATACGGGCGGTTACGTTCCAAATTCGACAGACCTTTACGAGAAGGCGATTCGCGAGCAAGCTGAGATCGCTATCAATGAAGCCGATGCTGTTATCTTTATTGTCGATGCTACCGAAGGAGTCACGCAGCTTGATGAGGAAGTTGCATCGATCATCCGTAAATCCCAGAAAATAATTCATCTTGTCGTCAATAAGGTTGATAGCGATAAACGTGAAGCCGACGTAGCGCAATTTTACAAACTTGGTCTCGGTATACCGATTAATATATCAGCGCTTCTTGGCAGGAATATAGGCGATTTCCTCGATGAGGTTACCGAACAATTCTCAAGCGGATCGGCAGATGAAAAAGATGAACGCCTAAAGTTAGCCGTCGTCGGTAAACCGAATGTCGGGAAATCATCTTTAGTAAATGCGTTGTTGGGAAAATCGCGGCATATCGTAACGAATATACCAGGTACCACTCGCGATTCCATCGACTCTGTTTTGAAATACCAAAAAGAGGAAATAATTTTAATAGATACAGCCGGCTTGAGGCGAAAAAGCAGGATAAAAGAGAATGTGGAATTTTACAGCGCACTTCGCGCTATCAAAAGTATAGAGCGATGCAATGTTGCAGTTCTGATGGTCGATATTGAAGCAGGTATGGATAAACAGGACCTTAGGATCCTGGAGGATATCATCGAGCGGCGGCGTGGCGTTGTTCTTGCAGTCAATAAATGGGATACAGTCGAGAAGGATGAATTGACTGCTATGCAGTTCGAAAAATCGATTAAGAAATTTTTAAGAGAACATGATTACATTCCGGTAATATTTATTTCAGCATTAGAAAAACAGAGAATTTTTAAACTGGTCGAGCTTGCAAAAGATGTCTTTGCTGAACAAACGAAGCGTATACCAACAAACAAACTGAACAATTTATTGCTGCACGATATCGAAGAGAAACCACCCGGCTCAAAATCGGGGAAGGAAATCAAAATAAAGTATATCACACAGGTAAAAACCAATCCGCCGGCATTCGGCTTCTTCGGAAATGAACCAAAGCTCATCGAAGAAAAATATAAACGATTTCTAGAGGGAAGGATCAGGAAACATTTCGGTTTTATCGGCGTTCCGATATCACTTTATTTCAAAAAGAAGAATTGACTACGCGATGGCGCTCAACCAGAAAAAAATATTGATAGTCGGCGGGCTTGCTGCCGGTCCGAGCGCCGCCGCCAAGGCAAAACGAACAAATCCTAATGCAGATATAACTCTTTTCGAAGCGACGGATACCGTCTCATATGCAATATGTGAGGCGCCGTTTGCGGTCGGAGGTGTAATAGAGGATGAAAAGAAATTGGTAATCTTTTCTCCTGAAAAATTGCAAGAAGAAAAAGGCATCACGGTAAAAACGCTTCACCACGTCGAAAAAATCCTCACGAGCGATCACAAAATAATTGTAAGGGATTTACGTTCACATCGAATGGTGGAGTTTGAATACGGCAAACTCATAATCGCTACAGGAGCCGCACCGCGGCGCCTAAATATCGGTGGTGAAAATGGAAGGAATGTCTTTTATATCAAAACCCGTGAAGATACTCTTAACATAATTGCATGTCTTCAAACCGAACAGCCTAAGCAAGCGGTAATTATAGGAGCAGGTTTCGTTGGATTGGAGATGGCTGAAGCTTTTCGTTCCCGCGGAATTGATGTTACCTTAATCGAGCGCATAAGTCATCCGCTGGAAGGATTTGAACAGGAGACACGTGAGCAAGTTCTCCGGGAGTTACTCGATAACGATGTGCATTTTGTTCCATTCACCACGGTCGATGCATTCCAACAGGATAATACCGGAAAAGTTCGTCACGTCATCACGAATCGAGGATCGTTCGAATGTGACATTGTTATCTTATCACTCGATGTTGAACCGAATATTAATCTGGCGAAGGAAGCAAAAATACGTATCGGCTCAACCGGTGCGATTGTTACCGATGAGCGCCAACAAACCAACATAGACGATATCTATGCGGCGGGTGATTGTTGTGAAGTGAAGAATATAGTCTCCGGCAAACCGATGTATATTCCTATGGCTACTATTGCGAGCAGAACGGGATCGGTTGCCGGTGAGAATGCCGCGGGAGGAAGAGCGGTCTTTAAAGGTGCCATACGTGCTGGAGCCGTAAAATTGTTCGGTCTCGAGATTGCTCAAGTCGGATTAGGATCAGAAGAAGCGCGGCAGTATGGTTTTCAAGTTATTTCAGAGTTAGTTACCTCAACATCCAAGGTAAGTATGATGCCCGACAGCGAAAAAATCGTAATCAAGCTGATTGTAGATAGACGCACACAAAAACTGCTTGGCGCTAATCTCTTCGGCGGAAACGGTTGTGTCTTGCGTGCGAACATACTCGGCGTAGCAATCCAGCATAATATGACGGTCGATGATATTTCACACTTCGATTTGATTTATTCTCCGCCGTTTTCACCATTGTGGGATCCGATCTTGCTGGCAGCAAACAAAGCCAAGAAAAATTTAAATCTTAATCCAAAATTAAAAATCTAAAATTCCCGATCTAATGAAAAACTTAATCGTACTTTCCCATCCGTTGGTAAAACGTGATCTTACAATCCTCCGTGACAGGGAAACAAAAAGTCACAGCTTCAGAGCGATCTTAAGACGCACTGCAAGTATTATGGCGTACGATGTGACGCAAGATTTAAACCTCAAACAAGTCACCGTGCAAACTCCATTGGAAAAAACAAAAGGACATATAGTTACCGATTCAATTATACTTGTTCCGATTCTCCGCGCGGGACTAGGACTTGTGGGCGGTTTTGTGGAGGTCTTGCCAAACGCACGTGTCGGGCATATCGGGATGTACCGCGATGAAGAGACTTTGACGCCGGTCGACTACTATCTCAAGCTGCCAAAGAATTTAAGCAAATCTCTTGTACTGATTCTGGATCCGATGCTCGCTACAGGAGGCAGTGCGGCTGCGGCTGTTACGGTGTTGAAAGAAAAGGGCGCCCGTAGAATTCGTTTCGTCAGTCTTGTTGCCGCGCCAGAGGGTGTTCGTGTTCTTTCAAAAGCTCATCCCGATGTGATAATTTATACCTGTGCCTTAGACAGAAAACTCAACGAGAAAGGATACATCCTTCCAGGTCTTGGCGATGCAGGTGATAGAATTTTTGGAACGGCGGAGTAGCAAATTTAGAGGCGGAGTGACTCCGGTTTTTGGTTGTTTTATTACCATAACGGTACATCATTATTTTCATTTCCTAAAATTCAAAATAACACTTGACAAATGAAAAATATTATTGTATCTTCTCGGTACAATAAGTGGATAATTTGGGCATTCATAATTGGGATATGGACTATGATTCTAATTTCTACACTTTACAGTTGTAAACGGATACTCTTACTTTCTTTCCTAATTTTGCTTTCTTCGGCAACACTTGTTGCACAAGTGAAGATCAAGGAGAAGATTGTTCTTGCGCCGAACAATGCAATCACAACTCACGCATACGATACATCGGGAATAATAGGCACACGTAAAGTAAGAACCTTACCAACGCTACAATCGGTGACCGACACAAACGGGACAATTGTGACGGTAAAGTACTACTATCGTACTTGTGAGGGCTTCGGGATTGTTCGCATCACCGATAGCCCGTGCACTGCGTACCACGACAGTGCGGTGGGGAATACTGTAACCGATATTAACCAACAGGGTCTTGCAGAATTTTGGTTTAGGGCTTATGACCGGCTTGATCTTAAACCATATACCATTCGAGCGTTCCCACAATTTGGTCCTAATCAAGTGATAGGAACTTGTTTCGTTCTCAGCAATAACGACTCGATCGTCGTGACTGATAATCGTGGAACACACCTCCGCTCGGATCCCGGTTACACGCCGTATGTCCAGTACCAACCTCCCGCTGGGAGTATGTGTGTAGATAATAATCCCCAACCGCAAACGTTTGATCCAAACTCTGTTGAAAAGTACAGAGATGGAGAATATTTTTACCCCGGCGGAAATAACCTCCCATATATCGTTACGGGGTGCCCGTTGCCATGGGATGACCCGCACAATAATACTCTCGGTGTGACGTTCATGATACGTTACATGCCAAATAACCTGCCTCCGAGACAGCAGACTTGGAATCCTGTCAACAACAACACGTTAAAAGTTTGCCTCGATCAAGCTCAAAACCGATGGCACGTCAAAGTCCAAGGATTGAGGATCCCCATTTTCTCTTCAAGTTGCATCCGCAATTACACTGATCTTGGTGATGGGTGTAATCCAGCAATTCTTTCAAGTCAGATAACGAGTATAGACCTTTACAAAATGGCGTTGAGAGATATTAAATGGTGGTGGGAAGGACCATATTCTCACCCACAGGGATCGCATCCTGAGCGGTTTGCGTTCCGAGCGGGGATTGAGTGGCATGAGGATTACCATTTTAGTAGAGACTTGGCGAGTGTTGTAGACTCAATGAGTGCTGCGTTTCAAAGAATCTATGATGCGCTGTTTCCATATGCGCAATATCCTTGTGCA
Source organism: Bacteroidota bacterium (assembly GCA_020056225.1). Lineage (GTDB taxonomy): Bacteria > Bacteroidota > Ignavibacteria > UBA10030 > SZUA-254 > JAGVIE01. The sequence continues at coordinate 111,020 of JAGVIE010000023.1, forward strand.
AAAAATACCATTGAAGGTGCGAGGAACACTGTGAATAGCGAGCTTACACAAGGATGGAATGCAGCAAACGGTAGATTCGGCAATAATCCTTGGGAGATAGCGAAAAATATAAGTCAAGAGGATAAAGATGCAGATAAAAACGCCAGGACTGAATATGATCGGATAAGAGTTTGCATCACAATCTGGGCATCGACCCAATCATGGTATCAAAATTGAATATTGTCTTGAGGAAATTAATATGAAAAAAATACTTTTTGTACTGATACTATTACCGCTATTGTTTGATCAGTCAATGTCCCAATCTCTTTGGTATCTGGGTTACACTCCACAACATTCATGGGATGTTGCAGGCGATACCTCGGTAGCAAATTTGAAGAGCATGCTAAATGATGAGACGTTAGCGGGTTTTGAATTTCCGAACCCTCACCCTTATTTCAGTGCAGCTCGTATTCTGGCGGTCAATAAGGGGACTGCGGAGAAAGACTTCATTCTCAGCAAGCTCAGTCGCTTCGCTAATTTTGGTTCTCCAAACTTCCAGTGGCTCTTTTACTTTGAGTACCAACGAATCAGGGGATTCTTGGGAGATAATGGAGCCATCGCTGGCATGGACTCTATCGTTCACTTCGCACCCGATTTGTGGCTGCGTCTAAAAGCAGTTGACCATCTGGCCGTTACCGGAAGATTAGATCACTATGATATTGTCAAGCAAGCATTTCTTCAGGGGGGATGGGCTGATAAACAAGATGCGATTGGGCTTCTGGGTACTTACGGACAGGATCCGCGATACCGGACAGAAGCAGGTGATTTTCTGGCAGAAATCGCTGCAGATTCTTTAAGTGGGGCAGCAGTAAGTAGGGTTTCAGCGTTTTCGGGAGCATCAAACCTCGCAAAGTTCGATAAACCTAGGGCTACACAGATAATCGATCAACGTTTTCGTTCTTCTACAGGGGAAGAACAGAGAGATTTTTTTTGGGATTTGCAACACATAGATCCTGACGGGCAGCCGGAAAGAACGATCTACGCTGTTTCATTAGAGTCAACTGAACTTGGTCGAAGTCGCTACTTACCTATGTATGGCTCAATAGTTAAAGGGTTAGAATCAAAGAGATATCTATTACCATTTTATATTAAATTTACAAAAGATATTTATTCTGTCGAAGCTTCAACAATAGTTCGATGGGATTTGAAAGAATTTTTGAATGATTTCATACCACTCACACCTACGGAAAGTGTCTCAATCCTCATACAACTCGACACTCTCATCAGCTACAAAACACAAGTAGCAAGTTACGGTTGGGTAGGAGATAACGCGTTTGTTACGGAGCTTTCTAATTATCTCACTAATGCTCGCAGTGCATTTATTGCAGGTGATTCTACAACTTGTGCTCGACAGATATTTTTGTTCCAAAATAAAGTCGATGAAGAATACCGGGACTCGCTTGATGGAGACAACCGCACAATCACACTTGAGGGATGGAAGTTCCTCCACTACCAAGCACAATTTGTACTCGAGAGACTCTCGGCTATTACAACTCTCTCTTTACCCATCAATGAAAATTGGAATATGGTTAGTTCACCGCTTATTCTTTCAAATCCCAGAAAAGATTCAGTCTATCCTGAGGCGATTTCATCTGCATTTGCCTATGAAGCCGGCACTGGCTACATCGAAAAAGATACACTTAAAAATGGTGTCGGTTACTGGCTTAAATATCCGTATAGTAAAAATATAGATTATACAGGTTTGAAGATCGATACAGTATATGTTGCAGTAAATGCGGGCTGGAATATGATTGGCTCGGTGTCTCAACCGATACCCATCACAAAAATTGTTCATGACGAGAATGCCGTACCATTAAATTACTTTGGATTCGATGGTGCTTACTTTGAACCTGATTCCCTTTTACCCGGGAAAGGGTACTGGGTTAAAGTCAGTGGTAGCGGTACGTTAATCATAGGAAAAGATGCATCGGCTCTAGGATCCCAGAATGTCATTGAGCCGCCGCCTGCACCGGATGCACCATCGAAACCTGTTCTCCAATTGCCCGCAGATGTCGCAACGGCACAGTCAACATCACCAACATTATCCTGGTATGCTGTTGAGTACGCCAATACTTATCGTTTGCAGGCAGCCACGGATTCTAACTTTTATTTTGTTGTGATCGATCAAGAGAGTATCACCGATTTATCCTACCAAGTCGGTCCATTATCATATAACACAAAATATTATTGGCATGTAAAAGCGTACAATGTAAATGGTTACAGTTACTGGTCAAATAAACGGAGTTTTACAACTCAAAGTCCGCCAAGTGCACCACCCACTCCATCGCTTGCTTCACCTGCGAACGGTGCTACAAATATCTCGACATCACCGACATTGAGCTGGTACTCATCGAGCGGCGCAACTTCATATCGATTGCAGGTATCAAGATATTCCAGTTTCTCTACTCTTGTTTTCGATAATGCAGCCATCACGGCAACATCGAAACAGGTTAGTGCGTTATCATATAGTACAATTTATTACTGGAGAGTTAATGCATCGAACAGCAATGGAACAAGTGCATGGTCAAGTGTTCGGTCGTTCACAACACAAGGCGCACCGTCTTCCGATCCGTGTTTACCTGCTACATCGACTGCATCACTCGATGAATTAACAATAAGTGATGCAAACGGCAACCGACAAAATCTTTTTGTTCACAACGGAGGAAGAGGTTTGCACTTAGGTCATCCCGATTATGATTTACCGCCTGAAACTCCCAAGGGTGCGTTTCATGCGCGATTCAAATCGGGGAAATTTGTAGAGATAATTCCTCCCAACAAAACTGTTGTGAAAATTCCCATCAAAGTAAAGGATGTTGTACTCCCGATTACTCTGCAATGGAAGGTACAATCCGGGAACAAGGTACAGTATTGGTTGATTGATCAGAAGAAGAGCCAGAAAAGAATTCCGTTAACCGGTTTGGGGAAATACAGTATTGATAGTGCTGCCGATAATTTAATTTACATAGAAGCCCAGGCGTCTGAGCCATGCATTACGAATTGAAAAGGAGAAAATTATGAGGATTCGATATTGCCATATTATTTTACTTCTTGTTGCAACCGTAATACTTGCCGCAAGTATATTTTCCCAGCAAGATATCGGGAAGAACAATTCAGCTAATATATATTATGTTTCATTTCTGTCGCAGAGTAACAGCATAGAGCTTTCGGTTGAAAATGGTTCATTAAGTCCAATATCTAATCTTTCCATCGAGCCGGAAGAATTGCCTAAGTGGATACACCTATCCCCGAACAAGCATATCATCTCAAACTTAAAAGATGGGGAGGAGAAATCGGTACAATTTAATTTTTCAGTTGATAAGCAAGCACCTGTGAAGAAAGAGAAAATCCTATCGTTCAATATCGTTACGACTGATGGGAATCGTTGGAGAAAGGAAATAAAAATATCGGTCGAGCAGCCAAAGGAGTTTGAATTGTTTCAAAACTTTCCCAACCCATTCAATCCGACAACAACTATCGGTTTTCAATTACCTCAAGATGGGAAAGTCAAACTGAATATTTTTAACCTATTAGGACAAGAAATTACAACCCTCATCGAAGAAGATTTACCTGCCGGGTATCATGAGAAGATATGGAATGCAGAAGATAACGCCAGCGGAGTCTATATCTACCAAGTATCAATCACGAATCAATCCGGGTATCACGCTGTTGATAGGAGGAAGATTATACTCATCAGATAATAAGTGATTTCACACAGAATCGCCCCCACTAGTTTTCTTGACATTCACCCACCATCCAAGTATATTTCATTAGAACAAGTATTGAATTATAAAGGACTTGCAACCTTGCTAAGTTAGGTTGTTTTTGCTTTCAATCTATGAGAGATGGTTTATATAAAAAGAAGTTAGAAGATTTACTGGCTGTTTGCCGGAAAAATCTTCGCACCGTTAACGAGGATTTGATTCGTCGGGCGTTTGAGTTTAGTCTTGAAGCTCATAAGAACGACATTCGCGCATCGGGCGATCCTTTCTTCAATCATCCATACGAAGTAGCTATGGTGGTTGCAAAAGAAATTCCATTGGATGATGTTTCTGTTGCAAGCGCTCTCATGCACGATGTTGCCGAAGATACAGAGTTTACAATCAAAGATATTCGTCATGAGTTCGGTGATACTATCGCCGAAATTGTAGATGGCGCAACGAAAATATCGGACATCTTCCGGAGTCATGAAGTCACCCAAGCAGAAAGCTACCGTAAGATGCTGCTTTCGATGGTGAACGACATCCGCGTAATGCTCCTCAAGTTTGCCGACCGGCTTCACAACATGCGCACGCTGGAATATCTTCCCAAAGAAAAGCAAGTCCGTTTAGCAAAAGAAACTCTCGATATCTACGCACCATTTGCTCATCGTTTTGGTCTTGCTAAAATTCGTTGGGAATTGGAAGACTTAGCGTTCAAATATCTCCATGCACAAGAATACGAAGATATATCCCACAAACTTAGAGCGAAGCGTCGGGAGCGTGAAACCTACATAAAGAAATTTGTCCAGCCCATCGAAAAGAGATTGAAGGAGGAGGAGATGAATTGTGACATTGAAGGGCGCCCCAAACATTTCTACAGCATCTATAACAAAATAGTCAACCGTAACAAACCGTTGGAAGAGATTTACGACCTGTTCGCTGTACGAATCGTGCTTGATACTAAAAACAATAATGATTGCTTTACTGTTTATGGTATTTTGACTTCCATCTACATGCCGATACCGGAGCGATTCAAAAATTATATATCGGTGCCGAAGAAAAATGGTTATCAATCCATACATGCTACTGTAGTTGGTCCGGATGGACGAATGGTTGAAGTGCAAATTCGCACACGATCGATGCACGAGATTGCAGAGAAGGGCGTAGCCGCACACTGGAGGTATAAAGAAAATCTGACGACACTCGATGAGGAAATAGAGAACTGGATTACGTGGGTGCGCGAAATATTCGAGCATGCCGATGATGAAGCCCCCGCTAAACAATTGATGGAAAGTTTTAAACTAAATCTATATCAGGATGAAATATATCTGTTCACTCCAAAAGGTGAATTGAAGATATTACCGAAAGGCGCGACCCCCGTGGATTTTGCGTACGCAGTGCATAGTAATATCGGCGATCATTGTTTGAGTGCGAAAGTGAATGGCAGAATCGTCCAGCTTGATTCACAGCTTCACAGCGGTGATCAGGTTGAAATTATCACGTCGAAAAACCAAACTCCGAATACAGGCTGGGAACAATTTGTCGTAACACACAAAGCAAAATCTCATATTCGTAAATGGATCAAGGATGAAGAGCGTAAGAGTCTAAACATCGGGCGTGAAATATGGGAGAAGCGCACTAAGAAGCTGAAATTGCATCTAAACGATGACGATCTGATAAAATATCTTCATGATTATAAAGTCTCCGACCTGAACGGATTCTATCTAAAACTCCAGCGCGAGGAAATCAATCCGGATAGTCTCATTCATGAGATTGAATTGAAGCTCAAACATCCTCAGAAAGAATTCCAGAATGATCAAAAGGGCAATGGCATTTTCAATAGATTTCTTACAACCGCTCGGAATATTACAGGCGGCATTACATTATTCGGCACAAAAGAAAATTTCATGCACAGTTATGCAAAGTGCTGTAATCCGATCCCGGGAGATGAGATCATGGGATATGTAACGAAGGGCGAAGGAATAAAGATTCATCTGAAATCATGCCACAATTTTGTGCTGATGGCAGCATCCGACCCACAACGGGTTGTTGAGGTTGCCTGGCCCTCCACCGAGGGAGGTGAATATGTTGCCGCAATTTATATCACCGGTGAAGACAGGCCCGGTTTGCTGAACGATATTACCCATTCAATATCGACGTACGAGGATACTAACATCCGAAGCGTAAAGATCGACACCAAGGATTCGATGTTCGAGGGTTCGATCATTATCAACGTGAAGAACAAAGAACACCTCGAAGAAATAATAGATAGACTACGGAAATTAAAAGGCATTATTTCTGTAAGAAGATCGATTGAGGAAGGTCAGATGTAACGTGGGAACAATTACAAAATAATAACTATCAGACCAATAATAGGGGAAATAAAATGTCGGAAAAACAGGAAAAGATATTCTATGGTGTGTTAGTAGTGTTTTTTATCAGTTCACTCATTGCGTGGCTCCAAGTTGTAGATCAACCTCGATCTTTGCAATGGTGGATATTCTTGGTGTTAATGTTAGGCAGTTTTGCAGTATCTATTGTGGCTTTTTTCTATAATCGACTTCTATCCAAATGGTTGAGCAGGAAGAAACTAGGGATCGTAAAAATAATAGACAATAGAAAAGAGTGTGAGGATTTGATCAGAAGAGGGTACAGCGGAACTCGAAATGCGAAAATATTTATTCTAAGGGGCATGAGTGATTTTGTATCGGAGAATTCCTTGTTTGAATCACTCAGCACTGATGAGAAGGATTCAGTTATTCTGAAACAATCACCCCATGGGGAAATAAAGGTTCTTATATGTTCACCACGTTCCAAATTCATTTCCGCAGAACGTTATGAGTCTATAACAAGCGCAGGAAAACAAAAGAAGAAGGATCCGACTGATACTTCAATTGATATAGAAACCGTCGAAAGACAGTTGAAAAGAATCGGAGGTTCGATAAACCTAAAATACAGATTTTACAGGGATGGCTTCCTGGGCAAGTTTTATCTATTCGATGATACAGGCTTTGTCATTTTCAACGATCGTATTACGAGACTCGATCAAAACTCTCCAGCCATTCAGATCAAACCAGTTCAAACAAAAGCGGAAGGTAGTAATGCTGTTGGAATATTATCAATTGGTTTGTACTCATGTCTGGAAAGATATTTTGATTTTCTTTGGGAATTTCAGTCAACTGATCACTACTGAAATATGCAAAAGAACGGATCATTAAGAAAAGATTTCAACGATCTGCTTACATCGTGTAGGATGAATCTGAGCAGCGTAGATGAAGAATTTCTTCGACATGCTTTCAACTTCGCCTATCAGGCATACGGGCTCGTAGGTCATGAAACCGAGAAGAGCTATGAAGTTGTGAAAAAAGTGTTTGACCATTCCATGAAAGTTGCACGGGTTCTTGCAACGGATATTCCGTTTGATGACAAGACCGTGGCGAGTGCTCTCTTGCACGAGCTTGTGGAGAACTCCACTTTTCAAATAAAAGATATTCGAGCAGAGTTTGGAGACAGTGTCGCTGATATTGTCGATGGCGCGATGAGGATATCCAATATTCTTGAGACTCGTGATATTGTAGGAGCTGAAAACCATCGTAAAATGCTTCTATCAATGATTAATGACATCCGAGTGATGATGCTGAAGTTTGCAGATTGTGTTGAGAATATGCGATTGATAAGCGCACTTCCAGAGAACAGGCGAGAAAAACTGGCGAAAGCCGCGCTTGACATCTACTCACCACTTGCACATCGGTTTGGTCTATCGAAAATCCAAGAAAACCTAGGAAACCAAGCATTCAACTATCTTTATCCACAACAGCATCAATACATTCTTCATGAGACAAAAATCACCCGGAAAGAGAGGGGTACGTATATCAAGAGATTTCTTCAACCTATCGAAGAATCCTTGAAGACTACAGGGCTTCAGTTCAATATCGAAGCTAGGGTTAAACAGCCGTACAGTATATACAACAAGCTCATGAAGCAAAATACCCCCATCGATAAGATCAATGATTTGTTTGCCGTCCGGATAATCCTGGACACACCTAATAGCAACGATTGCTTTACGGTCGAGGGGATAATTTCCTCAATCTATGACATTAACTCGAAAACTTCCAAGAACTATATTTCTAGCCCTAAAGCGAACGGTTATCAATCTCTTCATGTAACAGTGAAGAACTGGGACAATAAGATGGTTGAAGTGCAAATTCGTACACGATCGATGCACGAGATTGCTGAGAAAGGTATCGCTGCTCATTGGAAGTATAAAGAGAATTTGATGAATCTTGATAAGAATTCAGAGAACTGGATGTCATGGATTCGTGAATTGGTTGAACGCGCTAACGAAAGAAGCTTGCTGAACCCAAGTGCAGATAGTTATAGAGTGCAAATATTTCAGGACGAAATCTATCTTTTCACGCCGAAGGGTGAGTTGAAGATACTACCGCTGGGTGCTACGCCAATCGACTTCGCCTATGCCGTCCATTCAGACGTCGGTTTCCACTGTCTCAGCGCAAAAGTCAATGGAAGAATTGTTCCACTTGATTCCCATCTTCATAGCGGCGATCAGGTTGAAATTATCACGTCGAAAAACCAAACCCCGAATACAGGCTGGGAACAATTTGTCGTAACACATAAAGCAAAATCTCATATTCGTAAATGGATCAAGGATGAAGAGCGTAAGAGTTTAAACATCGGGCGTGAAATATGGGAGAAGCGCACTAAGAAGTTGAAATTGCATCTAAACGATGACGATCTGTTAAAATATCTTCATGATTATAAAGTCTCCGACCTGAACGGATTCTATCTAAAACTCCAGCGCGAGGAAATCAATCCGGATACTCTCATACACGAAATTGAATTGAGGCTCAAACATCCGCAGCCGGAATCCACGAATGATCAAAAAGGCGAGGGCATTTTCAATAGATTCCTTACCACTGCTCGGAACATCACAGGCGGCATTACATTATTCGGCACCAAAGAAAATTTCATGCACAGTTACGCAAAATGCTGTAATCCTATCCCAGGAGATGAGATCATGGGGTATGTGACTAAGGGTGAAGGAATAAAGATTCATCTGAAATCATGCCACAATTTTGTTTTGATGGCAGCATCCGACCCGCAGCGGGTTGTCGAGGTTGCCTGGCCCTCCACTGAGGGAGGTGAATATGTTGCCGCAATTTATATTACCGGTGAAGACAGGCCCGGCTTGCTGAACGATATTACTCATTCAATATCGACCTATCAGAGCACTAATATTCGCGCGGTGAAGATCGATGTACGGGATTCCGTTTTCGAAGGAACGATTATGCTTAATGTCAAAGATAAAACTCACCTTGAACGTATTACAGAGCGTCTCAATAAAGTTAAGGGTGTTTCAAAAGCAAAACGAATGGGTGATTAAATCGAGGAAATTATGACTGCACACAATCATAAAACAAAAACTTATACAAAGCGGGATATCGTAAAACGCGTTGCATCTGCATGTGATGAAGATATTTCGATTTCAACAAAATTAGTTAATGGGGTCTTCACTGCGATCAGGGAAATATTAATGACCGCGAATCCCTCTGTTCGTATTGAAGTTAGAGATTTTGGCGTGATAGAAGTTAAACCGACAAAATCAAAACCAAAGGCGCGAAATCCTAAATCCGGTGAATTAATTTATGTACCTGCGCGGCGTAAAACACATTTTAAACCGAGTAAACTGCTGAAGAAATTTCTCTCCAAACCACTGGATGAAGAATCCGACTCCATACTAACGGCAAAAAAATCATCGATCATAAATAATTAGCAGATATGTCGCAGTTGTATAGAATTCTCGGTATCGATTATGGAACGAAACGGATTGGAATAGCAATATCCGACCCGCTCCGTATCATTGCAAAGGGGATCACGGTTATAAGCAACACTCCTGCGGTAATTACCGATTTGAAAAAATTGGTTCGTGAGTATGAGCCGGTTAAAATAATTATCGGTATGCCTTTTAATCTTAAAGGCGAAAAAGGTTTGAAAGCCGAGGAGGTCGAAAATTTTATCAAACTGATCGAGAATGAAATAAAGATCGAAGTAGTACGGTTCGACGAACGCTTTACATCTAAAATCGCTCAACAGACACAGCGTGATATGAATGTGAAAAAGAAAGCGCGGCAAATCAAAGAGACTATCGATTCCATGGCAGCCGCTTTAATTCTTCAAGGTTATCTTGACGCACAATGATCGATGATAATACGAGATAGAATATCGACTGCAAATATTGAAAGACTATCGCGGGCCAGATCTATCTTTCGGTCGGTAGGTATCTGGGTCAGAAAGAACAAACTTCTTACCTTCGTCATCTTAGTTGTGTTGATAATCGCACTTGAATATTTTTCATTGCCGAACCGTAGCGAAATCGTCCAGCTTCGCAGAATGAATCCGCGGGTAACAGCTTTGATGGATCAACGGAAAGACGAAGCGCGTGATAAAGGGAAAAAATATTTTATCAAACAGGTTTGGATTCCGTTATCCCAAATGAATGAGAATATCAAACACGCAGTAATCACAGCGGAAGACGGTACTTTCTATGAGCACGAAGGTATCGATTGGTTCGAATTGAAGGAATCTATAAAAAAAGATATTCGGAAAGGGAAATTTGTTAGGGGCGCAAGTACAATCACTCAGCAACTGGCGAAAAATTTATTTCTCTCGACCTCAAAAGATCCGGTTCGAAAATTGAAAGAGATAATTATCGCTACGGCTTTGGAAGATGAATTATCGAAAAGCAGAATATTGGAGTTATATCTTAATATTGTTGAATGGGGGGATGGCATCTTCGGTGTAGAAGCTGCATCGCTGGCATTCTTCGGCAAACATGCGTCAGACCTTAGCCGCGAAGAGGCATCGCGGCTGGCAGCCGTTTTACCAAGCCCACTGCGGCATAAACCGAACGATAACAATCGCTACGTAACATACCGGAAAAAAATAATCATGGCACGTTTGGATGCGCGCGGATGGTAACAATATTATGTTTATGTCTGGAGAAGGGCGCTACCTTAAATGAATTTTCATGATGTTAATCTTATTATCGAGCAGGGGGAGGGATTCAACATTGAATTTAAGCGGCGTATTTCATCGGCAGAAAAAATTGCACGAACGCTTATTTCGTTCGCGAATACAAAGGGCGGCACCATACTATTCGGTGTGGATGACAATGGATCTATAGTAGGCGTGGAGAGTGAAAAATCAGAGATTGAATTAATTGAAACAGCAGGCAGTGAACTAAGTGATCCACCGATTCGGACTGAGATCGATATTGTACCTTTTAACGGTAAAGATGTTATCGTCTGTAGTATAGCGGAAAGCCGGACGAAACCTCATTATTTCCTCGGACCTCAGGACCGATTGGATAGTGAGAATACACGTGTATATATTCGGGTTAACGATAAAACTGTCATGGCAAGTAAAGAGGTTGTGAAGATTCTTCAAGATGAGAATCCGAATGCACCGCCGCTGACAGTGGCAATCGGTGAAAATGAACGTCGGCTATTTCAGCAGCTCGAACAGCATGATAGAATTACTGTGCGTGAATTTGGCAGGATGGTCAATATTAGCGATCGCCGGGCTTCGAGAATTTTAGTAAGACTTGTGCGAGCCGGAGTGGTCAGGATACATACGCATGAGAAAGAAGAATTTTTTACATTAGCTTATGAAGTCAAGCATTAGAGAAGAATACGTCAACACAGAAATCCTGATTGAGGATATTGGCAGATAGAATTTAATCGAAGGTGTGATAAATATGGTAAAAACTTTAAAACAAGCTGAAGAAGTTCTCAGAGTTATTTCCGAGAATGTTAACGATCTGATAGTTGTAACAGATTTAAAAGGCAGTCGAATCTCATCGAATTCCGCTTATGATAAGCTGATCGGTAACCCGGAAACTTTAACCGGAACAGATTATACGACAGAAGTTCATTCTGATGATTTGACGTTAGTCAAATCCGGTATTCGATCTGCGGCGGATGGCAATTCACCTGTGAACTTTACTCATCGCTTATCTCTTTCCGGTGGCAACGTCCGTATTCTTGAATCAAAAATAATTCGCCTAATCGATGATAAAGATAGGCCGATGAACCTTATTATTTTCTCGTGTGATATTACCGAAGCGACAGAATCCCAGAGAGAACTCAGGCTTCTTGCGCACGCAATCGGGTGCACCAAGGACGCATTTCTTTTAACGGATATGAATAACAAACTCATCTTCGTGAATCCGGCGACACGGGAAATGTACGGTTTTTCAGAAAAAGAGTTGTTGGGCAAAGATATCAGCGTACTTCGTTCCAAAAATAATCCCGCGGAAATACTGAAGCAGATGGAAAAAGCAACGCTTGAGCGCGGTTGGAATGGTGAGTTGCTCAATAGCCGCAAGGATGGCTCGGAATTTCCAATCGAATTGTGGACTTCAACAGTGCATGATGAGTTGAATAAGCCGGTGGCTTTAGTTGGTATCGCGCGGGATATAACCAATCGCAAGCAATCCGAGGAACGATACAGAAGTACTGCCGCTCAATTACAGCTCACGCTCGATAATTTGAATATAGTCTCTTTCGAGTTAGACAGCGAAGGCAATTTCCTTCTTTCACGTGGGAAAGGACTTGAGAAATTAGGTTTGAAGCCTGATCAAATTGTCGGACTTTCTATCTATGAAGTATATAAGAACAATCCGGAAATATTAAAGATGGTTGAAAAAGCTTATGCCGGAGAGTGGGGCGAAGCTGACATTGAGGTAGCGGGAGTCATCTGGAGTACAAATTATATTCCTATTAAAAATAGTGAAGGAAAAGTTGAACATATTTTCGGCACTGCGATAGATATTACCGACCGCAAACATGCTGAAGAAGCATTGAGCTACGAGACAGATCTCTGGCATACATTGATGGACAGCATTCCCGATACGATTTATTTCAAAGACATCAGTTCGCGGTTCACGCGTATCAACAAAGCGCAGTGTAATATTCTCGGGATTCAGAATTCTGAGGAAGCAGTTGGTAAATCCGACGCTGACTATTTCACGAAGGAACATGCCGCCAGCGCGCTTAATGACGAGAAAAAAGTAATTACAACCGGAGAGCCGCTGCTCGGCAAGATCGAAAAAGTAACTACAATCGAAGGCAGAACCCGATGGTTTTCGACAACAAAAGTTCCTATGAGAAATAAGCAGGGGAAAATTGTAGGCATTATCGGTAGTTCGCGCGATATCACGGAACTTAAACAGGCAGAGGAAATTGAATCTGCACTATACAGGATCGCTGAAGAAACGAGTTCAGCCGCTGATTTTCAGAAATTATTCAGCGCGATACATACCATAATCAGCGGTTTAATGTATGCAAGGAATTTTTACATCGCGCTCTATGACAAAGAGAATGATTTATTGAGCTTTCCATACTTCGTCGATGAAGTCGATGTCCCTTTAGAGCCGGGTCCACCCGGAAAAGGATTAACTGCATACGTCCTTCGTACTGGAAAATCGCTTCTCTGTGATTTGAAAGTATCGGACGAATTGGAGAAACGCGGCGAGGCAGTACTTGTCGGCGTCCCGAGTCCGATATGGCTAGGAGTCCCGCTTGTTGTCGAAGGTAAGACAATCGGAGCTATGGTTGTTCAACACTATACCGATCCGACTGCGTATTCTGAGCGTGACAAACAAATTCTTGAGTTCGTTTCGACTCAGGTTGCTAAAGCTATTGAGCGTAAGCGTTCGGCAGATGCTCTTATTAAAAGTGAAGATCGTTATCGGGCATTCATCGAGCAAAGCTCTGAAGGGATATGGCGTTTTGAAACAGATGTACCGATTTCATTACTTCTGCCTGAAGATGAACAGATTCGGTTATTTTTCAAACATTATTATCTCGCTGAATGCAACAATGCAATGGCTCAGATGTACGGATACAATAATGCGGGTGAGATTATCGGATTAAAACTTAGCGATATGCTTGTATCCGAAGATCCCCATAATTATGAAATTTTTAAAAACTTTATACGCTCCGGTTATCGAATGACACAAGCTGAAACGCGAGAGCGAGATCGTTATGGAAATTCTAAAATCTTCTTGAATAATTTTGTCGGTATTATTAAGGAAGATTCTCTATACGGGTGGTGGGGTACTCAGCTTGATGTTACAGAACGTCGCCAGGCTGAAGAACTGATAAAGCAGTCGGAAGAGAAATACAGAACATTATTCGAGGATTCACAAGATTGCATCATCCTGACTACTCCGGAAGGGAATCTTATCGACATCAATCCGGCAGGAGTTGATATGTTCGGTTTTTCTTCTAAAGAAGAATTATTGAAGGTTGGCAACGCGCGGGAGTTGTACTTTAATCCTGTAGACAGAGAGTCATTCACTGATCACCTGGCTCAATATACATTCGTGAAGGATCTTGAGACTGCGATTAAACGTAAGCATGGTGAAAAGCGGGTAGTACTGGAAAATTCGTCCGCTATCAGGAATGCTGAAGGTAGTATTCTCGGATACAGATCTTTTCTCAGAGATATTACAGAAAGAAAAAATCTCGAAGATCAACTTAGACAGGCACAAAAAATGGAGAGCATAGGCACCTTAGCCGGCGGCATTGCTCATGAATTTAATAATCTCCTTGGGATTATATTAGGATACGCATCGATACTTACTTCGGCAAAAAATGATGAGCAAAGACTTTCGCAAGGCGTAGAAACGATTAAGAAGGCTGTCCAGCGCGGCGCAGATCTCGTACGTCAGCTGCTAACCTTCGCAAGAAAAGGGGATACGACTTTCGGATCTGTCAATCTAAATGAATTGATAAATGAATTAATCGAGATGCTGAAGCAAACGTTTCCGAAAACAATCAACATAACAAGCGATCTTATCAAAGATATTCCACTCATCACTGCTGATTCGAGCCAGGTTCACGTGGCGCTTTTGAATTTGTGTGTGAACGCTAGGGATGCTATGACGGAAAATAAACCCGGAAGTTCAGGCGGCGGCACTCTCAAAATATCCACAGGTATTATCAGAAAAGATGCGCTTCGGCAGAAATTCGCTGTCGCACAAGCTGATGGATATGTTTATGTAAGTGTTAGAGATACCGGTACAGGTATGGATGAAGAAACAAGGAACCGAATGTTCGAGCCATTTTTTACAACTAAAGAATTAGGAAAAGGAACAGGTCTAGGATTGGCAGTTGTTTACGGTGTTGTCAATAGCCATTATGGATATGTAGAGGTTGACAGTACAAAAGGTGTCGGAACCATGTTTACCCTATATTTCCCCGTTGCTGAAGGGACTGATCAAATCCAGATATCTGAAAAGGAAGTAGTTCAAACTGTAACCAAAGGCAATGAAACTATCCTGATCGTAGAAGATGAGGAGATGCTAGCCAGCTTACTGAAATCCATACTTGAAGATCAGGGGTATAAAGTATTTGTTGCGAGCGATGGTCAGACCGGGTTAGACTTGTATAAGGAAAAGAAGGAGCAGATACAACTTATCCTCTCGGATATGGGGTTGCCTCGACTAGGCGGATACGAAATGTTCATGAAGATGAAAGAAATAAATCCCAACGTGAAAGCGATCTTAGCCAGCGGATATTTTGAACCGAACTTGAAAGTTGAACTTGTGAATGCCGGTGCGAAAGACTTCATACAAAAACCATATGTTGCTGAGATAATAATGCAGAGAATACGCGAGGTATTGGATGAAGGATGATTTGTCGGTTCGCTCCGAAATACAGGTTTAGAGCCGGTTAGCTTTTCTTGCAAACTCAAAAGCTGCGATACCGAAAGCAACTGCCGCATTCAGAGATTGTTTCATCCCGAACATCGGTATGTCAACGGCGATATCTGCTAGAGCAACAAGCTCTTTAGATATGCCGGTTATCTCGTTACCAATGATAAGACAAAGTGGAAAAGCATCGTCCGGCAATTCGAAGTACGGAATACTCTTATCTGTATGTTCAAGTGCACAGATGTTTACCCCTTCAATTTTGAGACGGGTCAAAAGTTCAACAGGATCTTTATGGTATTCCCACGGGACACTATTCGTCGCGCCTAAAGCGGTTTTTTCAATCTCTTTTCTTGGCGGGTGAGGAGTAAATCCGCAGAGGAAAAGTTTTGCTATCCGTGCGCCGTCCGCAGTTCGAAAAATCGAGCCTACATTGTAGAGACTTCGTATATTATCAAGCAGAACATAAATAGGAAAACGTTTTTCATAATTTAGTTGTTCAATAGTATATCGCTGTTTGGCTATTTCTTGATGTGATAATTTTCGCATAACGATAATATAATAAATTCATCAGAATCATATGAAAAGATTGATTCCTTTTCAATTATTTTGTATATTTACCTGCTTGAAATCCTTAAATATCAACAAAATTTGAAGAATTTAGTCATTGCCATCGATGGTCCTGCCGCTTCAGGCAAAAGTACCACATCAAAATTAGTAGCTAAGGATTTAGGCCTTCTCTATGTTGATACTGGGGCTATGTACAGAGCGATGACATTAAAAGTCCTCCAGAGCAAAATTTATATTGAATCGGAGGAAGAAATTTCTCATCTTGCCCAAAATACGAATATTCGACTTGAGCAGAATGAGGATCAGGTAAAAGTGTTCCTTGATAATAAAGATGTTTCAAAAGCGATCAGAAGTCAAGCTGTTACAAAAGCAGTTAGTGCGGTCAGTTCGATTAAGAAGGTTCGTGAAGTGATGGTTCGGGAACAGCGGCGTATGGGTGAGCGCGGCGGAATCGTTCTTGATGGAAGAGATATCGGAACGATAGTATTTCCCGACGCTGATCTTAAAATATTCATGATCGCAGATGTAAAAGAGCGCGCGCGTCGTCGGCAAAAAGATTTGGAAATAGAAGGTGAAAATGTAGATATTGAACGGCTCGTTGAGGAAATTATCGAACGTGATCGAAAGGATTCGAAAAGAAATATAAGTCCATTGTGTAAAGCGGATGATGCGATAATCCTTGATACTTCCAATCTAAGGATTACAGACCAGGTTGAGTTTATTGTGAAGAAAGCTAAAGAGATAATTGCGAAAAGATGATAGTACGAATTGATGCCAGTGCAGGATTTTGTTGGGGTGTTATTAGAACAGTCAACATTGCTGAATCCGAATTGAAAAATAATCAGCAGGATACAAAGCTCTACGTTTTAGGAGATATCATCCATAATCCGATGGAGATCAGCCGCCTGCAGAATGAAGGACTGAATACCATCACGCATGAAAATCTTTCGGGCGTCAAAGACGGCAAAGTATTGATACGCGCCCATGGTGAACCACCTTCAACGTTTGAAAAAGCACGTGAACTGGGGATTGAGATTATCGATGCCACATGCCCTGTAGTGAAGAAGGTCCAGGAACGCATCAAGAAATTTTACGACAGCGGTTATCAAATCGTTATATATGGTAAGATAGATCATGCCGAAGTCATCGGGCTAGTCGGGCAGACAAATGGTGAAGCGATCGTAATAAAATCGCTTCAGGAAATAGATAAAGTAGATTTAGGACGGAAGACGGTACTTTTCTCTCAAACAACGATGGATAAACAGACTTTCCATCAATTAAAGGAAGAGTTTCAAAAGCGGATCAAGGAATTGATAGTTGAAACGTTCCAGGAACAAGCGAGCGAGTTCCATGCAAAAGATACTATATGCGGACAGGTATTCGGAAGAGATAAAAAGTTACGCGAGTTTGCAAGTCAAAACGATATTATGATTTTTGTAGCAGGCAGAGTTAGTTCGAATGGTAAGGTGTTATTTCATATTTCACTGGAAGCAAATCCGCGGACATATTTTGTAGAGGATGAATCCGAATTGAATCCTCAATGGTTTCAAGATGTACATAAAGTTGGCATCAGCGGCGCTACATCCACGCCGCAATGGTTGATGGAAAAAGTGAAACATAAAATCGAAGCTATGTTTCCCGTCTCCCAACCCGTAACGACATAACAGTTTTTCAGTCATCATAAAATAAAATAACAATAACCTTCAAGGTTGTTACATGACGCGGGTAACCGATGACTTTACTGCGGCATGAAAACACTTTGATCATTTAGTATAAATGGTAGTAGTCACATTTTAGGAGATTTAATGGCAGTAGAGCACAACGATTCCATAATTCAAGGAACACCCGTCCCGGATCTGTCTGTTATTCCGGTAATCAACACTCCAGTAAAAACCACCCCCAAAAAATTTAGTCTTGCAAGTATCGAAGAGCGCGAATATTCCGAGGAAGAGTACCGGGAATTAGCCAAGCTGTATGATCGGACTTTCAGCAATATCCAGGAAGCTCAGATCATCAAAGGCAAAATTGTTGCAATCACCGATAATGCTGTTGCGATAGACATTGGTTTTAAATCGGAAGGACTCGTTCCTATAACCGAGTTTCCGAACATCGACGAGCTTTCCCCCGGTGACGAGGTCGAAGTATTCCTCGAGAGTGTTGAGAATAAAGACGGGCAATTAGTGCTCTCCCGGAAGCGCGCGGATTTCATGCGCACATGGGAGCGAATTGTCAAAGCATTTGAAACAGGAGAAATTCTTCAGGGAAAAATCGCCCGCCGTATCAAGGGCGGATTGGTCGTTGATCTGATGGGACTCGATGCATTTCTGCCTGGGTCACAGATCGATATCAAACCTGTTCGCGATTTCGATCAGTTCATCGGTAAGACGATGGAATTTAAAGTTGCGAAAATCAATCATCCGAACGAAAACGTTGTTGTCAGTCATAAGGTTCTCATCGAAGCGGAAATGCAGGAACAGCGCAAAGCGATCCTTAACAGTCTCGAGAAAGGTCAGGTACTTGAAGGTACGGTTAAGGCAATTACCGATTTCGGTGTGTTCATAGACCTTGGTGGTGTCGACGGTCTTATTCATATCACCGATCTCTCGTGGGGCAGAATCAATCATCCTTCTGAAGTCGTTAAACTCGACCAAACGATTAATGTTGTCGTAATCGATTTCGACGAAGCGAAAAAGCGCATCTCGCTCGGCTTAAAACAATTACAGCCGCATCCTTGGGAAAATATAGAGACGAAATATCCTGTTACTACTAAAGTCACCGGTAAGGTTGTATCTCTCGCGGATTACGGTGCATTTATAGAGATCGAAAAAGGTATTGAAGGTTTAATTCATATTTCCGAAATGAGCTGGACTCAGCACATCAAACATCCTTCGCAAGTTGTATCAATGGGACAAATGGTCGATGCGGTGATCTTGAGTCTTGATAAGGAAAATAAGAAAATCTCGTTAGGCATGAAACAGCTTGAACCCGATCCATGGATTACGCTTCTGCAAAAATATCCGATCGATTCCAAACACGTCGGTACAGTTCGTAATTTAACGAACTTTGGCGTGTTCGTTGAACTTGAAGAAGGTGTCGATGGGTTGGTTCACATCTCCGATCTATCGTGGACAAAGAAAATCCGTCACCCCGGTGAAGTTGTGAAAAAAGGCGACAAGATTGACGTTGTCATACTCGGAGTCGATGTTGACCAGCGGCGTATTTCACTCGGACATAAGCAGGTGAAAGATAATCCGTGGGATGCATTCACAGAAGCGTTCAAGGTCGGCACTGAAACTACCGGTAAGATTGTTCGCATCATCGAGAAGGGTGTTATTGTTGAATTACCTCTCGGTGTCGATGGATTCGTTCCGGTTTCACAGCTTGCAATGACTCAGATTAAGAACATCGCCGATGCGTTCCATGTCAACGACGAGCTTCCGTTAAACGTCGTCGAGTTCGACAAAGAAAGCAAAAAAATAGTTCTCTCTGCCGTCGAATTCCTGAAACATAAGGAACAGAAAACAATCGACGAGTACGTTTCAAAACATAAACTGCCTCCAATGACGATAAAGGATGTTGTGGAGATTGCAAACAAACCCATTGAAGTTCCGCCGGAGGAATTCAATGAGTCTCCAACATCAGATTTCCTGATGTAATATCCAATCGCAGAATGAATGAGCAAAGAGTTGTCTTTTTAGACAACTCTTTGTATTATAAACCAATATGAAAGTTGCACTCCAGACACTCGGTTGTAAACTGAATTTTGCAGAAACATCAACAATAGGCCGCCAATTTGTCGAGCGTGGTTTTGAGGTGGTTGAGATTGACCAGCCGGCTGATGTTTTTGTTCTGAACACATGCAGCGTGACCGAGCGAGCCGATCGGGAATGCCGACAGCTTATCCGCAGAACACTGCGCCGCTCACCGGATGCATACGTGATCGTCATAGGTTGTTATGCTCAATTACAACCGGAAGATATTGCAGCGATAGACGGAGTCGATCTTATCATCGGTTCGAAACAGAAGTTTGACATCTTCAATTACACAAACGGTTTCACTAAAAAAGGTAATCCTCAGATTTTTGTCTCTTGCATCGATGATGGTCTCGAATTCGCTCCCGCATATTCAGCCGAAGTCGGCGGCAGAACAAGAGCGTTTCTGAAAGTCCAGGATGGCTGTGATTTTAATTGTGCGTTTTGTACGATTCCACTTGCCCGCGGTGAAAGCAGAAGTACTCCAATCCCCAATATTATACGTCAAGCCAGTTCGATTGCAGAGCAGGGTTACAGAGAAATTGTAATTACCGGAATTAATGTCGGCGATTATGGGAAGAGAATCGGCACGAATATTTTAGAGCTGTTGAAAGAACTCGATCGTATCGATGGCGTTGACCGGATAAGGGTGAGTTCTATAGAACCGAACATTTTATCGAAAGAGATAATCGACTTCATACTCGCCTCGGAAAAGTTCTGTAATCATTTTCATATTCCACTGCAGAGCGGGAGTGATGTTATCCTAAAAAGAATGAGACGAAGATATCTCACTGAAGAGTACCGAGAATTACTAACGTACATCAAACAAAAAGACCCGACTGCAGGTATCGGTGCCGATGTTATTGCGGGATTCCCGGGTGAAACCGACGAGTTATTTCAAGATACTTATAACTTCATCTTCTCACTGCCTATCTCGTATCTGCACGTGTTCACATATTCTAAACGCCCCGATACACTTTCGGCAGGATTTACAGACGAAATTGAACCAAGAATCCGTTTTAACCGCAGTGAAACACTGCGCAACCTGGGAATCATAAAACGGAAGGAATTTTATTCTTCGTTCATCGGAAAATCGATTCCTGTTCTTTTTGAAGGAACTGTTCGAAATGATACTGTTTCAGGTTTAAGTTCTAACTACATTCGGGTTGAAATACCCGGAGACGATTCATTCACAAATCAAATACATTATGTAAAAATTGATTCCATAAAGGAAGAACATTGCCTCGCCGTAAAAGTCGACGGTGTTTCAAGTGA
Source organism: Bacteroidota bacterium (assembly GCA_020056225.1). Classification (GTDB taxonomy): domain Bacteria; phylum Bacteroidota; class Ignavibacteria; order UBA10030; family SZUA-254; genus JAGVIE01. The sequence goes on from JAGVIE010000023.1 coordinate 132,088, forward strand.
GGATTGCCCACCGGTATTCATACCCGGTCCGTCGCTTGTGAATTCATCTGTCTTATCATCAATTAAGGAACCATCATGAAGACGATTTTATTAACGACACTCGCTGTGTTGTTTCTCTCGCAGGCTATGCTTGCACAGCCTGTTTACACATCAAACGAAAATAATTTGTTCAAAGAACAAATGCAAAAATTATCAAGTACACCTGAGCTAAGCCTGACATTGGGTGAAAAGAAAAGTGTTCCAACCGCGATACTCTATTCGCTGCTGCTTCCCGGAATGGGCGAAATGTATGCCGGTAATTACGGACGCGGAAAATATTTTACTATTGCCGAAGGTGTTCTTTGGGTCACTCTTTTAGGTTTCGATCAATACGGACGATGGTTGCAGGATGATGCCCGCAGCTACGCTGTTCAGCATGCCGATATTTCGTTGAGCGGAAAAAACGATCGGTATTTCATCGAAATCGGAGAATACATGAGCGTTCAGGATTATAACCAGCAGATGTTGCGCGAGCGTACGCCGCATAAAGTCATGGATGAAAATTCATCGTTAGCCTGGAATTGGGATACCAAGGCGAATCAGCTTAATTTTCGTAATCTCAGAATTTCCAGCGACCAGGCATTCAACAATACAAAATTTGTCGCCGCCGCCATCATCATCAACCACTTAGTCAGCGCGATTGACGCGGCAAGACTTGTTGTTCTGCATAACAAACAGATCGATGCGGCAAGCTCTATCGATATTCACGCAAATGTGATGGGCGGAATCACCAATCCTCATGGGATTATGATTTCGTTTAAGAAGAATTTTTAGGATTATATTTCCGGTGCGTAGTAAACAAGTCCAGATGTACTCTTAACGCGATGAGAAACATAAGACTTCTTATTGAATACGACGGTACAAACTATGTCGGCTGGCAGCGCCAGGATAATGGCAAAAATATTCAGGGAGCGATTGAATCTGCGCTTCATCAGATTTTGCAAGAGAAGGTAAACGTAATCGGCGCAGGCAGAACGGATGCCGGTGTCCATGCTCGCGGGCAGACTGCGAATTTCAGGACGGAAACGAAACTCGATTTTCTCTCGATCAAGGGTGGATTAAACGGTTTACTTGCAGAAGATATTGTAGTTCATAATGTAGATGAAGTTCCGCACGACTTTCATGCACGATACAGTGCGAAGGAACGCCTGTATTCTTACACAATCACCCGCAATCCTTCTGCATTGTTGCGAAATTATTCATGGTATGTGAAATATTCTCTCGATATAGATCTGATGCAACGTGCTGCCTCGGCAATAACCGGCACACACGACTTCGAATCGTTCTGCAAAGCAAATTCCGATGTCGGTAATCATTTTTGTACGGTGAGTTCTGCAATTTGGCTGGAAGAAGATTCGTTACTGCGGTTCACAATAAGCGCAGACCGCTTTCTGCACGGCATGGTAAGGGCATTAGTCGGGACTATGGTAGATATCGGAAGAGGATACATACAATTCGATGATTTGATAAATATACTTGCGAAGAAAAACCGTTCTGTTGCAGGGATGGCGGCGCCGGCGAGAGGATTGATTTTAGAAAAAATTACATATTAAAACATCAAGAGAAGTTATTATGAGAAAAAGAAAGAGAATAATTATTTCGGCAGTCGTCATTTTTCTGACTTTGCTTGGGATCCGATGCGGAACCTTAAGTACTCTTAACATTTTTCCCGACTCGGAAGATATGCAGCTCGGGAAACAGATTGATGAAGAAATCAAGAAAGACCCGAAACAGTATCCCATCCTGACCAACAAGCCGAAAGTTAAGCAATACGTCGAGAGTGTGGGTAATAAAATACTTGCCTCACCGAGCATCGTCAAACGCGGTGTATATGCTTATCAGTATGAGATCATACACGATGACAGCACCATAAACGCTTTCTGTACTCCCGGCGGTTATATCTATGTCTATACCGGATTGATGAAGTTTATCGACAACGAAGCAACGCTTGCAGGCGTAATCGGTCACGAGATCGCTCACGCAGAACGGCGCCACGCAACAAACAGAATGACGAAACAATACGGCGCCCAGATATTGATCAGTTTAATCCTCGGACAAAACCCCTCTCAAGTTGCCGAAGTGACCGCAAATCTTTTCACCGGATTCGCTCTGCTTGCCAACAGCCGCGCAGACGAAAGCGAAGCCGACGAATGGTCGATGAAGTACCTGCAAACTACTGCTTATTATCCGGGAGCAATTACTTATTTTTTCGAGAAAATGATGGCGAAGAAAGGCGGTGGAGGGGGCGGTGCGCTGGAAAGTTTCTTCTCAACTCATCCGCTAGATCAAGACCGGATTACCCATGTGAACCAACTGCTCACGAAGATGGGTAACCCTAAGCCTTCAGAAGCCAACACGTTTACTAAGCAGTACAAAGCAATTGTAAAGGAACTGTAATAACAAATTATTTTACTAATTTCAAAAGGCTTTCACGAAAGTGGAAGTCTTTTTGTTTGGTTACGGTATGGCTCACGATATAGCTTCTGATATTATCCGGGCTGGCACAAGTGAACAGTGCAGAACAATCTCTCATCTCATTCATTTGATTTCCATCTCACTTTCTCGTAAATTGTAACCATGAAATCGATAATTTCTTCAAATACAGGGGGATAAACACAAAAATAATGCTTTCGCAAATTGTTGGCAATCTTATTTTTATATTTCTCCTTGTTTTCGCAAACGGATTTTTCGTTGCGGCTGAGTTCGCAATTGTAAAAGTGCGCTCTACCCAACTCGTTCAAAAAATTAAATCAGGTCATCGGCGAGCAACATTAGCGAAAAATATTGTTGACCATCTTGATGCATATCTTTCAGCGACACAGTTAGGAATAACATTATCAAGCTTAGGTCTCGGCTGGGTCGGCGAGCCGTTACTTGCTGATATGATGCGAGAACCTTTTATGGGTATCGGAATTGTCGGCGAAAAAGCAATTCACGCATTTTCATTTGCAATTAGCTTTGGTATTCTTACTTTTCTCCATATAATTCTTGGTGAATTAGCTCCGAAATCGATAGCGATCCGACATCCCGAAGCAACAACGCTGATCGTTTCCTTCCCACTCCAGTTGTTCTATAGAATATTTCAGCCCGCAATCTGGCTCTTAAATGGATCGGCAAATTTTTTATTAAAACTTGTTGGAATTCCACCATCAAGTACAACTGAATTACTCCATTCACCGGAAGAATTGCAGATAATCGTAGATGAAGGAGCAAAAAGTGGAATCTTCAACAAAACCGAACAAGAGCTGATCACGAGTATCTTCGAGTTTTCAAACACAACCGCGAAAGAAATCATGGTGCCTCGTACGGACGTCGTGGCAATCAACTATGATACTCCGAGAGATAGATTGATACAAATAGTAACCGAAGAAGGTTACTCCCGTATGCCAGTGTACAAAGACTCGATAGATAATATCGTCGGACTTATTTATACAAAGGATTTGATCAGCTTACTCGAGCATCGCGACCTTATAGTTCTGCAGGATATTATCCGTCCGCCGTATTTTGTTCCGGATGCGATCAAAATCAGCAAGCTCATGAAAGAGCTTCAGGACAGAAAGATGCACATGGCAGTAGTGATAGATGAATTTGGCGGGACGCAGGGCATCGTAACGATGGAGGATATTCTCGAAGAGATAGTCGGTGAGATTCACGATGAGTACGATGAAGTGTTGAAGGATGTGGAGCAATCCACCGACGGAGCGGCGCTGGTCAATGCACGAATGAATATTAAAGATTTCAATGAAAAATTTGAAGTGGAGATTCCCGATGAGCCGGAATATGAAACCATGAGTGGATTCCTGAGTAAAATTACAGGTCATATACCCGAATTGAATGAAGAGATAAGCTATAACAATATCCAATTCACAGTGGTTAAGAAAAGCCAGCGCCGAATCAGGCAGGTGAGGGTTAAGAAGTTGCCATCCACTCCACAATCTAAATAGGATCGATGCGTATTTGCATATCTACTCCCCTTGTAGGTTGGGTAATTCCTGATATCTTTCAATCATCATAATGAATAAAGAAAAAATTTCATATTATATACTCCTCCTCGGCATCATAGCGATTCCTTTTGATATCGTTTGGAAGATCAGCGTAGTTCGTGTTACGATCTCTGAAATTTTGTTATCACTCGGAATTATACTGACTTTAGTTGATGTAATAAAATTCCCCGAGAAGTTAATCAATAAAAAACACCTCATACCTGTAATGGTATTTCTATTTGCTTGCGCCTTCAGCATCACTACGGCACAGAATAAATTGATCTCTATACGAGAGACGATACAATACATCTGGATGGCAGGTCTCTTTCTTTACATCCTTAACGAGAATAGGAAACGCAATATTTTCTATCCTGTGGTTTCGATTCTAATTTTTGTCTCGGCCATAGTATCGATAGCAGGGATATATCAATATTTTGTTGTTCGTGAACCTATTCATTTCCTTATTACCGAAACGCGGCTAAGAGCGCACGGCTTTTATTCTCAACCGAATACTCTTGGAGGATTTCTGAGCGGTATAATTCCTTTGTTGCTCGGTTTATATCTTATTTCTTCTTCGGAGCGGAAAGATAAAACAATCGCCGATACTCGATTAATGTTATTTTTCAGGAAGAAGGGAGTGATACTGACATTATTATTTATAGTGAATGCCGGCATAATGGCGACTTACTCGAGAGCGAGCTGGATCGGTTTCATCGGTGGGCTTATTATAATGATGTTTTTCTTGCGTAAGAGCATACCGTTGAAACGTTTCATAATTCCGGCAGCCGTCCTTTGTATCTCTTCGGCGATCTTTCTACTTGATATATCTTACTCATACATTTACACCGAAAAAAATATGAGCGGCAAAAAATCAGCCGTTAACAGTCTTTTTTTTAATCGTGATTTTTCAAATTCACAGAGATCGATGCTTATCGCATCAGCGGTTTCGATGTTGTACGATTATCCTATCGGCGGTATTGGAATCGGAAATTTTCGGGCACGCTTGCCTGAGTATGCTTCTCCCGAACTTATTGAATCGATGCAGGTGGATTATAACGATTCCACCCGAACGTGGTTTATCAATCATAACAAACCGATTGATATTGAGCTTGTCCATAATATGTTTCTCCAGATAATTGTTGAAACCGGAATCATTGGCATAACAGCATTCCTCTGGATTTTGTTCATATTCTACCGAGAAGCAATTGGAAGAATGTTGGCGGCTCAGTCCTCGGAAGATCGCGTTGTTAGGGCGGCGATGATTGCAAGTATTAGCGCCATTCTGATCGGTGGAATTTTCGGTTGGCCCTTTTCTCATGGCATTCAGGAGGTTATGATCATAAACATGGCACTCAGTGTAAGTCAGTGGAGCTAAACAGGATTCCCATGGCATCCGGTAATCTTTTCTCAATTATCAAAAATACTTCAGCCACTGTTATCATCCGCGGATTATTCGGTGTTGTACGGATTGTCATTCTGCTTCTCATCGCCCGGAAGTTTGGTCCAATAGAATTTGGCTATATATCTCTTGCTATTCCTTTCATCGAAATTTTCAAAGTTGCAGCCGATCTCGGTATAGATACCGTCAGTATCAGAAGGATTGCAGGAGATGAGAGGAAAGCGGAAATTTTTTTAAATAACATTCTTGCTATCAAAGTTCTCCTTTCAACTGTTTCATTTCTCATTGCGCCGTTATTGTTCTATCTGATTTATGGTAATGTGCGAAGTGTAGAGATTTTATTCGTAATCGCTTCTTCTATCTTCACCGGCTTGCTGATCAATGCATTTAACAGCTACTTCCAGGCAAAACTATCGATGATGAAAATCATTATGAGTAATGTTATAGGAGTAACTGTATATGGATTGCTAACTATTGCCGGTATGTTGTTAGATGTTCGTTTGATAATTCTCGTTGCGGCGATTCCATTGGGCGAATTTGTAACGCTATTCCTGATAACTCGTATATATACAACCCGGCATCGTGTTCATTTGGAATTTAATTTTCCTCTTATACGCTCGACACTAAAAGAAAGTATATTTGTAGGTATCAGCGGAATTATTGTAGTCATCTATCTTCGTCTCGATGGTTTGATGATCGGTTCATACCTCGGTGAAGGAGCCGTCGGTGAGTATGCCGTTGCCTCGCGGATCGTTGAACCGTTTTTGTTGATTTTTTCGTCATTGTCTATCGCCCTTTATGCATCTCTATCCAGATTATGGAGTGGAGAAAATACTATGGAAGCAAGAAAGACAATTGCACGTGTGATTATTCCTGCGGTTGGAATTGCAATTGCAGGTGCGTTGGTCTTGTCTTTATTCGTACCTTCGTTAGTAGCGAAAATATGGAAGGGATATGAAAATTCGGGCGCTGTTTTACAGATTTTAGGTTGGTCGTTGGTTTTCAAAGCTGTAAACATGCAGCTTACGGCTATCATGAATTCTTTGGGAAAATTTCGTATCATTACTATTATCGCATCGGTAAATCTGGCGATGTGTGTTGTCTTTAATATTATTTTTCTACAGAAGTTCGGGATTCGCGGCGGGGCGATGACCGTCGTTCTGGTTGAAGCAGTTAACACGATCACCCAGTTCATTTGTGTTTCTTATTTAATGAATAATTTCATCGGCAAGAGGTTAAGAGAATGGCGGAACAAATTCAAACACCAATAGAAGATCGGGTACTTTATCATTGGGGTACCGAAAAGATGACACTGCATCATCAGTTGAAATATCTCCGGTATTTTCGAGACGCACAAGGCAAAGTCTTGGAAATTGGATGCGGACATGGTATTATGTTAAGCCGTTTCAAGGATGCCGGAATTTCTGCCTACGGCCTCGACCTCTCGGATGAAGCTGTTAAAGTTTGCAGAGCGAAAAATTTAGAGGCAGTTTCCGGTGAAGTTATTTCCCACATAAAAAACCTTCAGGAAAATTCATTAGGCGGTATTTTTTGCGCTCATGTAATCGAACATCTCGACCCCACCGGCGCATTAGAGCTAATCAGCGAAAGTTTTCGTGTATTAAAGAAGGGAAGTACAATAATATTCATAACTCCCAATGCTAAGGACCTGCGTACTACCGAACGGTTTTGGCTCGATATAACTCATGTCCGTCCATATCCGAAAAAATTAATGGAGTTTCTGTTACTCCGTCAAGGGTTTACACGTGTGCAGACGTTTACCGATGAAGAACCAAGCAAAAATATTTTTGAGAAAATAGCGAAGATATTTTTGCGTCTATGGTTTATGGGTTATATTTTTACCGGTGATTTAGTTGTTATCGCTGAAAAATGAAACACTATGATATGATGAATTCCTTTTCAACTTGTGACTCATCGGGAGATAACTATAGATGCGCGTCCTGATGATTTCAAAAGCGCTAGTTGTAGGCGCTTACCATAAAAAGATCTCGGAGCTGGCGAATTTAGAAATCGAATTACATCTTGTAATTCCGACAACGTGGGGACGCCAAAAACCGGAAGTCACTGAGGCAAGTAATTACACTATTCATTTGTTGCCCATCTGCTTCACAGGAAAAAATCATTTTCACTTTTACCAGGGATTGAAATCTCTTATCGCTTCCATCAATCCCGATATTATCCATATCGATGAAGAACCTTTTAGTATAGTAACTTATCAGGTGATGAGAATTGCGAAAAGGAAAAATATCCGTACGCTGTATTTCACATGGCAGAACATCAAGAAAAAATATCCATTCCCGTTCTCGGCATTGGAACAATATGCTTTTAATAATGTGCACACCGCCATAGCCGGGAATCAGGAAGCAAGTGACGTGATGGTTGAAAAAGGATTTTCTAAAAAGATTTTCATCATCCCCCAGTTCGGTGTTGACCCGCAAATCTACTCGAAACGCGATGCCAGTTCTCTCAAGGTTCAGCTATTTGGCGCTTCAAACGTTCAAGTGATCGGTTATGCCGGTCGTTTTGTTGAGGAGAAAGGAATCCAAACTCTTCTTCGAGCATTTTCAAAATTAGATCGAACTGCGCGGCTGCTTCTAATCGGCAGCGGACCGTATAAGAAAAAAATACTTGAAACTTCCGGCATTCTTAATATTACTGACAGAATGCAGATGCCCGGCGACGTTCCATCTGACAGAATTCCTCTCTATCTAAACTGTCTTGATTGCCTTGTTCTGCCATCGTTGACGAGGCCGAATTGGAAGGAACAATTTGGGCGTGTTCTAATTGAAGCCATGTCTTGCGGTGTGCCTGTAATCGGATCCGATTCAGGTGAAATTCCAAATGTTATCGGTGATGCCGGTTTAATTTTCAATGAGGGAGATACCGATGATCTGAGGAATAAGATGGAGATAATTATGAATGATCCTATTATGAAGGAACAATTCAGGAAGCGCGGATGCTCTCGCGTTATCGAACACTTCACTCAAAAACAGATAGCGGAACAGACATTGAAAGTTTATGAGTATATTCTTCAAAGGAGGAACGTATGAGGATTGGTTTCAATGCGCAAATAGTTTCAGGTTCTGATGCCGGCGTAGCCACATACGCACGGAACCTCATCAAACATCTCGTTGCAGAAAACAAGAATCACGAAATTTATATCTTCGGTTCACCCGACTTTATTAGTTTGCCGGAAGATTCCGGATCCCGGGTGATTCCAACATCACAAATTGTGAATAGAGGATGGAAGAGAATACTCTGGGAACAATTCGTACTGCCTGCCAAAGCTAAACAGTGCCATGTAGATGTTATGTTTTATCCGGATCATACTGCTTCGCTATTTAAAAAAACCTCTCCGGTTGTTCTTACAATTCACGATCTGGCTTTTATGGCAATGCCCGAGACATTTCCACGCGGGAAACGTATCTATAAGACACTGGCGGTGCGGCAATCGGTTCGCATTGCCGATCGTATAATTGCAGACTCTCAAGCGACGAAAGATGATTGCACAAAACTGCTCGGTATTCCTGAAGATAAAATTAAAGTAATTCACAACGGTATTGATTCATATTTTAAAAAAATCACCGACACGGTTCTTCTAGCGAATACGAGAAAAAAACTCGGACTGTTCAAGAATATTATCTTGTTCGTCGGGACACTTGAGCCGCGAAAGAACATTATAAGATTAATCAGGGCGTACGCTCACTTGTGTAAGTCTATGCATCTTGAGCATCAGTTAGTCATCGCAGGTAAGAAGGGATGGATGTACTCCGGAATCTTTCATGAAGTTGAGCGGCTCAGGCTGAAGGATAGAGTACACTTTCTAAACTATGTGTCCCAGCAAGATTTGTTGAATTTATACAGCATGGCAGATTTATTTGTATATCCTTCTCTTTATGAAGGATTTGGTTTCCCGCCGTTAGAAGCGATGGCATGTGAAGTTCCGGTTGTAGCATCGAATGTTTCGTCTTTGCCTGAAGTGCTCGGTGATGCGGCGCTATTGATCGATCCTTACAGTACCGATGAGTTGACCGCGGCGATGTCAAAAATCTTATCAGATGTCGAATTTAGCCAAAGACTCAGAGCTAAAGGGCTGGAGCGGGTAAAACAATATTCATGGCAAAACTTTGCGGCACAGCTTCTGAAAGTTTTCGAAGAAATTAATGTCGGCTGACACGGATGAGTTTGCTTTTCTGCCAATACATTTCTATTATTACTCATCAATAAATTTTTATAGCACTGAATAATAATGTCACATCATAACGCGTTGTTAATATTTTCACACACACCCAAAATTGACCGCGCCCGGTCAGACGGCGCATTAGCCACATTGCCTTGGGAAGATCTCGATGCACTATTCACTGCCAATATAGGAGACTTTGTTAAAAACGCAAGCGGAATGGTGAATGTAGATATATTGATATATCGCAATCCGCAAGAACTATCCGACGATTTATTCCTGCCCTTTCGGCAAAGGATTCAATTATTCGATTTGACGAATGCTCCTCTCACAGACCAGGTGTGCAGTGCAGTAGAAAACACTTTCCATCAAGGTTATCATAACGTCGTTATTATATTGGACAATAACCCGTTAATATCCAGAGCCTCACTTCGGAAAACTTTTACCCAGCTAGGATATGAGGATGATTGTATTGTAGTTGGTCCAACAATCGAGGGAAAGTGCTACATGATTGGAATGAAGATGGATCACAGCAGAATTTTTGATTCGACGGAGGGAGACCCGCTTAACAAATCGTCTCTCCTGATGAAAAATATTTGTTCGCTTGAGACGATGCTCTTTCTTTTGAATCCTGTCAATTCACTCGACTCGACGGACAATCTTATGTTGTTGATGAAAAATATAGAAGCGTTCGATAAATCAGATGTAGAATTTCCAGTAAAGACATACGCTGTTTTCAAGATGCTGGAGAAAAAGTATAAATTGAAAAGATTATCAGAATGAAGATCGGAATATTTGGAGGTTCGTTTAATCCTCCGCATATGGGTCACTTAATTGTTATCGAGAGTGTAAGAGATATTCTCCAATTTGATAAAATATTGTTTATACCGTCAGCCCAGACGCCGAATAAACAAAATACATTGCTTGCGCCTTCATCTATAAGATTGGAAATGACCCGGCTCGCCACAAAAGGTAGCAGAAATTTCGAAGTATCGGACATCGAATTACAACGCAGAGGCGTCTCGTACACAATCGACACAGTGAATGAGATAGTCGTTCGATATCCGCGTACCGAGGTTTCTTTAATCATCGGTGCGGATAACTTGATGGATTTTGAGACATGGAAAACTCCTGATGAAATTTTAGCAAAATCTGCGCTGGTTGTTATGAACAGACCGGGTATAGAATTCCGATCACTTAAAAGTAAATATGCCCGCTCTGCGAACTTTGTTAATGTTCCGCAGATCGCTATCTCCGGAACGGATATCCGGCGGCGTGTAAAGTTAGGACACTCAATCCATTATATGGTGCCACAAGCTGTTGAAGATTATATTATCCATAATCGACTCTATAAAGAATAGTTTGTCATCCCAAAAAAAATATGTACATTTATATTGTAAATCATTCACTCTAATCCAATTATCAGGAACCGGTATGAATATTAATCGTATCATCTTTTTAGTATCCGCCATTGTTTTAGTCTCATCGTTCTGTTTTGCCTCAGCCCCGAACAGAGGACAGCAAAAATCACTTCCACTTGACGGCATTTCTAATGTAGTCATGAAATCACAAGAGAACAGTAGTTATTTACCCGATCGGGTCATCGTTAAATTGAATTCCGGATCTGTTTCGATGAAATCTGCCAACAGATTTGGTATTGTCTCCCTTGATAATTATATTCAGCGTTACTCCGTTCAATCTGTGGAAAGACTATTCCCTGGAAATTTTATCGATTCAAAGGGCAGGTCGGTAGATATGTCTAATTTTTACGTGATAAGATATACATCACCCATCGATGCGTTCAAAGTTGCCGAAGAGATATCAAAGCAAGCCGAAGTTCAGTATGCGGAACCGTGGTTCATCTACAAGCTTGATGATGTAACGGCATGTTCGGTGAACGATACATACCGCAGCAGTCAGTGGGTGCTTAATAAGATTCTTGCCGATAGCGCATGGTGCATCTCGACGGGTGATACAACTGTCGTTATCGGTATTGTTGATTCGGGAGTGCAATGGTCGCATCCCGATTTACAGGCGAATATTTTTATCAATTCCGGTGAGTACGGAGATGATGGATTAGGCGGATACAAACAAAATAATGGTTTAGACGACGATGGAAATGGGATGATCGATGATTATCATGGTTGGGATTTTGGCGGCGCCAATTATCTTAATCCTATTGCAGATAATAATCCAACTCCAACAAATACTGTTATTACTGCTGGCCATGGCACACATGTAGCTGGTATAGCATCGGCAGTTACAAATAATTCAACTGGCGTGGCAGGTATCGGCTATAAATGTAAATTACTTCCTGTTAAAGTTATCTCAGATGACGATCCTAACCAGTATATTATTTTTGGATTTGAAGGAATATTATATTCCGCGATGATGGGCGCAAGAGTTATTAATTTGAGTTGGAGCGGTTCAGGTGCCTCACAATTTGAACAGGAGATCATTGACACGGTCACGGCACATGGCGCACTCGTAGTTGCGGCGGCAGGAAATTATGCAAGCGCGGGAAATCCCGTTCAGTATCCGGCAAGTTATCGCGGTGTACTTTCGGTTGCAGCAACTACAACAACAGACACGAAATCTTCATATTCCGAGTACAACGAGTTCGTAGATGTTTCTGCGCCGGGTGATAATATTTACAGCACTTACTATTCAAACTCGTATGCATATATGTCCGGTACCTCTATGGCAACACCATTGGTTGCGGGTCTTGCGGCTCTGGTCGCATCGCAATTTCCATCTTACACAGGGTTACAAATCGGTGAGCAATTGCGTGTCAGTTCAGATAATATCGATGCCTTGAATCCATCTTATGTGAACCTGATGGGGAGAGGACGTATTAATGCATACAATGCATTAACATTTGTATCTCCATCTTTACGAATGGTGTCTAATATAATCAGCGATTCCATCGGAGGAAATAATAATAAAATTTTAGAGGCAAATGAGGACGCAACTATTACTGCTACTTTTGTCAATTATCTACAGCCGACAACTTCTTCTGCTATGGTTACGCTTAGCACATCCGACACTAATATTCAAATCACCAATGGCAGCTTTCCGATTGGAGCAGTAGGCACTAATGCCAGCGTAAGTAATAGCAGTTCGCCATTCCAGTTTCATGTTAATAGTAATCCACCCCAGGGGCACGTTGTAAGCTTTATACTTACTATGTCTGATGGCAGTTATTCTGATATTCAGCGATTTTCTGTAATCATCAATCTGCCCTTTGCAACGCACAATGTAAATAATATTGAAGTAAGCCTGACCAACAGAAGCCGGATCGGATTTCTCGATATCAGCAACACTTACGGCAGTGGCTTCGTTTACAGTGGTGGCAACCAGTTATACGAGGGTGGATTAATTATCGGTTATTCATCTACAAAATTGGTCGATGTCGTTCGCAGCGGTTCCAGTCAGGATAGTGATTTTATTTCTCCTCAAATATACGATTTAATCACACCGGGGATTATCTCAGCCCAGGATGGAAGCGCGATGTTTACCGATGCCGCAGCGCCTGTAACGAATAAGATTGGGTTACAGGTAAATATGTACTCATACGCGTTTGCATCGCCGGCTGACAGCAATTATGTAATTCTTCGGTATGATATTAAGAATACTTCGGGTGCGGCAATCTCAAATTTATATACCGGTTTGTTCTTCGATTGGGATATACTCGGTAACCAAGTAGATTCGTGGAATTATAACAGAACGACTTTCGACCCAAACCAAAATCTTGGTTATGCCTGGAATGAAGGCACACCCAACACAGTTTACTGCGGTGCGAGAGCTTTCGAAGGATCGGTTGGATATCGCGGTTTGGTAAATGATGCGAATCTTATCACAACTCGTGAGGCAAAATGGTCATGGTTAAGCGGTGGAACCATCTATACCGATAGTCTTAACGATATTCATTTTACAATATCATCTGGTCCATTCAACATTGCTGATGGCGCAACGAAGATGATCGGCTTTGCATTATTAGGCGGCAAGAATTTGATAGAATTTCAGGAAAGCGCAGATGCCGCGTTGGTGAAATGGACTTACATCAAAAATGCAGTCGGCGTATCCGATTACCGTAATAATCATCCGACGGTTTATTCACTGAAACAGAATTATCCCAATCCGTTCAATCCGACTACGACTATTGTTTACGATCTACCCAAGGTGAGCAATGTATCGCTAAAAATCTATGACATGCTTGGGCAGGAAGTAATGACACTCGTTAATGGTGAACAGCAAACCGGTAGATATTCAGTTCCTATCGATGCATCTCGATTATCGAGCGGAGTATACTACTACCGTTTGAATACCGGTGATTTCAGCGATGTGAAAAAACTTATGCTGATCAGGTAGATAGTTTATTAAACCGTAATTTGTATCAGACTTTGCGAACCCCGAGTAAGTAACTCGGGGTTTTTGTTTTGTAACAGATTACCACGGATTACTAAATCGGGTAAAACGTTGCTTCAGTGATAAAGAATACAGGATAATTTCTATTCAATTATTAAATTATAACAAAAACATTATAATCAATTATCAACGATAAATTTCCTGAGGAGGAAAGATGGATATTCTGCAAATCGCATATGTGTTCTTTTTCTCGTTTATTGTGGTCATGTTTTTTTCAACTGTCGCAGGTTGGCTGTACCGGGCGATGAATAAAGACATAAAGACCGGAGAGGGAACGGCTCATTCAAGTTTGGTTTCTTATAACAGTAAAAAAATACATGGACCGGAAATGAAAGAAAATTGAAATTCTGCCACAGCACAGTGATTATGCTGCACTAAGTTACCACAGCACTGTGATTATGGTACACCAAGTAAATCTCTAGCGGCAAATTTCAATACCCCCTAATGTAGCGATAAAAGAATTCTGGATCAGATGATCCAGGATTCTTTTTGTATAACCTCTCACATTCGGTAAAATCACGATTCAATCTTCGTCCTTATCTGAAACCTCTTTCACTTGAATTCTTCGAAGTCAGTTACGAATATTATCTGTCAATAATTTGAAACATCCTGTACAAAACGGCGTATTTACAGGTACATGATTCAGACAGATTAGATTAAGCAGGAAGGGATGAGATATGCACATAACAGAAAAAATCAAAAATGATGTTGCCATTGTATCTATAAGAGGCAATCTCCTCGATGAAAACGATGATTCAATGTTACAACAAAAAATTAGAAGTTTAACCAGCGACGATATTAAAAAAGTAATATTGGACCTTAGCATGGTGTACCGCATAAACAGTAAAGGACTCAGCATCCTGATATCAGCGGTTGAGAAGATGAGGTGCGTGGGCGGCGACTTACGACTTGCTCAAATTGATAAACATCTCCACGATATACTCACTATCACTAAACTTATAAGGGTTTTCGGTACATATGAAACCGTTGAAAGAGCTTTGATAAGTTATCGAAACTGATGCTGTGCGGAATGGGTTGAGCAAGACGCATACTTATAGACTATCTTATTGAAGGATTAACTCATGATGGAAATGAGTTGGATTTAGATTTTCTATATACTATTCCCCGTATAAGATACAGTAATAATTTCTTCACCAGTATAAATACCCGCCGGAGCGTTAGATGGTACCATCGGATTACCACCCAAATAGATTACTGCCTTTTTGCCATTCTCCGGCAAATGTAACAGTGTCCCATTGAGTGGATTGAAAAAATGATAATTTCCTGTAGATTCGTCAACCACACTCGCGGAATTATTATCGTAACCCATACTTATGAAGTCCCATTCATTTTCATTGTTGTAAATCTTCCCCACAAGTTGAAAGGAAACTATGACAGCTGAAAAAGGATTTCCGTCAATTTCAATACGGGCAGGCTCGAATTGTTCTTCGCCGTTGCAAGGAATAATATTATACGGAGTTCCAATCTCAGTAGCTATACTTTTATAGTTGAACCCTGGCTTCAGATTATGGAAGTTACAGTTTCTTGTGATAGAAATCTCCAGTGGTCTTGATTCGAGATTTACCAATATTCTAGCTGCTGCATCGATCGGCTCTGAAACAATCGGCATTTGACAAATAACGCTGTCGATTCGGATAAAGCCGATCAAAACAAAAAATATTGCTTTAATATAATTGATCATATTTTTCAGTAATTATTGTATGAAATATCTATTTATCTATTCGTTCACTATTTTTCGCTAATCTGATGATCAATCTCGCATATTATTTTGAGCTTATTCGTTCGATGAATCACATCGAGTAACCTGAATCACGTGCAAGATAAACTATGCGGAATCGCGGTCTAATTCGGGTTAAATGGAGAAAAGAAATATTGCGGGCAGGCATCAATTGAGTGAGGGCACGGAGCAGGATGAACTATTGAAAATATTATGAAGAACGAGTAATATAATGTTGACAATGATTAGTGGGATTATTAAATTCAAGCAGAGGCTTTAGTAAGCCCCCGGTTCTCATCAAATTTTGATAATGAGAAGAAATCCTGAATCCGAGTGATTCGGGATTTTTTTTTATCGCACAAAGATCACATAATGCAATCTATCCGCGATGGAATTCAATTGTATAAGGTGGGAATCTGCGAGCAGGGATGTACAGGTACCTCGAGAAATTAATTACTTTATTTTTTCATTACCATATTGATCGTCCAGAATAATATCTCTAGATCAAATGGTTTTGTCAGGATATGATCGGCGCCGAGCCTTTTGCAAATTTCAGTGTTCTTATAATCTGCGTATGCCGTTAGCACAATAACTTTGGTGGAAGGTGTATTCTTTTTAATGTGACTTAAGATTTCGAAACCGCCGACTTTTGGCATTTTCAAATCGAGAATTACGAGGTCGAACTTTTTCTTCGCTAACTGAGACATAGCTTCCTCGCCATCCAGAGCGACATTAGTATCGTAGCCCTCGTCCGAAATGTGTTCCTCTAAAGTTGATGAAGTTTCTTTGTCATCTTCCGCTATAAGAATAGCGTGTTTCGTATCCATGAAGTAACCTTTGTTCTTTCTTTATACGTATTCAAGTTAGAAAAAATATACTGCAAAAACAACGTTTCAATCTTTAATACGAAATGAAAGAGGCGTTTGTTCCATCACTCACGGCTCATATTGACAAGTTGGTTAGTACGGGCGGATTAGAGAGAGCCCCAATCAGAAACGGTTGGGGTTTTGTATTTGTTATGATAGTCTTGAAAAGCGATATCGAATAAGGCATAATCGGAGAGGAACTTCTTAGCACTAAGCCCGTGTTATATTTTCATATCGCATTCCAAATCATTACGGAAGGTCCATCATGTTTACATGGAAGTTCAGTCTTTTTTTTGGTGTATTTTTAATTTTATTCGTTGTGCTGTCGTATCCTCTTTACACACAGGTGCAAATGAAAGACGCATTCCCAAATCTAACATTTTCAAGTCCGGTAGGTCTGTATCATCCGGGTGACAGCACCGACAGGTTGTTCGTCGTTGGGCAGGCTGGCGTAATATATGTTTTTCCCAATAATCCTTCAGCAATAACATCGAAAAAATTCCTGGATATTCACGATAGTGTTGCGTTTGGTGGTGAATTAGGATTGCTGGGTTTTGCATTTCATCCTCATTATAATACAAATGGCTATTTCTATGTCTATTACACGATGACCAATCCTTCTGGATCTTCGCCATACCTCTCAATTATATCGAGGTTCCAGTCCAGTGCAATAAATCCTGATTCAGCAATCCGAAGTAGTGAAATTGTTTTGATGAGGATTAATCAGCCTTACAGTAATCACAAAGGTGGGCAACTTGCCTTTGGACCGGATGGATATTTGTATATCGGCCTCGGTGATGGTGGAGATGCCGGAGATCCTCAGGGTAACGGACAAAACAAATCAACGTTGCTGGGTAAAATTCTTCGCATTGATGTTGATTCTACTATGGGTTTGCAAAATTACAGGATCCCTCCTGACAATCCATTCTATGCCGATACGTCGTCAACAGTAAAGAAAGAAATCTTTGCATACGGTTTGCGGAATCCATGGCGTTTTAGTTTCGATGTGGTAAGAGGAGGAACGCTTTGGGTTGCCGATGTTGGTCAAAATAATTGGGAAGAAATTGACACAATCCGGAGTGGGGGTAATTACGGGTGGAATATTACTGAAGGAGCGCATTGCTACAATCCGCCATCAGGTTGTAACACGACGGGTCTTATAATGCCGATATGGGAGTACAGTCACGTTAGCGGCGGGTGCTCAATCACAGGTGGATTTGTTTACCGGGGGTCAGCGAATTCCTCTCTCTATGGAAAATATATCTATGCTGATTATTGTTCCCAAAAAATCTGGACGCTCGATCTTCCTCCGGCGGGATCTCCCTCAAACACCTTACTAATGAACACAGGAGTGCTTATCTCTTCATTTGGTGTAGACAAGTATGGTGAACTCTATTTTTGTAGTTATATAGATGGCAGGATTTATAAGTTAGTTCCTGATCCGCCAACGGTTCCAATACTCCTCTTACCGTCTAATGGCGAAATAAACATCAGCACGAATCCGATCCTCCTCTGGAAAAAAGTTCTACTGGCAGAAACATATCACGCTCAGGTATCGACTGATTCGGTGTTCACGACATTAGTTGTGAATGATTCGACTCTCACAGATACTGTAAGAATGGTTGGTCCGTTGGCATATGCAACGAAGTATTATTGGCGCGTGAGTGCAAAAAACATTAGCAACACAAGTTCTTATTCAGGTATTAGGAGTTTTACAACTACATCGTATCCGGTACAACCCGCTCCCCCTGTACTTATTGTTCCGCCTGCGGGTTCGGTGGACATGCAAACGCTAATACTGTTTCGGTGGCATTCTTCAACAGGAGCAGCGAGCTATCATCTTCAGGTTGCAACCGATTCAATATTTTCGGTCGTGCTTTTCGATGATTCCACGCTCATTGATACATCACAATTGTGTGGTCCGCTATCAAATAATTCGATGTATTACTGGCGTGTACGCTCAAAGAATGCCGTGGGTTATGGAGTTTTTTCTGAGGTAAGAATATTTCATACTGCAATGTACTCCTACTATTTTCAGATTAATCAATCCTGGAACTTGATCTCGATTCCTATTTCTGTAAATGATAGCTTAAAGAACTCTATTTTCCCTACGTCGGTATCAAGTGCTTTTGAATACTCATCCCCAGGTGGTTATCTCTCCCAAGATACATTGTTGCCAGGTAAGGGTTATTGGTTAAAATTCAATGATAGTCAGACAGTCGCAATTGCCGGTGTTCCTCGCCTTATTGATACGATCGATATTGTTGTAGGATGGAATTTGATCGGTTCTCTTTCTGACCCGGTTCCGGTCTTGTCCATTGCAAGCATTCCTCCGGGGATTGTTATAAGTAATTTCTTCAGATATAACGGTAGCTATTTAGCAACCGATACAATATACTCTGGCTTTGGATACTGGATAAAAGCGGATCAAGAAGGCAAACTTATTTTATCCTCGTCTTCTTCTATCGCTGCGCAGAATCGAATCAAGATCGTCTCTTCGGCAGAGTTACCTCCGCCGTCTCCGGAGGAGGTAGCATCATTGCACGGAGTCCCGAAAGGGTACTCTCTTGAGAATGCTTACCCAAATCCTTTTAATCCTACAACCACGTTGAAATATGCCCTATCAGGCGAGAGCAGAGTGAAGTTGGTTATATACAACGTGCTGGGACAGGTTGTTGATGTGTTGATGGACGCAGTAGAAGCCGCAGGATATAAATCGGTAGAATGGAACGCTAACAATGTTGCGAGTGGAATATACTTCTACCGGCTCGATGCAACAAGCATACTTGATCCGGGCAAATCGTTTACGCAGATAAAGAAGATGTTGTTGCTTAAATAAATTCTACTTTAAATATGCCACATCTCCCGAGTGGCATTTGGAAGAACCCCCAATCGGAAACAGTTGGGGTTTTTCGTTTCTACCGACCCGAGACCTTGTACGCTATCAGTATTCGCTATATAGTACACTCCCTAAGCAAAACAACCGAAATCTATTCTCATTTTAACCCCTCAACAATTGCATGCTGAAGTGAATAGGGGATAAAAGAACTTTGGAGAATAATCTATTTTGTGATATCGTATAGCTTATGACAGGCAAAACTGGGGAACGGGAAACGATTTCCAAATCTGATGAAGAATTGTTATCTTATCTCAAATCAATCGGGATATGCACTGTTGACCAATGCAAAAGCTTTTTACTCCTGAAAATCTTTCTCAGGTTATTGCGATGGTTCTCAGGGAAAGTTTAAAAAATATCATTTAAAAAATAGGAAGGGTAAACTATGATTTACGATGATGATTTTGAAAATAAAATATCTTGGACGGTAACGGCTTTAAAAATTATCGGATGGATAGATTTCGGTGTCGGTATATTAATTCTTTTCTTGGCAGCAATTTCTCAACACAAAGCTACACCATTATTCTCTTTCGAATATGGATTTATAATGTTTTTTCAAGGAGTGATTGTCTGTGCGCTCCTCAATGCAATTGCTGCAATTGTAACATATCTTTATGATATAAAAAATCGCTTAGATAACAAGGAGGGAAAATGAAAAAGTATTTGTACATCATTTTTATTTTGTTAATTGGTTGTAGTAATCATCCTAAAGTTGATGATTGGTATGAAAAAATTCAAGATAAGACTCGTTGGAAAATTGCTAAAATAGATTCACAAAAAGAATGCGTGAAATTACTTCATAGCATGTATGAATCACTCAAGTCAATATCGGATAGTTTAGAGAAAATCGATTTGTCAAAACTTGATCGCGAATCTCATGGTGAAATATTGCAAAGAAGACTATTATTGACAAAAGAAGAATTAAAAATATTACAAACACCTTATAATCCTAATGATTCACTGAAATTGCATGTTATTATTACCAATGAATCAGATTATTCTTTGTTAACAAAAGAATCTTTAATGCAGGATTTTGTACTTATAAAAAAATGAGCACCTTTGACCGTTACCGCAACGATTATTATTTTTTCTATATCCGTTAACGGTAAACGAAAGAATAGAAGAAATAAATTTGCTTGAAAATGTATCACAATTATGATACATTAGCATGGTCGGAAATCGCCACTCCGAAATAAAGTATATACCTCAATTTTGAGGATAATCCCCTCATCGCTCATTAGCTTGTGGCGAGCTAACCGGCAGTGGTGAGGATTTTTTTATTTCGTGTATATGCCAAGAGATAACCATAAAAGATGGAAGTATGGATTGATGGGGATATGCAACAAAAGATTATATCTTGTCTATGAGTGGAAAGATATTAAGATAGGTTTCCCGCATTCTACTCAAAAAGAAATGGATGAAGAAAGAAAGGGAGCTTCGATTTGTGACCATTGGGACAAGAGTTTCTTAATAAAAGATGATTCAATAAAAATTGAAGGTAAATTCATATCAGCAAAAAGGAAAAGCGATGATACTGAGGTATTCTTTCGGTCTTATGGTGATATAGAAAGTTTTTTTGTAGGTGAGATATTTAAGGAGATAAATGAAGACTCAATTGAACTTTTCAGATGGTGGAATTCAATTCAGTATAGGCGAGATATGGGTGCGATAACTCAAGAAGAATTTGCAAAGAAAGAAGAGCTACACAAAAAAAGAAATTATGAATTATCATTTGGGTATCGCTTTTTTAATCAGATGAATTTGTATTGCCTTACTTATCCTGATGGTGATCTTAGTTCATTTTTTGAAGGAAAAGAATTGAACAGAAAGGAAGTTCCTCTACGTCAAGCTGCGTTGGATTGCTACAGAGAAGAATCGAACAACCTTTGTAGAGTAAAGAGAAGTGATATCTGTACGGACTATCTCAAAACTCATCAAATTAAAGATAAGCCAGATTATGATGCGAAAATACTTGCAAATTATATCAACAAAATGAAAACAGAATTGGCTGAATTATTGAAAGAGGAAAAATTAGGAAATAATAGGAGTGACTGAATAACGATATTTTCATAAACTGCATTAGTTAGAAAATGATGCAGTTCAAAAAATTGTTACATAAAAAGCTGGTTGAAAGTTCGCATCATCTTTCAATCGGTTTTTTTATTTTACGAAAGGTTGAATAATGCAATATATACAAATAATTCAGGAAATCATTAGAAAAGCGCGCAATCATTTTCTTATCCGGAAATTATGCTCTTTTTTTCTGCCTCAGAAATTTCTGGAATCCATACGTCTTAAATTGAGAGTCTCTATCATGTTTCACTTGCAAGCTGGCAATCATCGCAAACACCGAAAGAACAAAATATATTGATATTCTCATCGTCATATTATTACGTATGAGGTTACCGAATACTATCTTGTTTTACCAGCCAAAGTTTATTATATTTGAAGTAACTTAATGTATAAGTACCACTTAAGAGAGATTAAGTTCAAGAAAAATCTAAATTTATTTTCGCCCCCGTAGCTCAGTATGGATAGAGCGTCGGTTTCCTAAACCGCAGGCCGGCAGTTCGACTCTGCCCGGGGGTACAAGTAATACATTTTGGGCTAACCGGTTGACATTAAGTAATAAGAATGCTATTTTAATGTCATCAATTGTAATATCCGACAAAAAGTTGTAGTCTAACTTAGAAGTAATATATTCTTTTGCTCATTACGCGATTAAAATTAACATCATAATGTATCCGCTATTGAACAAATCGGAAGAGAATTTTCAGGCAGCCTTTCTATTGATAAATGATAAGAAATTGTTTGCTCCGAGTATCCACTGTTCATATTATGGATGTATACAACATATGCTTCATATAATTTATAGCATCTCAGGTGCTTATAATTTATCAGAAAATGATGCTCCAAGACAAATAGAAAAAGAATTGGGAGAATCAGATTCCAATGGTTATCATCATAAAGTTGTAAATAAAATTAGAGATGAATTTCAAAAAATAAATCAGCATAAGAAAGGCTTCGATTTTCGTCGGAAGATATTGGACATTAAGAATGTAAGAGTTGATGCCGATTATCTTCCTAAGCAAATTGATGAGCCGATGAGTAATAACACTTTAAATCGGGCATTGGAGATAAGAAAAATATTGCAGGATTCATTTAAAGTATGAAAATTTCTGAAAATATATTAAAAATCATCAGTAGTATCGCAGATAGATACCCCCAAATAGAATTGTACTACGAGTATAAATCTTCATCATATACTCATTTCGTAAAAATAATTCCTAAAGATGTATTAGAGAATGAAGATTTTATAGCATTTGCCACGAAACTTGAAGATGAGTATTATCAAACCGTAAAGGATGAATCTGATATATGCTTTATCTCTGATGATTCAATAACGCAACTATCTTCTGCTGCATTATCATTATTAGATATCTTAAAACCAGAGCATCAGGAAATCGTAATTAACTGGAACAGGGAGAACGTAATAAATTTATGGACACCGAGGGAAAACACGACAACTAACCTGAAGTTGATTTCGTTTCCGAGAAAAGAAATAGAAAATGATAATTATATTCCTACTATTTTTAAAAAAGGTTCGAATTATTTGAATTGGTTGACATTAAGTATCCCTGGAACAAATCGGATAAAAGTTTTAAATGCTAATTGTTATTATTTAAAAGGTGGAGGTTCTAACCGGATATCGGAGCCCATTGAAGAATATGGCAATTATGGATTGGATGAATACTCAAAGAATTATAGTTGTTCGACTCCAATAGCAACAATAATTGATTCCTCTGAATTACCTTATGCGGCCTAAATATTATGGATAATTTTCCCACGTTCAAAATAAATGGAATTCTATTAAAGGAATCTCACTTTTTACGTATTCCAGAAATACACTTTAATGATGGTGAAATTACAGATTCAAATATCAATATACAATCACAATCAAGGGACGAAAAAATCGTTATCGTTGAATTGAGTATTGATATTAAATCGAAATATAAAAACACTATACAATTTGAAATTAAAGCTTCGATGGTAGGAATATTTGAAACCGAGAAGGCGGCACCTGAACATCTTGAGAGCTTTTCAAATATAAATGCGCCAGCAATAATATTTCCCTTTTTGAGGGAACATATTTGCTCATTATCAATCAAGGCAGGTATTCAACCTATGATCTTGCCTCCAATCAATTTTGTTGAATATGCAAAATCAAAAGGCAATACAATAAAATCGGTATAGGTATTATAGTAAACCCCCGTTAATCTTCAACTAATAAAGACGCAATCCCTGAACTCGCAAGGTTTGGGAATTCTTTTCATAAAATATACTTGAGACTCCTCAATAATTTTGGTATATTGACCAAGGATTTAAGTATCTAATCTACTGTAATTAATCAATTTATCAGAAAATAATATCTATCAATCAATTATTCAGAATTAAATGAGATTAAGTAAAATCTTTATACCGACACTGAAAGAAATTCCATCAGATGCTTTAATTCCGAGTCATCAGCTAATGCTACGAGCCGGAATGATACGACCGCTTGGAGCCGGAGTTTATTCATTCCTTCCACTCGGGTATCGAATCCTTAAGAAAGTTATGGAGATCATCCGCGATGAGATGGATGCCATTGGTGGACAAGAATTCCATCTTCCCGCGCTAAACCCGATTGAACTCTGGGAAGAAACCGGGCGCGTGAAGGATTTCGGCGATACGATGTTTCACCTGAAAAACCGTCCGCTTGTACTTGCGCCTACTCATGAAGAAGTAATCTGTTCGATTGCGAAGAACCATATCAAGTCGTATCGGGATTTACCGCAGATATGGTATCAGATACAGATGAAGTTCAGAAACGAACCGAGACCTCGTTCGGGTGTTATCCGCGGCAGACAATTTATCATGAAAGACGCATATACACTCGATGCGACATGGGAAGGATTGGATAAGGGTTACGATCTTCATGCCGAAGCCTATAAGAAAATTTTCTCCCGTGCGGGTTTGAAGTTCTTTATCGTCGGGGCTTCGAGCGGTGCCATGGGCGGCAGTGCGTCGCAGGAGTTTATGGTGGAATCGGAATCGGGTGAAGATACGTGCGCTTTATGCGATCAATGCGGATACGCGGCGAACCTCGAGGTAGCTACTTCGAACATGCCCAAAGCTCAGCGTGATGCTGAGATAAAACCTATCGAAGAAATCCACACACCGAACGTTGGTACGATTGATGAGTTGAAGGAATTCTTAAAAGTCGATGAACAGCGTCTTGCAAAATCGTTGGTCTATATGCAGGATAAAAATCCAATCTTAATATTGATGATGGGGAACGATCAGCTCAATGAAACGAAATTACTTTCGGTCATCAAGAGCGCGGTACGTCCGTCACAGGCTGAAGAATTAAAGACGCTGACAGGCGCCGACGCCGGCTCAATCGGACCGCTCGGACTTCAGGGTTTTAAAATTATCGTCGATAAACGATTGGAAGGTGCCAATAATCTGATCAGCGGCGCAAACAAGAATGATTATCATATCGGAAATATCGATTTGCAAAGAGACGTCAAAGTAGATGGATACTACGATTTACGCACCATCAATGCTGGTGAGCCGTGTTTAAAATGCGGCAAACCGCTCCGAGTTGTTAACGCAATAGAATTAGGACATATATTTAAACTTGGTACAAAATATTCCGATGCGATGCATGCCTATTATCTCGATGAGAATGGGAAAGAGAAGCCGATAATTATGGGTAGTTACGGCATCGGTGTTGAACGAATAATGGCTTGTTATATCGAACAGAATCATGATAAGCATGGTATCATGTGGAGTAAAGCTTTATCGCCTTATCATGTTCATTTGATACAGGTTAATTCGAATCATGAAAAAGTTGTGCAAACCGCCGAACATCTTTACGAAAAATTACAGCAATCGTTGGTAGATGTATTATTCGATGATCGAAACGATGTCAGTCCGGGTTTTAAATTTAAAGACGCCGATTTGCTGGGAATTCCCCTTCAGGTAATCGTTGGCGAGAAGAATTTAGCACACGGTAATATCGAACTCAAGGAACGCAGTACGGGAAAGAGAGATATTGTCGAGATCAGTAAGGTGGTCAGTTATGTAGAAAAATTTCTCGAATCATAACAGGCGGTCATGATTTGGAAGAAGTTTATTATCCAGCCGGCAGAGATGCCGGCTTTTTTAATCTATTGTTTTTCCTTTTAATTATTTTTATCTTTCATCTGCTAAATTAATATCAATTTCCAATGCCCGAATTCATCCATCTCCATAATCATTCGCATTACAGCTTACTGGATGGCGCAGCCACTATCGACGGATTGGTAGGGAGCGCGGTTCAGAATAAGATGTCGACAGTGGCGCTCACTGACCACGGCGTGATGTTCGGGGCGATTGAATTTTATAGAGCCGCAAAGAAAGCCGGAATAAAGCCGATTATCGGATGCGAGATGTACATAGTAACGAAAGGCACGCGCTTCGATAAAGAAATAAATGCCCAAAGTGTAAAGCAAGGACTTGGTCGTGGGATTTATCATCATCTCGTCTTGCTTATCAAAAACATTGAGGGATATAAAAACCTCATCAAATTATGCAGCTACGGGCACACGGAAGGATTTTACTATAAACCGAGAATTGATCTTGAATTGCTCAGGAAATACAACGAAGGACTTATCGCGCTGACGGCTTGTCCGAACGGCGTGGTTTCGCACGATCTTGTTAACGGTCGTTATAATGATGCTCTTGCAACAGCGGCTACATTCAAAGAAATATTCGGCGGGGATTTTTATATCGAGATACAAAACCATTTTCTTGAAAAGGAAAAACCTATACTTCAGAACGCTCCGCTTATTGCAAAGGAATTAAATCTCAAGCTGGTTGCTACGAACGATATCCACTACATAAAACGGGAACACGCGCTCGCGCATAATGTTTTGCTGATGATTCCCGATGCGAGTCAGGCAAACACAACCGATTATCGCCAGCTTCGATATCAAACCGATCAGCTATATTTCAAAACGCAAGCCGAAATGGCAGAGGCTTTTAAAGAATTTCCGGAAGCTTTATCTACAACGATTGAGATTGCTGAAAAGATCGGTACGTACAATCTTCAGCCTGATAAACCATTCATGCCCGAATTTCCCATCCCGCCTGAAGCTGGTGTGCAAACTTTACAGGAATATTTCGAGCGGCTATCATTCGAAGGACTAAAGAAAAGATACCCGACAATCACAAAGGAAATTGATGATCGGTTCAGGCATGAGCTTTCAGTCATCACCCGAATGGGATATGAAGGATATTTTTTAATAACGGCAGATTTTATTGATGCTGCGAGAAAGATGGATGTGATGGTTGGCCCGGGACGCGGCAGTGCCGCAGGGAGTCTTGTGTCGTATGCTCTTGGTATCACGAATGTTGATCCGTTGAAGTACGATCTTCTATTCGAGCGTTTTCTCAATCCTGATCGTGTGAGCATGCCCGATATAGATATAGATTTTTCCGACAACAGAAGAGATCGCGTAATCGAATATGTTAAGAATAAATACGGCGCCGATTCAGTTTCGCAGATCATAACATTCGGAACACTTGCCACTCGCGCGGTTATCAAGGATGTAGGCAGGGTATTAGGCGTATCGCTTTCCGTAACGGAATCGATCACGAAACTGATCCCGGTTATCCAGGGGAAAGTTACACCATTGGCAGAAGTGTTGGAGACCAATCCTGAATTAAGCTGGGTGAAAGAAAGTAACGATGAAAAAATCAAGGAGCTTATTAATATCTCGCTTGTGTTAGAAGGATTGAACCGAAATTCATCAACACATGCCGCCGGAATCGTTATCGCGCCGGGTCCCATTCTAGACTATGTGCCGCTGTACAAGACGCCTCAAACTGAAGTCATGACTCAGTATAACATGATCGATCTTGAAAAAGCCGGTTTGCTCAAGATGGATTTTCTGGGATTACGGACTCTCACTGTCGTAGAAAACGTGTTAAAGCTTATCAAAGAAAATTATAATGTCGATGTCAATCTCGATACAATTCCGGAAAATGATCCTTCAACATTCGAATTGTTTGGAAAAGGGCAGACTGTAGGAGTTTTCCAGTTTGAATCTTCCGGGATGGCGGATTGGCTTCGAAAATTGAAACCGACTTCAATCAGTGATCTGGTTGCGATGAATGCACTTTATCGACCCGGTCCGATGGAAATGATCGGTGATTTTATAGATCGCAAACAGGGAAAAAAGCGAATCGAATATGTGCATCCAAAATTAGAAGCATCCCTGAAAGAGACATACGGTGTGATCGTATATCAGGAACAGGTTATACGAATCGCAAGCGAGATAGCTGGATTATCACTTGCGAAAGCCGATCTGATGCGCCGCGCAATGGGTAAAAAAGATAAAGACCTGATGGCAAAACAGAAGAATGAATTTATTGAAGGCGCTTTGCATAAAGGATTTACAAAAAAAATTGCCAGCGAAATTTTTGATATGATCGAAAAATTCGCTTCATACGGTTTCAATAAATCGCATAGCGTAGCTTACTCTGTTCTTGCATATCAAACAGCGTATCTTAAAGCGCATTATCCGGCTGAATTCATGGCGGCAACTATGTCGACAGAGATTGGTGACACAGATTATATCGTTCGCCTAATCGAAGAATGCAGGGAGATGAAATTAAAAGTTCTGCCACCGGATGTGAATGAAAGCGTTGTGCAGTTCATTGTGACGCCGCATGGAATCAGGTTTGGATTAAGCGCGATAAAAAATGTAGGTGTGAGCGCGGTGGAGGGTATTATCGAATCGCGCACTGAGAAAGGTAGGTTTGAAAATTTATATGACTTTTGCAGACGTGTTGATCTACGCTTAGTCAATAAAAAAACACTCGAAGGATTGATTCAAGCCGGGGCATTCGATGAGATTAACTCAAATCGTGCTCAATTATTCGAATGCACAGAAAAAGCTATTCAATTTGGGCAAACTTCAAAGACTCAGCAATCGAAGGGACAATCGTCACTTTTCGATTCAGCATCAAGTACAAAAAAAAGTGAATCATGTCCACCAATGCCGATGATTCAGCAATGGAGTGAGAGTGAAAAGCTTTCAAGGGAGAAAGCCGTTTTAGGCTTTTATGTATCGGGGCATCCTCTGCGAAAATATGAACGAGATATCACTGCCTTTGCAACAGCTCAATTTCGTGAAACTTCTATAATCAAATCTGGCATTACGGTTCGTTGTGCCGGCGTAGTATCTTCGATAAAGAAGAAAGTTGATAAAAAAGGGAACATGATGGCTTTCTTGACGCTGGAAGATTTTTCCGGCAAGGGTGAATGTATTGTATTTTCAGATGCCTACCGTCAATATCAGAATATATTGAATCTCGATGCGATGGTCATGGTTATAGGTACGGCTGAACAGAGCGGCGATACTCTGCGCATTATTGTTAAAGAAGTGATTCCTTTGGAAAAAGTAAGAGAAAGATTTACAAAAAATATTATTCTGTCGATTCGTGCGGATAATGTTCAGGAAGACACGATTCAATTGCTCCGCAAGGTTGTAGAACAGTATAAAGGGAAATATCCGTGCTATTTCAATCTCATTTTTGAAGGGGATGGAACATCACAGCTATACCAATCGACAAAATACACGGTCGAGCCAAGTGATGAATTCATTAATGACGTAGAATCAATATTAGGATTTTCTACTGTAAGAATATCAGCATAAAATTTAGTATATTTATATCCGCAAGAGAAAAATATATTTATAATTACTATAAGGGAAAATTGATGAAACCGATTACTGTTAACGATGCTAATTTTCAAGATGAAGTTATTCAATCAGATAAGCCGGTGATAGTAGATTTTTGGGCAATCTGGTGTGGTCCGTGTAAAATGATAGCGCCAACTATCGAAGAACTTGCCAAAGATTATGATGGAAAATTAAAAGTCGCCAAAATGGATGTTGATTCAAATCCCCAAACAGCAATGAAATATGGGATCAGAAGCATTCCTACATTGCTGATCTTCAAAGGAGGTCAGGTTGTAGAACAAATTATCGGTGCGGTTCCAAAACGGCACCTTATTGATAAGATTACATCTCATATAGGATGAAAAGCAATATTGTTACGGAGGCGTTCTTCTCAGTTCATCATAATATTGCTTCATTGTGTGGTAGATATTATTAGTTATCTGTCTTTGGTGGTTTTAACAAAATGAATTCTTGAAATTTCCCCATTCTTACCTTGTTACTCTTTGCTTCTTATCGGAGTGAGGTTCATCAACAATTTAAATCTTCAGCATACTAACTTGATGTCATAATTCCCCATTTGCTCATATCTTAAGATTTTGAGAATACAAGCTTATTATCAAAATAAAGTTAGATGACAGTAATTATGACTGATATGTCGGTATATTTTACATTTAGATGTGAAATATATACTGAATTATAGCTTTAAATGCATATAATGATGGGGGTCACTTTGGAATGATTATTGACTAATTTTCACCGGGTTTTTATAATAAACTAATGATAATAGTGCTTTTCAATGTAATCAATTTTTGAGGGATATATGAAATTTTCTAAATTTTTTTCAATCCTTATTATCTTAATTATTATTATCGCATTTACAACGACAGTAATAGCAGGACAAAAAACAAGTGCAGGTACAGGGAACTGGAATACAGCCGGTATTTGGACTCCAAGCGGAGTGCCTACAACAGCTGATACCGTAACCATTGCAAACGGACATACGGTCACCATTAACACAAACTTCACGATTCCTGCGCTAACAGTAGGCAAGGGGACAAGTGGGAGATTACAATTTGACGGCACAGCTAGGACTGTTACAATTTCTGGTGATATTATTATTGCTAACGGAGGACTGTTTGATCATCCTAGTTCTAACGCAGTATCTTCGATGACCGTTGGTGGAGACATAACAAACAACGGTACGTTCGATATGGCGCAAAATTCGAATAGAGCAACGAACGTGACCTTTAATAAAAATGGTAATCAAACCCTAAGTGGAAATTCCATGATATTCAACCTGATTACATTGAACATGGGGAGTAGCAAAGCTAACACGCTCAATGTAAATTCAGTGATCACAATGCAAACTGCCACCAGTTCAGGGACCCTAACGCTAACAAATGGAACATTCAAATTATCAAGCGCTTCTACAATTCAGCCTTTTGGTGGCGCTACTTATACGATACCAGCAACTGCTGGATATTATTTGAACAATGCTAGTGCCATTTCAAATTGGGGTAATGCAGCGAGCATGATTGTTAGCGGTGATCTGACCATTGCCAATGGAACTATGAATATCAGCACAACAGGAGGTTCTAACCGTCTTGAAATTGGCGCTACTGGGACTGTGACTCTCTCGGCAGGGACGTTGAACGTAAATGGAAGATTGCAAGCAACAACAACAGGGGGAACGATCACGATCAGCGGTGGTACATTTGCGATTCCGTCTGGTGGAGCGGTCGGAACCGCAAGCAACTCTATTTTTGAAGTGAGTAACGCCACCTTCTCGATGACAAATGGAACGGTTAGTATTGCCAGTCCGAACACAAATACAACGTTGCCGGACGTGAACATTAATAAATCTGGTACACCAATTACGGGTGGGACATTTTTGATTACTTGCGGCAGTGCAGCGAAGACAATAACTGTGAGCAGTAATGTCCCATTCTATGATTTCAAAGTTCAAAATGGTGCTACAGCGGTTATAGCACAACTACGAACAAATACGCTTCAAGTTGCTCACGATTTGACAATCACATCTGGAACACTCGACGCTGCAACAAATATCATTAACATGACTATCGGCGGTAACTGGTCGAATGCTGGTACATTTAATCCTGGCAACAACACCGTAACATTGAATGGTACTAGCCAGCAAACAATGAGCGGTTCAACTTTTAACAATTTAACTATAAATAATTCCGCCGGTATTTCGCTTCTTACTGATGAGACTGTGATTGGAACTCTAACACTTCAAAACGGCAATATTAGCACAAATACGTATAAATTAATCGCCGGCACAAACGGCAGTATCTCAAGAACCAGCGGCCATATCGTAGGGAATTTTCAGAAGATGTTTTCCACGGGTGTACAGAGCTTCACCTTCCCAATTGGAGCAGGAACGTACTATACACCGGTTGCCCTCTCATTTGCAAGCGTAACGTTTGGTGGTAATGTAATTGCAACCACAACTTCGACTGAACATCCAAGTATCTCGACATCAGATATTAACTCTTCGAAGAGTGTTAATCGATACTGGACACTCACTCCTGGAGGAGCATTAGCATTCACTACATACGATGCCACCTTCACTTTTATCAATCCAAATGATATAGATGTAGGTGCAACACCGAGTAATTTTACTGTTCGCCGATATACTGGCAGTGCATGGTCAGCAACAGCATTGGGATCTAGAACATCAACCTCAACGGAGGCAAGAAATTTAACTGCAATGAGTGATTTTGCTATCGGTGAGCCAGTGTACCAGCTAACAGTTCAGGGAACGACAGGAGGAACGATTACAGCTCCGTCGTCATCACCAATAGCAGTAGATCATGGTGTAGCAACTACGATCACAGCATCAGCGAACACAGGCTATCATTTTGTAAACTGGACGGTACCAGTAGGAACCACATCAATAGCCGATGCGAACGCGTTGAGCACGACTGCCACGCTTACCTCAGGTAATGCAACTGTGCAGGCGAACTTTGCGATCAACACATACACCTTAACCTACACGGCAGGTGCAAACGGTTCTATTACCGGAGTTTCGCCACAGACAGTGAACTACAACGGAAG
>JAGVIE010000046.1 GCA_020056225.1 Bacteroidota bacterium
ATGATTGTGATAATTTCTTTGTCTGTACTTTAATCATGTTTTATGCTTTCTTCTATGTACGTTTGATTTTTCGTTCGTACTTTTCGCGCCCGTTATGTGAAATGGCGGCACCAGATTTTTCTCGCTCTACGAAGGATGAACCATGCCCCGCTGGATAATGAAATTTGAAGTTGAAGCACATTTGGGAGTCAGAGACGATTTGAGCAGCATGGCTTATCGGCATCCGACCCTAGGCTACGAAGTACATTTTAAGAATGGCGATATGAAGCCTGGCAAAGAGACGCCACTTATGTATGCATTCATAATCTTTGATGCTCCAGACATCGACGTCGCTCCAGAGACAGGCGGGCAATACCTGAGAGACTTTCTTGACGTTCTTGGCTTCGCAACCGGTGTACGCTACAGAACACATCGCCGCATTGGCATTTATGATTGGACCCCGGGAGTAAAGTCAAGAGAAGGAAGAATCTATACTAGCATTTCCGATCCTAATAAGCCCTTACTGATATTGGACGAGACGTTTGCACCAACAGTCGAGACCTTCCTGCGCGTAGCTGTTAGCGAGCCCATCTGTCGCGCTCTCCGTTGGTTTCGAGTTGCAGTCTCAGCCGATGAACCGGACATTCAGTTTCAGTGGTTCTGGTTCGTGATAGAAACCGTCGCAGAATTCTCGCGTGACAAAACCAAGGTGCCAGATCGTTGCTCTCGTTGTCGAGAACCACTTTACTGTCCAAAGTGTGAGGAGATACCCACTCACCGACCATATCAGTCACAAGCGATTGAACAACTCTTCAAGAATCATGTTTCTGACGATGCAGCTCGGGCGTTCCGCGAGGCATCTGCGATGCGACATGCACTCCTTCACGGCGGTAACACTGAGGAAGTCGAAGCTGAATACAATACGACATTAGCCGATCTCGTAGACAGAGTCGGAAGAGTGGCTTGGGTTGCATTGTTGAGCGTCTTGACGCGGGAAGACAAACATCAGGATAAGCCAACACAGTTGCACTTCACTCAACCGTCGAAGTTTACGCATTACGCCCTTCAGGCGGTTGCAAACGTATCTATCGGATTGACTAAGGAAGATGACCTTACGATTGATGATTTTCCCAATCCTACATTTGATTTGATTGTAGAGTGAACACGGTGCCGCCACTTCACATAACAGCGCCAAGCAGCGACGTTCGATTCGTTTGAAAGCCAACACACGTGCCATCGCAAAACATATTGAACTCACTCCATGCCGCCGTCAATTATAGATGATATACAGCGGCACGGCGTGCTTGGCGCACACGTTAAGCGCAATGCACAATAAACTATATAGGAGTAATCACAAATGAAACAACTAATCGTTTTTGCAATTCTCGCCTCAGTGATAATTGGGTGCAGTTCTTCAAACTTTGCTTCCTACCGGCCTCCGGGAAGCACCGAATCACCTTGGAGAGTCACCGCTGAGAAGAATGCTCTTAACCAAATCAGCGTAAGCATAAATGACTCTCTTGTCGTCAAGGGCGGCATCAATATCTTCGGCAGTAGCGAGGAATTAAAAGGCACCTATCGTGGGCATAACGTGGTTGCCATGCTTACAAAAGTTCAAAAGTTTCTCAGTTCAGGTATTCAGTGCGTTGTCCTAATAGATGGCGAAATGGTTTCTAAGTTTGAGTGGTAAAACTATGCCTTACAATATTTTCATAAGTTATAGTACCAAAGATTTTCATATTGTCGAATCGGTGCGTCATGCTCTACAGAATACGCCTTGCAAGATCTTCGTAGCAGAGTATTCTGTTCCTGCGGGTGCACAACTTAACCAGAGCATCTTGGATGCAATCAAGACGTGCGACCTTTTCATTTTGCTATGGAGTCATAATTCTCAAAGTTCAGAGTGGGTTCCTCAGGAAATCGGTGCGGCGAAAGGTTTAGGTAAGCCGATTCTTCCAATAATTCTCGATCCGTCTGTTAATCTACCCGGGTTCATTCGAGATCTTAAATATTTACCGTTGCAGACCGACTCTTCTGTAGCCATGCAATGGCTTCAACAGCACATTTTCCAGAAGGTACAATCAAAAGAACAAACTCAAGCACTAGTTTTAGTTGGCTTGGTTGTTCTTGTACTATGGGCGTTAAATCAAAAATAATTTCTAATGGTGCACTGCGCTTAACAAGCAAAAACATGACGCTCAACCTAAATTTTCTGAGCGATTCTTCAACATTGAGTCTCGAATCGCTCAATGCCGTTGCTCAAATGAAATTTATTTATTATACTTCGCAACGGCAATGCGTGTTTTTGCAACACGTTCCGCAGACATTCGCTCCGCACTTCGTGCGTCGCTCAAAACTGTCTGCGGAACGCTGCGCGGACAAGCCCTCGTTCCGCGAAGAGCCGTTCGCTCCGCGAACGTCGCGGAACATCGGGAAAAACTCCATGCTCGCTCAAACAAATCTCCAAAAGAAGGAGATTCGTTCGCTCGCACGTTCGTTTTTCTCGCGCAGCGTTAACTGCAATGCGTTTGCTTGGATTAAATTACTGGGGTGAATGTAATATCTTATCCTCAACAAATGAAAGGAAGATGTAATGAAACAGCTCACAACGTCCAAAAGAAGAAAACTTTTGTCAGCCCTTAAGGGGTACAGAAAAGAATACCTGATTGGCAAATACTCTGATTTAGATGAATCTGGAACACGACTGATGATTAACTCATTTTTGACCGATACTCTGGGTTTCACCAGCATCGAAGAAATAAAAACCGAATACATGATACGAGGAACTTATGCTGACTATATCATACAAGTGAAGGGTAAGAGATACTTCGTTGTTGAGGTCAAATCAATGGGTCTTGAACTTTCACCAAAACATCTTAGACAGGCAGTAAACTATGCAGCAAATGAAGGTATAGAGTGGGCACTCTTAACAAATGGAAAACGATTCGATTTTTACAGAATCATATTCAGCAAGCCGATTGATTCTCGAAAGGTGTTCACAGTTGACCTCTCAGAAGAAGGCCAATTAAAAATGGCGGCAGAATATTTGCAATATATCACCAGGGCGCTAATCCTTCAAAAGGGGTTAGATAGTCTATGGCACAAGTACTCGGCATTAGAGCCCTCAAACATTTCGAGGTTGCTTTACTCCAAACCGATAATCAATTACTTGAGGAGACAATTGAGGAGAACATACAAAACAAAATTCAGTGATGATGAAATTAAAGCAGTCATAACAAGAGTGATTGAAGAGAAGATTGAGAGTATAAAGCCACGAAAAACGAAAAGAGTGAGGCGAATGAAAACACCAAAAATCGTTCCGCCCTCTAGACAATCGGCATCAATGGCTGACAAGGTGGCGACGTGAATGTTAAGATTTTCTTAAGAAGACCGATCTCCTCAAGCGAAAACGCACTGCAGTTAACACGGCAAGCGCGCATCACGAGTAGTTAAATATAACATCGCTCTTCAGCGCGAGTTTAAATCATAATATCAGAAGAAGGTGTCTTCAGTATGTCAGCAGAGAATAGAATCAAATACCAACTAAATCCAGAACAGAAACTTCATGGCGAATTAGCTACGTATGAAATAGTGGAACCAATGTCCACTGGCGCATTTGGTGAAACCTATAAAGCAAAAGCCATCAGCATAAAATCCTCTTTGGAGAACAATGACATTTGTAGTGACATGGTCGTCGTGATAAAGATACCAACATTAGATATAAGTAGACCCCTTTCTGATAAATTAAAGCGCTTGGCGTTTGTTTACGAGAAGTTCCTCGTCGAGTATACATGTATGAGGCGTCTTCGGAAACTAGATTGTGTTGCTCGAGTTCTGGATTATGGCACATACCAATTCCAATTGGGTCCAGAACAGGAGATCACAACCCCTGCTTTGTTCATAGTCCAGCAATTTATTGATGGACAACAGCTTGATCTCTATTTGAAATCCGAATTCAACACAGGCTGCAAGTTCACGGGAATTCCGAATGCCAGCCTCTTTTTAGAATGGGCTAGGAAACTCATTCACTGTCTCATAGAAATTCATCAAAGACAAATTGTGCATGGCGATATTTGGCCGGAGAATATAATTGTTCAGCCTGATGGCAAACCTGTTTTCATTGATTTTGGCCAATCTTTGTTTAGAGACTTAATTATTGAGGGTGTCGGTGTGGTCGGCGGCAGCCATCCCTATGTAGCTCCAGAAGGTAGTGGTTCTGTCGGCGCCGATATCTATTCCTTTGGCGGTGTGTTATACTATGTTGCAACAGGGGAGAACCCCCCACCACCAACACAGGACATTGACGAATTGAAAACCAAAATAGCAGATGACATACAACGTATTAACAATTCACTTTACAAGGATAATTGCGGCGTTGTCGATATCATTGCCCGATGTCTTCGTTACAGTAGGCATGGACGCGTTCAACACGCAGAAGATGTTCTACAAGATATTGAGACATTCTCTACCAACGATGCACCTCCTAGTGATGTTGAAAACCTTGTTCCGATTCTATCACGATTGGATCGTGCAAACAACCCATTGTTTTGTCGGATGGCACGGTTTCGGATACACTTGCTGCAACGCATTCTAGAAGACATGACGCAAGGAGTTTACGATCTCATAGGCGACCATGAAGATATAGTTAGTGGCTTGACCCAGTATCTATCGTTTCTTCAAAAGGATGATGAGTACATTACTGTCTCTCTTCCCTCATACTGGCACACATGCAATCTAGGAATCAATGGCCGTTTCCTAGCAATGAACAAACTTGCTGCTCAGCGCGGGGCTACGATTCGGCGTATTTTTCTTGTAACTCTTGAGGACAAAGTCGACGATCCTGAGATTGATAAGATTATGAACTCACACCTCCGTGCGATGCGGGAGATTGGAGAAATGGGAATTCAAACGAGTGATTCAGGACTCGAAGCTGGAGGATACTACACTGGTTTTAAGATCATCGACGCCGATGACCGTGTACGGATAGTTCGCGAAGGAAAGCATTTCGGATTGTTGGTCAAAGATGGTCAAAAGATCTTGATAGCCCCCATCTACAGAGAAGATGGAGTAATTGTGTCTATCCAATTCCGTGCGCATGCGGATCTTGTAAGTAACCTGCTACAATATTTCAAGGCTTTGCTAAATGAATCAAAGCCCCTCTTAGAGTACGCAGCATGATTTGTTGTAACCTTATGACGTGGTCCCTATGCGCACCTGCCGATAACAAAAGCAACAACGGCACGCACTTTTTCTTATCATGTTGGTTGTGCGTGCTTAAATTTGTTTTACCGCAGTTTGGATGCTCCGCTTTTTTGATAGCGGCAAAACAAACTTCGTTGTTGCAAAACGTTCCGCAGACATTCGCTCCGCACTTCGTGCGTCGCTCAAAACTGTCTGCGGAACGCTGCGCGGACAAGCCCTCGCGCAGCGTTATGCGAACACATCTCGACTGAAGAAAGGAAGATTATGAAATTACTACTTATCGTCTTTGGGCTTATGGGAATCCCCTGTTTGATATCCGCTCAAACAGCAACAAACAAAAACCTTCCCATCATTGACATGCACATGCACTCATACCCCGTTGAGTACATGGGCGAATCAAACATCCCCAATCCAGTTACAGGAAGACCTTCCGGGGCAGCAAGTGACGAGGAACTTATGCAGGCAACGCTGTCAGAGATGCGCCGTTACAACATCGTTAAAGCTGTCACAAGTGGACCACTGGACGTTGTGTATCGCTGGAAGATTGAAGAACCAAAACGCCTAATCGGGGGAGTATATTTCGATGAAGTAACTTCACTTCCGGATGTGGAACAACTGCGGCAACAATTTATTGCAGGCAAACTTGGTGTGTTAGGTGAACTGGTAGCCCAACATGCTGGACTTTCTCTGAATGATTCGCTGTTCGCCCCATACCTAACCCTCGCTGAAGAATTGGACATCCCGGTCGGAGTTCATACGGGGCTGGGACCTGAGGGATTAACCTACACTTGTTGTCCTAAATTCCGTGTAACGTATGGCAATCCAATTCTTCTTGAAGAAGTGTTGGTAAGACATCCAAAGCTGCGACTCTACCTAATGCACGGGGGCTGGCCGTACTTAGAAGAAACAAAGGCAATTATGTCCGTATATCCACAAGTGTACGCTGACCTTGCAGTGATCAACTGGATCATCCAAAGGGAAGAATTCCATGAGTATCTCAGGGATTTAATCCGAGCGGGATTGGGAAAACGACTAATGTTCGGATCCGACCAGATGGTGTGGCCCGAGGCAATCGGTATGGCAATCGAGGGAATTGAATCAGCTAAGTTTCTCTCCAAAGAACAAAAGCGTGATATTTTTTACAACAATGCGGTGCGCTTCCTGAAGTTGAAGGAGACTGGAGAGTAGTCTGCATAGGAAGGGACTAAACTCGATAAAGTGTTAGTTCAATTCCGATCGTCATTCACAGAGTGGTGGAACGCGGGATTGTGAGCTTTTTGATAACGTTAACGGGCATTACAAATCAAATGAAGTTCCATAGAATATTTAGATTGACCATACGTGTTTTGGGGATGTTGGTTTTATTCGTTGCTCTATATTTTATCGCGGCGTTCGGCTTATCCTATATCCCGGTTAATTCCGATTTTACTCAGTGCGAAAAAGACAGTATAGAGATTTATATTTTGACAAATGGTGTGCATACAGACTTAGCGCTGCCTCTGAAAAATGCATACAAAGATTGGAGTAAGAATGTTGATCCAGCGTGCACAAAATCAGGCAATGTTATTGTTAATTACTTATCTTTTGGCTGGGGAGACAAAGCGTTCTATTTAGAAACACCGACATGGGAAGATCTTAAATTTAAGACAGCATTTAATGCGCTTTTTTTTCTGGGCAGCGCAGCAATTCATGTGACATTTTATTATGGACTTGAAGAGAATGAATCATGCAAAAAAATATGCATAAATAGAGAGAGCTACCGGAAATTAATTAATTACATCGACTCGAGTTTTGACAAAGACAGTTTAGGAAATTACAGTTTAATAAAAAGCATTTCATACGGAGACAATGATTTGTTTTATGATGCAAAGGGAGCATTTAATTTGTTTTTTACTTGTAATACGTGGACTAATGAAGGTCTAAAGGCGGCTGACTTGAATGCTTGCCTATGGACTCCATTCGCTCAAGGAATTTTTAATCAGTATAAATAGACAAAGCAGAGAACTTCCCAGCTCATACCTTGCAATTGAGGTACTGTTATGAAATTGCCCCATCGCGTGTGAAGCAGAACTCTACCTTACTCCGAATTCGATCATAGACGAAATGATACAAAAGTATCGTTGGAAAGTTCATACCCTTGCTATGCGGTAAGCGGGATTATTAAGAAAAACGCACGGAGTACAATTTGTCAGCTTCTTACCTGATCTTTAAATTTACTTTTTAGTGTAGATGTATAGTTCCTGACCCGGTTTCACGGCAATGGATTTCAACAGATTCCATTTGAGAATCTGCTCAGCCCTGACATTGTACTTCTTAGCGATGGTAGTCATCGTCTCGCCCTTCTTTACCGTATGAACAATCAGCGTGCCTTCATCATCACCGGTTTGTTCAGAATGTTCAAGACTTTTTGGGGTCTCATCAGCCGGAGGCGCAGGCGGCTCTAAAGATTGAGATTTATCAATCAGCGGATTCTTTTTTGCCGGTTGTTTATTTATTACATCGGTCTTGGGCGAGATAATTTCTGAAGCAGGTTTTTGCTCACCCTCTTTCGTCGAGGAAATCACTTCCGACGTTGGTCTTTTTCCAATCTCTTTTTTCGGCGTAACAATAGGGATATCTTGTTTTGCGACTGACTCTTTCTTGGTAGTAATAATATGCGCTGGCTTCGGAGTTTCGGCAATCTGTTTGACCTGTGGGGCGACCGGTGTTGGTTTACCGGTGGGCTTTAGAATCTGCTGAACAGTCCATTTATTTATTAGATACAATTGTTTTGACGTAGACGACTGTACGATGTAATGTGCCGAGTCTGCAGATGTGGGATATAAATTTAAGGAAATATGATTCCCTGCTTTTATATTGATCGCTATCGGTTTAAATTTTAGATCTGCCGTTGAATCGATAAAATCGTCGGCGCGCATATCGGAAAGAGCGTTGAGAAGCGGATTCATCTCTGTTGTTTCTACAATCTTATCGCCTAATTTCCAAGCTCCACCCTCATGGCGGAAAATAAAAGTCCTTGAACCGGTAGCGATCGAAATCTCATTCATTTCTTCGCTGGGCGTGCGTATGATATATCTGTTTCTCCAATCTTTAAGATTCTTGTTTATCGCCCAGCTATCAATACCATTCCCTAAATACACGTCTTTTGAATCGGGAAGTCTGAAATATATTTCCGAGAACGAAGGTCCCATTTTACCGACAATCATACTGACAACTTTACCCGATCTATCGGTTAAACTGAGGAAAGTTCCAGCGGAATCTACCTGGAAGAGCCGTTGTCTGTCAGGATTAGAAGATATATGACTTCCGACTTTAAATTTTGATAAACCATTGAGTAGTTGTGCAACTGCGATTGGATCGGCAGCCGCACGCAGGGGGGTTGTAACAGTCCACACACCGCCGATATTTTCAATAACAACTGAACGGGCGGTTTGTTTGACTTCGATTTTGACAATCGAGGCAGAATCGATCGCTACCGATACTACCGGAATTTTATAACTTACCTCTTGCTCTTTTTCCGATGGAAGGAAAAAATATACAACCGCTACGAGCACGAGCAATGTTGCAATCAATAATTTTGTCGATTTATTCATGGCAATTTTCTTCAGATGATAATTCTATAATCCTCTTGATTCAAGTCTTTTGTACATCGAGACACGCATCCGCCACCTCAAGACGCCGACTAAGATCACGATTATCGGCGGAACGGCGAGGTTAAGCCCCTTAAGCCATGTTTTAGTTCCCTCGCTTACTTCGTCGAGCGGTTTGCTTCCACTATCTCGTGAACGTATCTCCGCAAGTCCGATATCATCGGCAAGCCAATCGACCATATTGCTTGCAAGCAGGAAGTTATCCCGATTTCCGCCGGAGAATTGGTCTTGTAAAAAATCTCCGTCGCCGATTACAACAATCTTCGATAATTTCCCTGATACAATTTTATTCGTTGTATCCACCGAGCTTTTAAACGTGGTATCTCCGCCAACAAATTTGTTCCCGAACAGACTGGCAAAAGCGCCTTCAACGGTAACAACAAGAGGAATACCGGATTCGCCGAACATTTCTTTTGTTACCTGCATCGTCGGATCAATAACGAAATAATTTTCCTGTCTTCCGCTTTTCTTTGAGGATCGAACCAGCACGCTCGCCGTCAATCCCTTTTCCTTGGCGAGGCTCGTATCGATGGAACTTGCAAAGTAAAAAACAACCGAGCTTAGGTCCTTCACTATCGGGCTGTCTTTCTGAAAATCACCGACACGCGGCAAATAGTAGAACGGTATCTGGTTCTGGATAATCATGAAGCCTGCCTGCTGATCGACGCGTACGTAGGCGCAGCTCACATCCCTGACAAGATCGGTATTGACCCTAACACCGTAGGATTCAAGAAGATCATCGAGGTTCAAATTGAGGGGTTGGCCCATCTTAGTTTGAAGAGATGAATTCACTTTGTTCAGCATGAACGCAATTTTCCCGCCCTTCATTAAGTATTGATCGATCAAAAACTTTTCCCAGCTCTTGAAAGGCTGATTGGGCGCAACGATCAAAAGAACTGCAATATCCGAAGGAATCGGTTTCCCCTCGCCGAATTCAACAGGGGTCACCTGATATTGTTTCGCCAGCATCTCCTGGACGCGGCTTATCTGCTGTAAATTCGGCTCACCCTGTCCGGCAAGAAATCCGATCTTCTTCAGATCTTTTGAAGTCATCTTCTTTACGGCAGAACTAATTTCGTATTCCAGGTTCGACGTCGATTGAATAACCGGTACACGCTCCTGTTTATCGCCGTGAAGAAATACCATTCCCATGTAAGCTTTTTCGATTTGCAGTTTATCTTCCTTCAACACCTGGACTTGCACCGGCGGTATACCATAGCGCTGTGCTTCCTGTTCTAATTCTTCCTTCTTGCCCGGGTCAATAAATTCGTATTGGAAATTACCGCCGGCATACGCCCGGTATTCATCAAGAAGATCGCGGAGGTCACGGCGGTTGTTCGCGTATTCCGGTGGCAAATCGGATGTGAAGTAGGCTTTCACTAAAAATTTATCATCGAGAGATCCGACAAGATTCTTGCTTGCTCTTGAGAGTGTGTATATATTTCCCTGAGTCAGATCGAAGCGTTTGAAAAAACGTAACCCGATCATATTCACAAGAACAATGATGCCGAGAATAAGAAGTGTGCGTATTATTATTTGTCGTCGGTTCATATTGTTTAATCCTTCTTTATGCCCATCGTCGTCTTTGAAGTACGCTTGTTGCCATGAATAAAGCGAACCCTATAGCCGAGATATAGTAGATAATATCTCTCGTGTCGATTACGCCTCGAGCAATATTAGAGAAATGATAATCAACGCTGATATATTCCAGGATATTAGCCAGAGATATCGGCAAATAGAAAAGGACTTTATCAAGCATAAACAATCCAAACACGATGAATAAACTTACAATGAACGCAACAACCTGGTTTTCCGTAAGCGCCGACCCGAAAACACTGACTGCAAGGAATACAGCGCCCACAAGCATCAACCCGATGTACCCTCCTATTACAGTACCCGCATCCAGAGTTCCAATGAGTGTAATGGTAACATAATAACATAGCGTCGGAAGCAATGTGAAAAAATAGAGCGCCCATGCCGCGAAAAATTTTCCGGCAATTATTTCGTATTCTTCGATTGGTTTTGTAAACAGAATCTCGAGCGTACCGCTCTTCTTCTCTTCCGAAATTAACCGCATAGTCATAGCAGGTGCAAAAAATAAGAGAAGGAACGGCGTCATCTCGAAAACCGTCCGGAGGGTCGACATATTATTTATAAAAAGATTACTGACAAAAAACCACCCTAAAATCGCTAAGTATACAACGATGACTATATACGCTACAGGTGAATTGAAAAACGAACGCACTTCTTTTAAGAAGATGTACTTTATATTCGTGAGTTTCATTTTGTTGAATCCGAAGTAAGTTGTCTGAATATATCTTCAAGGCTTGTTTGTACACGATGAAGCTCCAATATCCCCCATCCTTTTTGAACGCAAAGCTGGAACAGTTCCTTCCTGATATCGGTAGCATCGGAAGTTTCAACAGATAGCTTCTTCGTTCCGTTACGTTCATCTATCAGAGAAACCGTCTCAACCGCGGGAATGCTTTTTAGTTGTACCGCGATGAGATCGAATGATTGGTTAGCTGATGCTTCAACTTCAAGAATGATTTTCTCTCCTCCGTGCAAACTTCGCTGTAAATCTTCAATTGGTCCATCCGCTACAATTTTTCCGCGATTGATGATGATTACGCGGTTGCATGTTGCCTGGACTTCAGGAAGTATGTGCGTAGAAAGAATAACGGTTTTCTGCTTACCGAGATCGCGAATCAAACTTCTGATTTCCACGATTTGATTCGGGTCCAAACCGCTTGTCGGTTCATCAAGTATTAGTACTTTTGGATCATGAATCATAGCAGCCGCAAGCCCGACACGCTGACGATATCCCTTGGAGAGCTGACCAATATCCTTATGTTTCATTTCACCAAGACCGCAGGCATCGACCATCTGCTTGATCCGTTTAGGAATTAGAGGCGGAAGAACTCCCTGCAGTTGTGCTGTATATTCGAGATATTCCAGCACATTCATATCGTGGTATAGCGGATTCTGTTCGGGTAGATATCCGACGAGCTTCCTCACCGCGAGTGAATCCGATCGCACATCGTGCCCTTCGACTTTTATAGAGCCGGCAGAAGGTGACAGATAACAGGTAATGATACGCATTGTCGTGGTCTTCCCGGCTCCGTTTGGTCCTAGAAAACCGAGAATTTCTCCCGAATGCACCTCAAAAGAGATATCATTTACGGCTCTGGCATCGCCGTATAATTTCGATAAATTTTCAACTAGAATAGACATCGCACTTGAACGATGATTGTGAAGAAAAGAATTGTTGATTATTCAATATATGGATGAAAAATATCAAAAAAAAATTGGAAAAATGCAAGTTTGTCAACTTATCCGATTCATCCACAACTGATCCTATAAATTATGAAATGGTTTAGACACTTTGCTTGTGGATCTTTACGGACGGGTATACATAATTATGAAATTACTAATTCTGGTTTTATTTACAAATCATTGCGTCTGAATGTCGGCCTGCGATTGGAATTTCTTCATTGAGGGCGCAGGATACTTCTTTTTTCCCATTGTCCAATACTCAGGACCGCGTCTGCATCGGTCTTAAAT
This sequence comes from Bacteroidota bacterium, assembly GCA_020056225.1. Taxonomy (GTDB): domain Bacteria; phylum Bacteroidota; class Ignavibacteria; order UBA10030; family SZUA-254; genus JAGVIE01. The sequence continues at coordinate 12,396 of JAGVIE010000046.1, forward strand.
TCCGATGTAAGATGGAACTCTATCTCCGGGAACATGTCCTGTGCAGATTTGAGTGACCAGGTTCCTTCGGCAAGAAACACCGGATGATCATCTTTATCGAACGCTATATGGTGATACTGGAGTGAATGAAAACGCTTGAGCTGTTCATTATCCTCAGAGGTAAACCAAAAAGCTTTATAAACATTCAACGGCTGAAAATCACACTCGGCGCTGTACTCATGTAATAACCTGAATTTTATTACCTCAAATTGCATCTCGCCAACCGTGCCAACGATCTTGATGTTCCCTTGCTGACGAAGAAATAATTGGGCAACGCCTTCATCGGAAAGCTGTCGAATTCCCCTATCCAATTGCTTTGCTTTGAACGGATTCTTATTGAAAACCTGCCTGAATATTTCCGGCGAAAAACTCGGGATACCTTTGTAACTGAACTGTTCACCTTCCGTCAGTGTATCCCCGATTTTGAAATTACCGGTGTCATACAATCCCACAACGTCTCCGGGCCATGCTTCCTCAATGACGCTCTTTTCGTTTGCCATAAAACTCGTAGGGCTGGTGAAACGCAGTTCTTTATCAATTCGAGTATGATAATAAAATTTATTCCGCTCGAACTTTCCGGAACAAACACGACAGAATGCAATACGATCCCGGTGGTTGGGGTCGAGGTTCGCATGAATCTTGAAAATGAATCCGCTGAACGCATCCTCCGTAGGATCGACCTTTCTGATGTTCGTCTCCCTCGATTGAGGAGATGGTGCAATTGTAACGAATGTATCTAACAATTCTTTTACACCAAAATTATTTATGGCGCTGCCGAAAAAAACCGGAGCAAGATAAGCATCACGATAGTGTTCTTCATCGAACGGCTCATACACTCCTTCTATGATTCCGATATCCTCACGAAGCTTTGCGGCAGAATCAGCGCCGATATGTTCATCGATCAATGAACTTGCAAGGTCATCAAGTGAAATTACATCATCCGAAATAGTGGTTTTATTTGGAGAGAACAGTTCCAACTGCTCGTCGAACAAATTGTACACACCCTGAAAGCGCTTACCGATACCGATGGGCCATGTAAGAGGACGCGTATGAATGCCTAGTTCACGCTCAAGCTCATCTAAAAGAGCGAATGGATCGCGCCCTTCTCTGTCTAATTTATTGATGAATACAATCACCGGTGTGCTTCGCATCCGGCATACGTCCATAAGCTTACGTGTTTGTTCCTCAACGCCCTTCGCACAATCGATAACGAGGATGACGCTGTCAACTGCTGTGAGAGTTCTGTATGTATCTTCTGCAAAATCTTTATGCCCCGGTGTGTCTAATATATTCACCTTATAACCATTGTATTCAAATCCCATCACAGATGTGGCAACGGAAATCCCGCGCTGTTTTTCAATTTCCATGAAATCTGATGTAGCTGTCTTTCGAATCTTGTTGCTTTTTACAGCGCCCGCCGTGTGTATAGCACCGCCGAACAACAGGAGTTTCTCGGTGAGTGTAGTTTTTCCGGCATCGGGGTGACTGATAATGCCAAAAGTACGGCGCCTTGAAAGTTCTGTGTGTTTCATCAATGTTTGTTTGGTATATTTAACTGAATTTTTAATGAATAGTTGAAGGGCGGGACATACATATGCCCCGAATATCAGGGATGAGCTAAGATTGTGTGAGGGTTATATGACTCAAGAATAACATCATCAGTTTTAAGATACGAATAATTCACCTTGGAGCCAAATTACTAACCTGAACGGAAAGGAAGTTATTTAATCAGTTTGAAATACACACAAAATTTATTTCAGAATTCCGACGTACGTACATTCTAATATTCACCCGGTGTAATTTATTGATTTCTCTTTTTCGTGAAATAAAATTTCAGAAAATAAAATTGAAGATGTAACCGACTATTATTATACCGATAGCAACTATGCCAACAAAAATGAAAATAAGCCGTAGCTTTAAAACTTTTTTCAGAATGATAGTTTCGGGAAGCGATAGACCTATCACACTCATCATGAACGCAAGAACGGTTCCGAGAGATGCGCCTTTCTCCAATAAAGCTTGAACGATCGGAATAATACCGGCAGCGTTTGAATACATCGGCACACCGATTATTACGGCAACCGGAACAGACCACCACGCGCTCTTTCCCATCAAGCCAGCCATAAAATTTTCCGGAACATATCCGTGAATACCGGCGCCAACGCCGATGCCGATTACAATATGAATCCAAACTTTTGCCACAATTTCTTTTACCGCATCGAGTCCGGCTGTGATTCTATGTGAGAAAGGAATTTTTTCTTCAACAACATCCAAATGACCGGCTTTCACCTGATAAACCCATTCTTCCACTAATCGTTCGAGTTTAAGTCTGCCAATAATATAACCAGAGATTATTGCAATAATTAATCCGGTTGACATGTACAGCAGTGCAGTTTTCCAACCGAATAAACCGAAGAGTAAAACAAGAGCAACTTCGTTTATCATCGGTGCTGCGATAAGAAATGAGAATGTTACTCCAAGCGGTACGCCTGATTCTACAAATCCGAGAAACAAGGGAATAGCAGAACAAGAACAGAACGGCGTAACCACACCAAGCATACTTGCCAATACATTTCCGACAAAAAGTTTTTTCCCGCCAAGAATTTTTCTTGTGCGCTCCGGTGAAAAGTAACTTCTGATTATTCCAACCACAAAAACGATCAAGGTAAGCAGAAGCATAACTTTTGGGACTTCAAAAATGAAAAAGCGAATTGATTCAGTGAGATGGCTCCTTTTTTCCATCTCTAGAATTGAGTCAACAAAATAATCGGTTATTGGTTGTAGATAATTGTAAAGTACAATCCAAACAGGCAAAAGGATGAAAAGTATTAACGATTTATTTTTCATTTTTATCGGTGTATTTTGAGATAAAATGACCGGAGAAACCGCCAAGGATCAATGTCATCGCAGAAATCGGCATCAACGACAATGGTTCTTTCCAACCAATTAGAATACCTGACGGTAAAAATACTATGAACGAAATGAATATTCCTTTTAGAATGCTGTTCATCTGCCAATTTACCGATGCGATAAAAACACCGACGATCACCCACATAGAAAAAGCCGATAAGTTCGCATCCCAAGTAAGATTCTGAATTATCATCGGAATTAAATCAACGAGACCTGCTATTCCCCCAAAACTAATCCCGATAAATATTTTGTTATTTGACTGCATATGCATTCACCTTGAAATATTTTCGTTGAAAAAATAACGCTACGTTAACTAACCCAATCAAAACAGGTACTTCAACTAAAGGACCAATCACTGCCGCAAATGCCTCGCCCGAATTTATTCCGAACACCGCGATTGCGACTGCGATTGCTAATTCAAAATTATTGCTTGCCGCAGTGAACGAAAGCGTTGCGGTCTTTGAATAATCCGCACCGATTCTTCTGCCGAGATAAAATGAAACGAGAAACATTATCACGAAATAAATTACAAGAGGAATTGCAATTCGTATAACATCGAGCGGAATCTTGACGATGTACTCGCCTTTCAACGAGAACATAACAATAATCGTAAACAGCAGCGCAATGAGAGTTATCGGACTAATTTTTGGGATAAACTTTGTTTGATACCAATCTTTCCCTTTTGCTTTAACCAGAGTGAAGCGGGTAATAATTCCGGCTAAAAATGGGATGCCAAGATATATAAAAACAGATTCTGCTATTTGTCCTATTGTTATATTAACCGTAAAAGTTTTTAAACCGAGCCACGAAGGAAAGACGGTTAGAAACACATATGCGTAAACAGAAAAGAAAAGCACCTGAAAGATTGAATTGAATGCAACTAAACCAGCTGCGTATTCGGTATCTCCCTTTGCAAGCTCGTTCCATACTATTACCATTGCAATACAGCGTGCAAGCCCAATCATAATTAGACCAGCCATATACTCAGGATAATCTTGTAAAAAGATAACCGCCAAAGCAAACATAAGTACCGGACCGATTAGCCAATTCTGGATAAGCGAGAGCGATAGAACCTTCACATTCTTAAAAACATCACCGAGTTCTTCATATTTGACTTTTGCCAGCGGTGGATACATCATCAATATTAATCCGATTGCAATCGGAATGTTTGTAGTTCCGCTTTGAAATGAATTCCAGAAATTGACTATCCCGGGGAAAAGATAACCTGAAAAAACACCGACGAACATAGCGAGGAATATCCACAACGTTAAGTAGCGGTCTAAGAACGATAATTTTTTTGTAATAGTCGACATATTTGGCTCGTTATTTTGTTTCTTCTTCTGCTAATGCATCCATCAACCAATGTGTTAGAGTTGATTTCGTAGGAAGTTTGCCGCTGAGCACTACTTTGCCGTTAATAACTAATCCGGGCGTGCTCATAATTCCAAAACCCGCAATTTCTTTGAAGTCGGTTACTTTCTGTATATTTGCTTCGATGGCATTCTCGGCAACAACTTCTCTGCAAAGTTTTTCCAGATTAACGCAATTTGTGCACCCCACACCTAAGACTTTAATCTCTAACATTTTAATTCCTCAAATTATCCTGATGAAATTTTAGAAAATCTTTCTTTATCTGATCCCGAACATTTCTGAAGACAGAAAGTATTTCTTCTTCCGTACCGGTTGCTTCAGCAGGATCTTCAAATCCAATATGTAATTGCTTACCAACCCTGCCAAGAAAAACCGGACAAGTTTCTTTGGCGTTATCACATACAGTTATTACATAGTCAAATGATTCATTCAGAAATTGATCCACCAACTTCGGATAATTTTTTGAAAGATCGATCCCAACTTCCTTCATCACTTGTATTGCTTTTGGATGAACTTGAGCAGATGGTTGTGTCCCCGCAGAAAAGACTTCCAAGCTTGAATCGAATGACTCCAAAAAACCTTCCACCATTTGACTGCGGCAGGAATTACCTGTACAAAGAATTAATATTCGCGTTCGCATGTTAGGATATGATAATTCATGATAACGTTTATTTTTTCTTTCTTTTCGATTTAGCCGGATAGATTACACAATATGTGGTGCATGTTCCATCCTTTATTGCTTGTTTCAATTGAGTAAGATCCTCCTTTAAATTCGGATTTAAATCGAAAATGTCTTTCAATTCTTTCATCAATCGTTTTGTTGTTTCATCTTCGGCATTCGCGAGTGAGTAGATAACCCACATTCCCCTCCTCTCATCAACAACCAAGCCTGCGTTTTTGAGATAAGTGAGATGGCGGGAAACTTTCGGCTGCGAGAATTTGAGAATACGCTGCATATCGCAAACGCATAATTCACCTGTATGCACAAGAAGATTCAGAATCCGCAGCCGGGATTCATCGCATAACGCTTTAAAAAGATTTGCAAGATCACGCATAAGTAACTCCTTCATCAATCATCATCATAAAACTCGAAATATGTATATCAGACAAAAATATATTCCAACAATAATAAATACACCGCCTGTAATTCGTCTCACCCACAATTCTATCTGAGTGAGTTTGTTGAATACCTTACCGACCATTTGAGCGCTGAACGCTATCAAAAAGGAAAAAACAAAAACCGGTAATGCTGTTCCTATACCGTAAACTGAAGGAAATAAAGTGTTCGATCCGTATTGCAACGATAAGGGTATGAGACTGCCAAAAAATAACGCGGCTGACGTCGGGCAAAAAGAAAGCGCGAATAACATTCCTAACAAACCTGCGCCCATAATTCCGCTACCTGCAATGCGCTGTTGCATATTTTCATTGGGTCGAATCCCGGGAAGAGAAAATGAAAGAAGCTCGAGCAAAAACATTCCGACTATTATCAAAATCGGGCCCAATAATTTATTCATATATTTTTGAAGCGTGTTTGAAATTTCCGGTATCGCCTGAATGCTAGATACAACTACTATTGCGATTATCAGATAGGTCAACATCCTTCCGAGTGAATACATCATACCGGATAATAACACTGAACGAGTATTACCGACTTGCCTGCCGATGTATGAGATTGCAACTATGTTCGTTGCAAGCGGGCACGGACTGATACTCGTCATAATCCCAAGCCATAATGCCGATAGACTACCAACGAGAAGTGTATCCATCAGGAAGATTCCTTGAGGAAATTTTTAACTTCGTCCTGAACATAATGAAAATATACCTCTTTCGTACCAACAAACTCCCATATTTTTTCTAAATTCTTCCAGCGCTTCTGTTTACCGTTTTGTAATTCGACGAGAACCAGCGATTGTGAATAAAGTTTGTAATCGTTTTCAAAATGTTCATTGCCGGTATCTTCTATGTTCACTATTCGCCACTCCAGTCGACCTTTTTTAATTCGATCTGCAAAACCAGCCCTGACTGCTTCAGCGGAGTATTTTTCCAGCTTGATACATGTCGGACATCGCACAGTTCGATGAAAATAATAAACGATTATTTTGCGAGTATCGACTTGTGGAGTTTTATCCTTTGTGATTTTATTAGTGTCAGGATTTCTATCTATAACTTCAGTCTCGTTAGCCGGCTTCGTAGAAATTGTATCGACTACAATCCCCTGAGTAATAGATAGTTCATTTCGCACTGAGTTGATTGCGGTTTGCTTGGGTGTAAATTCTTTCGATAGAAGGAACACCACGCTACAAATTACAAAGAGAAGGAGAACGACCGTTACGATTTTTTTTACGTTCATAAATAGTTATTTCAACATGTTTAACATGCAGAGATTAATTAGTTATTAAGAATCGGCCAGCGTAAATGGTTATAAGGATATACGTATAGACAAATATAGAAAAGGTTAAAACGATATGCAAGGGAAATTCTTTATAGATAGAATGAGTAAACGAAGCAGGGATTTTAGCTGTGTGAAATAAAAAAAGCCGACCTGGCAATTCAAAGCCGGCTTAAATCAGATAGTAAGTGTAAAACTGTTTGAGTTATTTTTATTGCTCGTATATGCCTGTAATATTTCCAGACGCGATTACTTTGCCTTCGATCATTTTTTCGAACGCCTCTAGACTTGTATTCGATGAGAGATCAAGTTTATCGATATTCAAAGCATAAATCGTCACAACATATGGATGCGCTCCAGAGCCTTTTGGCGGCTGCGGTCCGCCGTACCCCATCTCACCGTAAGAATTGAATAACTCTTTGCACCCCTCGGGCATAGTTATACCCGAAGCGTTTTCATTGAGTGAAATTATATCCCTCGGTATGTTGACCACTAACCAGTGCACCCAATTTCTTGCAACAGGATGAGGATCGATGATCGAGAGCGCAATGGATTTAGTTTCGGCGGGAGCGACGCTCCATTTAAGAGGAATGGAAATATTTTTCCCGCCAACCACACCACCGTGTGCATACTTAGTAGGTATTGGTTTCCCATCCTTAAACGCCGGAGATGAAATATTCATATACCGACCTATAATTAAGTTACTATTACTTCTTCTTAGCTTTAAAACTTGCTAACGCTCGATCGACAGTCTCATATGTATCGAACACCTTAACGAGCTGTGTTATTACGAAAAGATTTTGCACTTTTGTACCGACACGTGCTAAGCGGAGTTCGCCGCCGGAATTGCGCATCGTTGTAAGTGCAGAGATCAACGATCCCAAGCCAGAGCTGTTCATGTAATTCACACTACCTAAATCAATGACAACTTTTTTTACTTCATCACTCACGAGGCTATAAATCTTATCTCGCACCGTAGTTGTATCTGGTTCACCGAGCAGATCACCTTTCATTGTAAGAATGGCGATATCGTTCTCTATTTTTTCTTTTATTTGCATAGAATTCCTCACTATTATAATTTGATTTGTTAAATCTATTGCTCAATCATACAAAAGTCTTTGTAAAAAGTCAACTTCTGCCAGATCACAAAATTTCCATGTGTACCCGTTATAATTTGTACTGATCTATGTAATATAAAATTACCAGCCCGATCTGAACCTGATATTTGAAATCTAATTGGAAAATGTTGGTAAATGTGCTTATTGGGAACTAATAGCTCAACAATGGCGTTACAGATTATGTACTTGTCCTCTGCAAGTAATTGTTGAATTAGGTTATTAGAGTAGGTGGATAGGCCTGCAAGGATAGTACCAATGCCGCTGTAGAGTAATCTACAGCGGTTTTTTTATTCTCTCTTGAAACCTTTTTTCTCCCATTGCATCTAAATCATTTTTCTCGTATATTTTGTTGCATAAATTTTTTATAACCCAAAAGGATTAGTATCACATGCCGTTAATGACAAAAATACGCGAGAATCTATCAACCTTCTTCTCGATTTTTGCTGGAGTATTCGTCGTTTATATCGTATTGGACTGGGGAATGGATATTGGCGGTCGAAAACGTGCAAAAAGTATGACTGAATCTCAGGAAATTGGAAAAATCAATGGACAACCTATTCAGGCAAAAGAATTTTCTGAAATGGTCCGTCAGGCAGTCGATAATCAGAAAGCTCAAACGGGAACTGAGCCTGATGAAAATCAACAACAAACCTTAAGAGAACAAATTTGGAACCAACTTGTCAACCAGGCGCTGTATGATAAAGAGATTGAGCTTCTTGGTATCAAAGTCACCGATCAAGAAATCGTCGACTGGGTGAAAGGAGATAACCCACCAGATTTTCTCCGCCAGCAATTCACAGATTCTACCGGAGCGTTCAACCGTCAGGCATACGAAACAACAATAATGGACCCGAAAAATAAATCCATTATGGTTCGGGTAGAAGACGCTTTAAGAAAGCAACGGCTACGCGAAAAATTACAGAGTATCGTTACAGCGAGCGTTCAGCTTAGCGAAGAAGATATCATACAAAAATTTTCCGACCAGAATATAAAATACGAAGCGAACTATGCATTCTTCGATCCAAATATTCTAGTTAAAGATGAAGAGATAAAAATATCGGATGACGATTCCCGGAAGTATTTCAATGAACATTCCGATGATTATAAAATCGAAGCTTCCAGAAAATTAAAATATGTACTTTTCTCCATGCTTCCATCAAAAGACGATTCATTGAATGTTCTCGCAGACATCGATGATATTGCAACGCGGGCAAAATCAGGAGTTGAATTTGATACATTAGCCAAGATGTATTCGGAAGCTCCGCTTAACAATTCATTCCAGGCACACGGAACTATGATTGCGGAAATAGATAATTCAATCTTCTCCTATAAACCCGGCGAGATTGTCGGTCCGATCAAGGCATCAGATGGATATCACTTGCTGAAAATACTAGAGTACCGTTCGGGAAAAGATGACTTTATTCACGCAAGCCACATCTTGATTCAAGTAGATAACAACGACAGCAATAAAGCTTTGAAAGAAGCGCAAGATGTGTTGGCAATGACAAAGTCGGGGCAGAATTTTGCCGATCTTGCTCAGAAATATTCCAAAGATCCCGGTTCCGGCGCAAAAGGCGGTGATCTCGGGTGGTTTGGTAAAGGACGAATGGTGAAACCGTTTGAAGAGGCTGTTAAGAAAGCAAAACCGGGGCAGATTATCGGTCCAATTCGTACTCAGTTCGGTTATCATATCATAAAAGTACATGCAAAAGATAACCGTGAGGTTAAGTTTTCGGATATTCACCTGACGATTCGTGCCAGCGCACGGACTCGAGGCGATGTTGGACAACATGCCCAAGATTTTGCATACCTGGCAAAAGAAGGTTCATTCGAGAAAGAAGCTCAGCAAAATAAATACTCTATTATTGAAACTCCCCCATTTCAAAAGGATGCCGCTATTTCGGGCATCGGCATAAATAATGCAATCAACAAATTTGCATATAAAAACAAACTAGGAACCACAAGCGAACCTTACTCACTGCAAAACGGTTATGTTGTTATCATGGTGTCCGAAGTCAAAGAGGCAGGAATACGGCCATTCGATGAAGTTAAAACTGTTGTTGAGAATCGATTGAAGCGCGAGAAAAAAATTGAAAAAGTGAAGGAACTCGCACAAGAACTTCGCAAGAATCTTGCACCAACAGATAGTTTGCAAAAATTATCGATAACAAATTCTTCAATTAACATACAACACCTGGCACCGTTTACCTTCGCTGGGTATATTCCAGGAATAGGCCGCGATTTAAATTTTATGGGTGCCATTCAGACGTTAACAACCGGTGACATTTCGAATCCAATCGAGAGCAGCCGCGGCGTTTACATTATACAACTGATTAGCAAATCTAATTTCGATACAACCGCATTTAATGCTCAGAGAATAGAATTACACAATCAACTTTTGGCAGAGAAGAAAAATCGTTTCTTCACAGAATGGTCGGACCAGCTCAAGAAATCGGCTGATATAGTCGATAATCGTGACATGTTCTACCGATAGAATAAAGTAATCACCTCGATGAGGTAAGATCAACGTGCGCCACCTCAGCGCTATCATAATCATATTTCTCTTGTGCGGCAATTCAAAAGTTGCCGCACAAGACTTCAGATATTCCCTCTCTGTTTTCGGTTCTTACACAACATCCTCAAAAATTTTCCAGCATCCTAACGATGCAAACGAGGTGATACGAAATCAATTTCTAATCATGGATAATATCTTCGGTGGAGGAATTGATTTACGTAAAAACCTGCCCGATTTACGCATAATAATCGGACTTTCGATTGAATACATACACAAAGCTTATGAATATAAGCGCGCAGACTTACAGTCTGCGGCTATTTCCGTTAAAGAAGGATATAGCGCGTTCCCCTTAGAGCTTTCGGCATATTATAAAATTCCTATCGGATTAAATCAAGTCTTATTTTATATCGGCGGCGGCGGCGGTTTATACTTTGGTACCCGACAATATGAAGAAGCCGGAGTATCATCTGTAGTTGTATCGCTGAAACCATCTTTGGGGATACATATACTATGCGGCATTGAATATTCACTTACCTCTCGTTTCTCTTTGCGTAGTGAATGGAAATTCCGCGATGTACAGTTTAAGGTTGCAAATAGATTTCCACAAAGTATGGTCACTTACAACGGTTACATAGAATCGATTCAACAAGAATTGATGTATTCCCGCATACACATCGATGGGATGATGTTAAATCTCGGTATTGTTTTGTATTTCTAATGGACGATACAAGGCAAAACCGAATTTATCTTACAGGGTTCATGGGCAGCGGCAAAAGCACTATCGGTCCCATATTAGCAAACACTCTCGGTTATGGTTTTATCGACATCGATAAAGAAATCGAGAGGTCAACCGGAAAAAAAATTATTGATATCTTTTCCGAATTAGGTGAAGGACATTTCCGCGAAGTTGAACGATCTGTATTGCTGGAAGCATGCAGGCTTAATAAACATGTAATCTCTCTTGGGGGCGGCACGATCTCCAATCAATCAAATTTGGATATTATTAAATCATCTGGGATACTTATTTATCTTAAGACTAATACTGAACAAATTCATAAACGATTAAGGCGCAAAACCAACCGACCCTTGATTCTGGCAAAAAGCAATGGTGTAATAAGCGATCAAGAACTTACCAAACGTATAAACGAATTGTTGATTCAGAGAGAACCATATTACACCCAAGCCGATATTATAATCTCTACGGATGATCGGAAACTCGGAATAACGGTTGATCAAATTATGAAAAGTTTAACGCCATTTATTAAATAAAAAAAGCTCCATGTATTTCTACAACGGAGCTTACGATCTTCGGAAATGTATCTTATGCTCTACACTCCCGATAATCTCCGGCCCTAATCCACAACAACGTATTTCGGTACTTGCTCACCATATCATCAATTCTTGCCTTAGGTACAATTAAATAATATCAAAATAAGGCGCAATCGGGGAATCCCTGATTTTTGTTACGAAATACCTGATGTTGAATATCTTATCAGGTATGGATATGGCAAGAAAGTCGGAAAATAGTCATTTTTCCAAAGAGGTCAAACCTTTTCGGATCGCATATTTAGTCAGCTCCGCTACACTGTGCAGTCCCAATTTCTCCATAATGTGTTGTCTGTGAGTCTCGATTGTTTTAATACTGACATTCAACTCGGCGGCTATATTTTTCGTAATCATGCCATCAGCGAGCATTCGCAATACAACTTGTTCTCTGGGAGATAGAGTCTCCGAATCTACAACAACTTCACTATAACGATTGTTTAACTTTCGGATCAATACACCTGCTATTGCCGGACTAACAAACCACTGATTAGAAATAACATTTTGAATCGCTTGGGTTAATTCTTCCATAGCGCAATCTTTTAATAAATATCCAGAAGCGCCTGCATCCAACATTTCTAAAACGTAGCGGGCGTCGGAATGCATCGAGAGTGCAATAATTTTAACATCCGGCTGTTCAGATCGGATCTGCCTCGTCGCATCGATTCCGTTAATATCCGGCATGGATATATCCATTATAACGATATCCGGTTTTAATTCGTTCGCATACTGGATAACCGATCTTCCGTTATCTGCCTCTGCGATAACCGCATAATTTTTTTCGTTTTCTAATAGACTGCGGAGACCCTGCCGTACTATTTTATGGTCATCAGCGATTATTATCCGGACGCTCATATTTCGTTCCTGTTGATTTGATATTGTTCTGTAATTTGGCAATGATATTTACTTGAGTTCCACGACCTAATTGTGAATGGATTCCCATGTGACCTCCGAGATGAAACAGATTTTCACGGATATTAAATAATCCGAACCCGCCGCCTTGTATTCCTTTTGATGTATGTATCGAAGAATCAAACCCGATTCCATCGTCTGATATTTGAATTTTAATCGAGTCTTTTTGTTTCGTTATGGAAATGATAACCTGATGCGCTTGTGCATGTTTAATGATATTCGTAAGGAGTTCTTTTACGGCTGAATATAGCAACACCCTATTCTCGATATTCAACGGCTTAAGAGCCTTATCGGTTTTCACGATGAAGCCAAGCCCGTGCTGTACACTCATCTTCTCGGCTAACGATTTTACCGCCGCCTCGAAACCGAGTTCGTAAAGAATTGGCGGACTAAGATCAAGAGTGAGAGACCGTGTGTTCTGGATTGCTTCATCTACAAGATTGCGAATTTCCTGAACATGGTTTTCACTTCCCTCGCATGCAGTCGACATCTGCAGTGATCCCAATTTAATTTTACAAAATGCCAGAAGCTGACCGATGCTGTCGTGGAGGAACGCTGCCATTTGCCGTCGTTCACGTTCTTCAGTAATTGAAAGCTCGGAAGCCAGTGACCGCAACCTTGCTTGATAGGTTAACAGTTTCTCCTCCGTCTGCTTACGGTCTGAAATATCCCGTATCGCAGCAACCGATGAATGATCTCTGCTTCCCTGTATGGATGTCAATATCAATTCCAGCCATATCCTGGAACCATCTTTCCTGATCCCGATCGCCTCGAAAGGTTTTTCATGGTTAGATTGAATGTTTTTCAGCACTACTCCGCGAAATTCAGGGATAATCAGATCAAACAACAATTTCCCTTTCAATTCAGACGGAGAGTATCCGAACATCACGGTCATATTCTGATTTGCATCCTTTACAACACCGTCATTATGAATCACTATTCCTTCAAAAGTTGATTCAGCCAAATGGCGAAATTTAGCTTCACTGACTTGAATCTCTCGATTGTATTTTTTTTGTGACTTATATATTCTACCAATATTAATATCATTATTAAAAATAAACTGCCTATCGGTAAGAAAAAAATCGGCTGCCGATAAAACGGATGGGAAATTGTGAAGTTTACGATTGTTCCTTCTGGATTGAATTCGCCGAACAGGTTTTGCGCTTGTATGTTTACTGAGTAATCGTCCGGTTCAAGATTGGTCAAAACTATATCATGCTTCGTATCCCAGTTCGACCATGAGGCATTATTAACAGAATACCTGACCGAGATTGAAGAAGGTTGAAGATCGCCGCCATACTCAAAAGGAAAGATACGAATGAACGCTTTGTTTTCCTCTATGACAGGTTTATTATAAAATATCTTCGGCGTCGGCGATAGAGAGCGGCGAAGATCTAAGATCGCTAATCCTTTTCCTTTTGTTCCCACATAGACGGAATCACCTACTGGAAGTATGGGCCAAAGATCGTTTGTAAGTAATCCACTCTTTGCATCGAAGTTTTTCCACTTGCCTTGTTCTAAGCTACTCACGCCCCCTTCGGTTGTCATCCATAACCTTCCGCCTGAATCAACTGCTAAATCCCAAATGTTATTATTTAACAAACCATCACTCGTTGTAATAATTTTGAGATTACCTTTTTTATCGATTGAGCCAAGTCCGTTATGGTTATCTGAAAACCAAACATTATCATCATTATCAATCGCGAGAGTAAAAATACGTACGAACGGAATATCCGCTCGTAAATACCAGTGCCGCCAATTTCCATTCTTCCATTTACTGAGAGCGCTATTTGTACCGAACCACAACGCTCCATCACTCGATTCACCGAAAGAATAAACCCTCCCGCTAACAAGTCCGTCTTTAGTCGACCATCGTGTGAAGGCATCATTTACACACTCATAAGCGCCGGGTGCATCCGTTCCATCAATCCCGGTATTTTTCGATAATCCTAAAAACCATAATTTTCCGTGCCGATCCTTCCTAATCTTATGAAATTTCAGCCATTTGATGTTCTCGTCTACACGATAGTACTCCCACCTGTCACCATCCCACCGATATGTACCATCGAAAGCAGAACCACTTGATATCCAAATGTGACCATGTGGATCTTCTGCGATGCCGGTAATTTCGTATAATGGTTTGCCGCCGATGTGAGTAATGATTTTTACTTTACCATTCGGGTAATGTATTTCGAGCCCATCGGCAGTTGCAAGCCAAAGCGAACCATCGATCGATTGTATTATCTCATGGATACGGTTTCTATTCGGGAAATCATTCCGTTTATATTCCCACCTTAGTGAACGGTGTTTATAGAGAAATAATCCTTTTTCGGATCCAGCCCATAAATCACCGTTTGTTCTGAACCGTACAAAATCTACATCTCTTAAAGGTGCGGGGACAGTTGATAATTTTGACCACCTCCCGCCGCAGCGCAACAAAACCTCTTCGGTTTGATCGATTGCAACTACATCCCCGTCCCCATTGATATCCATTGATTTGATCCAATCGCCTCTG
>JAGVIE010000039.1 GCA_020056225.1 Bacteroidota bacterium
GGTTGTTCATATTGAGGAATACAAAGATAAGATTGGCGCACTGCATCGGGAACGCGAGATAAAGAAACAGAAAAGCAGGAAATATATTGAGCGATTAATTTACGCAGAAGGTCGTCCCGTTCTCCCAGAAGTATTGGAGATAACGGGAAGTCTCGCCTGTCCTCGTAAATCGAACAATGTGAGATTTACGGGATCGGCGCCCCGCATTAGTAATCACTTCTTTGGTAATCGGTCAACCTGCTCTAATGGTGTTTGCATCTCGATAAAAAACCGTAAAATTGTTTATATCAATTACTATCAAATACAATCTTATTCTTGTTGGCATCAACCGGATGATGAAATATTATTTTTCAAAAGCATATATTTTATTTTTTAATCGGATACAATTCTATCTTATCGTTTTGTTCATGGGTTGTCTTCTGGTTAATAATAATGGTAATGCACAACCAAGAATGAAAATTATAGGGAAAGAAGATTTCTCTTTCGGCAAAGTATATCAAGGATCGCGTCCTCAACACAAAATGGTAATCAAGAATGTTGGGAATAAACCTCTCATTATCAGTAATATGACCGCCGCTTGTGATTGTTCGCTTCTTCGGTTAAGCGCGGATACTATACGTCCTCAAAAAACAGCAAAGCTTACTGTCACTTTAATAACCGACGGAATGAGCGGGAGGGTAAATAAATCTTTCAGCATTATTTCAAACGATCCATCGCAACCAATCAGGGTGATCAGATTTAGTGTAGATGTAAATACTATCTTGAGCGCGGACCCCAAAGTAATACTCCTCCATGATTCTGAATGTGTTGCAGGCAAGGGCAAAATATTACACGTGACTAATATTTCAAAAAAAGAATTGAAGATTATTTCAATCAAAGATTCCACAGGACTTACCTGGAATTTATTTAAAAAAACTTCACTCGCTTCGAATCAGTCTGTTGATTTGATGATCTATGGAAGGGCGGTGGGCGTTACAACAAGGCACGGTATGATTGATATTCAGACCGATTCCAAACTGCAACCTATATTTCATGTAAGGTACATTATCCAGGGGTCAAAATTGAAAAAGTTAAGAAAATGATTATTTCAGCCTATTTGGGGCTTTTTTCAATAAATTCGTTTTTGAAGAAACATTGGGAAAAACGCAAATTTTTAAAATCGAGAAAAAAAGCAATTTTTTTTTAGAAAGTACTTGACAGTTTGACTAAGTTTTATTACAATTGTTGAGGATATGAAAGGCTAAATTACATTCACGGAACGACATTTTGTTCACTCGCCTCAATGAGCATAGTGAAATTTCGGGTTATCAGATTGATGCTTTTCATACTTCAAAAAACCAACATCTTCAAATTATTTCAAAAATAATGACAGCATCAGTTAAGATACTTCACGATAAATTTTATTTAGTGTTGGAGAAAGTATCTATTTACGAATGCATGCAAAACAGTAATGAGATGAATCTCGCGAGACAATTTTTTTGTGTAAGAAGGGGATATGCCGTCTGAATTTTGTTACGATTTTTCCGGCGAGGTATCTCCCAATCAATTGCGAAAGCTTGCAACGAGTGGAAAGTAATTTTCCGTTCGATTGCATTTTATCATTCGGTAAACCATATAGCTTAAATTGTAAATCTATAACTTAAAATTAATAAACCACTAAATCACTAATCCACAATTCATTATTATCCTTATAAGGAGGATTCTATGAAATTTACAAAACTTCTTGTTATCATGACGCTGTTGGTAGCATTAGTTGCAACCTGCGCTTTGGGTGCAGGCATAACTAAGAAAACCAACCGCACTGAAGCAGGATCGATTAAAGTTGGCGAACTCGAAAGAAGTCAACTCGAAAAATCCCGCTCAACTTCTGCTCTGCTCAAAGGCGGACAAGACGAAGGGGTCGTCCCTCAAATGAGACCGACTCAATTCTTCAAAGTGCCGAAGAACACGCAGAAATCACTCGATGCACCGATTGCCGCGGGAACATATACAATCCCCGGTAATTATGCATCAATCAATCTAGCGGTATTAGCATTGAACATGCGCGGTATCTCTGGTCCGGTTGTGTTCTCGCTGACCAGTGCGACTTACAACGAAGCAGGTTTTTACATTGCTCCAGTTGTTGGTTCGGATAATGTCAATACCGTAACATTCAAACCCGCTATTACGGGTGTGACCGTTAACTTGGTTGCCAATACAATATATGGTGGCGGCTGGACGTTTGCAGGTGCAAGCAATGTTATCATTGACGGATCCGTGACGACCGGTACGAGAGATCTTACGGTTCAGTACGATCAGACACAAACGTATTCAAGTACACCTGCATACGGTGCCGTTATCAATTTATTACCGGGTACAGACAGCATCACAATAAAGAACTGCGTTATTAAGAGTATGCTCGATCCGGCAGGTGCTGGTGGAAGATACAACATCACAGTTCAGGGCGATGCAACAGTGTCGGCATCTTATATCACAGTCGATAACTGCGAGATGACACAATCAGCTCGTAACATCGTTGTCTATACAAACATTGCCTCAAGTGGTCCGGTTACAGGAAATATGGGTCGCTATTGGAACATCACCAATAACTACATACATGACGTATTAGATTTTGGTATGTACCTCAGCATGATCTATTATTGCAATGTTACTGGCAATACGATCACTGATGTTAGAACCCTTGTGACCGAGGGGTCACAGCGTACAGCCGGTATTTACATGGCTGGTTTCTACAACCTGATTCAGAACAATAAGATATCAAACGTTCTCAACCAGAAAGCCGCTGCTTCCTCGAGTTCGAACGTGGCATTTGGTATTCACAACCGCTTCCCGGTAGCTTTCGCAGCAGCGGAAGGTCTTTCGGGTGTGTTTGCCGGATATAATGAAAACGATCCATGGTTAGTGGGTTGGGCTGGTTATTCAACAAAGAACCGCTTCATCCAAAATACCATTTCTGAAGTTCGCTCAAATGTTACCGCAGCCAACTGGAGAGGCGTTGTCGGTCTAGCTTGTTGGGGTGGCAGGTACGATAGCGTACTGCATAACACAATTAGCTTCGATGGTGCAGCTGGGGCAGGTGGCGCCATGGGTCTATACTTCCAAGGTTCAGGTTGGCATTCATTCCGGCTATTTAGCAATAATAATATTATCTCGATGAATAGAGTTACCGGAAATACAAATAGTCCTTTGTTTACCTGGAATGTTTTTGACGATTATCGCTTTCCAAGCGATTACAACGTCTATTACCATCCATACGGTATTGTAATGGATGGTGGTAAACCTCAAGCTAACTGCGCTAATCTCTACAACGATTATGGTTACGCTACCGATGGGCATAGTCTGGATCTAAATCCGTACTTGATGGGTGGAAACGATCTTCACCTCGATGGCACTCAGGCCTCAGCAGCCGATGGAAATGGATCATGGACTACAGGTACAGCAGGTTTCTATCATGTACCAAACGATCTGGATAATGTACCGCGTGCTACACCTCCGGATATCGGCGCTTATGAAGGTACCTCAACAGGTACACAAGTCGATGTTGGTCTATTATCTCTCGATTCACCGGGTCCCGCTGGTGCACCTGATGGATTAGTATTTTCACCAATCACGGTTACAGCACAAAACTTTGGATACACGAATGTAACCGGTGTAGTAGTAGAAGTAAAAATTTATAATCCGTTGGCGGAACTTGTTTACACTGATAACGTTACCGTTGACATCGATGCGTTTGCTTCCGTTTCAGCCGACATGGCATTATCATGGACTCCAGCCGGTCCTGGCGGATATACATTCACATGTACAGCCACACTTGCAGGCGATGTGAACGCAGCAAACGATCAGATCAGTCCGATTATTCCTGTTGCAGGGATGAAGTCGGTACCATACATCACCGGATTTGAAACTGCCGGAGAGCG
The DNA here is from genome assembly GCA_020056225.1 of Bacteroidota bacterium. Lineage (GTDB taxonomy): Bacteria > Bacteroidota > Ignavibacteria > UBA10030 > SZUA-254 > JAGVIE01. The sequence continues at coordinate 3,918 of JAGVIE010000039.1, forward strand.
AGATGGTTGGTTCGGAAATAATGATTGGGGAATTGCTCAGCCCTCTCTTGGCCATACTAAATTAGGTGGTCAGAATACAGCTGGCGGAGATTATTCATATCAAACCGTTCCGGGTCCTGCCGGCACACATTATTCCGAGGTAATGCTGAATGACCTTTATTCACCATACTTTGATTTATCATCTGTAACAGATGCGTATCTCTCATTCTATCATAGCATTGATCTTGAACCGGAATGGGATAGAAGCATCATGGAGTACAGTATTGATACCGGTAAGACATGGAATAAATTAGGCGCTCTTAACGAGCCTTCACCAGCAGTTAACTGGTACAGCACAGCAGTCTATCAAAATGCTGCCGGCGCTAATGGAAATGATTGCTACGACGAAGCAGATTCACCACGTCCTCTTTTAGGTGAACCAGGCTTCTGGTCCAGCAATGGTGATTGCATGGGTGATGATATACCAACAGGTCCGGTTGGATTCATATTTGTACAGATTAAGGTTCCGGACGACGCTATTGGAAAGACTTATGTCAGGTTCCGTTATGCGGCATGGTCTGATTATACATCATATGATGGTTGGGCGTTCGATGATTTCGCACTCACAGCCACACCACAAGATTTCCCACCAGTAACCATCACTGGAAAAGTAGTTGTTGATACCGATGGCAGTGGAACAGTTAATGTTGGCGATGCACCAATGACCAGCACCCAGGTAGATATCCAATACTTTGGTGTACATATGGAGTATGCAACAACAGATGTTAATGGTGACTATTCATACGATATGACACTTCCCGGTGATTATGTTATTTTTGCACAACCGGATGGTTATATCACAGACTTCCCGGCAGTCGGTTATCAGACTGTTAGTTATGCCGATGCCGTTACCAGCGGAAAAGATATTGCAAACTACGTTGGTAAGATCAGCGGTACTAAGTGGCACGATGTTGACAACGACGGCGTGAAGGATGCGGGTGAACCCGGATTAGCAGGATGGACCATCGAGTTGCATAAAGACTCAGCCAATGGCGATCTTGCTCTTTATGGCTCTACCGTAACTGAAGCGGACGGCTCCTATGAATTCAATGTACAGCCATATAATGGTTGGTACGTTGTGAGTGAAGTTGCACAGTCGACCGCGCGTCAAACATACCCGGCAGGTGCTGGAACATGGCCTACCGAGATGGTTTATGGCGCAAGTGGAACATGGGATCTGCAAAATCGTAACTTTGGTAACTTCGTGCTTGCCATCCTAAGAACCGAATGTTCGGTTGACTGGGCTGGTCTTGGACAGTTACCGCCAAAGGGTTATGATCACGCGGCGTTGCCTCTTGGAACTCCAACACTCAACTTTGAGTTTTACAAAAATAATGTATTAGTTGCTACCGATGCACTTTCTAATGGAGTTTCAATTGCATCACATGTTAATCTTGATTTAGGTACATATAAATTCAAGAGAGTAAGCACTACACCGGCAGGATGGATATTTACGACGCTCGATTCGATTGAAATCGTAATCACCACCGGTGGAATAGTCGATAGCGCAACATTCATGTACTTCAAACCGCCAACAGTAACCGGTACGAAGTATAACGATCTTAACGGAAACGGTGCTAAAGATGAGGGCGAACCCGGATTAGTTAATTGGGCAATCACACTTACCGGCAACGGTGGTGGAACTGTTATGACTGACGCGAACGGCAACTATTCGTTCCCAGCAGTCGGAACAGGTTCACATGGCATCTCTGAAACACCACAGGATGGCTGGATGCAGACAACTGCGGCAGTTGCCAACTGGACGGCTTTCAGCGGATCGTACGCTCAAAACAATAAAGTTATCAATTTTGGTAACTTCCAGAAGATATGCATCAGCGGTACTAAATTCCGCGATCGCGATAACTTTGGTGTTATGGATCTAAATGAAGAAGGTCTTGCGAATTGGGATATTACGTTAACTCTCAATGCAACAGTATTGCATGCGTTTACCGGCAGTGACGGATCATTCTCATTCTGTGACCTTGGTCCCGGCACATATACACTGGGTGAAGTACTGCAAGCCAACTGGCAGAACACATTGCCATCTGGCGGTACGTACACGATACCGGCAGTCAGCGGTACAAACGTAACAGGTCAACTCTTCGGTAACTTCTTTAATAATGACACAACGAAATATCGTACATTCACGTACGAACAGTTGCAGCCATTAACTGAGAAGAAAGCGTTGAAAGCTCCAAAAACGAAAGCAGGATCACCATGGTGGGCACCAAACACAGCCAACTTAATTGAGACGATACTGAAAACTGAATTAGGTACCATGCAGGTTGGTGTTATTGGTTCCAAAGCTCCAAATGGTAAGGATTATGCTTACCTGAAACCGGTGAAACAAGCTGATGTATTCAAGACCTTCAACGATGGTAAAGGCGCGTTCCACTTAGTTAGTACAGGCGGCCTTAATCGTGGATTAGACTTCGATAAAAAGGGCGGTGCAATGTACAAGCAGTACAAGAGCATCCCTGCGACAAAGAAGAATGATCCGTTACTTGCACAATTGTTAACATTGCAAGTAAACCTTGAAGCAAGCGATAAAGGACACACACCAGCTGGAATCGGTGCTTTAGTCTACACATGGCCCAATGGCGGTATGTGGACTGGCAACAAGAGTATCGATGATATTGCAGCCTTCGCTGATAACATTATGACAAATTGGGGTGGTGTTAATTACTGGCAGTACGACTCACTCTATAACATCGTAACGAGAATCAACGAAGCATTTGCCAACACAGTCATCACCGATACAACCACAGACGGCAAAGGCGGATGGAGAGCAATACCGCTGAAGTTCATCTGGAAAGCATACAAGACTGCGTCACAGATAGCGTTCTTGAAAGCTGCACCTGGTGTAACTCCTAGGGAACGTCCGGTTGGAACTCCAGAGCTAATTCCTTCAGTATATGCTCTGAACCAGAACTATCCGAACCCGTTCAACCCGACAACAATGTTGTCGTTCGATCTACCAGAAGCATCGATCGTGACTTTGACGATCTATAACGTATTAGGTCAAGAAGTTGCAACTGTGCTCAATCATCAGGAATTCTCTGAGGGATTGCAAGAGGTTGAGTTTGATGCAAGTACACTCGCATCAGGCGTATATCTCTATCGCATTGCCGCAGAACAAATAACCGATGAAGGTGTCGGACAGACGTTCATGCAAGTGAAGAAGATGTTGTTGATGAAGTAAGCGTTAATTTCTCCCGTCCCGCGAGAGTGGGACGGGAGAACTATTTAAAATAAAATCAGTATATTTGTAAAAATTATTATATTTAGTATATTTACTTTATTCACTAAACAATCACTTATACCTTTTCGGAGGGTAGAAATGAATTTTAAAAAAACAATAATACTTTTGGGCATAATCGCGCTTCTTACTATTTCAGCAGGATATAGCGTGCATGCCCAGCCTTTTTCGTCGGAATTCTGGATCTATGTAAAAGATGATATGGGTGCCACAAATTCGACCACGCTTTTGTTTGGTAATCATATTAACGCGACTTACGGCAAGGATAGTCTCAATCCAACAATAAAAGAAAAGGAATCTCCACCGCTTCCACCGGGGTTCTGCGCCTGGTGGATAAACATCCCAGGTAGAACCAATACATGGGGGTTGGGATTGGTGAAATATGATTTCCGATTTGGAGCGGATAATGCGGCTCAAAAGGATACATTTAGATTGAAGTTTCAGAATGCAGAATTCTCAGTCGCAAGTTTTGTCTTTCGCTGGCCCAATGCGACATATCTCGGCAGTCGTTGCCAAAGCATGACAATGGTAATTCCTAATATCGGAACAATAGATATGTTCGCACAGGATAGCGTTGAAATTCTCAATGCAGGCGATAACGGAATTTCATTTGTCACTATTTATAAAACCGGCTGCAACATTATCGATGCAGTGAAAGAACCTAAATCGGTTGCGGTGCCAGAGCAATATATGCTGCACCAGAATTATCCGAATCCATTCAACCCGTCAACGACTATTACGTTTGATATATTGAAATCTTCGTTTGTCAATGTAGCGGTTTATAATTTAATCGGACAAAAAGTAGCTACACTTGTATCCGATAATATGAACCCGGGCACCGGATATTCGGCGACATGGAACGGTTTAAACGCTTCCGGTAACGCCGTCAGCAGCGGCGTGTATTATGTTAGGCTGGTCGCTCGTCCGAACGACGGAAATGCTCAGGAATTTACAGCATCACAGAAACTGCTTCTGTTGAAGTAAAACAAGTTTCCTTTTAACGAGATTTTATGTGCGGAAGTTCGCTCAGAAGGGCTTCCGCATTTGTTTATTAAAAAAGAGATATTGAAATTAAATTCCGGTCATTATTCTGGTTAAGATGATAGATTAGATATTGGAACAACAATGACGATAACTCAAACCCGGTTTTAAATTCCATCAAGTTTCGAATCTGAATACAATAGTATCAAAAAAATACCTGTGTGGAGTAAAGCAATGCGATTACGTTTAATACACATTCAAATTCTATTAGGAATATTTCTTTTCCTAAGTGCCTCGACAGCCGATTCCCAGAACAGGTCGGAAATCTGGATCAAAGTTAAGGATGATATGGGTGCCGCGAACTCATCTACGCTTTTCTTTGGCAATCATGTTAATGCGACTTACGGCAAGGATAGTCTCAATCCGATCATTAAAGAAAAGGAATCTCCGCCGCTTCCACCCGGATTCTGTGCCTGGTGGGTAAGCATACCCAATAGAGTCAATACATGGGGGTTGGGATTGGTGACATTTGATTTCCGATTTGGAACGAATGACGCCGCTAAAAAGGATACATTTAGATTAAAGTTTCAGAACGCGGAATTCTTATCGGCAAGTTTTGTCATTCGCTGGCCCAATGCTGCTTATCTTAGCAGTCATTGCCAAAGTATGACAATGGTAATTCCTAATATCGGAACAATAAATATGTTCACGCAGGATAGCGTTGAAATACTTAATGCAGGAGATAATGGAATTTCATTTGTCACAATTTATAAAACTGGAGTAACTTTAGTCGAGTCCGACCCGCAAAACCCGCCGGCATTGTTATTCCCGGCGAATAATGCTGCAAATGTTTCTATTACACCTTGGTTGCAATGGAATCATGTAGCATCGGGTGTTGCCAATACGTATCAAATACAGGTAGCAACAGACGCCGCATTTACAAACATTGTAAAAGATTCTTCATCGGTGGATTCAGCATGGCATGTTGGTCCGCTGCAAAATTGTACTTCGTATTATTGGCGTGGTAAAACCACGAATGCTAACGGTGTGAGTGATTGGTCTTCAGTATCGTCATTTAAAACAATACCAAGTAAACCTGCAGTTCCGGTATTAGTCAGTCCGGCGGATAACGCTACAGATATTATTCTTACACCTACATTAAGCTGGTCGACAAGCGATGTTTGCACCGATTCTTACCATCTTCAGGTTGCGAAGGATGCCGGTTTTACAAATATTGTTGTGGATAGCTGGACCACGCAGACATCACAAGTATTGAGTACACTTGAGCAAGGCACATACTATTATTGGCATGTAAAGGCTATTAATTCAGCCGACTCCAGCGATTATTCTACTAGCAGGAACTTCCAAACGGTCATTCTGGGACCGCCAACGCCGCAAATGGTTTCACCGGTGAATGGTGATTCGACACTCGACCCGGTCGTGCTATTACTGTGGCAATCTACTTCTAACACAATTAATTATCACGTTCAGCTTGCGACGGATCAGAATTTCACATTCTTAATTATAAATGACTCTACACTAACCGATACATTTAAGACCACAACCTCACTTACAAACTGCCAGAGATATTATTGGCGTGTTCGGGCGAAGAATGCTATTAGCGCGAGTCCATATTCGACTGCACGGAATTTTAAAATCATACCGGCTGTGCCAACATCACCTGCGCTTACAACTCCTGCTAACGATGCAACCGGTCTTTCATTGACTCCGGCATTAAGCTGGACTGCTGGCGATATTTGTTCATATAGTTACCGGCTCCAAGTTTCTAAGGATAGTTTATTTTCGACAGTTGTTTGGAATGAATATCTTACCCAAACATCACGGCAGTTGACCACGCTTGAAGAGGATGCTTATTATTATTGGAGAGTTAAAGCGATCAATCCGGTCGACTCAAGTCAGTTCACTCAATATCGCAGATTCAAAACGCTCATTAATCCTCCGGCGGCGCCACAATTAATATCACCTTTAAATGGCGTGGTAGATGTGGAACCGGTCGCAACTCTTATATGGCATAGCACAGCCCGTACTGATTTATATCATTTGCAGATTGCCACCGATCTGAATTTTACAGCGCTGATATTTAACGATTCAACTTTAACAGACACAACTAAAGTGACCGATCCATTAATAAACTGCACCATATATTACTGGCGTGTTAGAGGAAAGAATTCTGCCGGTGCAGGCAATTTCTCATCGACGCGGAACTTCAAGATATTACCTGTGAAGCCGCTCGCACCAACGCTAGTTAGTCCAGCTGATAACGCAACAAGCATTGCGCTTACTCCAACTTTGAGTTGGTCCGCTGGTGATATCTGTTCTTATAGTTATCATCTTCAGGTTGCAAAAGATTCAATCTTTACAAACGTTGTCGCGGATGTCTATACGAATCTGACATCGAGCACGTTGAGTACACTGGAGTTAAACACTGATTATTTCTGGCATGTAAAATCTCTGAATCCTGTCGATTCGAGTGAATATACAGGGTACAGAAAATTTAAGACATTTCAGCAGAAGCCTCCAACACCAACCCTTGCATCACCGGCAGCCGGAGATACAAACCAGAGCCCGACAGGGACACTGATATGGAACGCGGCTTTGTATACCGAGTTCTATCATTTACAGATTGCAACCGATCAAAATTTCACTTCCTTATCCTTGATCGTGAACGATTCAACACTAACCAATGTTTCTTATACTCCGGGTGTGCTGACGAATTGTAAATGGTACTACTGGCGTGTAAGTGCGAAAAACGGCGCAGGCAAAAGTGATTTCTCAACTACATGGAGTTTCAAAGTTCAAACTGCAGTTCCCGGTATTCCGAATCAGGTCAGTCCGTACAACACACAGGATAGTTTAAGTGAGATGGTTCGATTAACTTGGTACAAAGCCGATATCTGTACACAGAGATATTTCTATCATGTATCTCGTTCGGCGTCGTTCACGGATACTGTTGTTATCGGACAAACAACGGATACAACTTTTGTAATCGGTCCTATTCCCGGTAATGTATATTATTACTGGCATGTACAGGCAGTGAATTTTCTCGGATCGGGATCGTTCTCACCGACCTGGCAATTCCATACAACTATATCACGCCCAACTGTTCCGGAGCTTCTGTCTCCGGCTGATAGTATTACCGACATGCCGTCCGGATTTACATTCATGTGGGATTCTGCCGCATTCGCTACTTCATATCGTATACAGGTGGCGTTGGATATTTATTTTGCCAATCTAAAAGTAAACGATTCAACTATTATTCGCCAGCCCGGAATACTGCCTTCGAAAACTATATCGTCTTTACTGAACAGCACCACATATTACTGGCGTGTTAATGCGAAGAATCAAATCGGCATCAGCGCCTGGTCGACTGTTTGGAGATTCACTACGTTATTCCCGCCGGCAGCTCCGGCATTGAATATTCCGTATAATGGCGCAGCTGAAGTCCCTATTACACCTCAATTTGATTGGAGCGTTGCACAACGGGCAGATATCTATCGTCTTCAGGTTGCTGAAGGTGCGGAATTTTCAAGCCCGATATTTGATGATTCGACGATATCCATTCTAAGCTGGCAGATTACAAATCCTCTAAAGAGTCTTCATAAATATTATTGGCGTGTATGCGGAAAGAACAGCGTAGGATGGGGCGCCTGGTCATCTGTATATAATTTCACAACCACGCGAACAGGTGTTGCAAATTGGTTGATCCCTCTTACGATCAGTGAGACCGGACCGGCTTACGCGACGATTTATTTCGGCGTTCATCCGAGCGCAACTGCTGGTATTGATCCGTCTCTTGGGGAGTATGCACTTCCGCCAATAGACCAATGGTACTTCGATGCCCGTTTCATATCACCATTTATCGGTGAAGGTTTACTTGTTGATATAGTAAAATTTAATAACTATTCACAAATCGATACGTTCCAATTCACATTTCAACCTGAACCGGGATTGGGAAGTTATCCGATGAAAGTGTCATGGTCAAGCGTTTTAGTTAAATCTATCTGCGACAGCATGGTTATTAAAGATCAATTAACATCACCGACTGTTTATACGAGAATGGATCGGGATTCATTTGTTACCGTGAGTGACACCTCTATCCGTTCGCTGTACATCGTGAAGTATGGTACATTCCCGCTGCCGTTGGACGTTAAACCGCCGACAGCAGAATTACCAAAAGGATTTATGCTGTATCAGAATTATCCTAATCCATTTAATCCGTCTACTAATATTACATTCTCGATCGATAAGACGGCAAAAATTCAGATAAAAGTTTTTGATGTCCTCGGCAGGGAACTGACTACTATCGCTGATGCATCATTTTTACCCGGGCAGTATACTTTACAATGGAATGGTAAAGATGCTTCGGGGGATGGAATGCCGAGCGGTGTTTATTATGTCCGTATGATTGCCGCCGGTATATCTGATGGAAGCGGTGAAAACGCACGATACATGAACACCAGAAAAATGATCATGCTCAAATAAAATGTTTCAATAGCGGGTATCTCTGATAAAAATTCAGTCAGAAGATTGTTTTCAAAGGCTGGGATATTTCCTGAATGCGATATTCCAGCCTTGTTACATTGGGAGCGCAGTAAGAGATCGGTTTTCAGATGCACTTGTTGTACTTGTAAGCAGCATGTTGATCTCTTGAATTTCAAGAATGTTTTATGGCTTTAAAAATGATTGTCAGAAAAATCCTTCTCATAATATTTACCGTATCAATCTTTCTTCAGTTAATTTCAATCGAAGCAGGCGAAAAGACTGTCGCTGACTGGCCTGCTTCTTCCAGCATCTCTGTCAAAGCGCGGTCTACGTTATTGAATATCAATAATGTTTCGATGTGGGCAAGTGACAATGGCATGATGGAACGAAAACCTATAGACAATAGCGCTGGAGTATTCTTCCCGCGAGGTTCAACTGCAATTGTAAATGTCGGCGGACTTCTCTGGGCTGGAAATGTAAGAGATGGCGGAACACAGATCCTTAGGGTAGGAGGGCAAACTTACAGGGCAGGAACAGTCCCGGGGCGCATCATCGCGCCGGGTATTGTGGAGGATCCTTCAAACGAATATGTGCGCATCTACCGGATAAGACGGGATTGGTTAACTGCCGATCTGAAACGTGACGCATCGGAATATTATAATCTCCCGCTTATTGATGTTTCACAAACTGATATCGAAAATCTGCGTGCTTTATATAAGGCAGATTGGATTGAATGGCCCTGGCAAAAAGGAGCCCCTTACTATGAACGCAACGGGATTCCCGGTTACCAGCCGGATAGTTCCGGTGTAGTAAATTCTACTAAGGATGAACCTGGACTTGCCGGCGCCGACCAGGTTATCTGGTTTGTAGCCAACGATCTCGATGCCAGCGCGACACGAGCATTGTATGGTTCATCGCCGATCGGGATTGAGATGCAGGTAACTTGCTGGGCATATAACAGTTTCGAAAAATTTAAAAATGTAATTTTTCAACGGTACAGATTAATCTATAAAGGAACTGCGAATACGCCTCCAACCGCATATATCGATTCGATGTATCTGGCTAAATGGGTCGATCCCGATGTAGGTAATTTTTCAGATGATTTTGTAGGATGCGATGTTGGGAGGAATTTAGGATTCGGATATAATTCAAAACCCGTAGATTATGAATATCAAAAAGTAAAGCTCCCGCCGGCGGTAATCGGTTATGATTTATTTCAAGGACCGCGTGTACCGAAGATTGGTTCACGTGCGAAGTGGGATCTTAAAGATATAGACGATTACGAAAATATCCCGATGACCGCATTCACTTACTTTAATTCTTCGACACGGACCACCGATTATTCTCTCGGTAATTATCAAGAAACACAACAATGGTGGAATTTAGTACGCGGTTATTCACATCAACCATTGGCGCCTTTGACTTGTTTCAAAAATCCGATTACTAAACAGTGTACACAATTTGAACTGGACGGAGATGCCCAGCGCTTCCACGGCTGGACAGACGGTATTGTTGATACTGCCGGAGATAGACGATTCGCAATAATGACAGGTCCTTTTACTCTGGCATTTGGTGATACACAGGAAGTGGTAATTGGTTTGATAGCCGGTATGGGAGAGACAAACCGTGATGGAATCAGCATTGTCCAGTCATTCGATGATGCCGCGCAAGACGGATATAATCTTAATTTCGATTTTCCCGTACAGGTACCGAATCCAAATGTTAGAATCGTAGAACTCGACAACCAGATAATACTTGATTGGGAGTCGGACACAGCATCGGCAAGGATTGTTGAATCATATGAATCGCGGGGATATAAATTTGAAACATATACCATATATCAATTTCCATTGCCTGATTCGCCCAAAGAAGACGCAGTTGTATATGAGTATTTCGATCCCAGCCAACCGCGATATCTATACATAACAACAGATAAAATACGAAATCGCCCGTTAGTGAATGGCCAGAAATATTATTATGCGATTACAACTACAGCATTTAATCCCGATCCGTCCATCGCGGAACAGCGCATCGAATCACCCATCGTGATACATGAAGCAACACCTCATTCTCCTAATCCCGGAGTAGTATATCCCTATACTATAGGTGAGATGATACCGGATATCAAGAATAACATAGGGATCAATGAAGCGAACGTTCGGGTCAGGGTCTACGATCCTGCTAAATCAGACGGTCACATCTATAAGGTTTTATTTCATAGAAATGCTGATCCATGGATCGATTTTAATGAAAAGCCCTCCTGGTCGCTGATCGATTCTACTATGAATGATACGCTCGTGAATAGGATAAAAGTTGATTCACCTCCCAGAAGACTTATCACTCGTGGTTTTTCTATTGAAACCTTACTTCCACGACACGGGATGAAGGGTGTTGCTCAGACTCAGTATAACTTTCAGCCTGTATATGATCAGGTATTCAATACGCCTAATCCCGGCGAGAATTATATGGTACTCGGACCGGGCAGTTCAACGCTAGATACAATTCAGGGGTATCATTCTTCAGATCATGATGTCGAATTGCGATTTATCGGTGATTCAAGCTGGACATTATTGAGAGATGCGTCGGGTACGCGCGAATCAAGATGGCTTCGTGTGCCGTACACTGCCTGGGAGCGGCGGGTAGTAGGGAAAGATACTGTATACCGCCAGTTATTCACAACAATATTGAAAGGGAATCAGGATAGTTTATGGCGGCCCGATTATCTTCTGGATGCAACTTATAATGGTAAACGGGTTAAAGTTTTTTCTGCCATGGCTATTATCATCGATAGCCTGAGAGTGGGCTTTGGATATCAGTTCACAACATATTATGATGATCTTCCATACAGGCCGGATGTAGCTCAGTATAAATCGTATCTGTGGCTTAACGGTCAGGCAGGGTCGCCTAAGGTTACTGTAACGCGTGCATACATCGCCGATCTGGATGATGATGGATTAGTCGCACCATTGGGGACGACCATCCGTTTTGAGCGCGTGAAGGAAATCCGTAATGCTGATGAGAAGATATTCTCGTGGACTGCGGTTTCCACCGATGACATAGCGGCAGCAAAAAGGGAGGTGGAAAGGATCAACGTATTTCCAAATCCTTATTATGGAATGAACAGGGCTGAGATCAACCGCTATCAAAAATTTGTTACCTTCAACCATCTTCCCAGAGTTGCTACAATCCGTATTTTTAATCTAGCAGGAATACTCGTCAGAACGATTCGTAAAGAAGACGACACACAATTTGCAACATGGGATTTGAATAATGAATATGGTTTGTCGGTAGCAGGCGGATTGTATTTAGCTCACATCCGATTAAATAATAAAGATGTGAATCTCGGAGAAAAAATATTAAAATTGATGATTGTTCCGGAAGATCAATCATCAGAAAATAATTAAGCTATTGTAGAGATGAATAAGAAATTAAAACGTTTATTTCATTGTGCTATTATTTTGGCGGTCTGGTTGACTCAAGCCATAGCGGGAAGAACAGATAAAGCAGGCTCGGCTGCTGCATCCGAATTATTAATTCCAATAGGTGCCCGGTCGATTGCGCTTGGTAATTCGCCATTGGCAACTGTTTCAGGAATAGAAGCTATGTACTGGAATCCGGCAGGACTTGCGCGATCAGTGAAGACAGGCGTGATGTTTTCATATATGAGATATATCGCTGATATAAATGTTAATTATTTTGCAGGAAGTACACTTCTTAAAAATATCGGAAGCGTAGGTATCTCAATCAAATCGCTTGATGTTGGTGATATAGCAGTTACTACCGAGGATCAACCCGATGGTACAGGTGAAATCACATCGCCAACCTTTCTTATCGTTGGCGCAACATTCGCGCGACAATTATCTGACCGTATATCCGTTGGCATAACCTCTAATTATATCTATGAAAAAATGGCTAAAGTATCGGCTTCGACATACTCATTCAATCTCGGCGTACAGTATACCGGTATCGGTGGAATCGAAGGATTGAGCGTGGGAGCTGCGGTAAAAAATTTAGGACCATCATTAAAATATGACGGAACTGGGTTACTGCGTGAAGCCGGAGTCAACGATGCAATCAGACAAAACACGATTGTGAAAATACAAGCCGCTGCATCCGATCTTCCATCAACTATTGAAATCGGTTTAGGATATTCGATGATGTTTCATTCTGTAGGAGAAGTGAATCTCACATCGGTTTTTCAGAATAATAATTATTCTGCGGATGAATACAAATTTGGTATCGAATATATTTTCAATAATCTGCTCTCTGTGCGGGGCGGTATTACGATATCGCCCGAGAGTGGATTTAGTGAAAATATTTTTGGACCCTCTATAGGTATTGGTTTCAATACAGCTTTGTACAACTATAATATCTTGGTAGACTATGCATATAGGTCTGTAGAATTTTTTCAAGGAAATCACGTCCTTGGTATAATGCTTGAATTTTAAGGAAAATGAAGATTATTTGTTAAAAACACGAAAATAGGCAAAATTTAACCTATAGTAGATATTATAAAAAAAAGTATTTTTTTATAAAAAAAGCTTGACAATATTTACAAAAAGGGCTATATTCAAAAAGACCCCCAAGATCGATCAAACATAACCAGACATAGAATTAAATTAAATTCAATCAAAATTAATCATCATTAAACGATTTCACAAGGAGAAATGCTTATGCGGTTCTTGTCATTGTTTCTCTCGATAATTTTGCTAAGCAGCTTTATCGTTGCTCAACAAAAATATCTCGTATCGCCTAATCAGGAGGTCATACCGATATCAAAGTATGACAACGCTTCTGATATAATTTCAAAGCGAACGAATAAACAATTATCAGCAGTTTCAGGGGAGTGTTCAGATAAATTTATTTTCGGATATACACGAGAGCTTTATCCTACTACCTCGAGGTTCGGAACATATCATAAAGATGTTATGGGCCAGTGGTATATTGCCAAAGCGGCGGGCGCTATTGATACAGTATTCTGGTATTGCAATGGCACAACCGGCGCACTCGAATCATTAGTCTATGTGCGTATCTTCGAATCAAACATAGGCAGAAGTACAATCACCGGGGATTTCGGTCCCGGTATTCCACCGTATCCACCGCCATGCCAGAGTTGGGGCTATTGGCTGAACACCGATGATCTTGATGAGGGGATTGCAGCATTTCGCGAAGACGCGTCAGATACAACATGGTATTCTACTATTAACGAGCTTCAGAATGGTCAGGTCGTCCCAAAATCTCTTCCACCGTTTGGAAATGAAAAATGGGGACAAGGTACGGGCGCAGCAGTTACTCATCGCCGTGGTTTGAATAAAGTCGCGATGGCTATAAACGAGTTACCTTGCAGTTTATCAGTTGGAGAAAAGTTTTTTATTTCATTTAAGATTAACTCCGGTCCCGATCACCAGGATGAGACAAATGGTACTCGTACTGAATTTGCCGCTTGGGGATCCGATGGTCCGGTAAGCACCACTGATGAAGACTGGCCCGCACGAAACTGGAAGTTTTACGAGCATGATTCGGGTCCATCAAACTGTGCAGGTATTCCAACAGCAGAAGTCAAGCACGGCTGGGTAGCGCGAGGTCCTTTTGAAGATGACCCTAATTATACGGCAGCCTACAATTTCTGGTACTCAATGACAGTAACCACGAACGTGCCGCCACAAATTCAAACGATCTATAAAGGATATCCCGGAAACACATTTGATACAGGTCCGCAAACCGTA